>NZ_AZUV01000035.1:0-50353 GCF_000513875.1 Mesorhizobium sp. WSM1293 | reverse complement strand
CGTTGGTTTATCGTTGCCGCCCACTATCGGTGCGAAGGTTGCCAGCGTTTACACCGCCTTCCTTATCCAGAAAAGGTGGAACTGTTCGAAAGATACGCCCAAGGGTGTGAAGACGGGCTCGGCAGCATCGACAGTGGGCCCGCACCGCTTGGGTGAGGACCGATGCGGGCCCGGCCAAGGGTTGCCTTTCCTTGGCCAGCAGCGTGCGGGGCGCTGCCGCCAAGAACTGANCATGAGTAATAAGGTTCCGCTGATACAAAAAAGCCCGCCAGCCGTCAGGCCAGTGGGCAGTTCTCATGGGGAAAGCACCGAATGGGAACAGTGCAATGACCCAATCTCGACAGCGCGGTTTTTGTTCGAACGACCTAGCGTCGTTGCCTTGTAAAACCGTACGGCAACCCTTCCGGCCTTTCGATTTTTGCCCGATGGCTCGCTATCTGCGGCCCTGTCACCTCAAGGTTTAGGCGTGACGCGCTTGGGAGGGGCCATGGCTGACACCGAGATCAATCAAAACGAGGCGCGAAAGCGGCCCTTCCCCCTGCCCTGAACCGTGGGGTGCGTATCTTGGACATCGTCGCGAGATCACGAACTTCCCCAACGCTATCGGATCTGGCTCGCGAGCTTGGAATCGCGCGTTCTTCTGCGCATGCGCTATGTTCGACGCTCGTACACTTGGAGCTCTTGATACGCCGCGGCGACCAGACCTTCCAGTTAGGCCCCCCGTCATGCGATGGTCGAACGCCTTTGCCCAGCAATCCGACGTGGCGACGGAGTTGGCGAGACGGAGTTGCCCGGGGGCAACAATTATCCTTTCGGTGCTCGAAGGGAGAGAGGTCTTCTATCTCGCCGCACGCAATTCGAGCGTTAGCCATTCGCTGATCCAGTTCCGTCCAGGAATGCGTTTGCCCGCAGCCTTTACGGCCACCGGCAAAGCCTTTCTCAGCCAGATGAGCGATTTCGAAGTACGGCGGCTCTATGCCGATGGTCTTCCCGAGCCTCGAACACAGAAAGCGTGCAAACTATTGACGACCTCATTGCTGAAATGCGCGATATCCGCACGAATGGCTTCAGCTGCGACGACCAGCAGGTTGCGGACGGGATCATCTGCTTTGGGGCCCCGGTGCTGAATTCCCTTGACCGCCCAATCGCGGCGATCGCCGGGGCAATCGTTTGACGCATTGCGGAAGCCGAACTAGCCGCTTCATTAATCACAGGCATTCGAGGCTTGGCCCAAGGGCTCACGAGCAGCTTGCCTTCGCCGGAACCTAGTCCCCTCAGGGAACAAACAGATCGAGCTCCAGTTTGGCCTTCCAAGCAAGCAGGCGCGATAGATGGAGCACGCCATGAGACATTCACACGTCACGACGGCCGCGGCCGCTTTCATAGCTCTGACCTTCCCCGCGTTGGCCCAGACAAGCGGAACACCGGCCCCCTCGACACCCGCACCCCCTCCGGCCACCGAACAGCCGGTCGGCGGGCAGTTGCCGGATATCAACCGACAAGCGGACGGACCAACACGCGAAATGATCCGCCAGATGGTTGAGCAAGCGGTCCGGGAGAGAATGAAGCAGGATCGCGGTTCTGAGGAAGGTTTCCGCGATGAGGAAGATCGCTACATGAACCAGGACGGCCGCATCAAGGATGCTGACCGCCCCGATGAAGCTAGCCGTCATGGCGACCATTGGCTAAATCGTGGCGACTGGGGCAGAGGACACAGAATGGATCGACACCGTGGTCACCAAATGATGCGCGGTGCCGGCATGCGACTGGTGTTTGGACTGTTGGACACGGATGGCGACGGTTCATTGTCCCAGAACGAGGTTGAAGGCGGGGTCGGCAGGATCTTCAGCAACATCGACGAGAATGGTGATGGCAAGATCGATCTGGACGAAATCCAGTCCTTCATGCACGGCTCCAACATGCATGGCCGAAACAGCGAAGACATGCCGTAGCTGTTTAGAGGTGAGGACTTACTTCAGACGGAGCGGCGAGCGCGGCAAGTGACGCCGCCAACCCGGTAACCGTGAGCCCCGGACCGAAATAAGCTCATGGTTGTCGGGGCGTACGTTTTGTCACGGCCTTCGACGATGGATAATTTCTTCAATAAGCTTCGCGTCGGCTTCGTGTTCCGCGGCCCGCGTAGCCATTTGGCTGGCCAAAGCTATGTCTTTCCCGAGCGGCTTCTCGTTTCGCCGTCCGTTTCGCCAACTCGGCCCGCTGCTGGTGCGCTCTTAGAAGGCTCCAAAGGGCCTGTTCCGCATCGTCCGCCTGGGCCTGCATCAAAACGTCCGCTCCGAATGCATGTCCGGTGTGACAACGGTAACGGGTAATCGGCCCGTCTTCGATCTCCCAAAGCGGTCCGTGACATTCGGGGCAGACAAATGTCGAGGGGGTGCCAAGCTGGCGTTCTGTCTGTTCCATTGTGCTGTGCTCCTGAGCAGCAATCGCAGCCTCAAGGCGGATGACAGGCGGGATTTCTGGTGTCGGCCCTGCGAGTTCGGACGCAAGCCTGCGCAACAGGCCAGCCATTTCGGACAGGGCGACGCAATGGTCGACTTCCACATTCTGCAAGACGCTCAGCGGCATATCGGGTACTGCAGCGTCGTCGGGATCTTGGACCACGCTGACCCCTCCGCAAATCTTGATGGCGCGCAAGCCGGCGGTCCCGCCGGAGAGGCTGCCCGTGAGCACGACACCAATCACGCTGCCGCCAAAGCTGCAGGCCGCTGAGCGAAAAAGGGGATCGATGGCAGGGCGCGCCAAATTCTCCCGCGGCCCGCGCCGCAGCAGAATGTGATCATCATGTAAAAGCAGGTGAGCTCCTGGCGGTGCAACGAAGATGTGCCCGTTTTTAACCTTCGTGCCGCTGGCGGCATTCGCTACGGGCATGTTGGCAGCGCGACCGAGAATGTCGCCGAGGTAACTCGTGAGACCGACGTGCTGTACGATGAGGAGGGCCGCCGGAATGTCCGGCGAAATATCCCGGACAAGTCTCTTCAGCGCGTCGAGGCCCCCCGCCGAGGCTCCGATTGCGACAATGCACCGGTTCTCGCAACCGTAGGCACGGACCTTCTCCGACTGCCCCGCATGTTCCGACTCTGATCGTGGTGCGGAGGTGGCCATATGTGCTTCACCCACTCAGCAAATAGCGCACTCCGGCCAGTCCGCTGCTGCCAGTCGGATGCCCTGCTTTCGTCGTTAGCTTCCTGACCCCGAACATAGTTGCCCGCAATGACGTCAGCTCCAAACTAACGCTTACGTGCGCGTTTGACAGCAGCCTCTGCCACGGCCGGGGCCTCCTGAATGCTTGTCGCGCCGCCAAAATCCGCGTTCTTGGTTCGGCCAGCTCCCGGACCGGCACCTAGATCAGCGCCCGTGATCGGATCGGACGCCGGATCAGAAAGAGTACGGTCGGCCATCTTGGCCACCACCTTCATGTCTCTGGCGCCCATTTTGACGGTTGCCAAGCCGTCTCCGCCGTCGACGGGCATCACCTCTTCAAGGTCATCGATCCGATCCCACTCTTCGCCGGAATTCCATGGACCATTGGTATCGCCGTCACCTTGAGAGGTGTTGACGTACATGCTGGCGTACCTCTCGATGCCCGGGAGCTTGCCTGCGGGAAATTGTTTTCGATGGCGTAGAGTGCTTTCTCAAACGACTTTTGATGAGCGATCTCGCGTGTCATCAGGAAGCCGAGCGCGTCCTTGATGCCCGGATCATCGGTGATGTTGATGAGGCGTTCGTAAACGATCTTGGCGCGCGCTTCAGCGGCGATGTTCGACCGCAAATCCACGGTAGGTTCACCGCGTGAGTCGACATAGGCCGCGGTCCAGGGAACGCCGGCTGAGTCGCACAGCGCGGGAGCACCGCCAAACAGGATGGATTCCTTGGCTGTCGTACCGCTGGCGCCGATCATCACATAAAGGTCCGCTTCTTTCATCTGGCCTTCGGCAAGTTGTGCCTTGAGCCCCTTGTTCAGCATGGTGACGATCGATCCCACCACCTCAAGGTGGCTGAGTTCTTCAGTGGCTATGTCGAGCAACATGTCGCGACGGCCAAGATCATCCTCGCCGAGGCCTTGCGTGAAATAGCGCATCGCCGCGGCAAGCTCACCATCGGCGCCACCGAATTGTTCCATGATCATGCAGGCCAGGCGGGGATTAGGCTCCGAAACGCGGACGGTGTATTGCAGGCGCTTGTTGTGCATGAACATTGGCAATCCTCCAGGGGGTTGGGTTGCCCAACATTCGCCTGCGAGGATTGTTCCATATTGCATCGAGTGACGCAGTGGCCGATCCGCGAGGCCATGGCGCGCTAGGGGTGAAATTCGTGTCGGGACGCACATCAATGAGCGCCTCCAGATGGGAAAAAGACTGGTCGCGCACGTTTTTTCCTCCGGGTACTGGAACGAACATGTTGTCGGGACTAACCCACGATGAAAGCGGCGAAAAACTGCTGAGGCTCTGCATTCGTCTGCAGGTCACAGCGATGGGATGACAGATCCCGAATGGCCACAGCAAAGTCCGGCGCCAGGCATCTCTTGCGAAGTTTTGCAATCGCAGAACAATCGCGTCAAACCACAGTTCGAGCCAGGCAGCGGAGCTGCAAGATTGGTGACCCGATCCCCGCGTGAGCCCTCCCACGGCGTAGGCGCTTGATCACCAGCAGGCGATATAATCGAGGCGATAGCATCGATGGGCACGAAGGCCAAGCAGAACACCGCGTCTCGGACGGATCGCGAAAGGGCCATCGAAGCGAACTACTTTGCCCGAAAGTGCGGCCTCACCAAGGACGAGGCACTCAAGATTCTCAGGTCGCAGGATCGATGAAGAAGCGAAACGGCGGTCGGGCGGCCGGTAGGAGCAATCGTCGCTCGATCGTCGCAACCGATGGCGGCGGATGATCTAGTTCACCCCGACACACCTTTTCAACAATCCGCTTCAACCATCCGGGCATGCCGCGGGCCGGGTCCCGTTTAGACCGGCAGAGGCAGCCGAGCGACCATTGTGGCTTGCAATATGTGCCGAAAAGCGCGCGATCTGGTCTCACAGCAGCTTGCCCACAAAACGCTGAAGAGGTCGTTCCGGCGCCGCGGCCCCCGACCGCCGTCTTATCAACATTGATCGGCGAAAGCGTGACCAGCAATCGACTTCGATAGGCGAGAACGCCGGTTAAGGCGCGGCAGGCGGCTTGACAAGCGGCCGCGAGGCTAGCCAGGCGCAGAGGCGACATGGCGCCGGTTGTGCCGACCAGAACGGAGCGAGATCACGGTCCTTGCTCGTGTTCCCACCATGTCTTTGAGGGCGAGGAACAACCGATGGCCTTGGTTGTTAGAGCTGCATATGCCGCGAAGCATTGAACTCGAAGTGGGACATGGAGATGGCGACGAAGAAAAGCGCCCAGAGCAGCACAAAGGGCCTGGAAGATCTATTTTACGAAGCCTTGAAGGACCTATACTACGCGGAGCGCAAGATCTTAAGTGCCCTCAAGAAAATGGCCAGGGGTGCCGAATCGCAAGAGTTGACCGCCGCGTTCGAGAAGCACCGCGACGAGACTGAGGGTCAGGTTGAGCGGCTGCAGCAGGTGTTCGAGATTTTCGGCAAGCGCGCGCAGGGCAAGACCTGTCCCGCGATCGACGGCATCATTGAGGAGGGCGGGGAGATACTGGAGGAGTTCCAGGCGGCGCCGGCCCTCGACGCCGGGCTTGTTGCCGCTGCCCAGGCCGTCGAGCATTATGAGGTCGCCCGTTATGGGACATTGGTAACCTGGGCAAGGCTGCTCGGCTTGAATGACGCGGTTCCGCTGCTGCAGCAGACGCTCGACGAAGAGAAGGCAACGGACGAGGCGTTGACGCAGCTTGGAGAAACCAGCGTAGAAAGGGCGCTGCAAGATGCCGCCTAGATCTAGCTGAACGCGTTGGGCGGGAGGGAGATCGAGTCCATCGACACCGTCGATCAGGTTGGCTGGCGCTGCGTGCATGAGCAAAATAGTGGATACGGTCGTTGCACTGAACCGTCCGAGGCGGTCATTCCTGCGCGAACAACTCGCCTTGCCCATGAATGGTTGCAGGAACATCCGTGGCAGCTTGGGATCAGCGCCCATGGTAGAAACCAAAGGAACAATCAACCCGAGCTTCCGCTCGATATCGTTGCTCGAAACTGTCGGAGCTCTGGCCGGACGCGCCAGCAGCGCCGCGACGCTCGCTTCCATCTGCCCTCGGCGAGGCGCGCGGAATCGCTCGATCGTGCGGCCCGATCGCAGCGACACCGCTGTTTCGTCCGGCTCCGCGTGCAGACAGGATGAGGCGCGACTGTCACTGCAGTTTTCAGGTGCCAGGTGAGGGTCCTCGTCACCGGCGCGTCGGGTCTGATCGGAGCTTCTCTTTGTGCGCGCCTGGCCGCCGATGGATATGAAATCGTTCGCGTGCTGCATCGTGCCGGCGCCGCTCCCTTCAGAGGCTTGCCGCCTGTCTTGCTCGACATGGCAAAGGCGCTGCAGACGCAGGACTGGAGCCCGCATCTGATAGGCATCGACGCGGTCGTCAACTGCGCCGGCGTGCTGCAGGACAGCGCGCAAGAAAGCACTGGCGGTGTGCATGCGGGTGGCGCATCGGCACTCTTTGCCGCCTGTGAGCAGGCGGGCGTGAGAAAAGTCATTCACTTCTCGGCAATCGGGGTCGATCGGCTGCAGCCGTCCGCCTTCTCGGCCACCAAGCTGGCTGGCGACCAGGCGTTGATGGCGCGCGATTTGGACTGGGTCATCCTGCGCCCGTCGGTCGTGCTGGGCCGGCCGGCGTTCGGCGCCAGTGCGCTGTTTCGCGGACTGGCCGCATTGCCACTGTTGCCGGTGATGCCCAGCACCGGTCGGCTTCAGGTCGTACAGTTGGATGACGTGATCGCCACTGTCCTGCATTTTCTCCGGCCCGATAGCGCATCGCACCTTGCGCTTGACCTTGCCGGACCTGAAGCGCTGCCGATTAGCAAGGTGGTCGGCCTCTACCGCCGCTGGCTTGGGTCGAGACCGGCTGGAGAGTTCACTCTGCCCGGTAGCGTCGCGGCCGGCCTGTACCGGGTCGGCGATGCGGCGGCTCTGCTCGGCTGGCGCCCGCCGATGCGCAGCAATGCGGCCAAGGAAATCGTGCGGGGCGCTGTCGGCGACCCGCAGGCGTGGATCACAGCGACAGGGATCCAACCATCCAGCCTCGAAGCGGCGCTAAAGCTCAATCCCGCGACGGTGCAGGAGCGATGGTTCGCCCGTCTCTATTTCGTCAAGCCGGCGATCTTTACTGTCCTGCCCTTCTTCTGGATCATGACCGGCATCATTTCCCTGACCACCGGCTGGCGCCGCGGGGTCGACTTGCTGGTCGGCACGGCCATCGGTCCGCTGGCGGAACCGGCGGTCATCGCCGGAGCGCTGGCCGACATGGCGGTCGGCGCGTTGATCGCCTGGCGACCGACCAGTCGGCTGGGGCTGTTCGGGGCGATTGCGGTGGCTCTTTTCTATGCGATCGCGGGGACCATGCTGCGACCAGAACTGTGGAACGAGCCGCTCGGCCCATTCCTGAAGATCCTGCCGATCCTGGTTCTGCATTTTGTCGCGCTGGCGGTCCTGGAGGAACGCTGATGACCTACTTCATGCTCAAGTTCCTGCATGTCGTTGGCGCGGCCGTGCTGCTGGGCACCGGCGCCGGCATCGCCTTCTTCATGCTGCTCGCTCACCGGACCGGAAATTCCGCGACCATCGCGGCGGTCGCACGCATCGTCGTGATCGCCGATTTCATCTTCACTGCAACCGCCGTCGTCGCCCAACCTGTCACCGGTGCATTCCTCGCCTGGCATTCCGGCTATCCGCTGACCGAGGGGTGGATTGTGCTTTCGATCCTGCTCTACCTCATCACCGGCCTGTTCTGGCTTCCAGTCGTGTGGATGCAGATCGAGATGCGCAATCTCGCTATGCAGGCCGCGGCAGAGAAGCAACCTCCACCACAGCGCTATGACACCTTGTTTCGGCTCTGGTTCGCCTTTGGCTTTCCTGCCTTCGCGGCAGTGCTCGCCATCTTCTGGCTGATGATTTCGCGACCTTCGATCGACTGGTTCGCCTTGTAGCACCGGACGTCGTCTCCCTCGTCACGGTCTGCAACATCGTTGCGCCTAACAAATGGGCGGCGATGGAGCCAGCCGCAGACTGCCTCGTTCCGTTCCTACATACCGGGTGGCTATGGTTGCACAGGTTCCCGGCCATCGCCGGAGCACCTCTGTGGCGGGAGGCTGACGGGACTTTGATTGCCGACGACACGTCTATCCACGTCGCCCGTGCACGGCTTCGAAATGCATCGTCGGCGACTTCGGTGGCAACTTGCGGCATTGCAGCCCGAGCTTGTCGTCACCGAGCACGGCGCTCCCGCATGCCGCGGGGCCTCGATCGTGTTGCCGAGCGGTGCGGCGAGGTCGCCGTCCGGCCGCAGTCGAGATACGCGCCGTTTGACCACCGTCGACGAAGGCCACATCTACCGGCAGGCCTGAGCAAATCAGCGACCGCGTTTCCCGCAATCCTTTCGTTCGGCGATCTCTGCTGCGGATCCATCGCCGGCGTGACCCGTGCCTTCACGGCTTCGCCCAACTCATCCGGGCTCTCCGGGATTATCGATTAATCAAGAGAATTGCAGCTTTGGAACGCCCGCTGCTCAAAGGTGGCGGGCTTTTTGTGCATTAGTGGAACCTGATATGTCGACGCAGGTTGGAAACGGCGGCAGCGTCCCCCGCTGCCGGGCCTAGGTCCCAAGCCTTGGCCGGGTCCGCCTCTGCCCGCCAGCAGGGGCGGACCCACTGCAACATGGCTCCGAAAATGAAGTTTGGATTGCGCTCGGTTTCCCTGGCCGAGCATACACCGGAAGGCCCGTTACTGCTCCCTCAGTGGCGGGTTTTTCAATGGCAGGTTGGCCGGTGAAGCATCACGTCGCGGTTCTCAGGACCCGTAACGCTACCCTGAATTGCTGGATTCGTTGCCCTTGGCATCGCAGACCTTGCATATCAGATCGAGACGGGAGCCAGCACCAGAACGGGCCTCTGCCAGAATCTCGGTCAGCACTGCGGTCTCGGAAAGGTCCAAGACATAGCGAGCCATACCACATGAAGTCGAACAGACCAGAAAGGGTTGCTGTATGGTTTTCCAAAATGGCGCGAAGCTGATCACGGACGGTGGAACAAAATCGCGCTGTCAAACTTCGGCCGTTGCACTGTTCCCATTCAGTGCTTTCCCCATGAGAACTGCCCGCTGGCCTGGCGGCGGTAGGCGCTGGGCGCGGCTTTCCGCAGATGGTCTGATGAACCGGACCTTGAGCGCATCATTGTGAGCCACGGCGATGTCATCACGGACAAACTGCGCGATGCTCAAGCAGATCGCGAGATTTCGGGCATAGCGGAAAATCTCCGGATGGTGGCGCCGCAGCCAAGCCGCGTTATCTGTTATAAGTCGTCAACTGACTGAAAGCGTGGGCAGCTATGTGCAACGACTATGAGCAGCATATCGCCTGGGCCGAATATTGCAGGATGAGGCAATTGCTGGCGCTCGACATTCCCACTTATCAAACCGAACTGGATCTGCCGCAGGCGGATGACATCCGCATCAGTGATCCCGCCCCGATCATGCGCGCCGCCGGCGACACGATCGAACTCACGCGCATGACCTTTGCCTTTCCGCCCTCCGGGCCTAAAGGCGGGCCGATCTTCAACTTCCGCTCGGAAGGACGGAACTTCTCCAACAGCAAGCGCTGCCTTATTCCGGCGTCGGCTTTCTTCGAATTCACGGGAAAGAAGTCTCCAAAGGCTAAGCATCGCTTCACGCTCAACGGCGCCTCGTTCATGGCGATCGCCGGCCTGTGGCGCGATGGCGAAGGCAACAAGCCCCCGACATTCGCAATGCTGACGACGGAACCCGGCCTGGACGTGGCGCCCATCCACAATCGCCAGATTGTGGTTCTGCGCCCGGATGATTGGGCGGCATGGATCCACCTCACGAAACCCGAGGTGGAGCTGTTGAAGGCCCTGCCGGCCGGGTCGCTGGCGGTAGAAACCGTGCGACAAGGAAGCGACTAGCTCAGATGCCGGTGCGTTTTGCGCAAACACGAAAGATTCTTGGCGGCTTGGCTGCGGCAATTGTGGCCCCTCGAGATCGCGGCTCTCGCCAAAGCGTCAGCACCTCGTTGTCACTGATTACCGAGTGGCCCCTTCCGCCATCAGCGACGCTTGGCTCGTCGGTGCGCACGAAAGGTATCGAGCGTGAAATACGTGCCCGCCTGCCTTGGGCGGTGAGGAAGTACGTCAAAGCCGAGACTGGTCGCATGACATTGCGGATGCGCGAAGACGATGCCGAAGAGTTCGAGGCCGCCTCGAACAAGATCGCCAAGGCACTGGAAACCATCGCAGTACTCCCGGTCCTGCCGCGCGAGGCCGAAGACATCCTTGCGATCTCTTCGCGTGAGCGTCACAAGTGGCTGAAAAACGGACGGCTGCAAAGCATTGGCACCCGCACCGTGAAGATGCGCGGTCGATCCAAGGCCGTCACCTTCCACGTGTTCGATCCCAAGCACATCGAAGACATCCTTGATCGTGATCTGCCAAGCCTTTGGCGTGAAGAGGACGCGCAGCAAGTTACAGAGAACAGGCGACGTGGCGCCGGCAAGGCTGCCCTGACGCGGGCGGGAAAGGGTAGCGAGAAGGGTCGCGGTGCCGGGAATAACCCCAGAGATGACGCTCCCCGGCCCAAGTTGAAGGGCTGGAACGCGTTCGACGACGAGGGCCTGCTCCGTTAAATCCGTCTAGCCATTCGCGTCCAGAATGAGCCCTGAGCGAAAGCTAACCGGGAGCCGAAACGATCTGCAGTCGCGATTGGCACGTCCCGAACCAATCCATGCTCATGGAGTTCTTCAAGCCGACAACCGCCCATTTTTTGAGGATGGCAGATGTTCGACAACTTCGTGCTTGAAATGTTGGAAAAAAACCGAGGGCGGGCCGATAAGGCTTCGGCATGGCGGATCTGGGCCGCCTCTGCTTCTGATCCATGGCCATCCTCGCACGCATATGACTTGGGGCCAGGTCGCCGACTTGCTGTCAGCAGATTTCTCCACGACCATACCCCAATCACTACCCGGAAGGAAAAATCATGGCTGTTTCCTATAGAAGGAATCGCTTGCCACGGTGGTGCAGGAAGTCGGCGATGTGAAGAATAGAGGCGCTTCGGCATTTTAAGGGGGATTAGGTCCTGACCGACAAATGGTGCTACATGGGCGATGAAGAATGCCCGCCCAGCGTACGTTGTCTACGCACCACCGCTGATCGGCCTTCCGTTCCTGGCTGTGATACTGGCTCTGGATGGGACGACCATCGCAACGCCCTTTGACACCGCAGATGAAGCGGCCGCCCACAACAAGGTGATGGCGGTTACAGGTGCGATACGGCAAAGCGGACTTGATAATCACAAATAGGAGAACCCGTCCATGAAACTGCTACGCATCACACCGATTGTCATTCTTGCCTGTGCCTTTGCCCTTGCGGCCTGCGCCAACACCGTCCGAGGCGTCGGCCGGGACGTCAAGGCAACGGCCAACGCAGTCGACGACACGGTCAACAAACCATGATGCAGAGGACCGTCACGGTTATCGAGAAGACAACGGGCCGCGTGATCGGAGCGCTGCCGATCGATCTTGCGCAGCAGGATCACGAGGCCTCCGATGATCAGTATTTCACCAAGGCGTTCGAAGCCGCCATGGACAGTGGCCTCATTCGTGAGTCCGACAAGCATGCGGTTGAATTCCGGCTTGAATAAAGTCGACGATGCAACGGCTTTTCTGTCGCGTATCGGGGCATTGTGGTTTGCATGGTTTTGCACCTCAGCCATCCAGCAGGGGTGAATCAACACACCGTCCAGTCCAACTATCCCTAGGACAGCCCGCTGCGGCTATGAATGGAGCGGCCGGTTTGGCCCGGAGGTGAAGCAGCAGCCGCTGCTCAAAGCCACTCAGTAGAGCAAATCGGTGTATTGGTAGGCGAACACCCTCCCGTGCTCGCATCGGTCACCTCAAGAAAGTAGTTTCCGGATCGGTGTAGCGTCACGGGCATTTTCGTTGCCTGTGCGGCGGCCCAATAGGATGTCGGGGCCCCAGCTCGGTATTCCGCTATCGACCTGGCCCGCAGGATATTCTCGGATTTGATACCCCACGGTCAGCCCCAGGGTCCGAATCATCCATTAGAGATACCTAACATTTCCCTTTTGGCGAGGCGGGGTGTACTTTAGGTACCGCTGGGTGATCCTAGCGACCTACACTGCCCGCTGCCGAGAGGTGGCGGGCCTTTTTGTTTATGTGTGGAACACCGAAATCCAATGGGAGTTGGAATGCTGTCACCGTCCTTCCGTGGAGGCGATGATGGCCATGGACGTACAGTCGTGGTCGGCCCGCTCTCTGCTTCCTCACAGGGCGGGCCATCTCGCGGGTCGCTCACCGGCAATGACCTGGTGCACCATGCCGTCGACCTCAATACGCAAGTTCGAATACGACCCGGAAACCAGGGTTCTCTCAGTGTGGTTTGTAGCGAGTGGCAGGCAGTACGACTTTCTGGATGTACCGCCGGAGATCGTCGCCGATTTCAAATCTGCCTTTGCCAAGGGCCGCTATTTCAATGGTCGGATCCGCAACCAGTTCGCGTTCCGGCCCGTGGCAACCTCCGATTCCAGCGGTTCATGCTGAGGCAGATTGTGCCAAGCGACCTGGCGGAAATCGCGCATGTCGAACGGCTGGCCGCAGACCGGACAGGTCATGAAATTGTCGCGCTCGTCGGCAGGCTCGCCGCCGTGCTGCGTGCCGGGAATCGGCGGTCCAAGGTCGGATAGCTTCGTCATAACCATCAAACATTCAATTCGTCTAAAATGTTCCGGAACCATTTTAGCGAGCGCTAATTGAATCGCACTATGCGAGTCAGCGCATGCGTCTGAAGTTCATCAAGCCCATGGAGCCCGAGCTGGTCGAAACGCCACCGCAGGGCGACGAATGGCTCCATGAGATCAAGTTCGACGGGTATCGGACCCAAATCATCAAGGATGAAAACGGGATCCGGCTGTTCACCAAGAACGGTTACGACTGGACCGGCCGCTATATCGAACTTGCCGGAGAGGCGGAGGCGATCGAGGCGGAAAGTTTCATCATCGACGGCGAGACAATCACGGTCAACGAGGCCGGCCTGTCCGACTTCCAGGCCCTGCAGTCAGCCGTCACCCGTCGTAAGCCGTCGCGCGACCTGTATTTGGTGGCATTCGACCTCCTGCACCTGAACGGGCATGATTTGCGCAACATGCCGGTGGAAGACCGCCGCCAGATCCTGCAGGAACTGATTCCAGCCGTCGGCCGCATTCAGGTCAGCAAAGCCATGCCCGGCACCGGTGACGCGGTTTATCACCTGGTCGACAGGGCGGGGTTGGAGGGCATGGTCTCGAAGCGCAAGGACAGCGTCTATCGCAGCGGGCCGACGATGAACTGGCGAAAGATCAAATGCTATGCCGAAAAGGAAATGGACATTATTGGCGTGCAGCGCGAGGCTGGAAAGCCCGCAATGGTGCTCATGGCCGACAAGGGCCGCTATGCCGGCGGCGCTTTCGTTGCGTTTAAAGCTGACAAGCGCCAGCGACTTTGGGATCGCGTGCAAGGGAAGGTCGGCGGACCAGTGCCTATCGGTCTCAA
This sequence comes from Mesorhizobium sp. WSM1293, assembly GCF_000513875.1. Classification (NCBI taxonomy): domain Bacteria; kingdom Pseudomonadati; phylum Pseudomonadota; class Alphaproteobacteria; order Hyphomicrobiales; family Phyllobacteriaceae; genus Mesorhizobium; species Mesorhizobium sp. WSM1293. The sequence goes on along the minus strand of NZ_AZUV01000035.1, from coordinate 36,621 downwards.
GCAAGAAAAGGCCGAATGGCTTAAGCCTGGTCTGGTCGGCCGCGTGCGGTTCCTGAAGGGCGAGGAAAGGCTCCGCCACGCCAAGCTGCTGGACTACCGTGAGGAATAAGCTTGCGACAACGTGCTGCCCATGACGCGGAACAGAACCGTGTGCCTGGCGTTGTGCGGAAGTCGACGTCTAGGAGAAACGGCATGGTGGCGCCACGCGCGGTCTGGAAGGGTTTTCTGAGGGTCGGTTCCGTGTCGTGCGGGGTCAAGATAGTGGGTGCCACCAGCGAGGCATCGAAAATCCACTTCAAGATTTTGAACCGCAGCGACGGTTTACCCGTGAAGAGTGCCTATGTCGACGAAGGCACCGGCGATGTTGTCGAAGCCGAGGATCAGATCAAAGGCTATGAGGCGGACAAGGGCGATTTCATCCACGTCGAGCCGGACGAGATCAAGAAACTGAAACTGACGTCGCAGCATACGCTTGATGTCGATTCCTTTGTTCCAGTTGCCGAGATCGACACACGTTACCTGGAGAAGCCATACTACCTAATCCCGGCTGACGGCGCCTCGTTGGAGGCCTTTTCTGTCCTGCGCGATGCGATGGCCAAGAAGCGCGTTGCGGCGCGATCCTGCGTCGTGCTCTATCAGCGCGGGCGCGAAGTGTTGATACAGCCGCTTGAAAAAGGAATGCTGCTGACCGAGTTGCGCACCCACAATGAGATGACGTCGGAAGACACCGTCTTCGACGATGTGAAAAGCCCAAAATATGATTTGGATCTGCTCGAAATCGCGGGGCTTCTCATCGACAAGAAGGTGACAAAGTTCGATCCTTCGAAATTCGAGGATACTTACGAGGATGCGTTGATTGCCATGATCGACGCCAAGCGCAAGGGCAAAAAGCCCCCGAAACCGGCGCCAAAGCCCCAGGAGAACGTGGTCGACCTCGCCTCGGTTCTTCGAAAGAGCCTCGCCAAGGAAGGCATCGGCAAAGACCGGCCAAAGGCCAAGAGCCGCAAATCGGCATAGTTAAAAATAGCAATCCCACCATCACCGCGCATGACCCAGTAGTTTTGGCGCGCTCGCGCGTTTCCGGCGTCAGGTCTTCGGCCAATCTCACCGGCTCGTCGCACTGCGACGCTGCGGCAATCGGGAGGAAAGACCACCCGACGCGACAAATCGCGGAGGGCCGGATTGCCGTTGTGCCGTAGCTATAGGTCTCGTCGTTTGGTTCTCCTTGTGACCAACTGGTCGGCGTGGTCACCGTCACCCAAAAAATGATCGTGCCGACCTGGCCATGGATCGATGCATGTGAGATTGCGTTCATTGGATGTTCGTTGCTTTAGTCAATCGCAATGTAGCGTTGAGCGGAAACGAAGTGGCCACTGAGGACACAAACAGCGGCGGGCCCTGCTTTGAGACCTGGCCCGGGAGCCAAGCTGCAGACCCAACTTCGATTTCAGAGAGAGGTTCCAGGCCTGCAGAAAAACTTAACGCTTGCTTGCATTGCACAGGCCCGCCACCGGGTCTCGGAACCGGAGGCGGGCCCTCGCACCAGAGCTTGGTCGTTTCAAGGAGGGAGTCGTCCTCACCAAGCACATCGCGAACTTCGACTGCAGATGCGTGTTCCTCAGGTCAGTGCAAAATTTATGGCCCTGGGGTAAAAATGCTCGTGCGAGCAGCAGGATCTAGAGCAGCGTTTTCCTCGCGCCCACGACGGTCGGCCACGGCCGGATGCTCGATGGCCTCGGCTATCTCGATCGAAGTCCAACCCGCTGCCATGACTTCCAAAGGTCCATTCGGTGACCTGCTGGCTATCGTGTCGCGGTCAGGATATTCGTCCTGTCGCCTGCGGGAATTCTGCTCTGCGTCTCAGTCGGTCGCGCCTTTGGGCTTCGTCTCGGACGTAGCTCCGTCGAGGAGACAACCCGGTGAGAGGTCACGTCGAGCAGATGCAGGCACTCAGTCAATTCTGGCCGGGCGATTGGCCTTGGATGCTTCCACGTCCAGCTGGGCGCGACTGGCGTGAAGCAAGGCCGCGATCAAATTTTGGTCGGCTGACTTTTTCCCGGTGTATAGGCACACAAGCTCGCGGGCCTGGACCGTCGAATCGGATTCCGGGCTCTCCCTGATGGCTGACGTAAGAGCCCGGGAGAGTATGTCGAAATCCAACAACGAAATAACCGGTCGGCTTCCTTTCATGGCCAAATCCATCCTGTTGGTCTGCAGGCAATACTCGAAAGGTCGACAATGACAAGAATCGGCATCACCCGTTCCTTCACGTGCTCAACTTCAGAAGCTCTCGGGACATTTCGCCGAGCCCGGCGGCGGGGCGTGGATAACAGCGGTGCAGCGCCACCGCAATTACAAAGGTTAATTCGGGTACGCGCATCGAGCATCGGATGGTTTGGGACTGAGTGTTCGCAAATCGCAGCTATAAATCAAATCTTCAGGGTAAGTTGACATGCTTGCCCACCGCCGACCGCCTATGGCTTGGATAGATGTTCAGGAGAAAGCAGCGTAGGGCCTATCGACTTGTCAGATCTGATGCCCCCCGATGTGCAGGATGATCCTGCCCTAGCCGCTGAGGTCGACCGGCTTCTGGCGCGCCGTACGCGCGAAATCAGCCTGCGTGGCGAGATCGAACGCCTATTTCGAGCACGTGTCTGGTCGCAAACGGCGAAAATCATCCGCGCGTGGATGATCTGGGTGGCATTTTTGGATGTGCTGACGTTGGCACTGAACGCGGCGTTGCTTCCATGGGGCGTAGCGCAGTCCATGCTCCTGCCCGGCGCCATCATCCCGCCCGTCGCGTTGGCCGTGGTCCTAGCCTGGCGTAAACCGCAGGCGCCTTGGCTCCAAGGAGCTTCGCTGATCGCAGGCATGTTCCTGATCTTGTTGTCAGTCGCATTGGTCGGAGCAAGCGCTGGTGGCGAGTTCTACGAACGGCAATTGAACGTCATGTTGTTCGTGGCCATCACAGCCATCATAATCTTCGGGATCCCCCTGGCGTGGACGATGACGATCGCTGCGCTGGCGCTCGGACTCTATCTCATGCTTCAACTGCAGAACCCGGCCATCGCGCATGGGAGTGCAGTGGCTGGAACGCTGTTCTTCGCCAGCGGTATCTTTGCAACGGTGGCCGCGCGGCGCATCATGACAATTCTTGCTCAAAAGACTTTCCTGTTTGAGCTTCGCGACCGACGCAGGGTCGCCGAACTGGCGAAAGCGAATGATCGACTGGTACTCCTGGCGAGGACCGATCCACTCACCGGCATCTCCAACCGTCGCTGGATGACGGAAACACTCGAGCGCCTATGGGGACGTGACAAACGTTGCCTTGCCGGTGCCGCGATGCTGATGTGCGACATTGACAACTTCAAGAAGCTAAACGACCACCTCGGCCATGCGGAGGGAGATCGGTGTTTGGTAAAGGTCGCAACTATCTTGAAGGAAAACGTGAGGCGTGATCGCGATCACGTTGCCCGTTATGGCGGCGAAGAATTCCTCGTGCTCCTGCCCGGGGTGAACGAGGAAGAGGCCGCCGCTGTGGCTGAACGAATGCGTAAGAGCGTCGAGGCTGCCGCTTTGCCCAACCCTGGATCCCGTGTGTCGCGCTGGGTCACCCTGAGCATTGGAGTTGCCGTTCAGACCTCTGAGTCGATCTCGCCGGAGCAGTTACAGCAGCGAGCGGATGCCGCACTTTACCTTGCCAAGCAGACGGGCCGCAACAGGGTGCTGCTTCACAGACCGGAGTTATCCGCGCGCAAACACATTCGGCCGGGCAGCCTCGGGGCATAGGCCGTGCGTGGCCCGAGATCTGCTCTTCTGAATCACGGGGTTTCCCGTGCGTCGACGATAACAGGTTAGTTCAGGGACTTTGGACCACCGAGACGAAGGGTTCCCCTGTAATCTCCACATCGCGCCCGGCAGACTACGATTTCGAGAATAATCCCCTGAAACGAGTTTCCGGGTTGTTCAGAACACCCATGGCCGATTCCGGCTGCGTGGGTGATACAGGGGGAGTTCCACCAAATGGCCTCAGTGATGGGCGATCATCTGGATGACTTGCCGGGTCTTCGCAAATGCCGAGCGCATGGGCTCCGTCGATTTCTGCGCCCTGCGCCCTATGTGGCGCGCGTTTGGCTAGGTGAATGGCGCCCATTGCGCAGCCCCTGATCTTGCGCAAGGGAATCCTGCGACAGCCCTCATTAGATCGGTTGCAAGTGCTCCATGAAATCTCCATCTAGTTCAGTTGTAGTCAGAACGCGGTCAAACGATGACACGGCAAGAAGTTCTCTCCGTCATTGGATCAGCCGACGATATTACGGTTGCGGAGATCATCGCAACGGGTGCGTCGATCGAGGAATTGAGAGAGGCATGGGCATGGGCTTTTGCTGACGAGGCGTTAATGGGACAGGGGCGCCCGCTTCCGGGAACACGAGCGGCCGCGCTTATCGACCTGCTTAAGCCCGACGAAGACGACCCGGCTGAACCGGGCACCCGTCTGGAATAAATCAGCAAACCCATCGAATGTGCAATTTGGCCCTGTCATCCACGGCAGCGTTGCAGACACTTTCTCGGTGAAACCGACTTTTGTGCCCGTTTCAGTTCAGTCGGTCTTGCGCGTGGGCTCCAGACTCCCGACCATCGTAGCCGAGTAGCAGGCATCACAGGCCTCGTGCGGCTCAGCCGGCCACTGGACAACGCTACAGCATTGATCACTCAACCGATTTCGGAGATCGCCGACTTCTCTTGCGTTGACACGCCAGAGATCGCTAGTCTAAACCTGCGGCGCGAAGTTCCTTACATCGATAAAAGCACACGCGCTCAGAAGCGGATCGCAGGCTTTTGTTGTCCACCTGTGTGGTCGCCGGATGCGCCGAAACGCAAGGACTTTCGCCTCGCCGACCGGAGTCGCCGACCGTGCGCGCAAAGCCGCAGAGCAGTTCCCGCAGCCGCATGTTGAGCCGGACCGCCACTTCAAACATACCGCTCATCGGCTTCACAACTCTGGTGCGCTCCGGTAGGGGGCCAGCCCAGCAGCACAGATCGCGACGCCGTCTCTGGCCTGTCAGTCAGGAGTTTGCCACAGCAACGAAAAGCGATTGTCCCTGCCGGTCGATACGGAACAGCACTGGCTTTTTCTGCTGACGGGATTTCGCCCATTCCTCGCGGACGTCAGACGGCTGGGTCATGTTTCGGTTGTTGGCCGACACGATGACGTCGCCGGGCCGGATGCCGCTTTCGGCCGCAAGACTGTTGGGAGCGACATCCTGGACGAACACGCCCGTGGTGTCGGCCTGCAGGCCGAGTTGCTGGCGCGCTTCGTCCGGAATGGCGCTCAGCGACATACCAAGGCGCTGGTCCTCAGTCCCCAGGCTTGGAATGGCACCGGTCTGTTCCTCCTGGTCCCTGCGTCGATCGACAGTCAGCGACAATTCCTGGTTTGTGCCGCCCCGGTTCGTTGTTACGGTCACTTTCGATCCCGGCTTCTGGCTTGCTGCCGCCAGCGTCAGGTCATGGACGCCTTGGATGTCCTTGTCGTTGAACCGGGTTATCACGTCGCCGGCCTGGATTCCCGCTTTCTGCGCCGGGCTGCCAGCCTCGACCGAGGCAACCAGCGCGCCCTTGGCGCCCGGCATTCCGAGCGCCTCGGCGATGGAGGGCGTGATCTCCTGAAGACGCACGCCGATGAAGCCGCGCTCGATGCGGCCAGTGCTGATCAGTTGGTCGACGATAGTCCGAGCTGTGCGCGAGGGCACCGCGAACCCAATGCCTATGCTACCGCCTGACGGCGACACGATTGCCGTGTTGACTCCGATGACTTCGCCGCGCGCGTTGAACAAAGGACCTCCCGAGTTACCTCTGTTGATCGAGGCGTCAGTCTGCAGGAAATCGTCGTAAGGACCGGCCTGGATATCGCGAGAGCGTGCAGAAAGGACGCCGACAGTGACCGTGCCCCCGAGGCCGAAGGGACTGCCGATGGCGATGGTCCAGGCCCCTGGTTGCATCGCGTCCGAATCCCCCCAGGCCGTCGCCGTCATGTTGGGCCGAGGATCGACTTTCAATACCGCGATGTCGGTTGCCGGATCGCGGCCCACCACCCGGGCGGGCGCCGTCTCCTTGTCGGAGAACACGACGTGAATCTCAGTTGCGTCGGCGACGACATGGTTATTGGTGACGATGTAGCCTTCGGGACTGATCACAAAGCCGGAGCCGAGTGCTTCCCGCACCTGGGGCTGGATACGCCCTCCTCCGTCGAAGGGATTGAGAAAGTCGTTGAGCGTCGTTTGATCCTGGATGATCTGCCTGGTCGTGATGGCGACAACCGCGGGCAGCTTCTGACGCACGATTGCGCTGAAGTCGTTCGGAATTTCCTGTGCGGTGGCCGGAGCAAGGCCGCCAGTCGAGAGCATCAGGGCTCCTGTGATCAAGCCAATGCACAAGTTCCTAGAGAGGTAAGACATGACTGGTTCTCCTGCCGGATTCGGGTCCTTGATTTTCGCCCGACGTCAGAACTGAGATTCTCGCCGATTGTTTCACCGGCTGGATAAAATGGTTCTAAGGCGTTGACCACGGGAAATGTGACCCGTGCCAAGCCATTGAAACTTGCTTGAGACGTCCCAAAATTTCGTCTGGCGGGAATCGCGAGAGCCGCCAAACTCAAACACGCAGGAGATTGTCTGAAGCGGAGGACCATCAATGGAAGCAGCCATTTCGACCCATCTTGCCTCGATTGAACCCGTGGCCCCCGATGTTTTTCTGGACCGCTTGCTGCATCCGGCACGGCATTTCAAACATCCCCACGACGTTTTGGCCGACGTTGCCCTGGACGGTCAGGAGAAGCGCGCCATCCTTTCGTCATGGGCGTCGGATGCCTGCGCGGTAGAATCCGTGCCAGCGCTTCGCATGCTGCCGGGGGCGGGTGAACCAGTCAGCTTCGATGCGATCATGGATGCCTTGCAACAATTGCATCAATCGGACGAGCTTGCCGGTCCTGATGGCAGTGACAGCGCGGTGGTGGCCGGGTTCGTGCCATTCATCGATCGGATTTAAGCGCGACCTGATTGTTCGTGAACCATCCCGTCGGCGAGTGACCCCGCCGGCGGGGGGTGGCATGGGTGCGTTTCGCCCGGATTGCCGCTGAAAATTTTCCTAATACCTCTTGAAGGTGCAAGTCGCGATTCTAAATTGATGGTCGCCGGTCGCCTGATGGGGCCGGCAAGACCAGGAGGCGGCAAGGCTCTTGGCGCCTCCTATGATCCATGTTGCTCAAAGGAGGATGTGGTTATGAACCTCGATTTTACCCCCCTGTACCGGTCCAGCATCGGCTTCGACCGCATGGTCGACATGCTTGAAAATGCGAGCCGTGTGGCCTCGTTCGACAACTGGCCGCCCTACGATATCGCCAAGGTTGATGATGATGACTATCGCATCACGATGGCGGTCGCCGGTTTCTCGCAGGACCAGCTGACCATCACTCACCAGCCCAACATGCTGGTCGTGAGCGGGTCGCAATCCGGCGATGAGAACGGCCAGTATCTCTACCGCGGCATCAACGGGCGCGCTTTCGAGCGTCGGTTCGAACTGGCCGATCATGTCAAAGTTGCTGGCGCCAGCCTTGAGAACGGGCTGCTGAGCATCGATCTCAAGCGCGAGGTTCCCGAGGAGATGAAACCGCGCAAGGTCGAGATCTCCAGCGGGGCTCCCATGCCGAAGATCGAAGCCCCCAAGGTCGAGACCGAGAAGCTGGCGGCCTGAGAATCCACGATGAAGGCATCGCTTGAGCCGGGCGTCCGGCCCGGCTCACAGACCTACGAAAGGAGAAAGACAATGAGCGTACGTGATTTGATCCCATGGGGCCGGGGCAACGGAAACTCGGCGCCCAGTCTCTTCCCTGATGGAGATCGAGACCCCTTCGTCTCCCTCCACCGGGAGGTAAACCGGCTGTTCGATGACGCCTTCCGCAGCTTCGGCGCCAGACTGCCGGCCTTCAGTCCCTCTTTTGCCGCCACTTGGCCCAGCGTCGAAATTTCCGACACGGACAAGGAAGTCCGCGTCACGGCGGAAATACCCGGCCTGGACGAGAGCGACATAGAAGTCCTGCTGGACAACGGGGCGCTCAAGCTTAAAGGCGAGAAGCGTTCCGAGACCGAGGACAAAGACCGGCAGTTCTCCGAGCGCTTCTACGGTCGCTTCGAGCGCCTCATTCCGCTCGGCTACGAGGTCGAGGAAGACAAGGTCAACGCCGCCTTCAAGAACGGGGTGCTGACCGTGACCTTGCCCAAGACCGAGCGGGCGCAGGCGAAGGCCAAGCGGATCGCAATCAACGGCAAGAACTGACGCACGGCAGTATGAGCAGCGGCCGTCACGGCCGCTGCTCATACCACCCTTCATGATGGGAGGGACAGACAATGGAGACAGTTCAAAGCAGCGACATCAGAAGCCCAACCAGGACCTCCGGCCGGCCGGACAATGACAATCGGCCTCGTGTCGACGAGCCGGCTTTGTCAATGGGGCGGTCAGTGTTTCCGGACGGCGTGACGGCACGGATCTACCAGCCATGCCGCTCGGCCACGACCTCGGCAAAGCCCCGCAAGGACTGGCGATTGATCTTCGAACCTCGCACAGCCCCGTTCATCGAGCCGCTGATGGGCTATACGGGCGGCCGGGACACCCTGACCCAGGTTCGACTTGATTTTCCGACGCTGGAGGCGGCGATCCGTTATGCGGAGCGCCAAGGCCTCAGCTACGTGGTGCAGGCTCCATCTTCTGGCTCTCAGGCCAAGGTCAGCAACAGGCAAGCATCGGAGGAGAGGCACGCCTTTTCCGACGTGGTTTGGCAACGGCTACAATTGGCATGGCTCCAGGCAAGCAACAACTATGGCGCTGGTGCACAGGCAGCGCACATACAGACGGCGCTTTCCGAGCCCGAGACATTCTACGCCTGTCCGATGGAGGTGGTGGATGACCCGGTACTCGCACCCGACGAGAAACGTGCCGTGCTCAAGAACTGGGCCTGGAACGAGTACCTGATCGACTTGGCCACCGCTGAAGGCATGCCGGAAAATGCACGTCCGACGCGATTGGGCGAGGTTGAGCTCGCTCTGCTGGCCTTGGAAGGCAGTACCCAGAGATTCCAGACTCGGCTCAGCCCGGTACGATCCCGGATAGCCGCATGATTGGAGGCAAGAATGGACCCACTGATCGTCTTCGACGCCCAACGGACCATCCCGAACCCCTTCGCGCTTGCGGTCGCGGCAGCAGGGCGGGCGCGCGCACTGGCGCGCGGCGCAGCGCCCCGGCTGGCGGCCAGCCCGAAGAGCCGGCCGCATCTCGCATTGAGTGAGATCGCCGGCAATGCGTTCGAACCTCGGCAGATCGAACCCTTCCTCCTGACTGAGCCGATCTCGCCGAAGGACGGCGTCCGTTTCAAATCCGGACCAAAGAAGCTTTGCGGCATCGGGCCGAACAGGCCCGCTGCCGCACCCGCCCTCGACTCAAGGGCGGTACATTGACGTACTGAAACGCAGGAACGGAGAATGACGATGTTGAAGAATCTCGCTTCCGACAGCAGCAGGCGGGCGCTTGATGTCGTAAACATCCTTGCCGGCATCGCGCTGGCGCTCTCGCCTTGGCTCCTTGGCTATGCTGCCGATGCTGTTGCCGTCTGGCACGTCTTCATCGCGGGCGTAATCACCGTTCTGATCGCAGCGCGCGCCTTGGTGGCGTTCCACAAATATGAGGAATGGGCGAACCTTGTCGTCGGCCTGTGGATTGTGGCCGCATCTTGGGTGCTTGGCTTTGCCGGCCTGGCGGCAGCAATGTGGTCGCACGCCATCGCTGGCGCTGTGGTTGCTGCCCTGGCAGCAGCCAGCCTTTGGCTCACGAATGACCGACCGCTCTCTGCAGCCTGATCATAGCCGCTGGCGGGTCCGAACCTTCCGGGCCCGCTCTTTTTTTCGCGAGACCAAAATCGATGCCCTCCGGTTTGACGACCTATATCCCGCGCTGTGTGGAGTGGCCGCAATGGACATGAGTAAAAAGGAAAACACAACGCCGCCTTCGCTGCGCTGATGCTCTTCCAGCTACGCAGCTCGTGACGCAAATCCAAATAGCCGGTTAGAGCCTTGCTACGCGACGGCAAATCGCCGACGTGCAGGTTGGTGGGCCGAGGGCCTCGCGGACAGACGCGCTGGCAGCGGGATGAGGTGCCAATTGCCAAGAGGCTGCTGGGCTCGGCCGGCCAATTCTCTCTTGAACTGAAAAGAGGCATTTCCAATATCCTCTCTGTGCCGAAGGCGTCACGCAGACCGGCATGTTTTGCCGAGGAATCATCCTGCGTCACCCGAAGAGACACAAGCGCCGCTTTAGGGCTTGAAGGGAGGTCACGATGGAGAGCGCTACGTTCAAACAGCCGATTTTCGTGCGAGATGACAGTTTCGTCCTCAAAAAGATCGGTTGCGTCATGGATGCCATAGAATTTCTGGAAGAATGGCCGGTCGAAAGGCGCGGCCTTCTCTACGGAGCGGCCTGTGATACATGCTACTCGGCGTATGATGGTCGCAAGTCGGTCGAGGCCGCGCACAAGGCGTTTGCGACCTGGGCACGCAGGGTGGGTGTGATCGAAGACGTTCCCTTGGCGCCGTCTTGGATGACAGGGCCGAAGATTGGCAGTGCACACGAACTAACCGTTAAAACTCTCTGCGGCGGCAATCACGCCGCCGCAGCAAACAATCTGCCACGCGCTCACGAGGAGGAGAGGCTCGGTTGACCAGATGACGGACGGGCTGCGCCGGCAACTCGCGCTATCGTATTCGGGGGGTGCGGACGATCGCCCTCCCGCTGCCAACCCCGATGAGCAAAGAGCCTTTCACATTTGCAAGCCGCAGCCGCCGATTGCAGCCCAAGCCGAACACAGGCCTTCACTGCACCCGCTATTTTCAGCCAAACTGTGTTCCATGGTCGAATTCTCCCCAGGTTGACTCGAGAGGACGGCGGGCGCAGACGTTCACGCGGACGGGCATCGACTGGTCATCGCCGACACATGGTGCGCATCCCCCACAATCCACATCTCGGTAAGCGATTGGAGGGGTGGCCGGCGCCTGTGGCGGGTTTGTTGGGACGTTAGGCGCCGGCCGGGCGGGCGGGGGTGGGCCGCCGCAAGCACAAGCTAATATATACCCAACTCTGGTGCCTATGGTGCTATCGCGCAATGGCCCTGACGGGCAGCCTAGGCCATGGGGCTTAGTTGCGGGATTACCGTTTTGCGCGTAGTTTGTAGATCTGGTTGTTTGGGTCCCTCCTTATGACCAGTGCCGGTCGGCACGGTCACCGTCACCCTTGCTTGGTAAACTGGTCGTGCCGACCTACCCTTTTGACATAGAACCGCACCCCCTTTGGCAATTGAAGCTACTGGCGAACGGGCGGCATGAAACTCATCCGAATGGCGTCACGCTTCGTCGCTAGGCGATGTGTTGCCGCCGGATCAACGTCAACTGCGGTTCGAGCTGTAGCGCTGGGAGCAAGACGCCCAGGAGTTACCATTGGGCTGCGCACGCTGAAAGGACGGGTTACTCCCCACGCGGCGAAGTTAAATCCGAGGATCGCAAGGGCCTTCAGCTGTCTGCTCGCGCCGAGTCCCTGGGATTCGTCTATCGACCGCTCGCCGAGATCCTGGTCGCGGAGCCCCTCGATACGATCCTGCAGCGGGTAGAGAGCACGATAGGCGAGCCTGCCAAATCACCATCTGTCGATGCGGTCGGCGGGAAGATTGAAGCAACGGTTAGAAGTCACCTCGGGCGACCCTACGCTTCAGGTCAATGCCGTTCGCAGGCCAACCAGATCGTCGGCATGTCCCATGTCCAGACCTTCAGCCGGCGCGCCCCACGCATCAGCCGCCAGGCCGGTGAACACGTCGAACACCGTCCAGCTTCCACCTGGCTCTTGCCTTAAGTCGTACCGCTGCTGTGCCATGGGTCATTCGTTCAGCTTCCGATCCAGCTCGTCAAGCATGGACCGATGCTGCTCGGTCACATCCCAATCTGCTGGACCTCCCAGCAGTTGGCGGATTTGATGGCGCAGCGTCTCTGAAGTAATCCACGACCGAATGAGACGCGATGTAGCCTGCTGTTGCTCGGGAGAAAGCTCTTGCATGGTTGGCCCGCACGGTTTGACCGAGCCCAACCCCTTTGTGACCTTAATGGTTCCCGATGGATTGCCTGAAGAGAGTTGGAGCAGCAGCTACTCCGGCGCGACCGATAGAAAAAAGTTCATCGCCGCGAAGGCCGGCTTTGTAACGTGCAATCAGGCTTTCGGCAGCCGTCGTAGCTTCGGGGCTTTCGCGGTTAATGCCGCGCAGCTCACAAAGCATATCGAACAGCCCCTGGAGAAGAGACAGTTCCTCCGGCTCGAAGGTGCCGTTCGCGATGCTTGTTACCAGCATGATCCCTGCCCCTGCATTGGCCGGATCATTCGAGCGGGTCAGCTAAATGTCAATTCGGACCAAGGTCTTGTCGGAAAGGCCTTCATCGCTCAATAGGTCACAGTGACGACAACCGTGTCGGTGTATACGCCTGCGGAAGGAGTGGCCTGCGGCGGGACGCGACCATAAACCGTGAAGACTTGCGGGACCCCAGTTCCAGTTCCCGGCACTGTGCTGCCGGGCACGGAAGCGTCGCCCCAAGGCTGAGTTCGATCAGCATTCTTGTAGAGGCCATAGGTCACTGTTTCCACGCCTTTCGACATCTTGCGAGTTGTCGGCGGCGATCCTGTCGTGCCGCCATTCAGCGAGACCGTGTAGGCCGCTGCTGGTGTGCAGGTGACTGACACCTGGCCGGTGGCATCAACATTGCCGTCAAGTACCCCCTTTGATCCAAAATCGATGTTCTGCGTCGATACAAGGCAGTTGGCGGCGACCGTCGCATTGATGGTGAAAGTCGGATCAGCCGCCACCGTACCGGAGGCGGTACTGCAACTGCTGCCGGAGGTATAGCGATAGCGAAATTCGACCTGCGCACCGGAGAATGTCGAAAGGTAGGTTCCAGGTGGAACGGTTCCCTGCCCTCCGGCCACGGCGCCATAGATAGTCGCCGTTCCAGTGGCTGAGCCCAATACATTTGGGGTCAATGCCAGTGCCGGAGGGCGGGAAGCGTAGGCCCAGGCATAAGAACCCCAAACCACGCTGCGTGCCGAGTCGGAATAGAGCTGATAGTTGAGTGCGTTGGCTCCGCTAAACATCTGGCGGGCCGTCGCCGACGACGCGCCGCCTGTGCCGGCCGCAAGATGCGCACAGATCAGGATGCGCTGACCGACAATGCCGCTGCAATTCATGTTGATGGTCGCGGTCGTGTTGGTCTGACTGCCCGAGAGAGTGTCAACCAACCCGAAATTCATGTTCGAGACGCTGAAGCTGCAGCTTTGCGCTAAAGCGGACAACGGAAACATGGCAAAGGCCATGAAGATGACAAGACGGAGCATTCGTTCTCCCATGTTCACCTGCATGCCACGTCCTTGATTGCGACTTGCTGACCGGGTGCGGGCGTGTAGAAAAAATCGGCCTTGCAGGAGGTGCCATCCAGACGATCGATCACGACCGTGTTCTGTGCGCTTAAGCCTCGAATGTACGCCTCACCATCGTAGCCGATGACAAACTCTTCGGAGCCAGCCTCCATGCGCCCCTTCAGGCCGGCTTCCAAAGGGGTCCCTGTGCTGTCGACCAGAGTGACGACCGCTGCTTCGGGCGCTTCCGAAACGCCGAACTTCACCACGACCCCGCTGCGATCGGCTGGCATCACGACTTCCTTGGTTGCCGGAACGTCCGCATTCACTGGCAGATTCTTTGGATCGATGGAGACCGTGTTCGGTTCGTAGGAGTTAAGCCCGGGGACCAGGATGCGCCCTTGCCGATTGGTCTTTCCCACCGGCCTGTTCTGGAACTGGACGTCGACATCAGGAGCGCCGACTTCGACCACGGCGAAAGCATCGTCTATGCGATTTGTGGCAAAGACCCCGCCGCCTGCCACGGCAATCGCGCCATCCATTTGCGCAGTTGCCCGCACGTCCTTCCCGTATTGTTGGACGCCAGCCTCGAAGCGGGCGAAGCGCGCGCGATAGCTTGCTGCGGCCGACCGGTTGGGCGTGTCGCCTTCCGAGGTTCGTGCTCGCCAGCCAATGCTGCCGTCTTCCAACCGCTGCGACTTGGCGATGTCGGCGACGACATTCGGGCCGTCCGGTCCCTGCTCTATTCCCGTGGAAGCGGTGATATCGTCACCGAACGGAACCGATAGGCCGGCGAAGACTCCAAAGCTGCCGCTATCCTCAAGGTCGGTGAAGGCAGTGGCATAGAGGCTGCTTCGCTTGAATATCTCTTGGCTGTAGGAAAGGCCAACGATCTGGCTCTTCTGGCCTTCGTCACTTTCAAGATGCGTATAGGAGAGATTGAGGCTGGAAAAATCTATCGGCGCCGGGATGCTGAGCGTGAGCTGGTCTATTGCGCGAGGCACGCCCGTGCTGAAGATCGGCACGTCACCGGGCTCTGACAACGTCGGCTCTGCCGTCACCGCGGCGATGTCATCATAGTCGCCGAAGGCGCGTTGGATGCGACCGTAGATCGACCACCCTTCGTAGCTCATTTCCAGAGACGCGTTGACAAGCGAACCCGTGCGACCGTCCTGATGGCTGCCGGCGACGGCGACTGAGACTGCGCCATATGGTCCAAGCGGAAAGGCGGCGCCTACACCACCGTTGATCAATCCTTCGCCGCCCTCGGCATGGCCCTCAAGCGTCAGCCAATTGGTGAGACCGTAGCGTGCGGTGGCGACCCCAAACACCCCGTTGGCGTAATCGTTGGACTCGGTGCCGAAGTTACGCCGTGGAAACCCGATCTCCGCCGAGAAATCGAGCAAGCCCTGTCCCAGCATGTCGCTGGAGGTATAGAAGGGGAGCCTCGTTGTGGTCTCGCGACCGAGGCTATCCCTCAACACGACCTGCGCTTCACCGGCTCCGGCAAAGACTGGCAAATTGGTGACCTGAAAAGGCCCGGCGGGAATCTCTCCGGTATAGGTGCGGACGTTCTGGGCATAGACTTCGAGGGTGGAAGGAACCGCAGCGGTTCCGCCGAAGGACGGCAGCGGCAGCGTGACCAGGTCCGACCGGAGCGCGAAGTTGCGCTGTGCTTGGATGCCACCGAGATAGACCGGCCGCGTCCAGGCCAGCCCGCCGGAAATGAAGTCCCCCGCCCTGTAGGTCATCATCCGTTCAGGGTCTGAATAGCTCCACGTCGTATTAAGCCGTGTGAAGCCACCGAACTCGCCATCGGAATAGCCGGCAATGAAGGATTGGTTGAGCGTGCCGTAGGGGCTGAACACGCGCGCATCAAAGGCTCCTGAAATTCCCTGAAACAGGTCAACCCTGTTCTCAACCAGGGAGTTGGAACTTGCGAAGAGAGAGTAGTTGAATACGCCGCCATAACCCGACTGCGCCTGAATACGATCTCCCTTCTCAGCGGCCTGAACATCGACGACGCGGGCGGCGCGCCCCTCGTTCGTGGTCGTGACAAAGAGGCGCTGCGTCGGCTCATCAATACGAAAGGCAACATCGGGCAGTTGGTCCAGCCTGACCAGCCCGTCCGCGTTTGCGCTATCTACGGGCTTCAGGCCGACCTGCTTCAATTCGTCCGGCGTCGCCGCCAGGCGCCCGTCGGGGAACTGCGTGAAGGTCCCTATCAGCTCCGTCGAAACGTCATTGATGAACACCTCGAGATAAAGGTCGCGACGTCCTGTTTGGTCCGGGGCGGGTTCCGCAATTTGAGTCTGCGGAGCCTGCGCGTTCGCCGGCAGGAAAGTTAGAAAGGTGCCTGCAGCGACGACCGCGATTCTACCGCCCTTTGATCGCAACCGGAGCATCAAATGGTCCAAAATCGCTCTGTGCCTTCAGCACCACAGAGCTTGCGGCCAGCGATTTGCTGCTGCCGATCGGCCATTGCATGGTGGCTCCGCCAAGAATGTAGCCGACAAGTCCGCTGCGACTGGCGACCTTCTTGCCGCCTTGCGTCAGATCGATGTTGGATAACCTCAGCCGGCTTTCACCATTGTTACGCGCCGTCAGAACAAGGCTGCGGCCCTTCCGCGACATGCTGAAGGACACGTCAGGTGCCTTGGAGTCGGGATTGCGAAAAAAGACCGGCACGGAATAGCGCAGCACCAGCGTCACGGTCCCAGCCTTCCTGCGCGATGGGTCGGGCAGCTCGTCTACAAGCAGGCGATAGCTTTCCTCGGTCTTCACTCGCGCCTTGCTGACGCGGAGCACGCGAACGGAATAGTCGGCATTCGGCCCGACCTGGGTCGATGGCGGGCTGGCAACCACGTCGGTGGTCGGCTCCAACTGCTCTACGCCGTCAGCCTGGCGCCAACGGAATACGCGTATCTGCACGTTTATCGGCCGCTTGGCATCATTGTGCAGATTCAAAACTGCCGCGCTGTCGGGCGCAATCAACTCCAGGCTGGTTGGGGCCACTCTAAGGGAAGCGGCTGCCGAAAGGCTGACGCACAGCAAAAGGAGCGCTGCCGCCCCTATGCATGACTGCATGGGTCGCATGTCGTATCCTCCGTTTGGGAAGTTCAATATGTCACGGTGATCGCGACGGTATCCGTGTAGACGCCTGCGGCCGGCGTTGTTTGCGGCGGGACTCGCCCATAGACAGTCAGGTTTTGCACGTTGCCGTTTCCGGTTCCTGCAACCGTATCGGTGCCGACTGTGATCCCCCACGGCTGGGTGCGCCCAGTGTCCCTGTACAGCATGTAGTTAACCGTAGCGGCACCAGGGCCGGTCATTTTGCGAACTGCTACGGTCGCACCAGCACCCGCGCCTGCGCTCAGACCCACATTGTAGGTCTGACCGGAAGTGCACTGCACGCCGATGGTACTGGTTTGATCGGCATTGGCGTCGATTACGCCTTTTGAGCCGAAATCCAGATCGCTGGCGGTCTGAACCTTGCATTCGGCGGTAATGGTAATGCGAACCGTCATGTTGCCTGTCGCGACCGCCGCAAGGGCTGGGTCGGTCAGGGATGCCGCGGAAATGAGAGCCAAAAAGGCCGCGAGGCAGGCACGCATTCAGTGTGCTCCTTATCTTTCGGCTGCTCGCCAATGGCGATAACCGTCGAAAGCTCCCGACCCAAAATGCATTTGGCACAAATTGCGTTAAGATTCAACTAACATCTCAGAGGCCGCTGAGCTCAACGCGTAAAGGGATATTTGCTGTTGCTAATGGTATCCGCAATTCAGTTAGGAAGTATTGCCGGAAATGACGATCCAATCATCACAGGTATTATACATTCCTGGAAATATACTAATCTTCAATTCACATGGTAAGATATCCCGACAGAAATCGAAGTCGGGTTTTCGTCTTAAAGTTTAGTTTAAATCTCCACATTAGCGCCAATGATATGTCGGTCACTTTCCAATGTTTTTGACGCCATTGGAATGGTATTTCTCCAGCGCTCACGGCAAATCAAATAATTTGGAGCACACTCGATATTAGCACGTCGTTCGCGTTTTCTTCACATGGCGCCAAATAATTGGAAGAAATGATGCAGCGTCAATTTAAACTAATGGCGGCAAAAAGCCCGTCACTTGCGGAAACGGGCTTTCTGACTGGCCAAAGGCAGGAGAGTGTCACACCGCCTTGCGGCTGGTTCGCACTTCCGTCCCGGCTGTTCTTTTTAGCGGCGGGAGATCAGCAGGCAAAGCTGGCGTAAGTCGCGATCGTAGGTCCCCTGACTGCCGAGCACGTCCACACAACGTTTCTTCATCCGTGCGAGTTGCGTATCCGACAGGTCAGCTACGACGTTGACCAGTCTACGATTGCTGGGATTAGAAGGATTGCTCGGATTGGAAGGGTTGGAGGGGCTTGTTTCAACGCCAACACCGGCATTGACACCATTGCCAACGCCCAGTCCAGCACCAACACCAATGCCGCTCGTGCCGCCCAAAGTTGCGCCAACACCTGCCGTCACGCCGTTAGTGCCACCAACCGTCGCACCTGCCCCAGCATTGATGCCACTAGAGCCGCCGACGGAGGCGCCCAGACCGGCATTGACGCCGCTGGAGCCACCGACTGAGGCGCCTGCGCCAGCATTGCCGCCGCTCGAACCCCCGATAGACGCACCCGCTCCGGCGTCCACGCCGCCCGAGCCGCCGATAGAGGCACCAGCACCGGCATTGATGCCGCCGCTACCCCCAACGGATGCGCCCGCACCGGCGCCAATTCCGGCGGCATTTGCCGGCATGCACAAAACTGAAATGATCACGCCACTCGCCAATGTTTTGGCAGTTCTCGCGAAGATACTAGCCATGACACTCTCCTGTGGTTGCCTTACGATGTGCAGCAAGCTTCGCCTGCCGCTCATATTAGTACGCGCTAAGGCGCCACCGAGTTGCACAATAGCCGGTATGATCCGGCGGTATAGTGTCCTGCGGATATAGGACAATGCTGATATTTTATTAAAATGCTTAAGAACAACTGTGGCTCGGTTGCCCCGGACGCGTTGCTACACGAGCGAATTGCCTGGCCATCCATGTTTCGGGTCCTCGCCATTCAAGAGGTCCACACTGTGACCGCGTACTTGTCAAGATAGCAGGCGCCCCCTCGCGCCATGAACACATCGAACTATGGCTTGAGCACCGCGGGCTGTCCAAATCTCTTCCGTAGTGGCCGGTGCGGTCCGTTGGGCCCAAAGGCCCCCACTGAACCAGCATTCTCCCTTTCCGCGTCTAGTGCGGCCGTAGTGGGTTCGCCTCTCGAGTCAGGGAGCTGTCGCATGGTCTAAAAGCCGGAAGTCCGACAGGGCGCACATTGGAATCGGCGCGATCAATGCCTTCGACGGTGATCGCGATCGTCGCGTTCTCGATCCCAATCCATCCCTTGGCTTTCCGGGGTTGCGGACGTCCTGCCTGCATTTCAGATATAGCAGTGAAAGCAGCTTAGCATAAGCGGCTCTAAGCGTCCTTCGGCAAAGACCCTGTCGCCATAGGGGAGACAAGAGCTCGCGGCTCAAGCCGGCCGCAAAATCCTGGCGATTGGTTGTCAGGATGACGCACATGCAGCTTGCCACTGGCGACAACCTTTGCTTGCCTGCCTGTTCCGCGACGAGAGGAGGCAGGCATGGAACGGTATTTCTCGGTGGCTATTGTGACGCTGCTTTGCAGCCTAATGATTTTTGGCATAGCGCTGACAGTCGCCAGAACCCACAAGAGGACGGGCGTTCTCGCCCCGACCATGACTGGGGATCCGCTGCTTGAGCGGACAATCCGCGCTAATTCAAACTCGATCGAATGGCTGCCGATCTTTCTTCCGTCGATGTGGCTTTTCGCGGTCTACTGGAGCGCGCCATGGGCGGCTGCACTGGGACTGCTTTGGATAATGACGGTTCCCGTCGGCACCGCTGAAGCGGTACCCCGGCTTCTTTATTCAATCTTTCGCCGCATGTGACCTTTCGCTTCAACTCGACAGCGTTCAAAAGGCGAACAAGAGTCCGGGCATAGCTTAGCCGTAGCGCCCACGGGTCTGCTGGCTGCCCAGTCAACACGTTAAACGCGGTCCAGCTTCGTTGGTTCTTTTCTGAGTTCATGTCTCTGGTGAGTCACCGTCGCTAGCCATACATCAAGCAGTGATCGATGATTCCGTGTGTCACGGGGCAGCTTAGCAACGGGCGAAGCTATCGGTGGTTCCGGCGAAACGAATACGAAGCAGGCGGTTGGACCGGCTTCGATTCAACGGCTGATGTCACAAGTGATGACTTGGAAGGCGCCAGAGGTCGTCAGCGCGTGAGATAGAATGACTGACGGCTAACACCGCCTCGTCCTTCCTGCGCGATAGCCTGATGACCTTCAAACGCATGAGCTGACTCGCAACACTGCGATTCAATTTAGCACACGTTTAATTAGCTCCGGAGCATTTTAACGAATCGTTGACCGCGCTGTCCCATTATAGGACGGCGCGGTCAAACCCCAACCGGACTGCGCAGGCGGCTCCGGCACTGAAGCGCCCGCCCAACTGTCGGAGTCGCCACCCACACCAACATACCAGCAATGGTTGAATCAACCGTTACCGCATGTGCTTTCCAATGTGCTTCCCTGATCGTTAGACTTTGACCGAGCGGACGGGAATATGCGCAGAACAGTTCGGTAACATTTGAGACAAGTCGATGGATATGACGAGCTATCTGATCTTGGTGGATCAATTCCCGGCAAGCTCTACAGCGGCGAGCCCAAAAAGGATATTCCTACATCTGTCCGACGTGCGGTCAGCAGGTCGACATGCGTCACCTTCGCCAAGGCGCTGGCCGCCGGTTGTGCCGCGCCGCCTCGCTCTGATTTCCTGACATTCCGATCGCTTGTCAAACGATCCAGCCCACATGCCGCACTTCCGCCGGGAATCGGGTCCATGACCATCGCGGATCCTGCCGATCAGGTCCCTGAGCTGGCGCTGCGTCCATGAGCGGCGCAGGGGGATTGATCCTTGCACTGAACCGTCCGAGGCGGTCTGCGAACAACTCGCCGTCCGGCCGGCATCGCCTTCTTCATGCTGCTCGCCCATCAGACCGCAAATTCCGCGACCATCGTAGCGGTCGCACGCATCGCCGTGATCGCTGAATTCGTGTTCACTGCAACCGCGGTGGTGGCTCATGCCCTCGCCTGGCATTCCGCCTATTCGCCGACCGAGAGGTGGATTGCGCTTTTCGATCCTGCTTTACCTCATTACCGGCCTGTTCTGGCTTCCAGTCGTGTGGATGCAGATCGAGATGCGCGATCTCTCGCCCTGCAGGCCGCGGCAGCGAAGCAAGCTTCACCACAGCGCTGCAACACCTTGGCACGTTCCGCCATTCCAGAAGGCGGCTACGACGACATGAATGCAAACACCATCTCCACCATTCTGGTTGTGGTCGCCCTGCGCCCACGGGCACATGGCCTGTAACTTCGCCGTGACCTCATCCCCTTGAGGGAACAATCTGACCGAGCCCCAGTTTGACCCAAACAAACACGGCCGATGGTTCGATGGAGGCATGCCATGAGATGGTTGAGCAAGCTGTCCGGGAGAGAATGCACCAGGATCGCGGTTCTGAAGAAGCTTTCCGTGACGAAGATAGCCGCAACGACCAGGGCGACCGCAACGGGCATGCTGACCGTCCCGATGAAGCTAGCCGTCATGGCGACCATTGGCGAAATCGTGGTGACTGGGGCAGAGGACACAGAATGGCTCGACACCGGGGGCACCAAATGATGCGCGGTGCCGGCATGCGACTTATGTTTGGCCTGTTGGACACGGATGGGGACAGGTCATTGAGGTTCAAAGCGCGGTCGGCAGGATGTTCAATAGCATCGACGAGAATGGTGACGGCAACATCGATCTAGACGAAATCCAGTCCCTCCTGCACGGCTCCAACGTGCATGGCACAAACAACGAAGACATGCCGTAGCTGCATCAAGACTGAGGAGCCGACTTCAGACGGAGCGGCAAGCGAGTCGCGGTCAGGCGAAGGCGCCGTTTGGAATGGCCCAAAATATTCTCTCAAGCTCCCGGAACATAGATCGGCCATTGCGGTTCGACAGGCGGCGGGCACGGTCGATGAATAGCATGGCCCGCTTGCCAAGCGCGGGTCCCGATCGACCTTGCCAACAGAGGAGCGGGCTATGCGTGCGTTGGTCTGGCACGGTAAGGAAGACATACGCTGCGATCAGGTCTCCGATCCAGAAATTGAGGATGAACGGGACGCGATTATCAAGGTGACGAGTTGTGCCATCTGCGGCTCCGACCTTCACCTTTACCACAACTACGTGCCAGCCATGCTGCCAGGCGACATTATGGGCCACGAGATGATGGGAGAGGTCGTGGAGGTCGGCAGGGGCGTCAACGGCGCTCTGAAGAAGGGAGACCGCATTGTCGTACCGTTCACCATAATCTGCGGTGAGTGCGACCAGTGCAAGAGACAGAACTTTTCGGTTTGCGAACGTACGAACCGCAAGAAGAACCTCGGCGACAAGGTGTTCGGGCACACCACCGCTGGTCTGTTTGGCTACACCCATTTGACGGGCGGCTATCCCGGGGGACAGGCGGAATACCTGCGGGTGCCGTTCGCCGACGCCACGCACGTAAAGGTGCCTGACAACCTTACCGACGAGCAGGTTCTCTTCCTCGGCGATATTTTTCCCACCGGATGGCAGGCCGCGGCACAGTGCGACATAGAGCCTACGGATACGGTTGCGGTGTGGGGCTGCGGCCCAGTCGGGCAGATGGCAATACGCAGCGCCCTGCTGCTCGGCGCCAAACAGGTGGTGGCGATCGATTGCCTGCCGGAACGGCTTTCCATGGGGGCGGCCGGCGGTGCCATCACCATTAATTTCGCCGAGGAAAGTGTCGTCGAACGGCTGCAGGAACTCACCGGCGCAAATGGCCCGGAGAAGTGCATCGATTGCGTCGGCATGGAAAGCCATGTCTCGCTGGCCCAGCCCGACACCGTCTACGATCGCGCAAAGCAGTTGATGCTGATGGAAAATGATCGACCGCATGTGTTGCGCGAGATGATCTATGTCTGCCGGCCGGCCGGCGTGATCTCGATCCCCGGCGTCTACAGCGGGCTGGTCGACAAGATTCCGATGGGACAGGCGATGAACAAGGGCCTCACCTTCCGCATGGGGCAGACCCATGTCACCCGTTGGACCGAGGATCTGCTGCGCCGCATCGTGGACGGCCAGATCGACCCTTCCTTCGTCATCACCCACACCGTCGGGCTCGAGCAGGGACCCGAGATGTACAAGGTGTTCCGCGACAAGCAGGACAGCTGCATCAAGGTAGTTTTGAAACCGTAGGGAATCGTCATGAACGTGGTCGCTAAACTCACCAACATCACCCGATCGCCTGGCGATCCCAAAGTGCTGCAGGCCGGGCCGAGTGTGGCCGGTGCCTTCGATGGCCTTGCCCGCAAGCTCGGCTGGTTCAGCATCGCGCTGGGCGTCGTCGAACTGGTTGGTGCCGAGCGGATTGCCGGTGCGCTCGGCATGAGCGGCAAGCAAGATCTCATCCGAGCCTATGGGGCGCGGGAGATAAGCAGCGGCATACTCTCGCTTTCCGTGGACAAGCAGGCTGGGCTTTGGAGCCGGGTGGCTGGCGACGGCCTGGACATCGCGACGTTGCTGTCAGCTTATCGGCATGACAATCCAAAGCGCGACAACGTGGGCATTGCGCTTGCCGTGGTCGCCGGAATCGCTTTGCTCGACATCATCGGTGCGAAAGGCGTCACCGCGCGCCACTCTCGCAGGGGGACCAAGCCGCGCGACTACAGCGATCGCAGCGGCTTTCCCGCAGGCACTGCCGCAGCCCGCGACTTTGCCCGCTCTGAGCGCGGCCAGGAGTCCGGCGCCGCCTGACAGAGTGCCGACCTTGCGCTATAAGCTAGTCTGGGGTTCCAGCCCTAAAACCAGGTTACCGATTTTGAGCTCGACGAGATTGTAGCCGCGCAACTTGCTATCGGCCCGGCCCCATCCTGCACCATGCCGATTTCTACGCCGGATGCGACCTGCTCGCCACGCCCCAGGTGTGGGTGCGGCGCAGTGCCTGCGAATTCGCCGATGGCGCTGACGATTTCCCGGCCGTCAGCATCGGTGATGACGGTGGCGTAGCGGGTCATGAATCACACTCCTGAATCAGCGCGCGTTGCGGAGACAACCTATTGATGGGAAGCTGGCTGTTCGAGGAGGACAGCAATGAGCAACGTCACCACGCATTACGGCAGCGACGGCATCGTCGAGCGTATATTGGCCGCGATTTCCGATGCGAAGCCCGATAAAATCAATGCCGCGCAGCTCTATCCGTTCGACCAGCTTCACGGCCGCGAGCTCATCGCCACGCGAGACCATGGAGGTCGTCTTGCCCCCTCGCCCACCGACCGGATCCTTGATGTCGGCAGCGGCATTGGCGGCCCGGCGCGCTTCCTGGCCGCCACCTATGGCTGCCAGGTCGACGGTGTCGACCTCACACCAGTCTTTGTCGAGGCATCCGGCCGACTGACCATGCTCAGCGGCCTTGGCGACAAGGTTCGCTTCCACGAAGCCGACGCGGCGAAACTGCCCTTCGCCGACAACACATTCAACGCGGCAATCTGCTTCTATGTCGGGATGAACATCGCCGACAAGGCCGCCGTCATCGGGCAGGCTTTTCGCGTTCTGAAGCCGGGCGGCAAACTGATCTGGACCGAAGCCGTGCTGGCTGCCGGCGAGCCGAATTATCCCTTGCCCTGGGCGGTTGCGCCGGAAACCAGCCACCTTGTTGACCGGGATACCCTGAAGACCCTGTTCGCCGACGCGGGCTTCCATATTGACGAAGTCATCGACGAGACCGGCGAACATGTCGAACTGGCGATGCAAAGGGCCAGTTCCGGCATCATTCCTTCGCCTGTGCAACGTCAGGTCAATGAAATCGTGCTCGGCACCGAATTCGTGCAGCGACGCAAGAACTACATCCGTAGCCTGAGCGAAGGCAGATTGGCATCGCTGGCCATCATCGTCTCGAAGCCTGCCTGATCGGAGCCTTGATCGTAACGAAGGGCAGAAACAAAAAACCCGCCTTGGCGGCGGGAAGTTGGCGCAACTCAGCACCAGAAGTAGCGACCGGCAACACCATGGTTCGCAGTTTCGTTCGGCTCGCGAACCACCGCCTTTCTATACCATTGTGCGACATTGTACACGACGGTGCCATTGTCCGTGCACTTCGGTCCGGCATCGATTGTGCTATAACGGCCGGTAAACGGCTACGAAGCCGGTAAAGGCAGTCAGTTGCATCGCGCTCCTGTCCTCCGTCCGAGTCATCCTCACGGCAAGTTCGACGCCAGTAGTCAAAATGCGAAGGCACGATTGTGGCCGACAGCAGACCGCCAGCTGTAAATCTAATCGGACATCCAGGTAGTCGGCGCTCGGCCGGACAAAGGGCGCGACGGAGGTGAAGCGAAAAGTGCAATGCTGAACTTGCTGAAAAATAGTTTCGGGCTTGACCAGATTACCAGCCGGTCGATCTCGCCGATGCGCGCCCGGCCTGTCAGCGCCATTGCCATCTCCAAGTCTCGGCGAAGCAGGTTGCGCCCTCGGCACCATCGGTTGCCAGGGCGTAGACATAGGGGCGGCCAATCATGACTGCGGTTGCACCAGGGCAAGCATCTTCAACGTCGGCGCGACGGCTCACGCTTCCAGCAAGGATGATGGGAATCCGTCCGGCCACCGGTCCGCGATGGCGGGCAGGGAGTCGATGGTTGCCGGGAGGGTGTCGAGGTTACGCGCACCGTGGTTCGAGACCGCGATGGCATCGACACCCGTTCCGATCGCCTGCTCAGCATCCTCAGGATCGAGGATGCTCTTCAGGATAAGCGGCAGGGTTGAAGCGAACGCAGCCAGGCAATATCCGCCCAGGTCGGCATGGCCGACGCTGCGCAGTGCCAACTTTGAGCACGCCGGTGTTCCGGTCCTTGAAGTATGGCGTTGCGAGGCCGTCGGGAATTTTGAATCCTGCCCGGAACTGCCTACGGCGATCGCCTGGCTTCGGCATGTCGACCGCTACACAGATCGCTTGGCCAAGTGCCGTGCCATTAAAACCGCGATTGCTTTGCCGATAGAGCAGGAACCAGACTGGAGACTAGCTCACCGCCACGCCATCCTCGATCGCTGCCGTCGCCGTGGTACCCAAAGTGAACACCGCTTGCGCCACTCCGGAGCCGCGCGCCGCCGCCACCTCGCCTTCCGGATGCACCAGCCGCTGATATGCTATCGGGCCAGGATTATCGGACGCGGCAGACTTTGCCCGATGAGCGTGATCCCGGTATCAAGTCTTGTCACACGCGCAGCACGTGCCGCTTTCCAAAGGCAAGAGATGCACCTCCTACTGTGTCAGGGCCGTTATCGAGGGGCGCTTGTTGAAGTCGCACTTGCCGGTGACGCTGTAGAAGAAGTCGGCATTTGAAGACGGCGTCGGCACGGTTGTGCCGCCGTCCTCCCAGGCTTGATAGCTGGTTACACCACAAGGCACGATGGTGAAGATGTCGACCTTCTGCCCAGTCGGGGTCTCGGTCAGGTTGTTCGCGTCCACGCCGCTGTAGAGTCGGTTGGAGGTGGTCGGATCATCCGACTTTAGGTACTTCGGGTTGCCCGATGGCACGTACATCTGCAGGGAGAGGCCAGCCATCTGGCTGACGTCGATCGACGCGCCGGCGCTGTTGGCTGGGTACATGGTGTTGAGGCAAGTGGTTGAATATTTCTTGGTGCCGCTGGTCTGGAGTATCGCGTCTGCAGTCAGACCCGTGAAGGTGCTCACGCTGGCGGTGGTGCAAACTTGCGACTGGACAAGCGTCTTGATGTCGGCCCCGCCGTTGTTGGTGATTGTGTACACATTCGTTGTGCCGTAGCCTTTCGGATCACCGAAGCCGTTATAGGTATACTCGATCGACATCAGCGGCTTGGCCACCGTCGCTCCAAATGTCGTGCCGTAGAGCGTCATCGTCTTGTTCCACCAGCCCGACACCTTGGAAACCTTGAAGGTAGTCTGCACCAGGGCCGGCGTCTTGCTCGCCGCCGACCCAACGGCGACCGGCACCGTGTTGATCCTGGCGATCTGCATGAACACGGTGGGCATGGAGTAACTTGCCATGGCCTGCGCGGTGGCGGTGCCATTGGCGGAAACCACAAAGCTGTTCAGTGTCGGGGTACCCAGGCCATGGTTGGCGATGAAGGTATCCTGCAGCATAGTCTGGCGCTGCGCCAACGTTGAGGTTGTGTCCATACCGGTGATCGATAGGACCGCGGCATCCAGCGCCTGCTGCTCGTTGGACCGGGTCTGGACCGCCCTGGTATAGTCGACCGAGAACCCGATGGCGGTGATGATGGGCGCCAGCATGAAAACAAACAACGGGGCCATCGAACCGTCATGGGAACGCGCGAACCGCCCAACAATTCTCAGCATGTTTCTACTCCCGACGGACATTAGCCTACGCGCATATACCACGCGACGGCAAAGCAAGGTCTAAAGCTATCGATCAATGTTTAATCGTCTCTCGCCGCCAAGCCTGGGTCTTTGCCTCCAGGCTTCAGATTCAACAAACAACGCAGTATTGGATCAAAATCTCGCCAGCTACCGGGATTGCTGCAGGCAGAGGCTAGCGAACTCGAACTCCCAAGATGCAATCACATCTGACGCTGCGGCATTTGCCGCGGACCTTAGGCTTTCAAGGAGAGGAACTGCCCTCTCTCCCCCGAGTCCTCACGGCCGAACGCGGATGACCGTCTTTCCCGCACGCCGCTCGGTCGAATTGAAGGTGGCGACGGCATCTTCAAGGCTGGAGACCTTGCCGATATTCGTCCGCAGTCGTCCGTCCCGGATCCGCTGAACGATCTCCCAAAGCTGGCCGCGATCAGCCTCGACGACGAAGTCAATCGCCAGGCCATCTGCAGGTCGAATATCCGTCGGTCCAACGACTGTCACAAGCGTTCCTCCGGCCCGGATCAGGGCCGCGGACCGCTTCTGGATATCGCCGCCGATGACGTCGAACACCAGGTCGACGCCGCCAACCTCCTCCAGTTTGTCGTTGTCGAGATCGACGAACTCATTCGCGCCGAAGTCGAGCGCCTTCTGGCGGTCGGCGGCGCGTCCGCTGCCGATGACATAGGCCCCGGCCTCCCTTGCAAGCTGCGTCACCATCGAACCGACGGCACCGGCCGCGCCGTGCGCGAGCACGCTTTGCCCCGCCTGAAGGCGGCCATGCTGGAACAGCCCCTGCCACGCGGTCAGGCCGGAGATCGGCAGGCTCGCACCCACCGTGAAGTCAACGTCGCCGGGCAGCGGCGCGAGATTGCGTGCCTCCATGGCGACATACTCAGCGAGGGTCCCGTCGCGATGCCAGTCGGCGAGGCCGAATACGCGCTGACCGATTGACAGTCCCGTGGTGCCGTAGCCGAGCGCAGTGACCACACCTGCGAGCTCATGGCCGAGGATCGATGGCGTCCGGTCACGGAAGGCTCGATCGGCCCAGGTCGAAGGCCACTCCAGTTCGGTGTTGACGAATCCCGCCGCATGAACCTCCACAACAACATCGTTTATTGCCGCCCGCGGCTCGGGCCGCTGTACCAGCTTCATCCCGGCCTCTCCTGCAGCCTGGTCCGTCACTACGATCGCTTTCATGGGAATTGTCTCCTCAGACATTTGTGTTGGGGTAATTAGCGGGCGTGGCAGCTCTTTCGAGCTTTCACGCGTCGGCTTCGCGTCCTCCACGACGACCTTGAGGTCCCTGCCTGGGTTCCTCGGAGCTCTCGCGCGCCCGCGATTCCAGGATTTTCGTTATGCGAAGTCCAGCACATCGGCCACCGGCATGCGCGGCTTCTGCGGCCAGTTGCCAGCTCGCTCCGGTCCGACGGTCAACAGCATGACCGGCACTTCGTCTTCGGCCAGGCCGAACTCGCGGTGCACGGCTTCAGCGTCGAAACCAATCATCGGCGTCGAACCCAGGCCCAGCGACCGGGCCATGTAGATGATCGCCGCGGCGCCAAAGGTCGCGGAGCGCACTGCTTCGTCGCGCTGGCGCTGCGGCTGATCATCATACAGACCGCGAGCGGGGATTTCCCACTCCGGCACCAGGTGCGCCGGCATGATGCCGGCTTTCACTACGGGTGCCAGGCGGGCTGGAACGGTGCTGGCATCGGCCAGCTGGCCGATGATGATGAAGGTCACGGCCGCGTCGGTGATCGCGGGCTGATTCCAGGCGATCGGACGCAGCCGGGCCTTGGCTTCCGGCGAGCGTACGGCGATGAAACGCCAGTTCTGCAGGTGGAAGGAGGTTGGCGCGGACGTGCCGATACGCACCAGGTCGCGGATCTGGTCGTCGCTCAAGGTGGCAGCAGGGTCGTAGTACTTGGCGGCACTGCGGCTCAGGATCGTTTCGATGACGGCGTTCGTGGCGAAAGCGTTTTCGCTCTTCCCGCTCTCCCCGAAGATCTCGGCGGCTACGCGGGTTGCGGGTCCGGTGGTGGCGATGCAGTTCATTGGATGGCTCCCTTATCAAGTGATTGCGGAGCCCAATTTACGAGGACGAGTGATTATTTCGAGACTGATTCAGCTCAGTATGATGCGCGAAAGGATCAAACTGCGCCTTCGCGATCCCAGACCGTGTGCGTTACTCGCCCTTGTGCGCCAGTCGCCGCCACTCCCCCGGCGTCATCCCCATCCTTTCGGCGAAGACATGCCGGAATGCCGAAACGGATTGATACCCGACGGTCTCGGCCACGGCCTCGGCGCTGATGGCTGGCTTCTTCAACTCGTTGGCGGCCAGGCTCATGCGCAGATCAGTCAAAAAATCGAGGGCGGAGCGACCCAGCTTGTCCTGAAACTGGCGCATGAACGTAGCGCGCGACATCCCGCACAAATCGGCCAGATCGGGCAGTTTCCAAGGCCGTGCCGCATCGGCGAACATTGCCGCAATTGCTGGTGCCAGCCGCGGATGGCCAGCCAGGGCCAACAAGCCTTCGGGGGCTTTCCCGGATTGGCTCGCCGCGCGCAGTACCAGTGTGAAAAGCGCCGAGGAAAGCGCGTTGAGAATGGCGCGCCCTCCCGCCCTGTCACCGGAGGACTCCATCCGCATCAGCCCGACAAGACCGGCAAGTTGGTTGGATGCGGACCCCATGCCGTCTTCTCCATGGCTGTCCACAGCGCGTGTCACCAGGTTGGCGGGCAGGTAGTTGCGGATCAGTCGATCATGGGGTGGCGCGATAAAAAATCGCCCACACAGCAGATCCAGTTGCTCGCCCTCGCCATCATTCTCGCTCAGCATCCATCCGGCTGACCCCCGGCGTTGCTGGGTAGGAATTGGTGTTTGCCCGCTACCGTCGTGCAGTACATGCGCCGCGCCGTGAGGCAGCAGCACAATATCTCCGCTCAGCAGCTCCCGCGCCGCTCTCGTCTTCGGATCCTCGAGAATGGCCCGGCCCTTGACTATGACGTGGTAGGGAATTTCGGTCGCGGCAGCCTTGTTCCAGGCAACGCGCCACGGTGCACCATAGGCGCAGCGGACCTCGAGCTGGCCGGTCACGGTGATGATTTGCAGGAGATGGCTCAGCCAGTCCACTTCAGACATTGGACCTCGAAACGGAGATAGTGAAACGTCTTATCGTAATTATGGATTGTTTGCACAAATCGAAAGTACCAAGAGAGACGGCAACACGCCCGCCGATCATGAATGCGTCTCCAGGTGAAGAAACTTGTCTACATGCCGAGCGCGGAGGCACCACGCACTAGATTGCTGCGGCCGTAACGGAGCAACTGGTAAAAGGATGGAGCAGTTTCCTGTCTCTGAACAGGTGCGAGGCCGATCAGCCGCCGCAGCCTACCGCCATCCCCGCACCATATGAGATTGGACGCTGCGCCCTGGGGTCTCCCAATGAGTGTCCGGTGGTCTCACCATCCATCGGTTGCCAGGCATTCGTCAGAGCTGCTGATGGCTCACGGTCACTTTCAACAGAGGACGGTATGTTGTTATCCAGCCGATTTTTAGAGCCGAGCGATATTGTGATGCTTGCCTAGTGATCCAGTTTGCCCCGCCGCCTTTGATAGCCACTTGTTGTTAGGCCTTAGCTTTCCGATTCGCTGGTGTTTTCCTCAACGGCGTTTTTGCAGTTGGCTTGCGGCCGAGTCCGCTGGATTTCGCGAGGGCTGACCGCTGGGCCGCGTAGCTCGGTGCAACCATGGGATAGTCCTTGGCGAGCCCCCACCTGGCTCTGTACTCGTCGGGTGTCATTCCCAGCAACCCAAGGTGGCGCTTCATAGACTTGAACTTGCGTCCGTCCTCCAGGCTGATGATGTAATCGGGAAACACGGACTTTTTTGGATTGACTGCCGGAACAAACGCGGGCGGCGTCGCTTCCACCGGCCGACCCAATCCCGACAAGGCAGAATTGACGCTGGCGATCAATTCGGGAAGACCGGCCGCCGGAATGGCGTTCTTCTGGACATATGCCGCCACTATGTCGGCGGTGAGCTGCAACAACTGGACCTGCGGTGCTTCAGCGTCATTCTGCATATTTCGAGTTTCCCATTTGATCGGCTTTGTCTCTATTGAGGAACTTTACAACGTGCAACGGCCCAAAGATCATGGATGGGGCTCCACGCGAAGAAACCTGTCTATATTTTAAGGGGTGGCACCGCACCTGACCTACCCGCTGGCAACTGACTGACCGCAGGATTTATTTCTATGCCGGCCTTGAGGCAGTAGCAGGATACCGAGTGTTTATAGCGCAAGTCGGAGTACGTCCAATCGGGCGCGTCGTCAGCGCGACCATAGTCGGCGGCATTCGCCGATCCACAGGGTATGCGTCAGCCGTTTCGCGATCCGGGGGCTGACGCCGCAGAGAAAACCGGCGGGTGGCAACAATCGCGCGGGTGATCTTCTCGATCCAACGGTGTCTAATCGAGATTCCTGGGGATGATCACTCGTCCCTCCGGGAATCGCTGACGCTTTGACAAACTCGGTTTTCCAGACCGGGGGCCGAGTGCACAAGATCCTGGCATGTCACCGCCAAGGCACCGCCACCGAGCGGAACCGCTTGCCCAGACTGCTGGACAGCAACCATAACATTCCATTTGCAAAGCAGATCGCGTACCGCTCGATTTTCAGAGGAAAAATATACATTCCGGCCGTCCCGGCGGATTTTTACGAGCCCAACTTCCCGGAGCTTGGCTATGTGGTGCCACGAGGCTGTCCGGCTAATATTAAGCCGTTCGCGAATTTTGCGATCCGGCAATTCATAGTCGAGCAGCAAGCTCAAAATGTGCAGCCGCCGCGCATTGCCCAGCACCTCCAGAAATTCGGCCGCTCGTGCGGCGTTAGCCCTTAGTCCGTCCGAGACCATAGATGCCTCTTCCCCAGCAACTTGCCGTCACGCCCGAAGACTGCGGAACAATCGATCTCTTCAATGAACACGGCCAGATCATCTGGCACGAGCCACTGGGCGTAGGACCGAAGCCGTCTCAACCCACAAGCCTTGGCATGCCTCTCGGCGCGCTCGGATTCAAGTCCAGCCATCGTTGAGCGCTGTTGTTGGATTGGCACGAAACCATTGAGGCGTCCTTCCGCCAGCTGACTGGCCCAGCAAGTCGTGACCTGTTCCACTCACCGCTCCTTTACGTGACCCGGCAGACAAAATACCACAGCCATGTCGATAGTGTCGGCTCCTCCATTATGATTAAGGTGGCGGGTTCTCCCCACCGCATTTCGGAGTTAGCCCTTTTGACGGTATGATTGCATTGCGTATCAACGGGATGCGCGGATGGGTTATTTCCCATTTCGACCGAGCCTCCGTTGTTCGGCGCCGACGCAGGCGGGCCGAAGCTTTCAACACATCGACTTGCCCGGTGCGATGTAGTGTCGTTCGATGACCAACACCGCCTCCCCTTCCCTCTGATGGCCTCCATTGATTACCAAAATCGTAAATCCGCGACCTACAGTGCCAGTCGCTTCGTCCGGTCTTCGTTGAGCCCCCAGCCGATTGGATATCGCTCTGCCCAAGCACTCTTGGTTCCCCTTGAAAGATCATAAATGAATCGTGTGGCAGGCCTGAGAATCGAGTAGCAACCATGGGCCTCGTGCTACGGGTGACCGGCGCCCCCGACCCGAAATCGTTGCTCGCCCCTCTTTTCTGAAGGATACGGGCCCCCTCTGTAGCCCAGCAACCACCATCATTATGAGGATTGCTTGCGACAGGGGGGCGAGCGATGCCGTAACCGCTGAGATCTCCTTCCCGGTCGATGTCAACCACGATCAGCACCGAATGGCCAATGACGACGCCAGCTTCGCGTAGTCCCTGGGCGGCATCGGGATGAGTAGGCAAAAGCCTCCTGGCTTTTTTGTTTCGAGCAAGGCGTCACGAAGGCTGGTCAGCGGTTCTGGCAATCTTCACCATGCGACCTTGCCTCCTGCAAACGGCTAACTCGCAATCGAGCGAACGCTACTAAAGAACGCCTCGACCAAGGAAATTGGTATCTTACAATACCGGCGCAGGCTTGTTGGGCTTTCAGTTGTAATCCTGTGCCGATGATGAAATCATGCGCGCGCTTGACAACGGGCAGGTTAATTCAAGTTCCGCCACCAGGAGGAGAAGCGGTATGACCACTCAGGTTGTACATCGCGTATTCGGTCCCAAGCAGGTCAGGCAATTCAGGGAAGTCTACGAGCGCGCGCGCGTTGTGGAGGCAACTTACCCCGATTCGCACATTGCCAGCAAAGCCGCCAAACGGCTGATCGAGGCATTCGAAGCCGAGATCCAGACTGACGGGACGGTTCTCGATTTTCAGCAGCTATGCGAAGCAAACCCCCTGGGGACCGCCTGAGACCCGGACGTTGTCTGGCGAAGGCTCACGATGAACCGCTTCATCTGCCGACGTCAGCCATGCCCTGCAGGCGGATCGTGCTTGCCGTTCAAAATCAAATTTCGGAAGTGGGTCGCCATGCGGAGCGATAGGGGAGCCATGGGGTGTTGGGCGGCGGTGGCTCCCCTATCCTGTCTCCGCATTTGTTCGCAGACAGGCAGCGTAAGCTCGAGCAGACGCCGGCAATCCAGTGTTCAGCGTGGTGTATACATCGTCAACGAAGCTTTTGGAGGTATGATGCAGCGTTGTCAGGAGGTGCGAGCAAACCCAACCACCGCCTATCGTATGAGACCCGCCGAATTAATCGCAAGAGCGCGTGCAACCAACACAGTGCGCGGTAACCGAGGATATCTATAGCCTGGTGCGGCACGGGCATGCGCCTTAGTTCGGGCCGCTCGCGCGGGTCAAACCGGTTTGGAGTCCCGTCTTCTCAACGTAAAAATTTACCGAAAAAATTAACTTATGTTAGAGAATGCTAATAAATAGCTCCTACACTCCCGAGGCTGCTTTAGATGTCAGCAGCCACGTTGCTTGAGGTTCGCAATCAGCCTTGAGCGTGGAAAAGGGGTCGGGTACCAAAACTTCCAATTCTAAGAAAGGGCACTTATCGGGCGCCACAGGTACCTTCGTTGGGGAAGGGTGAGTATCGGTATGGTTTCTACAGCAGGACTGCACAGTTACGGTTCGTCAAATCGATCAAGAGTTCCGTCCAGCGGCACAGAAAATCTCCACCAAGAAGCAGGTAAGCAATACCTTCTCATGCTGGACGGGAGGGCCTTGGACCGCGAGTGTCTCGCTTCGGCGCTTGAGGATCATGAATTGGGCATGGTGGTCGTCGCCATGGGTTCGATCGAGGAGTGGCGCATAAGGAAGGGTTCGGCTTCTCCCCTTTCAACCATACTCTTCAACCTCGGGGGCCGGAAGGTCACCGATCACGGCATTGCAGAAGAAATCAGGCATATTTCGTCCGAGTTCAAGACCGTTCCGGTGGTCATCCTGGCCGACACCGAAGATCTTGCACAGGTGCTGACGGCTCTCGAATGCGGCGCACGCGGCTACATTCCGACTTCGGTCGGGATCGATGTGTGTGTCGAGGCGATCAACTTGGCTGCAGCCGGAGGCATCTTCGTTCCGGCCAGTAGTGTCCTTTCCATGCGGCACCTGATAAAATCAGGCAACTGCGACGCCCGGCCCTTGACGGGCATGTTCACGCTCAGGCAGGCAGAGGTCGCCCAGGCACTGCGACGCGGCAAGGCGAACAAGATCATCGCCCACGAACTGAACCTTCGCGAAAGCACTGTGAAGGTTCACATCCGAAACATCATGAAGAAATTGAAGGCGACCAACCGCACGGAGGTCGCCTACAAGGTGAACGATCTCTTCGCGGAAGGACCTCTGGGCCAAGAGTGATCGCATCAACAAGACGGCCCGTCCTGGTTTAGTGCTGGCGGGTCGTGTTTTTTGTCAACAGAACATTTGAATGAAGGTCGATGGATTTCGCGTTGCCGCACGACCGATGCCACGCGAGACTCCCTTCTGAATCGTGACTTTGCTCCGCGCAATGGAACAGCTTTTGAGAAGAGGCAGTCGGAGGGGTCCGGGGCAACGAAACGCCGCCCCGTTCGAGCGGCATTCTCGCCTGATCAACCAACAGCAGCAGCGGTCTGTGCCTCGGCCGTTCGTGCCAAATGACGGCGCAGGTCGCGCATGTCGACCTGCTGACCGCAAATCGGGCAGGTATGGAAATTGTCGTCTCGTGGGCTGGCTGGCCACCGTGCAGCTTGCCGGGGATTGGTGGTCCAAGGTCGGATTCGCCATGGCTATCAAACATTCAATTCGTCTAAAATGGTCCGGAACCATTTTTTAGCGCACGCTATATTGAATCGCAGTCTTGCGAGGCAGTTCATGCGTTTGAAGTTCATCCCACCTATTGAGCCGGAGCTTGTCGACACCCGCCCGAGCGGGGCGACTGGATTCACGAGATCAAATTCGACGGGTATCGCACTCAGCTCATCATGGATGAAGATGGCATCCGCCTGTTGACGAGAAGAGCGCGCCACAACCAGGACAGGTCAAGCGACTGATCCTTGGGTCTCATCACCGACAGGGGAAGTTTGCACCTGTTGCAGCCGAGCGGCGCGTCTCCGATCATGATGCGTATCCCAGCGGCCACCAAGGTTCACTCGGACGCCGGGATGGGTCCTGCAATTACTGGGCGAAGCGCAGGTGACCCACAACGGTACTTTTGACGCCGCGAGCTCCAACAGCGCGCGCGTTGGGGTGTGATCGATCAGGCAGACGTGCGGCTGTCAGCCGGCGGCCTAAGGATACTCAGAATGTCTGGTTGTAGGCGCCCACCTCGGGGCTGCGGCGCAGCACGGTGTCGACAGCCTCGAACATCTCCCGTCGACGCTGCGACGACACCGGGCTTTCGACGACCACGACCAGTTCCGGCTTGTTCGAAGAGGCGCGCACCAGTCCCCAGGTGCCGTCTTCGGCGACAACGCGCACGCCGTTGACGGTGATGAGGTCGGCGATCTTCTGGCCCGCAAAAACCGTTCCATCCCGCTTCATGGCCTGAAAGTCGGCAACCACCCGCGCGACGACGCCATACTTCACATCGTCCGCGCAGTGCGGCGACATGGTCGGCGTGCCAAAGGTCAGCGGCAGCGCGCGGTAGAGATCGGCCATCGAGCTGCCGGAGCTGCGATCCAGCATCTGGCAGATGGCGATGGCGGTGACCAGCCCATCGTCATATCCGCGCCCGATCGGCGGATTGAAGAAGAAATGGCCCGACTTTTCGAAACCGGCGACGGCGCCAAGCTCGGCGACGCGGCGCTTGATGTAGGAGTGGCCGGTCTTCCAGTAGTCGGTGATGGCGCTGTTGGCGCGCAGCACGCTGTCCGTGTTGAACAGGCCGGTCGACTTGACGTCGACGACGAAGGTCGAGCCCGGATGCTGGCTGGAGATATCGCGCGCCAGCATCACACCGACCTTGTCGGCAAAAATCTCATTGCCCTCATTGTCGACGACGCCGCAGCGGTCGCCGTCACCGTCGAAGCCAAGGCCGACATCGGCTCCAGTCTCAAGCACCTTGTCCCTGATGGCATGCAGCATCTGCATATCCTCGGGATTGGGATTGTAGCGCGGAAAGGTGTGGTCGAGTTCGACATCGAGCGGGAT
>NZ_AZUV01000034.1:0-52881 GCF_000513875.1 Mesorhizobium sp. WSM1293 | reverse complement strand
GTCGATCCGGTCGAGCCAGTTGCTCCGGTATTACCGGTTGCACCTGTGGCGCCGGTCGAACCTGTCGAACCTGTAGAGCCTGTTGCTCCAGTCGAGCCAGTCGAGCCTGTTGCTCCGGTATCACCGGTTGCACCTGTGGCGCCGGTCGAGCCGGTTGCTCCGGTCGAACCTGTCGAACCTGTCGAACCTGTCGAACCTGTTGCTCCAGTCGAGCCAGTCGAGCCTGTTGCTCCGGTATCACCGGTCGAGCCGGTTGCTCCAGTAGAGCCTGTTGCTCCAGTCGAGCCAGTCGAGCCGGTTGCTCCAGTAGAGCCGGTGGCACCGGTCGCGCCCGTGGCACCTGTCGAGCCCGCACCCGTGGCGCCGGTCGCGCCGGTCGCTCCGGCGGGTCCGGTCGCGCCTACTTGACCTGTGGTGGCGATAAAAGAAGCGGTATCAAAGAAATTGCCATTATCGCCATTATTAGCAAGCACGGGTGTAAAACTATAACCTCCTACAACCGGGGAAAGCGTGCCGTATAATTTGAAATTGCTGTCATAAACGAAATAAATATCAGTAGTGTTGGGGATCGTTATGGTCGCAGAGAAGTCATTTATTAAACCGCCCTGGTTTGCAGATGGTAGCTGAAAGCTACCAACGACTGTATCATCCGCACGATTAAGCGCCGGATTAGTCGGCGGAGCCACGTGAGTATCCA
Organism: Mesorhizobium sp. WSM1293; assembly: GCF_000513875.1. NCBI lineage: Bacteria > Pseudomonadati > Pseudomonadota > Alphaproteobacteria > Hyphomicrobiales > Phyllobacteriaceae > Mesorhizobium > Mesorhizobium sp. WSM1293. Next base: position 52,184 of record NZ_AZUV01000034.1, on the reverse strand, counting down.
CTACATAATACGTGTTAACAGCCGAAGAGCTGCCGCCGGCAGTTATGTCCCCACTGAGTGTGAGATCAGCCGCAAGCACCCCCGAGTAGCTGGCCACGCCAGCCGAAGTCATTGGAGGCAAGGGCGTGGACGAGCCTACGCGTGAGGATATCTCCCAGGAGCCGCCCAGGGCGGCCGCGCCAATCAGCGACCCGGACGCGAGAACGTCCGCGCCTACTGCCTCTTCCAGCGCCTCTATGAAGGCTTCGCCCGTATCCCCCGATGCCGTTTCGCAGCTCCACAGCCGCAGCTCGCCGTCCTTGGCAAGCGCACGGCCGATTGCGGCAAGATCCTCGGCCTCTTCCTGCAATGTAGTTGATGACCACTCCCCTGCTGTGAAGCCGACACGCCCAGACCCACCATGTGCGATAACGTGCACCGCATCGAGCCCTGCGTGCCCTGCGAGCGCGGCAGCGATCTGCCGCGCCGCCGGTCGGCGGCCGTTGAGCACAATCGCTTGAACCTCGGGTCGCACGCTGCCGAGAATCGCCTGGAGGTCGGAAACTGAAGGATCGACAAAAAGAACTTCAGAGGCACGGGCCATGACTGGCTCCTGTTGGCTTCGAACTCAATTCACCGGCAGCCACTCACTGGCCTAGCCGGCAAGTGCTGCGACCAAAGAGATTTACCTCCCGGACGGCCCGACGGCGCCGTGGGGACGTTCCACGACTGGCGTCTCCACGCGGAGGAAGTTGGCGACCTGGAAGTTCCCGCCTTCATCAAACGTCCCAATGGCAAGCGAGCCGGCGGTGCTTGGGACTTTGACGGTGAGGGCGACAGCGAGGCTTCGCTTGGCGGCTCTGGGAAGAACGACCTGACCGACAATAGCGCTCTTGGCCGTGTCCAGAATGAAATAATTTACATTTTCAATCGTGTCGCCGATCGGCAAAATGCCTCGAACGGTGACTTCCATAGCCGCAAATCCTGCCGTGAAGCTCATCATCTTCTCCTTGGTCGCCGGCGGCCGGGCCGCAGCTTCTCTTGGTCGTACCTTAGATTTCAATCGCTGGTTCAATGGCTGCAGAGCGCGGGCGCCCGGTGAGGCCGGTCGCGCGCATTGCCGCATTGCGGGCAGGTCTAAGAGACGGGTGCGCAAGGCTTGGCAGCCTCTGCGTGCCGCTCGATCGGATGGCGCCCCAGTTGTCTTCGCCCAGGTGAGTGAGGCGTCCAAAGGACACCGAGGAATACCCATCAATCGCTGGGTAATCCGTGCTGTTGGCCAACTGCGGGTAATTCAGGCGTTGTTCTACGCCTAAGCCTGCGTCACGGCCCCATCGACTCGTACACGGTATCACCCCAACCATGGTCACTCCCGTCACGCGTGTCGCCGATTTCTCGACGACGACTAACGAGGGAACCAACTGCTTGCGGGGGGAACATCAGATTTGGGAAAACGCCGGCCTTGAGTTCAAGGCCGTACAACGTCTTCTCTTGCACGTCACCACACACTTGCCACGCCCTCACGCACGAAGTGACTTGCTCCAGACACTCTCCTGGCTTCGCAGACGCAGCCCAACAGGCCCTCTGCCCGGTTCGCGGGAACCCTCTCAACACAAGACATTAGTAAAATCTAAAATTAGCAACTTGTAAATAACCAAGTTAACAATTTATTAATTGTGGACCATGAGTAACTACTTTCGGTCGACATCAAATGGCGCGCATGGGCCAAACGCATCGAAAAATCCGAGGCTTAAGGGTGCCCTCTGGTCCGCGTCGAACCCTCGATGTCGCGGCGGAATTTGCGCCTCAGCGATTGGGTCGACGGGAAATTCTGTTCTTAACCCTCTGGTCCCGAGCGACCGCAAGACCCTTGCTGCGACGGAAAGCGCTGGCTAAACAATGGACGGGTTGAGGCAGCACTTGGCTGTGAAGGAGCAGTCGTTCTTTGCAACAAAGGTCATGCAAATGGCCAAGGCGGCGGGGTGATGCATGAGATATAAAGCCGGACAAAGGCGCAGGAATTCCCTTCAACAATTTCCAGCAGCGTGTAACGAACGTCGCTCCGCCAAGGGATTAGCATGAGCACCATCGGCCTGTGCATGATCGTCAAGAACGAGGCAAAGGTCATCTTGCAATGCCTCGCCAGCGCCCTTCCTCTCGTTGACTACGTGCTCGTCATCGACACGGGTTCCGAGGACGGCACGCAGGACGTCATCCGTACCTTCCTGACCCTTCACAATGTCAAAGGCACAGTCATCGACGAGCCTTGGCGGGACTTTGCGTACAACCGTACCTTTGCCCTTGACCGCCTGCGTGAAGTCGAGACGGTCGACTACGCCATGATCATCGACGCCGACGACGTCGTGGTCCAAGACGCTGACTTCGATCCGATCGCGTTCAAGTCGAACATGGAACACGATCTCTACGACGTCGAGGTGTCCCATGGGGGCATTTCGTTTTATCGCCCGCAGATTTGCCGCAACCGGCTTCCCTTCTCCTTCAAGGGCGTGCTGCACGAATATCTCGAGGCCCCTCCCGGCCATCTCACACGCGAGACCGCCAAGGGTTTTCGCGTGGCGACGGGGCGTGGCGGAGCACGCAGTCAAAACCCGCGAAAGTACCAGGACGACGCGGCGGTTCTTGAAAACGCGCTTGCTACGGAGACCGACCCGTTCCTTATTTCGCGATACACCTTCTATTTGGCGCAGAGCTATAGGGATTCCGGAGAACGTGAAAAATCGCTGGCAACCTATCTGAAGCGCGCCGAGCTGGGCTTCTGGGACGAGGAAGTCTATGTCAGCCTGCTCGAAGCGGGCAATCTCATGACAGCGCTGGGACGGCCATTCGACGAGGTCGTTGCAATCTTTGAGCGTGCGACCCAAGCCGTTCCCGCCCGCGCTGAAGCTCTTCACGCCGCGAGCCTCTATTGCCGCACCCAGGGCCGGAACGCGGAGGGAGCGGAATTTGCGCGTCGAGGGCTCGACCTTGCGCAACCCCCCGGACTTTTCATACAGCCTTGGGTCTACGATTACGGATTGCTCGACGAGTTTGCCGTCAATGCCTACTGGACAGGCGCTTACCGGGAATCACTCGACGCCTGTCTGAAATTGCTCGCCAGCGAAAAATTGCCGGCGGAAATGGCGAAGCGCGTGGTGGCCAACGCGCGTTTCGCCACGGACAAGCTTCCGGTGCATGAACCGCCGAATCTCGGGGCGTTCGGGACAGAGAGCTTGATCGATCAGCACAAGCTTATCCGGCAGCGTTCGCTGCGGTCGCGCCTGAAGGGTTCGCCGCGCATCCTGATTGCAATCCTGGCAAAGCAGAAGGAGCCGGCACTGCCGCTTTACCTCGAGTGCATCGAGGCGCTCGACTACCCGAAGGCATCGATCGTCCTATACATCAGGACAAACAACAATACCGACAGGACCGAGCATATACTGCGCGAATGGGTAGAGCGCGTGGGTCACCTCTATGCGGCGGTCGAAATCGACGCCTCGGACGTCGTCGATCGTGTTGAGCAGTTTGGCGAGCACGAATGGAATGAGACGCGCTTCAGGGTGCTTGGCCGAATCCGCAACATAAGTCTGCGGAAAACGCTCGAGCACGGCTGCGATTTCTATTTCGTGGCCGACGTCGACAATTTCGTACGATCGGCCACGCTGCGAGAACTTGTCGCGCTTGATTTGCCAATCGTCGCGCCTCTGCTTCGCTCTATCTCGCCGGGCCAATATTATTCGAACTATCATGCCGAGATCGATGCCAACGGGTATTATCTGCAGTGCGATCAGTATGGTTGGGTGCTCAACCGCCACGTGCGCGGCGCCATCGAGGTGCCGCTCGTGCATTGCACATATCTTGTCCGGGCTGACGTGCTGACCGAACTGACATACGAGGACGGCACATCGCGGTACGAGTACGTTGTCTTTGCTGCCAGCGCCAGGAAGGCCGGAATCGTCCAGTATATGGATAACCGACAAGTCTATGGCTACATCACCTTTGGCGATGGCCAATACCATGTGAGTGATGGCATCGAGCGGGCTCGAGCGCTGTTGCATGGTGCGGGCGATACCTCCGCATTCACTGCCGCCACGCCCTCTGTCTCCGGGACGATGCCAGCCCGGCCTGTCGAGCCGACGGGTTCCCCGAAAATTCACCTGATAAACCTAGACCGCAGCGTCGAGCGCTGGAGCAGGTACCAAAGTAACAACTGGCATTTATTGCACAATACCGTTCGCGTATCAGCCGTTGACGGCACTTCTCTCGACAGGGAGGCGCTCATCAAGGAAGGTCTGATTACCAGTGATTGTCCGTATCCCCCGGGCACGTTGGGGTGCGCTCTATCCCATATCAGCTTGTGGCAGCTGTCGGCTTCAGAAAACAAGACAATAACGATTTTCGAAGACGACGTTCGGTCATCATTTCGGTTCTTGGAGGAATCAGATCGTATATCTCAAGAATTAACAGAATGGGACATTATACAGTGGGGGTATATATATAGTCCATTGTTTCTTTGGTTAAATTTCGGCTTCTCCAAAGCCAAGCTTGAATTTTACGACCATCGATACATCAATAAAACTGCTTTGTTCCAGGCCGAGAAATTCTCACACTCCCTCATAAAAGTGGAGCACTCTTTTGGGATTCAAGCCTACACAGTAACACCAAGAGGTGCACGAATGCTTCTTGAAAAATGTCTGCCGCTACGAAGTAGACAAATCCCCTTTCCTGGAACTGCCGTCGTCCTCGACGATACGGGTATCGATTGCGCGATGTGTGCGGCATATGGATCAATGCAAGCGTTCGTTTGCATGCCGCCGCTGGTCATCCATGATGACGAACTGCCGTCAGACCGGGCAGAGGCAGATCACCGAGAGCCGAGCTAGTTTGTCATTGGAAGCACAACAGACCACCAATGGTGTGGCGCGCATGGCGCGAGGGAAGATACTGACAAAGACCGCCTGGGCGGCACTGGGGTCTTGATGCTGTCGCACGCCGACGCGTCATAGTCCATCAGTTGCTAAGGGGCCTACTCGCCTGGGGCCACAGAAATTCTAAGGGTCATGTAAACCAGCCCTCGGGAGAACGGCGTGAAAATTGCAAATCACATCACACTTCTCGTTCACCCAGGGATGGTGAAGGTGCTCGCAAGCTTGATTCAGATGCTCGCCGATGGGCTGCATGAGATTTCCATCGAAACTGACATTGTCCATGAACTGCCTCAAGGATTTACCGGGCAGGCAATCGTACTAGGTGCCAACCTGTATGGAGAGGCCGGCTTAGCCCATCTGCCAATTAATTCTGTCATATTTAATGTCGAGAATCATACGTCTAACTGGATGTCGAACGAATACAAAAACATTCTTCGCCGATTTCCCGTTTGGGATTATAGTGAGTCAAACTCACTTTTTTTATCGAATTCGATATCTCGGCAAGTACATTATCTTAGATTGTTCTACGTGAGAAGTCTTTCCAGAATTCTTGACGAAAACGAGGACATTGACGTTCTGTTCTATGGCTCTTTTAATGACCGGCGGTCCAAAGTGCTTGATGAAATGCGCGCACGAGGGCTGCGCGTTGAAGCCGTGTATAGCGTATTCGGCGACCAGCTTGACCGACTTATCGCGCGCTCGAAAGTGATACTGAATTTGCACTTCTATGACAGCGGACAGTTTGAAATTATTAGAGTTTTCGATCTTTTGGCGAACAAGCGTACTGTAGTAAGCGAAGTAAATTCAGGCGAACTGGTGGACGCCGATTTGGCCAGCGCCTTTGTTGCAGCGAACTACGAGAACCTTGTCGATGTGACCGAGGCGCTAGTTAAGGACCCAGATCGACGTCATAAAGTAGCAGCAGCAGGCTTCGAGGCATTTCGCCAACGCAGCGCCAAAAAAATACTTCCTGAAGCGCTAGCCTGGAGTGATTCGCCACGCCTCCCGGGCGATATGGTGATTGGCAGTGGCAAGATGTACGATCCGCACCTGCTCAATATAGACATTAGAAGCCAATGGAACCCCGACATTGTCGCCGATATATCAGATCCGCAGCTATTGACCCGTGAATTTACATCAACGCGCTTTGGTGCCGTCCGCCTCCGACGCGGACTATTTACAAGTATAACTTCTGCGAACACGCTTGAGAAAGCTTCCAATCTGGTTGTCGCTATGACCAACTGCCTGAACTTACTGGCAGACGGCGGACTTCTAAAGATATCTGTTCCGCACGATCTGTCCTACGGCGCCTGGCAAGACCCTACCAACGCGCATGGCTTCAATGAACGGAGTTGGCTCTACTATTGTGAATGGTACTGGTATCTCGGCTGGACCGACGCTCGATTCGATTTGATTGAGCAGAGCTTTCACTATAGTTCCTTGGGGCACGAGTTGGCAGCACGGGGCGTTTCACATGACGAGATTTTGCGTAGCCCGCGGGCGGTAGACGAGATACATGTGGTGCTGCGCAAGCGGCAACTAACTGAGGCTGAGCGTACCCATGGGGGCCAACTGCGAGGCGACATCCGTGCGTGAAATTCGATGCAAGCTGTCGATGAGGTGCATTCGATGACGCAAAGCACGCCGGATGGTTCCCGCGAAGCCTTCGCGCGCATCTACCAAGGCAACGAGTGGGGTTCCACGGAATCGCGCTCCGGACTCGGTTCAGCGTACGCGACGACCCATCGCGTGCGAACCGTATTGCCGATGCTTTTGCGCGCACTGGATGTGACATCCATGCTTGATGCGCCCTGCGGCGACTTCAACTGGATGCGTTTCGTCGACTTGGGCAAGACGCACTACATCGGCTGCGATATCGTGCCGGAAGTCATCGACATGAATCGCTTGCGATACGCGGATCGCGAATTCCACGTGCTCGATCTGGCTGCCGAACCGCTTCCGAATGTCGACCTTGTTTTTTCGCGCGACTGCCTGCAGCATCTGACCGAGCCCGACATCTGGCGCGCGCTGCGCAACTTCAAGAAATGCGGCGCACGCTGGCTGCTCACCTCAAGCCATTCGACCTCAGCTCAGGACATTGCGTCGGAACCGGGCGGATTCGGATTTCTCAACTTACAGCAACCGCCATTCTCGTTTCCCGTACCACTCCTAGTCATGCCGGAGGAACACTACCCATCGAAGGCGATGTGTCTGTGGGACATGACGCAAATCGGTGCATGAGAACGATTATGGAGCATCGTCTGACGAATAGGCTATAGCTTGGCATACCAGCTGCCGTCTCATTGGCTACGAGTTTGGCTACGCGGGGATCATTCGCGGAAAGGCTACGCGGTCATGTCTCGAAATCTCCCTTGGCCGCCCATCGCCAACCCTCTTTACCGTCCCGTCGAGCTTGTACAGAGGCCGCATGCCTGAGAGCGCGGCTAATCAGGTCATCGAGCTCATGGGGAGCATGCATGCCTTGATGGGTCCGCCAAGAGCCCGCAACTAGACGCAGCAGTGCGGAGCGTTCCTTCACAAAGGAAGCGACAGCAAAGCCGTGTCGCTAAATCAAAGTAGTGAGCGTTTGGGCTTTCGGTTCTTGTTCGCTGGAAGCTGAACTCCGCGCCGGTATTGATTACGGCGCCGGTTTCGTCTGATGAACGACCTTGTCAATCGTGAGTTGCAGCCTCGGAAGCCCTCCACCACACCGCACAGCCGTCGATTGGAATTAATGGCGAGGTAATACCTTCTCTAGTCCGAAATTCGTTTACAGCTTGAGCGCACGGGGCGAGAAAGTAGTCGTCAACGATTACGAATCCACCATACGAAAGCTTGCGATAAAGCGAGTCAAGAGCTTGAATTGTTGATTCATACATGTCGCCGTCGAGCCTGAGAAGCGCCAATTTTTGTATCGGAGCATCAGGGAGTGTGTCCTTGAACCAGCCTTCAAGGAAGACGACTTGCTCATCAAGCAAGTCATATCTGCGAAAGTTTTCTTCTACGTCCTTCCGTGAGATCGCCAGTTGCGAATGTGTGTGGTGGGTGTCCCCAGCGTCCGCCGCATAGATTTCCGGACTTGGGGAAGGAAGGCCAGCGAAACTGTCAGCGACGAAGACGCGACGTTGAGTATCGGCGTAGGAGGCAAGAATACCTCTCATAAAAATACACGCCCCGCCGCGCCAAACTCCGGTCTCGATGAAGTCGCCTGGAACATCATCTAAGATTACAGTTTCGCATAAATGCCGTAGATTGCGCATCCTCGCTGAGCCAATCATGGTTTGCGCTAGTCCCGGCCAGTCCCGCCCAAGAGCACGCTTGTTCGGATCGTATTTTCCACCCGTCCACGGATCAATGGGCGCGTCGCCATATAAGGTTCCGGTCAGCGATGCTTCCAGGAGATTTAGGTATCTATTCCGCATCTTCATTGCGGCGATCATGAAGTCATGACTGTCATTCAACGCTCGTCTCCTTTTGGGAGCTTGACACGAACCAACGCTTCCGCGCCGAATTCGGATGACGCGAGTGCGGCTCGTTGAACGGCTACGCTGTCACCGTAGCAGATAGCTTTCGCCATCGTTTGCGAAAAGACAGCTTCCCCAGCTAATGCCATAACAGCTTCCCGGATCTTCGCCACGGTGGATTTTCGTGGTAGTTAGACTCCGGCGGTCGGACACGGGAATCAAAGTGCGACGACGGGATTTCGTTACGCTCTTGGGGCGCGCAGCGGCTGGGAGCTTTTTTCCTCCCGCATTGACCGGTCGCGACGCCCTCGCGGAGAGCTATGCAGCCATGGCGCCACCGACCACCTTGCCTTCGTCCCTCCTCACCGTGCCCATCGAGCTTGCCGGCGACTGGGGCCACATGCTTGAGGGAGCCGCTGATCAGGTCGTCGAACGCATGCGGCATGCATGCCTCGACGGTGTCCGCCTGCTGTCCGACCGCCAGCCAACGCGCCTTCGTGTCGACGAGCACACTTCCGGCGCGCCGGCAATCTGGCTACATCCAGACGGCAGCAGTATGGCCTGGATCATCGTCGATATCGGCGAACGTGACTGGTCGAAGCTCGCCTACCAGTTCGGGCACGAACTCGGACATGTGCTGTGCAACAGCTGGCAGCCGGACGCCAAGCCGGCGCCGCCTTGCCAATGGATCGAGGAAACCATGGTGGAGGCTCACTCGCTGCGTGGGCTCGCACGTCTGGCGAAAAACTGGAAGGAGGCGCCACCCTTCGCAGGCGACAATGCCTTCGGCGATGCCATCGCCCGGTACCGCCAGGACATCATCGATCGTTATGCAGCGCTGGCTGAAAGCCAGGGGCTCACGCGCGACGCCGCTGCGTGGTTCGCCGACCACCGCGGCGAGATCGAAATGCCCGCTCTTAATCCGTTCGCCCAGGCAATGTCGCTGACCATCCTCGCCGAATACGGCCGCGCGCCGGACTGCGTAGAGGCTTTGGGGGCACTCAATCGCTGGCCCGGCCGCACCAGCATGCCGATCGCCGAGTACCTCGGACACTGGGAGGCGAGTTGTGTCGAATTGCGCGCTTCGCCCAGATTGCCGATCCGCCTGCGTGATCTGCTGCATGTTCAACAGCGGGCCAAGTGAAGAGCGCTTAGGGCGGTAGGCAACGGACTGGCTTAGCCAGCGCGATGAACGTGCGTCCGGTCAAGGACATGTGGTCGTTTCCTTGCTCGCGGGCTCACACGCACATTGGCGCTATGATATGGCATCTCGGCTCGCGGCGCTTTTCGGCGCCGAGTCCGCCATCGTGAGCTTTGGCAGGACTGGTCAGGCCGCGCGACATGCAACATGGGCCGGAATCGCGACCTGAGCGCGATACCCATCGAACTTGTCGAACTCGAATTCATGGCTCGATTCAATCGTGTGCGTGGAATTCGGTTCCAAGCGGTAGTCGACAGATTGAACCGGAAGAGTCTGGCGGCGTTATTGGGTCTGGAATGGCAATCCTTTGGAGGACGAAATGGCCAGTACTGGAACAACCCGTGGACGCAATCAGGACCGCGCGAAGGTTGCTGGCGGGCAGGATAATGAAGTGAAATACGAGGCAGGAAAGACCGGCGCGAGGAAGGCTGACGTGAAATCGGTCGGCAACAGCCGCAAGAAGATTGAGGACAAGCTGAAAGAATAGGCCACCGTTCGCGTGCGCAAATGATCCGCTTAGCCACCTTCAATGTGAACGGCGTTAATGGCCGGCTGCCCGTGCTCCTTAGGTGGCTGACGACTACGAATTACGACATCGTCTGCCTGCAGGAACTGAAAACGTCCGACGAGAAGTTTCCAATTGGGGCGATCCGCGAGACGGGATACCGCGCGATCTGGCATGGCCAGAAATCCTACAACGGCGTCGCTATCCTGGCTCGCGCAGTAGACCCGATCGAGCGCCGACGCGGGCTTCCCGGCGACCCTGACGACAGCCATAGCCGCTATATCGAGGCGGAGATCGGCGGGCTGGTTGTCGGCTGTCTTTACCTGCCAAACGGAAATCCCGCGCCTGGTCACAAGTTTGACTACAAGCTGCGCTGGTTCGACCGTCTGATGCGCTACGGCCGAGCTCTTCTCCAAGAGGGCGCGCCGACCGTGCTGTGCGGCGACTATAATGTCGTCCCAACTCCGATTGATGCGGTGGTGCCGCGACGATGGATTGGCGATGCGGTTTACTTTCCCGAGAGTCGCCAATCCTATGCCGATATGCTTGAGGACGGCTGGACCGATGCGCTCAGGTGCATCCATCCGGACAAGGGTGTCTACACCTATTGGAATCACTCCTATGGGGGCGGTTACGACAGGAGTTCTGGCCTGCGAATGGACCATCTGCTGGTCAGTCCCTCGTTGTCGTCCCGGCTTCGCGATGCGGGGGTGGATGCAGAGACGCGAGGATGGGAGAAGCCGAGCGATCATGCGCCTGCATGGATAGAACTTGCTAGCCCGAGTTGAGACTTGAAATGCCGTCCGATTCTGGCTGCTCCAGACTTCGCCCCCTTTGTCTGAAATTTGTAGTCATTCTTCGGACCACGTGGCGTCGCGCATTACTTTTGCCACCGAGCGGGAATATTGTGTTTGGATCTCCATACAATCTGCACGAGCAGGTACTTGGAAACGACAGGATCGAAGGCGTGGGAACTAGCCACGTTGCGTCACGCGGGCAAACGCGTCAGTCTGTAGATTCGAGGCTTGTCTCGGCTATGTACGCAATGGACGACAGGAGCCCGGCGCCCTCAAGCCAGTCATGCCTCCGGTGTCGGACAGCGCACCCCACGTTTTCTTCCGTATCATGATCCAACAGGTGACGGGCCGTGAAGCAAGTGAATAGCTTTCTTCACTGTGGCGACCAGCGCTGGACCGATTCAGGTGGAGCGGCTCTAGGTAGTTTCCCGTAGGGACATAACCGAATTTCGCGACCCGCGGATTCGCGCGATTGCTGTGTCACGGATGAACCGGGAAAACAGCCATGCACGCCTACACCTCCTCCAGAATTTCGCTGCCGTCACGGTCTGCCCAGCCCAACTTGCCGGAGGCTTTTGAGCCCGCACTGCTGCAACCACTCAGCTTCTATCCCGCAGGCGCGGAAATCTACGCCCAGGGCGGGAAGGCCTCTCTATCTGCCGTCGGCGGTGTCAGCTGCTGCGTGTTGCTGGCTAATCGCGATTGTGTCCCGGTCGATCGCCGTACTTTCCAGATCAACGGGAAGACGTGGTTTTCCGGATTAGACGTGATGGGAGATGTCAGCCTGCCAGCTGGCGGCAGTTCGAGCGCCGTAGGCCCACCGATCCGTCCTGACTGCTTGCGAAAACTCGCTCCATAATTTATATGACCACTTTAGTCACGGGAGCAATCATGATGAAAGAGATTCAGCTCAAAGACGTCAAGGCTACGTTCTCACATGTGGTCGACGAAGCGGTTGCGGGCGCACCGACGGTCGTCACCCGTCACGGCAGAAGAGAGGCTGTCGTAATCAGCTATTCGGACTACGAACGCCTTTCCCGTGTGCCGTCGCTGGGTTGGCTGCTCACAAACTCGCCCCTGGAGGAAGCTGACCTGCCAGCGCGAAGGCGAAAGCCCGCACGGGCTCTGCGCGATCCGGCGTTCTGACATTGTACCTTTTGGACACGAATGTCGTCAGCTTGCTCGCCCCTTCGAAACGCAGGACGCCCTCCGATGAGAAACTAGCGGCCTGGATAGTCGAGCGATCGTCCGACCTTTGGCTCTCCGTAATCACCTCGGCCGAGATCGAGGACGGCATCGCGAACGCCAAGCGAACCGGTGCCACCAAGAAGGCGGGCGCGCTCGCTGAATGGTGGGGAGAAATCCGTCACTACTACAGTAGCCGAATCCTCCCTCTTGACCTCGAAACGGCAACAATAACTGGGCAACTCATAACAGTCGCTCGGGGTGCTGGCATCTCACCTGGTTTCGAGGACATCGCTATTGCTGCAACAGGCATGCAACACGATCTGATCGTGCTCACCGACAACGAGAAGGATTTCAGACCGCTCGGCATTCGGTATCAGAATCCGTTCATCGGGCTTCCAGAATAGGCGGACGGCGACCAATGGGCGCCTCCAGCATGACCATGCAATGACGTAGGCGGGGTTATGCGACGCTGGGCGAATCTGACGGCGGTGCACCGGACTTCCTGATCGACCAGCGGCCAGCGTATATTTGTGCCCCTTCAGGTTGAGGGGCCTTGTTGCCTATGGGCTGTCCAGGTTGTTTGCTTGAAAGGCCCAACGCTGACAGGGCCTTGGACGTGAGGTAAGAGCTTCATCGTCATTGAATACCTTTCTCGACGTCCAACGAGACGGTAACAATCAGTCATCCAGCCACCTTGACGCGGGCGTGCCGCCCAGCGGATGTCGGGCTGATGTGCGCCGACGGAAGGACGTGTCCTCGACCGTCACTTCTGGCGAGCGGCATCGCCATCATTAGTGATGGAACGGAAAAGAAACCATTCAGCGTCAGACTACCGCTTTTCGACGCACCTTTTTCGAACACGTCGGAACGAGCGCTTGTCGCGCAGCCCACGATGCCCCCATTGGTGAATCGGATCCATGAAGAGTCTGACAATACGCCACCGCATCCTCGTCAGTTTCGCTGCCGTTCTGGTGGTCATGTCCGTGATCGCCGTCATCGCGTACGCCTGGTTTCTTCAGGCGGGGCAGGAGGCGACTGAGGTCGAGAAGGGCATCCTTCCAGACCTCTATCACAGCACCGCGATCATGATGGGCCAGATGACGGCCCATAGTCTGCTTCAGGAATATGCCCTTCAGGACAACCCATCGGATAGAAGCACGCTTGAAAGCGCGATCACGACCAATCGCGACCAAGTGCAGCGGTCGATGGGCGACTATGAAGCAACAATCGTCTCCGACATCGACAAGCAGAATTATGCAGTCGTCAAAGAACTCGCCAACCAATTTCGTCTGGCTGAAACTGCTGTGCTGGACACAAGCCGGGCTGCCTTGTCGAAAGGTGAAACTCCCAATGAAAGCCTGGCCATCAAGAACACCGTAGAGCCGATCTTTGTAAAGTTGCAGTCCGCTCTGCAGGCCATGGTTGAGGATCACAGAGGCGAGGCAAACAGCGCGACGCAGCGGATCAGCTCGATCGTTAGAACGGCCGAAGTCGGTTTGAGCGTTGGCTTGTTGATAGCCCTCGGACTAGCCCTTCTTTTGGGTTACCAGCTGTTTCGCGCCATTACAGGTCCGCTCACTCGTTTGGTCAACGCGGTTCAATTGATGCGGCAAGGCGACTTCAGCGAACGCCTCGATCTGAGGCGCCGAGACGAATTCAGCGTGCTTGCCGACGGCTTCAACGCAATGGCGGACGATCTCACAACCCTCATTGGTCAGGTTCAAAGGTCCAGCATACAGGTCGGCACATCGATAACTGAGATCGCCGCCACCTCCAAGCAACAGCAGGCAACTGCGACTGAAATCGCAGCGACCACAACAGAAATCCGCGCGACAGCCAAGGAGATCTCCGCCACGTCAAACGAGCTCGTCCGCACGATGAACGAGGTCTCGACAGTTGCCGAGCAAACTGCTGCCGTCGCCGGCGGAGGGCAAGCGGGGCTAACCCGTATGGAAGAAACCATGCAGCAGGTCATGGAAGCGGCCGGCGCGATCAATTCCAAACTCGCGATCCTGAGCGAGAAAGCCGGCAGCATCAATCAGGTGGTGACGACCATCACCAAAGTGGCCGATCAGACGAACCTTTTGTCGCTCAACGCTTCCATAGAGGCTGAGAAGGCCGGCCAATATGGCCGGGGCTTTGCAGTGGTGGCGACGGAAATCCGAAGGCTCGCGGACCAGACGGCTGTCTCCACATACGATATCGAGCAGATGGTCAAGGACATCCAGTCGGCAGTCGCGGCCGGGGTGATGGGCATGGACAAGTTTTCCGAACAGGTCCGCCGGGGTATGCAGGAAATCCAGCAGGTCGGCGGGCAACTCTTCGAGATCATTCAGCAGGTTCAGGGGCTGGTGCCACGTTTCGAAGTCGCCAATGAAGGCATGCAAGCGCAGGCGACCGGCGCGGGGCAGATCAGCGACACGCTAACGCAGCTGAGTGAGGCAGCTCAGCAAACAGTCGAATCCCTTCAGCAATCGACGCTCGCGATCGACGAGCTCAATCAAGTCTCAGGCGGCATGCGAAGTAGCATTTCGAGGTTCAAGCTGAGAGCGTAGCGAGCCGGCAGTAGGGGGTGACAATGCTATTTCTCGCCTTCAGCATGGGTCCGGATCGCTACTTGATCGATGTCCACCAAATTGAAGAGGTGCTGCCTCGTCTCGATGTGAAGGTCCTGCCGGGTGCGCCAACCGGTGTGGTGGGTCTGGTCAGCTACAACGGAATACCCATCCCGCTGATCGATGTTACTCTTCTTGCGCTTGGCCGGCCGTCGGAGCGCCTATTGAGCACCCGGATCGTTGTGACGCGCTATCACGCGCATGATGGCGAGCAGCGCCTGCTGGGACTGATCGCGGAACGGGTGACGGATACGCTTGAGCGAGACCCTGCCGACTTCGCGCCGTTCGGACTTGAACCAGGAACCCCGCCCTATCTTGGGCCGGTGGCTTCCGATGGTTCGGAGATCATTCAGTGGGTCAAAGTGGCATCGCTGCTTTCGGAAGAGATACGTACCGCATTGCTCCGCCAGGCCGCGAAGGGTGATCAATGACCGGCGCAATTGAAAAGCTCCTGACGGAAACCATCGGACTGGACAGTGCCAGCGTTGGTCCGACAGTGGTCCGTCAGGCGGTCAGAGATCGGATGGCAGCATGCCGGATAACCAACCCTCAGACCTATAAGGAACACTTGACCGGTTCCTCGCAGGAGTTGCAGGAGTTGATCAATGCGGTGGTGATCCCGGAGACCTGGTTCTTTCGCGACCGAGAAGCGTTCACCATGCTGGCGCGGCATGCGCGCGTGCACAAGCGTGCTCAGCCGATTAAAGTCCTGAGCCTGCCATGTTCAACCGGCGAAGAGGCCTATTCGGTCGCCATGGCCATGTTCGATGCCAGCTTTGAGGCGCACGAGTTCAAGATCGATGGTGTGGACGTCAGCAGCCGCAATATCGCGACGGCTGAACGCGCGATCTATGGGCGCAATTCGTTTCGCGGCAGCCATCTCGAATTCAAGGATCGCTATTTCGAAGCGGCCGAGAGCGGGTTGCGTCCTACAGCTGCGGTGCTGAAACAGGTTCGGTTCAGGGTAGGAAACCTGTTCGGCTCTCGCGCGTCTTTCGGGCAAGAAGTCTATGACATCGTGCTTTTCCGCAATCTGCTGATCTATTTCAATCGAGAGCTGCAGGATCGCGCGTTGATCTGCCTGAAGGACCTACTGGCCAAAGACGGACTCCTCCTGGTCGGTCCGGCGGAAGCAGCTCTTCCAAGGTTGCATGGCTTTATTTCCGCTGAATGGCCATTGGCCTTTGCCTTCCTGAAATCGGAGCCCGTCAAGACCACGGCGCCGACAGTTTCGGCCGCCATCCCGGTGCCGACGCCAACCCCGAAGGTCAACAAGAGCAAGCCTCTTCTTCGGCCCCGACCGACAATTGGCAATGAAGCCCGTGGACAGGCGCCGGCCAAGCCGCTTGCACAGGCCTCGGAAAGCCTCATCGCGGTTGAACGGATCGCCAATGCAGGACGGGTAAAGGAGGCACAGGAGGTCGCCCTGGCGCATCTCAAGGAATTCGGTCCTTCCGCGCAAATCTTCTACTTGCTGGGCCTCGTCCAGGATGCGGATGGCGCAGCACCCCAAGCCGCGCAAAGCTATCGCAAGGCGCTCTATCTGGCGCCAAATCATCGAGAAGCTCTCATCCATCTGGCTTTGCTGCTTCGCAAGCAAGGCGACCATAACGGCGCCGAGGCCCTGGCTGGCCGGCTAGGCCGGGTCCAGAAAAGGAGCGGCAGCTGATGGCGGCTTCGACAGGGATCGCTCAGCCGTTGGAGCAGATTGAAATCGACGACTGCTGGCGGCAAATAGGCGTACGGGGTGACAAGTCATGTGCGCTGCTGGAGCAGCATCTCCACTGCCGGAATTGCCCGACCTATAAGAAGATTGCACGACACCTCCTCGACCGTGCGGCTCCCTCGGTATATCGCGACGAATGGCCTGGTAACGCTGGCCGAGCAGGGATCGATCCGGCCAACGACGAGGCGCTGCAGACGGCTGTTCTCTTCCGTTTGGGGGAAGAATGGCTGGCACTTCCGGTCGGTATTTTTCATGAAGTGGCTGAATCTCGCCGCGTTCATTCACTTCCACATCGCAGAAACCGTGCACTGCTCGGTATTGCGAATGTCCGTGGTGAATTGCTCGTTTGCCTGTCCCTGGCTGAATTGCTCGGGATAGACGAGCGCAAGGAGGGGGAGCAAAGCACGCGAACCAAGGTATTTCGCCGCCTGGTTGTTGTGGGCGAGCGCGACAAGCGGGTTGCCTTTACGGTTGATGAGATCCACGGCTTACATCGCTATCGGGCGCGCGACACTCTCGCTGTGCCAGCCACGATCGACAAGGCGCTGTCTGCGGCTACTAATGCCGTTCTGCCCTGGCAGGGACGGGCCGTTGGTTGTCTCGACCCAGAACAACTGCTCACGATGCTGGATCGGAGCATGGCATGACAGATGAGGACTTCAGCCAGGTTTCGATGCTCAGCCTCTTCCAGGCCGAACTGGAGACGCAGTCACAGGCACTAACGTCTGGGCTTCTGGCACTGGAACGCAATCCTGTCGCCGCCGATGCCCTGGAAGCATGCATGCGTGCCGCACATTCCCTGAAGGGAGCTGCCCGCATCATCGACCTGATGCCCGCGGTCAAAGTTGCAAATGCGATGGAAGATTGCCTGGTCGCCGCGCAACGTGGGCATCTGAGAGTGGGACGGGATCATATAGATGCGCTCCTGCAAGGCTGTGACCTTTTGAAATTGATCGCATCGGGATCATCGAGCGAGCGCGCCAACTCAGAAATCGAAAGCTTTCTCGCGAAGTTTGAGGAATTGTCGCCCCCCGAGGCGAAGCCCGGGGCCCAAAATTTTGCAGCTGATTTCGCCACTCCTGATCATGCCCAGGATCAGCTGGCGACGACCTCTTCAGCGAATCTCCTCGTTGGGACGCCACCGCAAACCCACGGCAGCATTGGCTCAGATAGAATGGTTCGGGTGACGGCAGACAGCCTGAACCGATTGCTCGGGTTGGCTGGCGAGTCGCTGATGGAAGCTCGGCGGCTCAGGCCATTCGCTGACGGGCTACTGCGACTGAAGCGACTTCAATCGGACCTCGCAAGTGCGTTCGACAACCTTCACGCAGTGCTGCCGCCGGGTTCAAATGATGCGGCCGTAGTGGAGGCGCTGGCTGAAGCCCAGCGAAAGCTTCGGTTGAGCCAAGCGTTCCTGGCGGAGCGTCTCGATGAATTGGATTCAGTGGATCGCAAAGCGACCGATCTTGCCAACAGATTGTACGACGAAACGTTGGCGAGCCGGATGCGGCCTTTCGAGGACGGCGTGAGACACTACGCAAGAACGGTCCGCGATCTCGGCCGTACCCTTGGCAAGCGGGCGCGACTGGAGATCGTAGGCGGCTCGACCGGCATCGACCGCGATATCCTCGAACAGCTCGATGCCCCTTTGGGGCATCTTTTGCGCAACGCTGTAGACCATGGGCTTGAACCGCCTGAGGAGCGCCTCGCGATGGGGAAACCCGAAGAGGGGCTGATCAGGCTCGAAGCGAGGCACAATGCCGGGCTGCTGCAGATAGCCGTGGTGGACGACGGCAGGGGGATCGAGATCTCGAAGCTGCGCGAGGCTGTCATCGCCCGACAGCTTGCGACCAGGGAAAGTGCTGACACACTCAGCGAAACCGAATTGCTCGCATTCCTGTTTCTGCCAGGCTTTTCGATGAAAGCGGGCCTTACCGACGTGTCCGGCCGTGGTGTGGGCCTCGATGCGGTGCAGGCGATGACGAAGGAGGTCCGCGGAATCACGAGCGTTTCCTCGGAATTTGGTCGTGGAACCCGGTTTCAACTGCAGCTGCCGCTGACGTTGTCAGTCCTGCGCACACTACTCGTCGAAGTCGATGGAGAGCCCTATGCGTTTCCACTCGCCGCCATCTCCAAGACAATGAGATTGCAGCGGATGCAGATCAACCTGCTGCAGGGCCGACCGCATTTTCGCTTGAACGATCGACAGATCGGGCTGGTGACCGCGCGCGAAGTGCTGGATCGAGGAGAGTCCGGATCGGAACCGGACGAACTCTCGGTCGTCGTCGTGGATGCAGGTCGGGGCGATGCATACGGCCTGATCGTTGACCGTTTTCTCGGGGAACGCGAGCTGGTGATCAGACCTCTCGATCCACGGTTTGCCAAGATCAAGGACATCAGCGCAGCGGCCCTGATGGAAGACGGTTCGCCAGTTCTGATCTTCGACGTCGATGATCTGATCCGATCGGTGGAAAAACTTGCATCGTCTAGCGGATTTAGGGCTGTTCGGCGCGCTGCGGGCGGTCCCGAACCGAGCAGACGCAAGCGCGTGCTCGTGATTGACGATTCACTCACGGTCCGCGAACTCCAGCGCAAGATGTTGGGCAATCACGGTTATGATGTCGAAGTGGCGGTCGACGGTATGGACGGATGGAATGCCGTCCGGTCTGGTCCTTTCGATCTTGTCGTCACTGACATAGATATGCCGCGCATGGATGGCATCGAGTTGGTGAGCTTGATCAGAAAGGACGCCCATCTCAAGAACACACCCATAATGATCGTTTCATACAAGGATCGGGAAGAAGATCGCTCGCGCGGGCTTGACGCCGGTGCGGACTATTATCTGACCAAGAGTACCTTTCAGGACGAGGCGCTGATCCATGCGGTCGTGGACATGATTGGCGAGGCGACTGAATGAGATCGAAATTGGAAGCCAACGAATGAGAATCGGCGTAGTCAACGACATGCCGATGGCGGTTGAGCTTCTGCGCCGGCTGGTCTTGTCGACCGGCGAACATCAGGTCGCATGGGTCGCGACCAATGGGCGTGAGGCGGTCGAGGTCTGCAGACGTGATCTGCCGGATCTGATACTCATGGATCTAGCGATGCCAGAGATGGACGGCGTGGAAGCGACGCGCAGAATCATGGCGGAAACCCCGTGCTCAATCTTGCTGGTGACCGCCAGTATCGAAGCCAACCTCGCCGGTGTCTACGAAGCAATGGGTCATGGCGCGCTTGACGCGGTCGATATTCCGTCAGTAGGCATCGAAGGTAACGCGTCCTCGCAATCCGCACGGCTTCTAACGAACAAGATTGCGACGATCGGCAAGCTGATCGGTGATGCGCCGGCCAAGACAAAAAGGCGGATGTCACGTGACGCTGAGCCGACACCTCGACGCTTAATTGCAATCGGCGCCTCCGCGGGCGGGCCGGCCGCCGTTGCCGCAGTCCTGAGTGCGTTTCCCGTTGATTTTGACGGCGCGATCGTGCTCGTCCAGCATCTCGATGCTCAGTTCGTGCCGGGGCTTACTGATTGGCTGGGACAGCATACGCCTCTCCCGATCCGTCCGGCGCGGGAAAAGGATAGTCCTCAAGCGGGCACTGTTCTCGTAGCCAGTTCTGCGGATCATCTGGTTTTCAAATCAGCTCAGCAACTTGGCTATACGCCCAGCCCCAAGGACAATGTTTATCGGCCGTCCGTGGATGTGTTCTTCGAAAGTGCGGCGCAATGGTGGCCTGGCTCGGTGATTGGTGTCCTGCTCACAGGCATGGGCAGAGATGGTGCGCGCGGGCTAAGACAGCTCCGCGACAAGGGGCATCTCACAATCGCGCAGGATAGAGCAACGAGTGCCGTCTATGGCATGCCGAAGGCCGCTGCCGACATCGGCGCGGCTGTTGATATTCTTCCTTTGAGTGCGATCGGCTCACGTATAATCGAAGCCTGCGAACGCTCCACGTGAAAGGGCTCGTCAGATGACGCAAGAACCAGAGCTGGTCCCGCCACTCGCAGATAGCTATTCATCCATGGTTCTGCTCATCGATGATCAGATCATGGTTTGCGAGGCGGTCAGGCGTGCTTTAGCCAACGAGCCCGATATTTCCTTACACTTCTGCACCGACCCGTTGAGAGCAATGACAGTCGCGGATGAGGTAAAGCCAACCGTTATCCTGCAGGATCTCGTCATGCCCGGCGTCGATGGGCTGCATCTGGTGCGAGAATACAGGAAGCATGCGTCGACGCGCGCGGTCCCAGTCATTGTGCTGTCGAGCAAGGAAGATCCAGCCACCAAGGGCGAAGCCTTCGCTGCGGGAGCGAACGACTATCTCGTCAAACTGCCGGATCGTATCGAGCTGATTGCACGTATTCGATATCACACGCGGGCTTATCTGGATCACGTCCAGCGAGACGCGGCATACCGAGCGCTGAGGGAAAGCCAGCGACAGCTGATCGGTGCAAATCTCGAGCTTGAACGTCTGACGCGGATCGATGGCCTGACGGGCCTCGGCAACAGGCGCTATTTTGATGAATATCTGGCGGCCGAATGGAAGCGCGCTTTTCGCGCACAGTCCCCATTGTCGCTGTTGATGATTGATGCCGACAACTTCAAACGATACAACGATACCTATGGCCATATGGCCGGCGATGAGGTGCTCAAGCAAATCGCCCGCGTAATCCAGAGCGGTTCCGGCCGCTCCACCGACCTAGCTGCGCGGTACGGAGGCGAAGAGTTCGTGGTCGTGCTGGTCGACACTTTACTGGAACAATCCAGTGCGATCGCAGAGCGGCTCGTCCAGGGCGTGCGGGAGTTGAACATACCCCACGGCCCGGATCGTGTGACCATCAGCGTCGGGGTTGCAACAGCGGTGCCCACCGCGGACGAGACGCCAAATGATTTCGTCAATGCTGCCGATTTGGCCCTATTTCGTGCCAAATCGGAAGGACGAAATCGTGTCGCGGTTCATATGTCCCGCAGCTAGACAAGCTGAACGTACTTCTCAGGCTAAGATGGAACTTTCTGAGCGTACGTTGAACGCGCCTGGGCTCGCCCGGGCCTTCAAGAAGCTCTATGCCGACCAGCTCGCTTACTTTGCGGCTGGAGCTCGAACCCATCGTTAATGACCGCTGGGCGTCCGGTTCTGGGTGGGAACGTGCCGGTTCGCCTGATCGCTCGAATTTCTGCTTTTGGGATTCCGCTGGGGCCAGCTCAACGGCTGACTTGAGGCGCAAAGCGGAATATCAGCATCGCGCCGCGATGGTTGAGATTCAATCGCGGCTCAATGCTCGCCGGAGAGCACCGAAGCGAATGCGATATTGCGCCGGCGTCACCCCGACCTTGCGGCGGAAGAGACGCCCGAAAAAACTCGCATCCTCATAGCCGACTTCACTCGCCACCGCTTCGACCGGGAGATCGCCGGTCTCCAGCATCTGCTTGGCTTGCTCGAGCCTGAGCGCGTGGATGTAGTCGATTGCCTTCATTTCCGTGGCCTTGGCGAAGCGGCGCACGAAGGAGCGCTCGGACAGGCCTGACAACTTGGTCATGGCGGCGACGGGCGAGGGCGTCCGGTAGTTGCCTTCGGCCCATTTCTGGCAGCGGTTGATCACCGCGTCGTCGGTCTGGCGAAAGCGCATCAGCGCGGCGAAGGGCTGTTGGCCCATGTCGTGCCACTGCAGCATGTAGACCTTGGCGACCTGCATCGCCTCCTTGAGGCTGACGAAGCGCGCGATCAGATAGAGGGCGAGATCCTCCCAGCTCGAGCCGCCCCCGGCCATGACGATGCGGTGGGCCTCGCCGGTCAGCACGAGAGACTGGCCCGGCTTCACCTTAACGCCGGGATAGTTGTTCGTGAGCGTCTCGACATAGCCCCAGTGAATGGTGGCATCGCGATTGTCGAGTAGCCCGGCCTCGCCGAGCAGCACCGCGCCCGAACAAGCGCTGGCCAGCATGGCGCCGTCGTCATGCGCTCGCTTCAGCCATGCGGCTTCGGCGTCATACTGCCCGGCGACGCTTTCTCCCGGATTGACGAAGAAATCTGGAATACAGACGATGTCGGGTGGCGGGCAATCGGCAAGGCTGTGATCTGGGCGCATCCAGATGCCGTTTGCAGCGCGAAACGGGCTGCCGTCCCCAGCAACCACATAGGGCCGCATGCGCGGCGTGCCCGCCGCACCGCTGGTTATGAACAGGAAATCCCTGCCGGGCGAGGAAAACAGGTCGAACATGCCGTAGATCGTGGAGGCGGTAGCCTCCGGAACGGCAAGGATCGCCACATTCAATGGGCCGATCTGTTCAACCCTGGCAGAAATGACCGCCTTTCAGCATTTTCGACTTTAGCGGCCCTGCCCGCGCCGCGCTAGCGTGTGTGAAACGAGGAGACCGCCACATGGCCGCCACCGCTACCCTTGCAGCATCGAGCATCGAAAGCTTCCGTTCCATCATGCGCGGCGAGGTGCTGGAGCCGTCGAGCCCATCCTATGACACGACGCGGATCGTCTGGAACGGCATGATCGACCGACGTCCCGCTCTCATCGCGCGCTGCCGGAGTTTTGCCGATGTCGAGGCGTCGGTGAATTTCGCGCGCGAAGAGCGGCTGGCGATCGCGATCCGCTCCGGAGGCCACAATGTTGCAGGCTACGCCGTCTGCGACGGCGGCCTGATGATCGACATGTCGCTGATGAATGGCGTGCGGGTCGCGCCCGGCCTCGATCGTGTCTTCGTCGAGGGCGGCGCTATTTGGGCCGATGTCGATGCGGCCACCACCCCGCTTGGTCGCGCCACGCCGGGCGGCCTGATTTCGGCGACGGGCGTTGCCGGCCTGACTCTTTCCGGCGGCATCGGCTGGCTGCGCGGCAGCCACGGCCTCAGCGTCGACAATCTGCTGGCGGCCGATCTGGTGACCGCCGATGGCCGCCTCATCCATGCCGACGCGACCCAGAACCCGGATCTCTTCTGGGCGCTGCGCGGCGGCGGCGGCAATTTCGGCGTGGTGACGAGCTTCGAGTTCAAGCTGCATCCGATCGAGCCGGAGCTGATGTTATGCGGTCCGGCCTATCCCGAAGAGCGCGCCAACGAGATCATTCCACTCTGGCGCGACTTCATGCAGACCGCACCCGATCGCCTGAGCGGCCTAGCGGAATTCTCCACGCTGCCGAACGATCCCTCGATTCCCGAGCGTGCAAGGGGCCGGCGCGTCCTGGCGCTTGCGCATGTCTATGACGGACTGGCCGACGAGGGCGAGCGGGTCGTGGCGCCCTTACGCAGTTTTGGAGCACCGATTGTCGATTTCAGCGGCCGCATGCCGTATCGCACCATCCAGTCGCTCTATGACGGCCTGTTCCCGAAAGGCCGCGACCGTTGCTACTGGAAATCCACCTACCTCTCGCGCCTCGACGACGAGGTTATCGGGGAGATCACCGCGCGGATGGCGAAGCGGCCCTCCGAAATGACCTTCGCCTCGATCTGGAAGTTCGGCGGTTTCGTCCAGCGCGTTGCAGCCGATGAGACTGCCTTCGGTGACCGGTCCATGCCCTTCATGCTCAGCCTCGACGCCATCTGGCCAGGCGCTGATGAGGACGACGCGAACATCAGCTGGGTTCGCAGCTTCTGGCAGGACGTGCAGCGCTACTCGACCGGCCGCCTCTATCTGAACTTCCCCGGCCATGGCGAAGGAGCGGACCTCGTACGCGACGCCTTGGGAGCCGAAGCCTATGGGAGGCTCGCCAAGATCAAGCACAGATACGATCCGGACAATCTGTTCCGCCTCAACCAGAACATCCTGCCAATGCACTAACGCACAATTCAAGTCGGCGTACGGTAGCGACTCTCGCC
This sequence comes from Mesorhizobium sp. WSM1293, assembly GCF_000513875.1. Taxonomy (NCBI): domain Bacteria; kingdom Pseudomonadati; phylum Pseudomonadota; class Alphaproteobacteria; order Hyphomicrobiales; family Phyllobacteriaceae; genus Mesorhizobium; species Mesorhizobium sp. WSM1293. The sequence goes on along the minus strand of NZ_AZUV01000034.1, from coordinate 27,958 downwards.
TGGGCATTTGCCAAGTCACGAACGGCTTACGATCATTCGCCGAAATCCGAGCTCCCCGCACGCGCTGGATGATGATCAGTCTTCGCAGCGCGAAACCGTGCTAGTATTGGACTGCGGCTTCGTGCTTGAGGGGAACCGGCTTGAATAGCTCGCCGCCTGCAACGTTCGTACTCAACGGCGTGACCGCCGACGTGAGTAGGGAGACCTTGCGCGACCAATTCAACAGGACAATCGCAGTTCGCCACCAGACCTTCGCGGTACTTCGCCACCTTCTGGAGAACGCTGATCGCGTCATCACCAAGGACGAGTTGATGAAGGCGGTCTGGACGGGCTAGCCGTCACCGATGACAGCCTGGTCCAATGCATTCACGAGATCCGTGCGGCGCTCACGACAGTCGCCAGGCCGTCGTGCAGACAGTGCCGACGCGCGGTTACAGGTTGGTCCTTCCCTCAAATGCCGGACCAAGAATGATTACAATTCTGGCGGCAGAATTGGCCGCCGAGGTCCGGCCGGCAGGCCAGGATGAGCGGAGCATTGCTGCACCTACCCCGGCCTACAGGCAGGTCCTTGATCGGCTACTGATAGAACATGCCGGTCGTGTCTTTGCGGCGTCGATGAGACAGTACTTGCGGAGTTTGCTGGCCCTGTGCAGACAATCGTTCACAGCTATGGATGCAAATCACGCCTTCCAGAACGGCTTTTGAAGTTCCGCCTCGACGGCAGCCAGGGTGAGACCGACGTCGTCGATCCGCTGAGGCCCATCTTCCGCCAGTCGCTTCAGTTCCTCGCGATAGTACTTGCGCTCGCGCCAGACCGCGACCAGGCCGCGCAGGGCGAAGAGTCTCGCCCAGACCGATACCGGTTCAGTCGTCCACGTCGGCTGTTCGCTCCAGAGAGACTGGTAGAGTCTTGAGGTAAGAGAAAGCTGCGTGCTCATTTGGCTCGTCCTTTCTTGGTGCTGCTAAAATCGATAACGCTACTTTGGCGGATGAGCGGACCTGCGTACTAAAGCGCGGCCGAAACTGTTCCGAAAAATTCCGAAACGTTTAATATGGCGGGATGCAACGGGTTCACCTCACCTTTGGTCCGTTCGTGCTCGACCCTGAGAAGGGGACGCTCCTGCGACATGAAATACCGATCTCCATCGGGCATCGCGGCATCACGCTGCTCGCCACGCTTGCGGCCCGGCCCGGCGACATCCTGACCAAGGCCGAGCTGATGGAAGCTGCCTGGCCGGGCCTGGCGGTCGAGGAAAGCAATCTCACCGTCCAGATTGCGACGCTGAGGAAGGCGCTCGGCCCCACCGACCAAGGTGGCGACTGGATCGCCACCGTGCCTCGCGTCGGCTACCGCTTCACCGCGCCTGTCGAGCGCGTGGAAGGTTCAGTGCAGCGACCAATCGCGCCGTCCGGCAAACCCACCATTGCCGTGCTGCCCTTCGCCAATTTGAGCGGCGATCAGGACCAGCATTATCTGAGCGACGGCATCACCGAAGATATCATCACTGAACTGGCGCGTTACCGGTCGCTCGTGGTGATCGCGCGTAATTCATCTTTTCAGTTTCGTGGGCCAGCGCCGGAGGGCGCGGAAGTCCACCGGCAACTCGGCGCGCGCTACCTCGTCGAGGGCAGCGTGCGACGGCTCGGGAGCCGTATCCGGATCACGGCGCAGCTGATCGACGGCGCCAGCGGCTTCCATTTGTGGGCTCAACGCTACGACAGGGCGCTTGAGGACATCTTTTCGGTTCAGGAGGAGGTGGCGGCCCTCGTGGCTTCAACCGTCCAAGGCGCCGCCGAGGCAGATGCGACTAGCCGCTCGCGGCGAACGCCGCCGGCCGATTGGGCCGCCTACGACTACTACTTGCAGGGTCGCGCGCACTACCATCAGTATGAAATGGACAAGGGCGAATCCATGTTTACCCGGAGCGCCGAACTCGATCCGACTTTTGCTCAAGGGCATGCCTATCTAGCGCAGTGCCTGGTTGCGCGATTCTGGTACGACCGCGATCCTCGTACGCTGCAAAGTGCCTTGCGGTCTGCGCGCACAGCGCTCCTGCTCGACCGGAATGACGGCATCTGCAACCAGAGCATGGGTCTCGTGCTTGTACATATGCGCCAGCATGGGGATGCCGGACTGCATTTCCAGCAGGCCCGTACGCTCAATCCGCACGACGTCAACATTGCCGGAGACTATGCAAGCTGGCTCAACTACGGCGGCCAGCCTCAGCAGTCCTTGGCGGTCCTCGAAAGGGCCATACTGCTCGACCCGTTGCCCCCGGTCTGGTTCTGGGAGGTGAAGGGAAGCGCGCTCTTCCTGCTCGGCCGATATGCCGACGCCATCGACGCTTATCGGAAGGCCGGCGACCAGTTCTTCATCCATGCCTTTCTCGCGGCGGCCTACGCCCATCTAGGCGAGATGGAAAACGCGCATGTCGCAGTCGAAGCCACACTGAGGCTGCAACCGGACCTCTCGCTTGGCTACCTTGCCCACCTTCCCTTCGCAGACCCATCTTCCTCCGAACACTTCCTCTCCGGCTTCAGAAAGGCCGGCTTTTTATAGGATCCAGCCGGTCCGACAACTCATCGCCGCAGTTGCGTGCATGTGAGCAGTAAGAAGGACGACGGCAATGATATTCGACAGGACAACCTCCCATACTGTTGGAACCTGACATACGGGGTCATTGCTGGATCAGGCCCGTCGTCCAGCAACGCAGTCATGTTACCTTTGGCAGACCGTCCGCTTTCGGGCGAAGGTAAAGTTTGCCGAACTCCGAGATCAGGCGCATTGCTGCCGCCAGCCGGCAACCGCTGCGAGGGTGAGGAAGGACAATGGGATTGTGCCTGGCGCCAGGTCGCTCGCATCGAGAAGAAAGACCCGCCATGTGGAAGCTGCCGGACCCGATCACCACGGTCGGGCGTCACGGCATCCTGTTCGGGACCGCCATACTCCCATGAGTGTCAGCGACGGCTGGTTTCGACCTTCGGCAACAATATCTGGTTCGTCCTCGTGCATGTAAAACTGGAAAGAAACGCGCAGTCGCGACGTTCTCTACATTGCGGTACTTGACATGGACTCGATATCGCTCGCGCAGTATCCTCTCGGCTTGACGCGTGTCCACGGTGCCCGGAATGTCAGGCGCACGCGTGAGTTCACCAAGTGGGTTCTCTCGCTACCCGGCAGTGAGGCAGCCTCGCCTGGTCCGCTCGGATTGCTACCAATACCAGCTGTGTTTTGGGCATGCGTTTGAGGGCAAGTCTTCAGAGCCTCGCCGGACAGGTGGAAATGAGCTCGGTGCGATCAGGATGGACAATTGTGCTCGAACTTGACATAGCCGACGTCTTCGCGGCCCGCCATGCACTCGACGGCGATGGCCATCCCGGCTCCAACCTTGAAGCTGTTATCTGGCACTAACCATGGTCCGCCCCAGCCCAGTCCGAAGGAATGGCCATGGATTGGGTAGCCGCAAAAAATTCCGCGGCCGTCAAGAACATCGAGGACTGCCTTGTACAGATCGCTTGCCGTTACGCCAAGGCGGCATGCGGCCACGCCTGCCTCAATTCCGGCAATGGCACCGTCGTAGATTTCATTCTGCCGCGCGGACCACTTTCCCCGACAACGACAGACCTTGAGAAGTCCCAGACCTAGCCCTCGACAGAAGGCGATGAGGGCCTGCCCCTCAGACCCCGTGAACATCATGCGAACACGACGCCAAAAGCTTCATTGCCCTCATCTCGCGGCAGATCCAATGCTCACGCAAGGAATCAGCCGTCGGCGGCCGCTCAAAATTTACCATTCTCATGAATAGTCCCAAATATTTAACACCTACCGATATCTTGGCGGCTATAGTCCGGGCCGCGCTGGTGGACTTGGAAATATCTCGGCATGTGCGGTTTTAGCGGCTATTTCGGCACTGTCCGGGATGGGAGGGCGCTCCTTGAAAGGATGACGGCTGCCATTGCGCATCGCGGCCCCGATGAGCAGGGGTTCTTCACCACAAAGGCGGCCGGCCTCGGCCATGCGCGGCTGTCCATCGTCGGTCTCGGGGACGGCCAGCAGCCGATGTCCGATGCGACGGGCGATCTGACGATCGCCTTCAACGGCGAGATCTTCAACTATGTGGAATTGCGCGAGCAGCTTCGCGCGAAAGGCCGCCATTTCCGGACAACCAGCGACACCGAAGTGATCCTGCATCTCTATGACGAGATGGGGGAGGATTGCGTCTCCGCGCTCAATGGCGATTTCGCCTTTGCGCTCTGGGACGGCCGCCGCCGCCGCATGGTTCTGACCCGCGACCGCATGGGGGTCCGGCCGCTCTTCTATACAAGGCAGGGCGAACGGCTTTACTTCGCCTCGGAGGTCAAGGCGCTCCTCCAGGCCCCGGGCGTCGCGGCCGAGATTGATCCGGTCGCACTCGACCAGATCTTCACGCTCTGGGCCCCGATCGCGCCGCGCACGCCCTTCCGCAACATCTACGAGATCGAACCCGCAAGCCTGATGATCGTGCAAGAGGGCAGCGTCTCGACCCGGCCCTACTGGAGTCTGGAGTATCCCGACCGGGACGCGCCGCCCCGGCAGGGGGACGAGCGTGCCGCGGCCGAGGAACTGCGCGCCCTCCTGACGGAGGCGACCCGCATGCGCATGCGCGCCGATGTGCCAGTCGGCGCCTATCTGTCTGGCGGCCTCGATTCCTCCATCACATCGGCGCTGGCGGCGGGCATGGCGCCGGGTGGCCTCAGGACCTTCTCGGTCACATTCGATAGCGCCGAACATGACGAGAGCCCCTTCCAGATCGAGATGGCCCGTGCGCTCGGCACGCATCACAGCGCCGTCGCCTGCGGGGAAGGCGATATCGCCGCCGTCTTCCCTGACGTTATCCGCTTCACCGAGCGGCCGATCCTGCGCACTGCCCCTGCCCCGCTCTACAAGCTCTCGAGCCTCGTGCGCGAGGCCGGTTTGAAAGTGGTGCTGACGGGCGAAGGCGCCGACGAAGTCTTTGCCGGCTACGATATTTTCAAGGAGGCCAGGGTTCGGCGCTTTTGCGGGAGACAGCCCGGCTCCCGCATCCGGCCGCATCTGTTCCGCAAGCTCTACCCCTATCTTCCCGGCCTAAGGCAGCAATCGGCCGAGTACCTGTTCTCCTTCTTCGGGGCTAGCGGCGCGACGCTTGACGATCCGCTGTTCTCCCATCGGCCGAGGTTCGACGGCACGGCGGCGACGAAGCTGTTCTACTCGGGCGATCTGCGTGCCACATTGTCCGGATATGACGCCGCCGAGGAGCTCGCCGCGCGGCTGCCCGAGGCGTTCGCCCGCTGGCATCCCTTGCATCAGGCGCAATATCTGGAAGCCCGCTTCCTTCTCCCTGGCTATATCCTGTCCAGCCAGGGCGACCGCATGGCGATGGCCCACGGCATCGAGGGCCGCTTTCCCTTCCTCGACCATCATCTGGTCGAGTTTGCCGCCGGCCTTCCTCCCGAGATGAAGCTGAAGGGGCTCGTGGAGAAGCATATTCTGCGGGAGGCGACCAAAGACCTGCTGCCGGCCGCCATCGGCCGGCGGACCAAGCAGCCCTATCGCGCACCGGATAGCCAGTCCTTCGTTGGGCCGGGCACGAGGGACTATGTCCAGTCGGCCCTGGGCGACGCCGCAGTCAGCGCCGGCGGGCTCTTCAATCCGAAGGCAGTGGCAAAACTACATGAGAAATGCAGCCGCCAGCCGGCCTCCGGCTTTCGCGACAACGCGGCCTTTGTCGGCATCCTGTCGACGCAGCTGTGGCTGACGACTTTCACCGGCACAGGCATTTGCAACGCAAAGGCCGCCTGACACCACCAAGGAAAGCGAACGACATGACCGATACGATCCAAGACGCAGTGAAGGCCTTTGTCATCGAGAACTTCCTGTTCGGCGACACCACCCACGCCCTCGCCGATACGGACTCGCTGATCGAGAACGGCATCATCGATTCGACCGGCGTTCTGGAACTGGTGGCCTTTATCGAGGACCATTGCGGAATCACAGTTGCGGACGCCGATATCGTGCCGGCCAACCTCGATTCACTGGCGCGCATCACGGCCTTCATCACAGGGAAGACCGCATCGCTCGTCGCGGCGTGACGGCTGGCAGCGGAAGGCCCGAGCTCATGCGGGTCGAGCAATTCCTCATCACGAACGCGGCCGCGCATGGCGCGAAGACGGCGCTTGTCACCGACCGGGAGCGGTTGCGCTATGACGAGCTCGACGATCTGTCGAACCGGCTTGCGACCGCTCTCGCCGAGAATGGCGTGCAGCGCGGCGACCGCGTTCTCGTCTTCATGGACAATTGCTGGGAAGCCGCCGTCTCGATCTTCGCGGTTCTCAAGGCGGGCGCGACCTTCAGCCCGATCAACGCCTCCACCAAGGCCGACAAGCTCGCTTATGTCATCGACGATTGCGAGGCTGCGGCGATCCTGACTCAGGCCAAGCTGATGCCTGTCGTGATCCAGGCGCGTGCGCTGTCGGACCGGCCGTTCTTCGTCGCGTCGACGCAAGCGCCATCCAGCCATACGCCGGATGGCGCTGCCTCCTTCGAGGATTGTCTCAAGGTCGCGCCCGTGCCCATTCGCCATGGCGGGATCGATATCGACCTCGCCATGCTGATCTACACCTCGGGCTCCACCGGCCGCCCCAAGGGCGTGATGATGACGCATCGCAATATCGATGCCGCGGCCGAATCCATCACGACCTATCTGCGCAACACCCGTGACGACATCATCCTCAATGTCCTGCCCCTGGCTTTCGACTACGGCCTCTATCAGCTGCTGATGGCGACGAAGCTCGGCGCGACCCTCGTCCTCGAAAAATCATTCGCCTTTCCGCAGGCCATTTTCGAGCGCATCCGCGCCGAGAAGGTCACCGGTTTCCCGCTGGTGCCGACGATGGCGGCGCTGATCCTGCAGATGCGCGATTTGGCGCCGGGTTTCCTGCCGAGCCTTCGCTATATCTCGAACACCGCCGCCGCCCTGCCGCCGGTGCATATCGCCCGGCTGCGCGAGCTGTTCCCCGGCGTACGGCTCTTTTCCATGTACGGTCTGACGGAATGCAAGCGCTGCACCTACCTGCCCCCGGAGGAGCTGGACCGCCGGCCGGGTTCCGTCGGCATCGCTATTCCCAACACGGAAGCGATCGTCGTCGACGATGAGGGCAACCGCATGCCACCGGGCGTGGCGGGCGAGTTGGTCATCCGCGGCCCGCATGTCATGCAGGGCTATTGGCGCAACGACGTGGCCACGGAGCAGATGCTGCGTCCCGGGCCGCATCCCTGGGAAAAGCGGCTCCACACCGGTGACCTGTTCCGGACGGACGAGGACGGCTTCCTTTATTTCGTTGGCCGCAAGGACGACATCATCAAGACGCGCGGCGAAAAGGTCGCCCCGAAGGAAGTCGAAACTGTGCTGCACGCCCATCCAGGCATCGTGGAAGCCGTGGTGACCGGCGTGCCGGATCCGGTGCTCGGCCACGCCATTGCCGCTCTCGTCGTTCTCTCGGACGAGACCCTGAGCGAGCGGGACATCATTCGCTACTGCGCCGTTCATCTCGAGGATTTCATGGTGCCGAAGCTCATCGAGTTCCGCCGCGAGTTGCCGAAGACCGATACCGGAAAGGTCAGCCGAAGGCTGGCGGCCGAAACGTTGGGGACTGCACAATGAATCTCTCCCTCGCCCCGAGCCGTCCCGCCTTCTCGGCCGACGCGCTGACGCTCGACAACGCAGCGGAAACCGATCGCATCGTCGCCGGGTTGCGCGAGCAGCTACGCGGCATGCGCAAGCGCGGGCTCGTGCTCGGCCTCTCTGGCGGCATCGATTCCAGCGTCTCGGTCGCGCTCGCCGCCCGCGCCGTCGGCGCGAAGAACGTCTTCTGCCTGTTCATGCCGGAAAGCGACTCCGATCCCGACAGCCTCCGCCTCGGCCGGCTGGCCGCCGAAACCTTTGGCGTCGAAGCGATCGTGGAGGATATCGGCCCGACGCTGCACGCGATGGGTTGTTATCAGCGGCGGGATACCTTCATCCGCGAGCTGGTGCCGGAATACGGGCCGGGCTGGGCCTCAAAGATCGTCATCGCCAATTCACTCGCCGGGGAGGGCTACAACATCTCCTCGCTGGTGGTGCAGGACCCCGAAGGCCGGCAGACGAAGCTGCGCATGTCGGCGGCGGTCTATCTCGGCATCGTCGCCGCCACCAACATGAAGCAGCGCACGCGCAAACAGATCGAGTACTATCACGCCGACCGGCTGAATTTCGCCGTGCTCGGCACGCCGAACCGGCTCGAATACGACCAAGGCTTCTTCGTGAAGAATGGCGACGGCGCGGCTGACGTCAAACCGATCGCCCATCTCTACAAGAGCCAAGTCTATGCGCTTGCCGCCCATCTCGGCATTCCCGAGGAAATCTGCCGCAGGGCGCCGACGACCGACACCTATTCCCTCGAGCAGACGCAGGAAGAGTTCTACTTCTCCCTGCCCTATGACCGCATGGATATTTGCCTCTTCGGCCTGAATAACGGCCTTTCAGCCGCGGACGTCGGCGCCGCCGCGAAGCTGACTGCGGTCGAGGTCGAACGCGTCTGGGCCGATATCGCCGCCAAGCGCCGGGCGACGCGCCATCTGCACCTTGGCCCGCAGCTCGTCCGCCCCGTCGAGGAAATCGCCAGCTGAGATCGGCGCGACCATCGGGATTACGTCGCCGCGCGGGCAAATGACGGCCTATTCGAACTGCTCCCCGGCCAAGCGATTCCAGCGCTCGCCGGCCAGCCCGTTGAAGAAGCCTTGCGAGCTCAGAAACGCGTTCACCAGCTCCTCGTCGCGCGAATGCACCACGGTCGAGGCCGGTTGAGTGAAGGCGACCCGCCGGCCCAGCATCGCTGCGAGCAGAGCGGGTTGCGTCCGGCCGCGCAGGCCGGCGGCGCCGCGCCGCGCCGCATCGCCAATCAAGCAGTCGACGACGGAACCAGCTTGCCCCGGCAGGGCCAGAACCTGCAGCACGCGCGCCATCCTGCCCGGGCGGGTGTGATAGAGGAAGGCGCCGACCAGCGCCCCGCTGGGGGAGGAGACGGACGCGAACACGGCATCACCATAGTCCGGCTTCTGGGAAGCCTCCGCGAGGATATGCGCAAGCTGCTCGGCGCTCCAGTCGGGGCGGAGCGGGAACTGCCGCGTCAACGGGTCCAAAAGAGCCGCAAAACCGGCTTGATCGATTTCGGCTACCTTGAGGCCGCCCTTGCCATTCCAGAGTTCCGGGACCCCGGACCAGCGCATCTCGTTCTCCTGCATCCGTCCGCGAAGATAGCGATCGAGTCCGCGCGCGAGCGGGTCAAGCAAGCGCACGGCGCCGGCTCGCCGCGAGGCTAGATCGAGCAGGAAGGCCGAAGGCCGGATGACCCGGATCCAGTCCAGGCTGTATTGCGGCAGGGCGACCCCGCGCAGTTTCGTCCACATCTGCGTCGAGAGGGCATTTGCGGTTTCGCTGAAGGAGATGTCCTGCGGCCCGGCCAGGAATGTCCTGAGCAGCCTTGCGCCGGCCATCGGGTCGTTCGCCCGCGGTTCGACCATGAGCGAACCACAGATGGCGGCGCGCAACTTGCACTGGCCATGCCTCATCGGCAGCACATTTACGCCGACAAAGCCTGAAATGTCGCCTTCGCTCGCAATATGGACGAGAGACGCGATCTCCGGATCGCAGACCGGGCCTTCGAGATAGTGCCAGCGCAGATAAGTCTCGAGCGCCGGAGGCGGCGGCTTGCCACCGTCCCGGAAGGTTCTTTGAAAGAGCCCGGCGACGGCCGGAATATCCGCAGCCTGCAGGGGACGAATCTGGCTCATGCCAAACTCGCGGAGGATGAGATCGCGGGCGAACCGTTCCCAAGCTTGCGGAGGAGTGCGACACGCGGCATTCCGACCTCATCCTTGGCGAATGTCACGGGTTCATAGGCCTTGGCTCTGGCTATCAGGGCAGCCACCTGGCGGTCCTGCCCCTGCCCGAACTCGAACAGCAGCCAGCCATCAGGCTTGAGGAAATCGGTTGCGTCCCGGATCAGCCGCTGTTGGATCGAGATGCCGTAAGGCCCCCCGTCGAAGGCCTCGCGCGGCTCGCCCTCAAGCAGATGCGCGCTCTCGCCTTCGAGGCGCGCGGTCGAGATATAGGGCGGATTGCAGACAATCATGTCCGCTGCGCCGATAAGCCCATCGCCCTCCAGCGCACCGAACAGATCCCCTTTCCGGATGGTGACCCGGTCCTGAAGGGCCAAGCGTTCGGCATTGCTCCGGGCGAGCGCGACCGTGCTGTCAGTCACGTCCACCCCCCAGACGCGGGCCGACGGAACTTCCGCGGCGATCGCCAGAGCAAGGTTGCCGGAGCCGCAGCACATGTCGATCACCATCGGGCCGGGCGCGCGATCGCCAAGAATCGCAAGCGCCCTCTGTCCGAGCAACTCCGTTTCCTGACGCGGCACGAGAACGCCCGGAGCCAGTTCGAGCATCACGCTCATGAAACGATGCAGGCGGGGCGTAGAACGGCCGGCTAGGGCTGCTGCTCTGTGCGGCACGGCGGTTCCTTACGTCATCCGACAGTATTGCATACACAGGACCTATCGCGCTCCGGTAAACGGCTGCTAAAGATATCGCCGCCGATACTGCGCAGCGCACCAACTCGGCCATATAGATGCGGCGTTGGTGCGCGGATATGAAATCGAACGCATTTCGGTCTTTGAAGTTGCCGATTGTAGCTGCCGGACTTGATGTCGGACAGACTCCGGGCGTGCGCACGCCAGCATGCGGTTGAGTACCGCTGCAACCGACGGCAACCTCGGTCTGCTGAGCGGCGAACGAATGAGCCAGCAAGCTCCACATACTTCAATTGCGTCTGCCCGGGGAGGCAGTCTGTGGATTCGAGGCGTAGTCTCGGCTAAGCATACCCGATGGACGACAGATCCTCGTTTATGAAATCCAGCATAGACCATCTCCCGCCGCCAAAGCAGCGCGAGCTGACAAGAACGGTGGAGGTGCTGCTTCAGGAGTTCGACGACGCGCTGAAGGCTGGTGATGGTGAACAATCGCAAGCTGACCGATTCCGCCGGCTATTGGCAGTCTGCGGCCGACCGCCTGATGCGTGAATGGAGACACCCGTCAGCGTCACCGTCCACTCCCGCCGGGAGGTGAACACTGCACTCAGGGAAGGTCAGTACTTCTTTGTCGACATCCGCCGTGAGGGAATCGTTCTCTACGAGCTCGACGGGGAGCCGCTCACTATTCCGGTCCCTACAGGCCCCGTGGAGGCCTTTCGGATGGGAGGGGACTATTTTGCGGGCCGCCTGCCCCAAGCAAGAACGTTCGCTGAGGGTGCGGAGTTCTTCGCAGCCAAGGGCAGACTCAAAGGGAGAGCCTTCGTTTCACTCCACCGAATTTTATGCTTGAATGTCTCTGAAACCTGGTCGCGGAGCGCCTCCCACTTTGAACGATCCCTTCGCCCCCCTACGGCAACGTTTCCTGGCCAGGTGCGCCGCTCAACTGGCGGAGTTGAAGGCGGCGCGGCACACAGTCCTTTTCAAGGGTTCCAACGACTCACTGATTGCGACCGCGCACTCGCTCGCCGGAGCCGCGGGAACGTTCGGGTTTGCGGAGATCAGCGTACAGGCATCGGCGCTGGAAACACTGCTGATCGAGCAGCCGGATGACGGGGCCGTGCATGCCGCACTCGACGGGCTTATCGAACAACTCGAGCATACGTTGAAGTGACTTAACCGAAAGGGCTCACTTCTTAGGTCCAGTCAGGCCGGTCCTGGTCATCTCGCCCCAGCTCTGGTCGGCGCGTAGATACTGCCACCAGCCCTTCACGCGCCATAAATTGTTGAGCTGGCGGTAGCCGAAGTTCTCGATCACTGCCACGGCCGTGAGCACGGCGAGGTCCCGCGCGCGCGGAAAACGCTGAAGCTCGGCTTCTTCGAGGACCAGCGAACACACGCTCACGCAAACGCCGTAGGTGAAAACCAGCGATGTGAACGCCAAGAGATACTCGGTCGAAAGAATGCCGAGCAGCCAAAAGGTCGGAATGAGCACATAGCCCAGGACTTCCGAAATCGGCCCCAGCACATCAACAACCAGTATGTGACCAAAGCCGAGGAAGCCAACACGCCCATAACGGGGGTTGAAGAGCATGGAGCGGTAACGGAAGAAGCATTCGAGCGCACCGCGCTGCCAGCGCGTGCGTTGTCTGGCAAGAACGCGGAGTGACTCGGGCGCTTCGGTCCAGCACACCGGCTCAGGAATGAACTGGATGCGGTATTTGCGTTTGGTGTCCATCATGTGACGGTGCAGCTTGATCACAAGATCGAGGTCCTCACCCATCGACCCACCGGTGAAGCCGCCAACCGCTACCACTTCGGCGCGGCGGAACATGCCGAAGGCGCCGGACACCAGCATCAGCGTGTTGATGCGGCTCCAGGCAAGCCGCGCCATGAGAAAGGCCCGCAGATATTCGACCACCTGAAACAGGGGCAGCAGCCGGTTCGGCAGCCGGACCTCACGCACCCTGCCACCTTCGATCCTGGACCCGTTGGCGATCCGGATCGTGCCGCCCACAGCGATGGTGCGCTCTGGATCGTCGATGAAGGGCTGCGCGGCACGCATTAGCGCATCGGGCTCGAGGATGGAATCGCCGTCGATCACGCAAAACAGCGGCGCGCGGCAGACGTTGACGCCGGCATTCTGGGCATCGGCCTTGCCGCCATTTTCCTTATCAACCACAAACAGCCGTTCGGTCATCGGCGAGGAATAGAGACCGCGGATCGGCTTGTGCGTCAGGGCCTCCTCATAGGGCCGATGGAATTTCACAAGCTTGAAGCCTTCGATAAGGCGCTGCAGAGTCTGGTCCTTCGAGCCGTCGTTTATGACGATCACCTCGAAATTCGGATATTCAAGCGCCAGCATCGAGTGCACGCTCTCGACTACGTTCACTTCCTCATTGTAGGCGGGTACCAGGAGCGCGATTGGCGGCGCGACGTCCCCATAACGGCGCCATAGCAGCGCCGAACGCGCGACTGGCGGACGCTTGGACAGCGCGTAGGCGGCAATAATAAGCTGCAGCAGGTATACCGCCGTCTGCGCCAGCCCTGCCCCAATGATGAACCAGGACAGGATGGAGGCACCCAGGACGATCTCTTGGCTCCAGTCGAACATCAGGCGGCCGGCCCCTCGGCAAGGATCAGCGAGGCGGTGCGCTGGCGGCGCGAGACCTCGCTGGTGGCGATCTCGCGCAGCACCTGCTCTCCCTTCTGGCCGAACGAGCGGAGCGCGTTGGCGGCGGCATAGCGCACAGTCCATGCCTCGTCGTCCATAAGCTGCGCGAGGGGCGCGGCGAGTTCAGACAGGCCGAGGCGGCCCGCCGCATTGGCAGCGTCTGCACGCACATTCCAGCCGCCAATTTCCATCGCCTTGGTCAGGATGGCCGTCGCATTGGCATGTCCGGTCAGCCCGAGTGCCCGCAATGCGGCTGCGGCAACCTCCGATGACGGATCGCCGGCCGCGCGGGCAAAGAAGTCGCCAAACCGGAACCCGCCGTTGCGGGCAAGTGCATCGATTGCGGCCGCTCTAATGAAAGGCACCGCGCCCTGAAGTCTGGCGTAATCCTCAAGTTCGTCGAGCCGCTTCGGCGGAAAGCGCCTGAAAAGCTCGATCAGGCGTCGCGAGCGCTGTCCCGCCACGCCGATCTTGCGCAGCGTTATGACGAGCGGCGGCAAGGCGCCGAGATCGCAGAGCGCGATCGCGACGGCGATCCTGACCTCGCGTGATCCGTCGCGGTCGAGTGCCGAAAGCAGGCTTGCCACTGCGTTTTCCGAACGCAGCGCCGCCAGCATCTCGGTCGCGTGGATGCGTTCGGCGGCGTTGCCTTTTTCCAGTTGGGTACTGACAAGCGCCGGCAGGCCACATTCGTTGAAGGCTGAGAGGAGCTCGTCGTGCTCCTCGCCGCGCAACAGCGAAATAAACTCGAAACCGGCATCGACCGCCACCCTCGCCGGCACCGCAAGCAGCGCCGTCTTCAATGCCTCGCGATCGCGATTTTCGGTGAAGGCGATCAGCGCCGTCAGAAGAAGGCGCCGCTGATCGGCGCCCGTCGTCCCCCGGCGCTCCTGCAATACCCGACGCACGATCAGTAGAAGCATGATCGCCAGGGAAAGGGCACTGAGCAGGATGGATAAGTGCCAGATGTACAACATGATCAGAACCGCGTGGTTAGGCCGAGCCCGAATGTGGTTCGGTCGAATGTCGGGCGCTGCTCATGGGCGAGGCTGCCGCGCAGCGTCAGCGGATCGGTGACGTCCCAGGAGATGCCGCCAAAGACGGTACGCGTCGGCACCAGCGTGCCGTCGGAGATCTCGGGGGCATCTGCATAACCACCAAAAACGTTGACGGCCGGGGTGACTGCAAGATCGGCCCGCAGCACATAGCCATCGGCGCGCGTGCCGATATCGTCGGCTGCGTGAACCCAACGTGCCGAAAGCCCCAGCCGGCCGTCCAGGACATAGGCCTGCACCCAGGGCGAGATTGTGGTGACCTCGGCGGTGACGAAATTGTCATAGCGAGCATCGATGTTGAGCGAGAACGGACCGAGCGCTTTCGCGGGCGCCATGATCTGCCACGAAGCGCCGGCGCCGATCGAATATCGGGCCAGGAAATCGGCATCCGGCGTCGCCGCTGCCAGCACATAGGCCGAAACCGTCGGCGAAAAGGCCTGGTCGATGCGGCCGTCGATCTGAACATCGGTGCGACCGTAGCGGGTCGCCATCCGGGTGTGGCTTGAAATGGTTGTCTGCGGGGTGAGTTGATAGGCAAGGCCAACCGAACTGTCGGTCCAGTCGCCAAGCCCCTCGGTGAGATCGCTGACTTCGCTGCCCAGATCGAGTCGCCATTTGCGCGGCGGCGGCGCAGCCAGCCTTTGCACGATATCGGCAGAGCCCGGCTCGATGGCGAGCGCTTGGCGGTAGGCTTCCCGCGCGGCGAAGTCGTCGCCACGCGCCCGGCGCAGGTCGCCGATCCCCACCAGCGCCTCGGCATTGTGCGAATCTACCGCCAGCACCCGCTGAAACGACTGCTCGGCCCGCGTGTAATCCTGCTCGAGCAGGGAAATTCGCGCGTCGAGAGCCATCGCCTCGACATTGTCAGGCGCGGTGCCAAGCACATCATCGATCATCGCGCGGGCGCGCGGTACGTCGCCCTGCCAGATCGCCAGGCGCACCTTGCCGAGGCGGGCACCGAGAAGGCGGGGCCTAATGGCCAGCGCCTGGTCGAAGAACTGCCCGGCCTGGTCGAATTTCTGCTGGGAGCCAGCCACCAAACCGATGGCGACCAGGATATCAGTGTTTTTCGGCGCCAGCCGAAGGGCGCGGCGATACGCATTCTCCGCCTCCGGCAATTGTCCCGCAGCCCGCGATCGTCGGCCCTCCTCCATCAGGCCGGCGACGGGATCCGGCCGCGGCGGGCGCGGTATCTTCCTCGCGGTCGCAGGTTTCGCCTTGCTGCTGCCGGCCCGCTGGGCTTTGCGGATGTTGGCAACAAGGGTACTTGCATCGGCATTGTCGGGCTCGGCACGCGACACCTCTTCGGCGAGCGGCAAGGCGGCGTCCGGATTGCCCGAGCGGAACTCGACTTCGGCCATGCCGAAGCTGGCGTCCCGATAGGTTGGGGCAAGGGACAGTGCCTTGGAAAAGGCTTCGCGCGCCGCCGGCAGATTGTTGCGGCCAAGCTCGGCGAAACCGAGTTGCACCAGGGCGTCGGCATTGTCGGGCCTGAGCGCCAGGGCTCGCCGGAAAAGACCCGCCGCCGCCTCGAAACGCTGCGCTTGCCTGGCCTTGACGCCGAACTCGTAAAGTTCATCCACCGTCTGCGCCAACGCCGCGCCCTGGGGCGCAGCGATCGTCAGGACCAGCCATGCGGCAAGGGCTGCGCGCCGGCCGCGCCGCATCAGCGCTTCCCGCTCTTTCGCGCGAGCAGACGCGCAAGCCGGGCCAGCAGCTCCTCGGGAATGAATGGTTTCACAAGATAGTCGTCCGCTCCCTTCTCCAGGGCCGAGACGATATCCCTTTCGCCCTTGCGGGCGGTCAGCATGACGACCGGAGTTTCGGACAAAGCCGGATCGTTTTTGATGCGGGCAAGCACCTCCAGGCCGTCGGCCTTGGGCATCATCGCGTCGAGCACGATGATGTCCGGCGCCTCATGCTCCGCCTTCAAGAGCGCTTCCGCCCCGTCTACTGCCTTGATGACCTCATATCCCTTTGCCCTGAGCCTGAATTCCATCAGCTCGATCAACAAGGGATCGTCGTCGCAAATCAGAACTCTTGCCTTCGATCCGTTCACCAGCCTTGCTCCGGTTCCGTCGCCCCCCGGAGTGATCAACCCATGAACCGACATCCGCCAATGCGGTTCATGCAGACAGAAATATTCTTCTCAGCTCTCTCATCGACGTCCGCCGATGCCACCGCGATTATAGACAACCTGATTCGCTGCGCCTGCACCCTCGGCACAATCAGTAGATGAATAAGGCGACATGGTATAGGAGCCCTGAACGGCATCGCACAGTCTGCAGCCAGAACGCGCTCGGTGGCCAGTCAATCGTCGACTCAGGCGCGCGACAGAAGCAATCTTTTGACTTCACGGGCAAGCGCAAGCGGGTCGAACGGTTTGGCGATCACCCCTACCGCGCCCATTGCCAGATAGCGTTCGACCTCATGCGTCTGGGTGCGCGCGGTGATGAACACCACGGGTATCGAGGCCGTCGCGCCAGCCTCGGCCAGACGCCTCAGCGTCTCCGGCCCATCCATGTCCGGCATCATCACGTCGAGCAGAATGAGGTCGGGTTGCCATTCGGCGGCATCGGCCAGTGCCTGCATGCCCGAAGAACAGGACCGCACCTCGAATTCCGGCTCGAGCTCCAGCGACATCTGGGCGATTTCGCGGATATCGTCCTCGTCATCCACATAGAGGATCCTTGCGCGCATCAGCATCACTCCTTGGCGTTCGCGGCAAGCCGGGTTCGGGACGTAACCAACATGCTCCTGACCAGCTTTGCCACATCGATCTCCGACGCCTTGGTCTTGGTCATGATCGCCTGCACGCGATCGCCGAGTTTCTGGTCGAGCTCCGCCGCCGAAAACACGATGACGCCGGTCTCCAGCGGCAGATCGACGAGGAGATCCAGGCCAGATCCGTCGGGGAGTGCAATGTCCAGGATGATCAGATCGAAGCGATGCTTCGCGACCGCCTGCCGAGCTTCCTGCAGCGTCTTTGCGGATGTGATCGAGACGCCCGAGCCCAGCCCCTCCGACATCACCGCGAGCACGCCCTCGTCGTCTTCGACATGCAGGACCTGTGGCCTCGGCTCGACCCTGCGGCCGACGATCTTGGCGAGAGCGGCGTGAAGCCGTTTCGAGTCCACCGGCTTCTCCAGCCAATCGATGATGCCGACGGCGCTGCCGTTCAGCGAGCGCCTGGCCTCGTCGGCGACGGCGGAGATGACGATGACCGCAATGTCGGAATTCACCGGTGATGCCCTTAAGTCGTGAAAGAGCTTGATGCCGGATTCCCCCGCCAGCTTGATGTCGAGCGTCAGCGCTACGTAGTCGCGGGAGCTCAGGAGCGCCTTGGCGGTGTCGATATCGGGCGCGACGTCGCTGGAAAAGCCTTCCGCATCAAGAAGTGCCGCGATCACCGCAGCGATGTCGGGCTCGTCCTCGCAGATGAGGACACGCAGGCGGCCATCGCGCTTGCGCGCCCGGCGCTCGACCAAAACCGGCTTGTCGGCCTGCCTGTGCGCCTCGGGAAGGTCGACGTGAAACGAGGTTCCCTGGCCTTCCTCGGTTTCGAAGGAAACGGCGCCCCCGAGCTTTTCGGTGATGGACTTGACGATGCTCAAGCCCAGGCCGGTGCCGCCAATTTTACGGGTGCTGGAGGCGTCCGCCTGCTCGAACTTTCCAAATATACGGCTGCGGAAAGCCTCCGGGATGCCGGCGCCCTGGTCCACCACGGAAATGCGCAGCATGTCGCGGTCACGACGCTGGAATTTCACAGTGACGGTCCCATCGGTTTGCGAGAACTTGATCGCATTCGACAGGAGGTTCGCCATCACCTGGTGCAGGCGATCCGGATCGATGTTGGCCTCGGCGCGCGGGGCATCGTCGACCAGAACGATCCTGATCCGACTGTCGGCCATGTAGTTGGAGCTGGCGGCAATGGCCTGCTCCAGGACCTGGCGGACAGGCATCTGCTTGATCTTGAAGGTGATCACGCCCGATTCGATCTTCTCCATGTCCAGAATGTCGTTGATGAGAAGAACCAGCCTTTCGCTATTGGTATGGGCGATGTTGACGAGATTGGCGGCCTTGGGCGGCAGTTCGCCGGCCACGCCGGCCGCGATCAGGCCGAGCGAACCCCGGATAGAGGTCAACGGTGTGCGCAACTCATGGCTGACCGTGGAAATGAAATCGTTCTTGAGCTGGGCGGTGCGTTTCTGCTCGGTGATGTCGCGATTGTAGGTGATGACACCGACGATCTTGCCGGACTCGTCGCGGAACGGTGCCTTGAGCGTGTAGAGCCAGCCTTGCCGGCCATCCGGCAAAAGCGCCGGCTGATCGATCCGCAGCGTCTGCCCTGCCTCCAGCGCGCCCATCTCATCCTGCCGGAACCGCTCCGCGACTTCTTTCGGATAGAAATCGAAATCCGTCTTGCCGATCAGATCGTCGACTGAAGTGGCGCCAACCATTTCGGCGGTGGCCGGATTGGCGGCGATGAAGCGGCCGTCGACATCCTTTATGTTCAGGCAATCGGGCAGTTCGCGAACCATGGCCCGGTAGGTCATGTTGGACATCAAGAGCTCCCGCCGGCGCTGCTGCCGATCGAGCAGGACGCCGATGATGATTGTGCTGAGGAAGCGGAACACGAGCGACGGGAACGTGCTCTGCTGCACCAGGCCGGCGACGGCTTGCGTGGGGATGACCAGAAGCGTGATCAGCCCGGCGAGAGCGACCGTTACGCCCAGACCGAATATGTCGTGCATGGTGCGCGAACGGGCCGCGACGATGTGATGCCACGCGATACCGACGATTGCGGTGATGAGGATACCCATCACCCCGGCGCTGGCGCCCTGCCCGCCGAGATGGACGCGATAGGCAATGGAGCCGACCGTGGCGATCAGCATTGCCGGCCATCCGCCGAAGAACGCGGCCGCAGCAATGAAGGCGGCGCGCAGATCGACGACGAAGCCGGAGACGGACAACGCCGTCGCCATCGAAATGATCGCGCCCACGCACATGACCACGCCAAGAAGCAGCGACTGCATCCGCTTCGAAAGGCGCCCGGTGAAGTCCGCCACAAGGTCCCAGGCGACCACGAGGATGGAGACCAGTGCAAGATTGGCGAGGAGTGACTGCCAGATCTCGATCATGACTTC
Organism: Mesorhizobium sp. WSM1293; assembly: GCF_000513875.1. Classification (NCBI taxonomy): domain Bacteria; kingdom Pseudomonadati; phylum Pseudomonadota; class Alphaproteobacteria; order Hyphomicrobiales; family Phyllobacteriaceae; genus Mesorhizobium; species Mesorhizobium sp. WSM1293. Next base: position 8,495 of record NZ_AZUV01000034.1, on the reverse strand, counting down.
GGCTCCTTTTTTCCGATAGATAGCGCCAAAACCTATCCGAGGTCTAAAGAAGCTACAGCCCGGTCGGCGGTGCGGTCGACCCCGCGATCAGGGCAGCTCGGTGGGGCCACCTTGATTGCTGCTGCATCTATGGCCGACATGAGGCGCAAAGCCGACGGTCCGGTTAGGGCAGTGAAGTCCGCGTTCCGCCAATTTTTGGCAGACAGTCGCCATCCATCCTTTTCACGTGAACTGCCTTGTTCGCCAAAACCCGTCCCCTGCCCCACCAGCCCTTGACGAAAATCGGCACGCCTGTGAGACACAGGGGTGGGAACATTTGCCCCGTGGGTACATCTATAGTCGAAACACGGGATCGCGCGGCAATTTTGGTGGCAAAGCCATACTTCTTATCGGCCGCGTAAAGATCGGCGGACTTCTAGCTCACCAACTCGCGCAGTCCGGGGCAGTTACAGCAGGTGGTCCCCTAGTCCTTGCCGACACTGACGATTTACGCAGGGCAAATCTGGGAAGGCATCTGCTGGGTGTGCCCTACCTCCACTACAATAAGGCGGAAGCCACCGCCGATCGAGCCGTATTGGTTATGACGACCGTTGCGAGCATCGTCCCGCCGTTGCCGCCATTGGGCGAGCCGCCAATGCCGCCCTGGCTTGCCGAGTCATTGCCACCCGAAGCTTGCCTGCGCCGCCGGACCCGCCGCCAAACGAAAGATGGATGTTGCTGGCCACGCCGCCCTTGGCCTCGTTGCCGGAAAGGTCGACATTGCTGATGGTAACGGTTGCGCCTTCATTGATGAACAGCGCTCCGCCTGCATCCACGTTCCTACGGCTTGACCGCTTTGGTTCCCTTCTTCGCTTGCACGGCGATCGAGGGCCCATCCGGCGGCGGGCCTGTAACGGCCCTCTTCGGCGGCTCGGCGGCGGGTGTGTCGGGCGCCTGCGGCCCGCCGGACGTGAGGTTGACCGACACACCGTAGACTTTCCACTGCCGGTTCACCGGTTCGAACAGCAGCTCGAAATTGACCTGCAGCGGTACCGATGGGAAAAACCCCGCTATGTGCAGCATACCGTTCGGCTCGATCTGCGGCAGCAAGGTCAGTTGCGGATCGAGCACCGCGACGGCGCTGAAATCGAGCGCCTGCTTGCGCTGACTGGCGAAGATGTCGCCGAGCCCCGCGGCACTGTTGGCTTGAAAATTCGGTGAGCCGAGATCGCGCAGCACGGTGTAGTTGCCGGTCTTGTTGGCCTGGTCGAGCGCCAGCAGCGTTGTCCTGGTGAGGATCAGCACGCCGTTGCGGTCGATGCTGGCGGGATGGGCTGCCTTTTGCATCACCCGCTTGTCTCTGCTTTGCGCATGCGCGGGCTGCACAGGCACCGAGACGACCATCAGCGCGACGGCCAACGCAGCGAAAAAACCGCGGGCGCCCGGGGTCCGCCAACCGGGCGCCCGCCACTGAAAAGACACGATCTGCTGAAGCCCCAAAACCCCGTTCATGCCGGCCGCGTCAGTTCAGTGTCCATGAGGCTCCGACGCTGACGCCGACATCGCCACGGCTGGTTGTCGCCGACACGGCGGCGTTGAGGCGAAAATCCTCACTGGTGTTGTAGCCAAGTCCCAGCGCCAGGCCCGATTGCCCCTTGAAATGACCAAAGCCGCCAGCGATCGACAGTTTCTCAGGCCTGTCATCGTAACGCAGTCCCGCCGTCGCCAGGGCTAGCGCCGTACCGCCACGGGCTTCCGTGCGGTTTGCGCTGATCTGCTTGCCAATATCCTGGAAGCCGGATTCAAGCGCGCCAACGCGGCCGTCGAGCGCAGCAATATTGGTGGCATTGGTCGTTACCCTGGTGTCGAGATCCGCGATCTGCGTGGTGTGCGTGGTGAGCGTGTTGGTGTTGCTGGTGATGCGCGTCTCGTGATCGGCGAGTTCGGTGGTGTTGGCCGCGATCTGCGTCGTGTTGTTGGTGATGCGCGTCTCATGATCGACGAGCTCGGCGGTGTTAGCGGTGATCTGCGTTGTATGACTGTTTACCGTGGTGCTCAGATTGGTGATGTCGGTGCTGTTCTGGGCGACCTGTGCCGGCAGGCCTTCGAGGGTCGCGACATCGAATGTTGAAGCCGCCAGATTGCCGTCGCCGTCCGTTGTCATCAGATAGGTCGTGGCGCCTTGCGCGTCCTTGCTCGCCTGCGAATTGACGCCGGCCAGCGTGTAGGTGTTTCCGCCCGTGCCGATGGCGACCTGGTTGTCGCGCGTTGTCGATGCGCCTTGGCCGATCGCGGTGGAAGCCAAGAAATTGGCGGTTGCCCCAGCGCCCAGCGCGGTGGCGTTCAAGGCATTGGCGGTTGAGTTGTGACCCAATGCAGTGGCTTCGTTCTGCCCATCAGCCGCTACGCCCGCCTCGGCGCCCATGCCGATGGCCGTGCCACCGCTGCTCAGAAAGCCGATATCAAGTCCCGCTTTTGAATAGGCGCCCAGGGCAGTGCCCTGCGCCCCTGCCTCCGCATTATAACCCACGGCCGAGCCTTCGAGTTCTCCCACATACGCGTGCGGACCGACGGCTGTGGCGAAGGCAGCAGATGTCTGTGCCTGTCCTATAGGGATACTGGTATCATTGCCGCAGGCGAGGCTGTTGGAATGGCCAGTGTCGTGGCCGCCAGCGCACTCACCTGCCAACGCATGCCCTGGAAATACCGAGATGGCCAAAACCATCGCGCCGGCCGAAGCGGTGACGAGGACCGGACCGCCGCGCGAGCTGTCTTGCTCAGTCGCTTTCGCGTCTCTCGATGCGAGACGGAACCGCCTCCCATCCGACGGTGCGGCTGTCTCTAGTTGGCGCGGCGCGCCCGCCTGCTTGATCATTCTTGCCACCACGCCCAAAAACCCCCGATCAAATTGCCGATGTGTCGGGAGAGTGCAGACAAGGCGATGAAGCGAACAGTCGTCATATGCCGACTGTTCCTCGCTTTGTGAGGCCGCTACCTCCTTGTTGGGTCGGGTTGTTGCCGCATGGTCACATATTCATTTTTGCTAATTATCGATGAGGGGAACCCGGTGGCGACATCATCGCCTTCAGCGACAATGCAACTTGCGCGAGAGCTTCCGTGTGTTAGGCTTCTTCACGAAACCTGATGGTCCCAAGGATCGGAAAGTTCCCATGGCTGACGTCACCATCGAAGCGGTCTCCGCCGTGGTCGGCCAGATTTATGAGGCGGCCTACGACCAGGAACGCTGGCTCGGTGCGGTAACCGGCCTGCGCGACCTGTTCAAGGCATCGCGAAGCTGTATCGCGCGGCTTGATCAGCGGGCGTTCAACGCGGTGGGGACTGTCGATGATCCGGGACTGTGTACTCCCGAGGCGGCGGCAGCACACATGCGGGATCCCATCAGCACCGTCGTGGCTGCGCTGCCGGTTGGCAACATCTATGACCGTGCACGGATAGCGGAAGACGGCGCCGACTTCCGCCGCCGTGAGCTTTGGCAGGACTGGATGAGGCCGCGCGACATGCATCATGGGCTCGCCTCGAATCTTCTCGCATCCAACGGCTCCTATTGGTTTTTCGATATTCACCGCGGCTCCAGGCAGGACGCGTTCGGTGCCGACGACATCGACCTGTTGCAGAAGATCGTGCCGCATATGTTGCGCGCCGGGCAGATCGGCCGGCGGCTGGAGAACACCTCGGCGTTGGCATCGGCTTTCTCCCACCTGCCCTTCGGCGTGTTCCTGGTCAACGGCCACCAGCGGATCGTTCAGATGAACGAGGCCGCCGAGGCAATGCTGGCGCGGCCTGACAGCCCGCTGAGGCTGAATGGCGGCACGATCGTCGCCTCCAATCCCCGGGATGCGCAGGAGCTTCAACAATTGGTCGCGGATGCCTGCTCGCTGCCGGACGGAGCCATGCCCGGACCCGGCGGAACGCTGATGGTGCCGTCGGATCACAAGCGCTCCGACCTGACGCCGCTGGTGCTGTCGGTTGCGCCCTTCGTCGACGCCCGCGCCTACGGTTTGGCCTCGGAACGGTGCGCGGTGATCATGGTCACCGAGGTCGCCCGGCGCATCCCCGATGGCTTCGAGACGCATGTCCGCAGCCTGTTCGACCTGACGCCGGCCGAAGCCCGGCTCGCAGCGACATTGGCATCCGGGCGGACGCTGAAGGAAGCCGCGGCAAGCTCGAGCATCACCGTGAAGACCTGCCGCACCTATCTCGAACGTATCTTCTCCAAGACCCGCACCCGGCAGCAGAGCGAACTGGTTGCGCTGCTCAAGAGCACCGAACCGCTTAGCGGGCGCGGCGGGTAGCCGGCTCATGCACAGCGAGCGTGCTAAGGATTTCGAGGCCAATGGCTGACGCAAACCTGGAAGCGGTGTCCGCCGTGGTCGGCCAGATCTACGAGGCTGCCTACGATCAGGAACGCTGGCTCGAGGCAGTGACTGGTCTGCGCGATCTCCTTGGCGGCTCGCGCTCCTGCATTGTGCGGCTCGATCCAACGACGAGCAACGCAGTTTCAACAGTTTATGATCCCGAGTTCGTTTCGTCCGAAGTAACCGCTGCGCACATGCGCGATCCCATCAGCGTAGTCGCGGCCGCCCTGCCTGTGGGCAAAGTCTATGACCGCACGCTGGTAACGGAAGGGGGCGCCGGCTTCCGCCGCCGTGAACTCTGGCAAGACTGGTACAGGCCGCGTGACATGTATCACGGGCTTGCCTGTAATCTTCTGGCCGCCAACGGCTCCTATTGGTTTTTTGATATTCATCGCGGTTTGAGGCAGGAAGCGTTCGGTGGCGACGACGTCCAGCTGTTGCAAAAGATCGTGCCGCACATGCTGCGCGCCGGGCAGATCGGCCGGCGGCTGGAGAATACGTCAGCGCTGGCATCGGCTTTTTCGCATCTGCCCTTCGGCGTGTTTCTGATCAACGGCCATCAGCGGATCGTGCAGATGAACGAGGCCGCCGAGGCGATGCTGGCGCGGCCCGACAGTCCGCTGGCGCTGAAGCACGGTGTGGTAGTCGCCTCCAATGCCGGAGATGCGCAGGAGCTTCAACGGCTGGTTGCCGATGCCTGCTCGTTGCGGAACGGCGCCATGCCAGGCACCGGAGGAACGCTGATCGTGCCATCGGATCACAAGCGATCTGATCTGACGCGGCTGGTGTTGTCAGTCGCACCGTTCGTCGATGCCCGCGCCTATGGCCTGGCGTCGGAGCGCTGCGCGGTGATCATGGTGACGGAGGTCGCCCGGCGCACTCCCGATGGCTTCGAGCTACATGTTCGCAGCCTGTTTGACCTGACACCCGCCGAAGCGAGGCTTGCAACGGCATTGGCATCGGGGCGGTCTCTAAAGGAAGCCGCGGCCCTTTCCCACATTACCGTGAAGACCTGCCGCACCTATCTCGAACGGATTTTCTCCAAGACCCGGACCCGGCAGCAGAGCGAACTGGTCGCGCTGCTCAAAAGTACCGAGCCGCTCAGCGGCCGTGGCCGGTAATTCCCGAACAAAAAATCTAACAGTCGGCATTTGCCGATTGTTCGGGGCCGCGTCTTTCGGCCAGATTTTGGCTAGGTTTGCAGTGGCCAGCCATGAAGTAGGGCAGGTCGTTGATGATGCGGGGCCAATCAATGATGGAAACCGGATACGTTGTCGCGGCCGGATTATTTCCGTTTGCCGTTTCCTATTCGCTCGTGGCAATGCTGCCGGGTGCCAATTTTGCCGTCGTTGCGCAGGCCGGGCTGACCGCGTCGCGTGCTACGGCGCTTTCCGCTGCCGCCGGTATCGCCCTTGGCGCAAGTTCGCTGGCGGCCGTCGTCGCGACGGGGGTCGGTTCATTGCCGCACGAGGGCATCGCGCATCAGATAGCCGCCAGCCTCTACGGCGCACTGCTGGTCCTCATTGGATGGAACTCGATGCGGCGAGCTTGGTCGATCAAGACGGGACCGGATGAGCCGAAACCGGTCGCAAACGTTCGGCACTTCCGGCTGGGTTTTGTCACTGCGGTGGCAAATCCCGCAACTGCAATATTTTTCGCCTCTTCAACGCTGAACTTAAATCTCCGCGGGGCGACTTACCTAACCGTGGTCGCATTGGTGTTTGCCATTGCGATCGCCTGGTTTGGTCTTCTTGGCCTTTGCATTTCCCAACCTGTAACACAGCGGTTCTACAGACGTTTCCGAAAGCATGCGGATATCGTCCTGGGAGGTGCCCTGGTGGCGCTCGGCTTCGCCGCGCTTGGGTCGTTGAAGGGCTAAAACATGTAGCGGTGTCTGGACTGGACAGGGTCGCGCTCACTGCAATTTGCTAGGACGGCAAGCGACGACCGGGCCGCACTCGCGCCATCGGCGATTAGCGACGCACTCCCGACGATCTCCAGTCCCCGAAGATCGGCTCGCCTGCGCGGTTTAATAGAACGGCGAATATGGCTCCCGGTCCGCTCGTGTGAAGACGGAGATGGGCTGGTCAATCCGCGCGACAACGCCCGCTCCGAAATTAATCCCAGTTCCGTCGCAGACACCAAATATGTTCGACCGCGTTCCGATCAGCACATTGACCGGTTTCCCGGCTTGGACGGGGTATGTGCTGTTGTGAATGAAAAGGACGCCGGTTGCCTGCAGCGTGTCATGCGCATTGCCGTTGCTGCTCGCTATCTCGACATAGTCGCGCCCTGCGAATGAATTTTGTGTCCAGATGCCGACAACCCCTTCCACCGAGAGCCAACCATTCGCCCAACCGTCCGCGTCGCGCGGAGAGTATTGTGTGAACAGGCGATAGGTAAGTGGGTCCGATAGCCAGAAAAGCGTTACGTAGCCGTCGATATCAGGCACATAGGTGAACCAGACGCCGGTTTCGCTCGCAGCCCACAGGCCATCCGCATCGTATGGGTCCAAATTGTTGGCGCTGACGAAATCCATTGACAGGGGTACCGGATCAGTCACGGCGTGATCGAAGAGTTGGGTGAGCGTCCAGCGCCCATTGTAGTTGAACCACTTGTCGAAGTAGGTTCCTCGAGCCACCGAGCTCAGGTCGATGATCTGTCGCTCCCCCCGTTCGACCGGACCAAAAGGAACGGGGTCGAAGTCCGGCAATTTGAGGCGCGGTATCATGACTGTGCTGGTCGCCGGTCGTGGCGACAACTTGCCCAGATCAAGCATGGATCCTGCTTCGCCAACCGCCGAACGCACGTTCCGCGCGATCAGATCCGTTCGATATTCTCGCCAATAGTGCCCGGACCGGATCTTGTCGAACGCGACCATCTGTTCGATCAGATCGTCGACGTCTTTGGCGGACCGTTTGGGCTTGGAAAGGAAAGCGTTCTGATGGCCAAGCAATTGCTTTCGCGCCTTGGCCTCACCTTCCAGAATGTCCGCGTCGAACGGCAGTTTACACCCCTCTGTTGGCGTAAAGCCGCTTTCATGCTTCGTGTGGAAATCGCCCATCGACTTGACCATGCTGCCTCCATCAGTCTCTGGCTAATCTTGCAACCAAGGTGACGGCGCTTCCTGATGATCGCCACCTCTCGCCGTCAGAATTTCACCGCGAGATCGAGCTTAGCGCCATTGTCGACAGCGCCACCGCCGAACTGTCCCGAATAGGACAGGGCGAGCGTCGCATTGGCCGACATTTTGAGGTCGATGCCGGCCTCGATCACGGCGCTGTCCGTGGCGATCGGCACGCCGGCGATGGTGAAGGCATCGCTGCCGGCAAAGGCGACCGTCGACAGCGGCGTGGTATCGCCGAAAGCGTGCCGCCAGCCGAGCATGCCGCGCGCTGTCGCATTGATGTTGCCGAGCGCAAAACCGGTCGAGCCGCGCAGGCCGAGCGTGGTGAAGGTGGCGTCGGTGGTGGAACCCGCGCTGGTCAACGCTGCCGCGCCGCCCTTTTCGGTAAAGCCGTCGGTGTGCACGCTGACATAGGCGAGATTGACGAAGGGCTCGAACTTGAAGCCCTCGGCATCGGGCCCGCTGCTACCGACCTTGTAGGCAAGTTCGCCGAAGATCTGCGCGGTGCCGGCGTCATAGTCGGCCGAAAGTTGATCGGCAAATCCGTTGAAGGCGACCGAGCGTTTTGTCGACAGGCTGCTCCAGCTGTAGGCCGCACCGGTTCGGAAAGCGATGGCGCCCCAGTTGGTGCCGCCATAGAGACCGAGATGGGAGTTGTCGGCGTCGCCCCTGGAGCTGCGATCATCGGCATCGAAGTTCGCATGGCTGTAACCGCCAAGCAGACCGACACGCCAGCCGCCCACCAGCGTGTCGGCGCCCGCCAGCAGGCCCCCCGTCGAACGATCGAAGGCAGCAGCGTTGCCGTCGCTGTCGGTNTTGCCCCAGGACCCGAAAGCCTGGCCCCAGACGGCAAAGCGATCAGTATCGGCGGCAACCATTTCAGGGCCACCATCGCCATAGGCCATGACCGGCAAAGCAGCGGTGCTGCCGTCGCCGAAAGCGGCGCGGATACGAGAAGTGGCCGCATCGCGGACGAAGCGGCTGTCCTCGACCAGCATGCCCTTGGCCGAGGC
>NZ_AZUV01000033.1:52500-55041 GCF_000513875.1 Mesorhizobium sp. WSM1293 | reverse complement strand
CCGCAGCTTCGGCTTCGCTTTCGGGGGCCTGAGCCTGGGCAGATCGATGGCCACCCCAGCCGCATTCAAAACGGCGCGCGGGCATTTGTGGCTGGCGGGCTGTTTTTGATGTTGGTTTTGGGGAGAGGATTTGCGTTTTCTGTCTGGCGGCTTGGCTTGGCTGGTTGCGGGCGCCTGATGACAGGCCGGCAGCACAGCACGGCACAAAACAAAAGAGCCCGCACGATGGCGGGCTTTTTTGAATTTGGTTGCGGGGACAGGATTTGAACCTGTGACCTTCAGGTTATGAGCCTGACGAGCTACCGGGCTGCTCCACCCCGCGTCAATTTTTGTGTAAGCCGAGGCCTACAGATAGGTATATGGCTGACCAAATGAAAGGGCCGCTTACGCGGCCCGTGATCCCTTGGCGGGCCATTTCATAAAGAGAAGATTTCTCTCCATCCGATTTGGATGTGAGATCAACGTGCGTTTGGCAGACCTGGCAGCGACCTACTCTCCCGCGTCTTGAGACGAAGTACCATCAGCGCTGGAGCGTTTCACGGCCGAGTTCGGAATGGGATCGGGTGCAGCCGCTCCGCCATAACCACCAGGTCGGCAAAACGCACGTTGTTCGAGAAGCTTTTGAGCGAAGGCGCACAAAGAGACATCGGCAGCGGAGCTGTCGGGTGCCTCTCGGGGCTGTTCGCTGGTCTTTGTGTGCCTTTACGGTTCTTGGTCTGGCGCCTTTCGAAGCGAAGCTTCGCAAGGTCGACCGTCGGCGCTGATGCGCCGCACTCACGTAGCGCCGCCCGCAGGGCGGAACAAGCGTGAGTGAGAACAGACCATCTGACTTTGTCAGATGGGCATAAGGAATGAGAACGATCAAGCCGATCGAACTATTAGTACCGGTAAGCTTCAAGCGTTGCCGCTCTTCCACACCCGGCCTATCAACGTGGTCGTCTTCCACGGTTCTCAGGGAATACTCGTTTTAAGGTGGGTTTCCCGCTTAGATGCCTTCAGCGGTTATCCCGTCCGGATATAGCTACCCTGCTATGCGGCTGGCGCCACAACAGGTCCACCAGAGATCCGTCCATCCCGGTCCTCTCGTACTAGGGACAGATCCTTTCAATATTCCTACACCCACGGCAGATAGGGACCGAACTGTCTCACGACGTTCTGAACCCAACTCACGTACCGCTTTAAATGGCGAACAGCCATACCCTTGGGACCTGCTCCAGCCCCAGGATGCGATGAGTCGACATCGAGGTGCCAAACAACCCCGTCGATATGGACTCTTGGGGGTCATCAGCCTGTTATCCCCGGCGTACCTTTTATCCGTTGAGCGATGGCCCTTCCACGCGGGACCACCGGATCACTATGACCGACTTTCGTCTCTGCTCGACTTGTCAGTCTCGCAGTCAGGCAGGCTTATGCCATTGCACTCAGCGAACGATTTCCGACCGTTCTGAGCCCACCATCGCGCGCCTCCGTTACTCTTTAGGAGGCGACCGCCCCAGTCAAACTACCCACCATACATTGTCCCGGACCCGGATAACGGGCCGCGGTTAGACATCCATAGTAATAAGGGTGGTATTTCAAGGGTGGCTCCACCTGAGCTGGCGCCCAGGCTTCAAAGCCTACCACCTATCCTACACATGCCACTACGAATGCCAATGTAAAGCTATAGTAAAGGTGCACGGGGTCTTTCCGTCTAACCGCAGGAACCCCGCATCTTCACGGGGAATTCAATTTCACTGAGTCTATGCTGGAGACAGCGGGGAAGTCGTTACGCCATTCGTGCAGGTCGGAACTTACCCGACAAGGAATTTCGCTACCTTAGGACCGTTATAGTTACGGCCGCCGTTTACTGGGGCTTCGATTCAGAGCTTGCACCCCTCCTCTTAACCTTCCAGCACCGGGCAGGCGTCAGACCCTATACGTCGTCTTGCGACTTCGCAGAGCCCTGTGTTTTTGATAAACAGTCGCTACCCCCTGGTCTGTGCCACCCTCCTCTACTTGCGTAGAAAAGGGTCACGCTTCTTCCGAAGTTACGCGTGCAATTTGCCGAGTTCCTTCAGCATAGTTCTCTCAAGCGCCTTGGTATACTCTACCAGACCACCAGTGTCGGTTTCGGGTACGGTTTATAAGGAGGAGCTATTTCCTGGAACCACGCAGCAGCCCGTTCAATCCGATAAGATTGGACTACCTCAATGATCCGTCACTACCTCCAAGCCCACGAATATTAACGTGGTTCCCATCGACTACGCGTTTCCGCCTCGTCTTAGGGGCCGGCTAACCCTGCTCAGATTAGCTTTAAGCAGGAACCCTTGGTCTTTCGGCGGGGGAGTCTCTCACTCCCCTTACGTTACTCATGTCAGCATTCGCACTTCTGATACCTCCACCACCCCTCACGGGTATGGCTTCATCAGCTTACAGAACGCTCCGCTACCGCTTGGCCCTTGCGGACCAAACCCTAAGCTTCGGTGTATGGCTTTAGCCCCGTTACATTTTCGGCGCAAAGACCCTTATTTAGACCAGTGAGCTGTTACGCTTTCTTTAAAT
>NZ_AZUV01000033.1:0-47500 GCF_000513875.1 Mesorhizobium sp. WSM1293 | reverse complement strand
TCCTACGACGTCAAGATCGTGCCGGAAAACGTCTCGGTGGCGCCGCGAGCCACCGTTGACGACCAGGCGCCGGCTTTCGCCGAGGAAATCATCCCCTTCACCAAGGATCTCGACGTCACCGAGGCTTTTGCTGATTCGGGCTACACAGGGGAAGACGCCACCGGAATGGCCGAAGCCATCGCCAAGTTGCTCAATGCGACGGCGCTCAAGGCTGGAACCGTGCTGCGCGTCGGCCTCGAGGTTCACGGCGATGCCGCCAAGGTCGTGCGCACCAGCGTCTACGACCGGACCCAGCACATCGTCACCATCGCGCTCAACGATCGCGGCCAGTATGTGCCGGCGCAGGAACCGGATCCGAACCCCGAATTGCTGACGGCCTTCGATGATTCGTCGGCGCCGGTGGTGGTGCGCGGCAACCTGCCCAACGTCTATGACGGCATCTATCGCGCCGCCTACTCCTACGGCATGTCCAAGGCGATGACGCAGCGGTTGATCAAGCTGCTGGCGTCCGATGTCGACTTCCAGTCTCGCCTCAGCCCCGCCGACCGCATCGAAGTCCTGTTCTCGCAGCCCGACGGCGACGATCAGACCTCGGACAGCTCCGAGCTTCTCTACGTCTCGGCGACGTTCGGCGGCCAGACCCGCAACTTCTACCGCTTCCAGATGCAGGACGGCGGCACCGACTATTTCGATGAGGACGGTTCGAGTGCCGAGCAGTTCCTGTTGCGCAATCCCTTGCCCGCCGGGAAATTCCGCTCCGGGTTCGGCGCCCGCAGGCATCCGATCCTCGGCTATGTCCGCATGCACACCGGCGTCGACTGGGCAGCCCCCATCGGCACGCCGATCATCGCCGCCGGCAACGGCACGGTCGAGAAGGTCGGCTGGGCCGGCGGTTACGGCAAGCAGATCATCATCCGCCACGCCAATGGCTACGAAACCTCATACAATCACCAGAGCGCCTTTGCCAAAGGCATCGAACCGGGCGTGCACGTCCGCCAGGGCCAGACCATCGGCTTCCTCGGCCAAACCGGCCTCGCCACCGGCCCGCATCTTCACTACGAGCTGATCGTCAACGGCACCAAGGTCGATCCGATGCGTGTCCGCCTGCCGGTCGGCAAGGTGCTGAAGGGCGATGACCTCGTCGCCTTCAAGCGCGAACGCGAACGCATCGACGAACTGTTGAAGCAGGAAGACAGCGATTCGCTGAAGGTTGCGAGCGCCAAGATCGACGGTTGATCGGCTTCAGCCTGGCGTATCTTCGGCCTTTCGCGGCCATGGCAATCGATCACCGGGAATGGTCGTCCATGCGATGACAGCCGCAAGCAGGCAAAGCAGCGCGGTCACCGAAGAAACCGCGGCAAACGCGGCGTCGCTGGCGGCGAGCCTTGTCGCATCGATGGCCGGGGCAAGCCCGGCTGGCGCCGGTTCACCAAATCCCGGGATGCCGGACGTTGCGCTCGCGTCCAGTGCATTCGCGTAGACCCACGCGGCAAGCGAGCCCATCGCCGCCACCGCGATCAGACCGCCGATGCGTGAGACGGCATTGTTGATGCCGGAGGCCGCCCCCGTGTCCTTGTCCTCCACCGCCGTCATGATCGCGGTCGACAAGGGCGACACGACCAGAGCCATGCCGAGCCCCATCAGCCCCATCAGCGGGAATGTTCCGGTCCAGAAATTGTGGATGCCGGCGTAGGTGAGCAAGGCCAGCCCGGCAAACGCAAAAGCCACGACCAGGCTGCCGCAGGCGATCGGAAAACGCGGTCCGATCCGGTCCGACAGCTTGCCGACAGGTCCCGACAAAAGCGCGATCGATGCCGACAAGGGCAGGAAGATGAAGCCGACCTCGGCCGTGCTCAGCCCCCAGCCGGCGATCAGCAGCATTGGCAGATAGAAAAGGTTGGCCGACAGCGCAAAATAGAGGAAGAACGTCGCCACATTGGCGCCGGCGAAAGCACCGACGCGAAACAGGCTGAGGTCGATCATCGGCTCGCCCTGCCGAAGCTCGAAGACGATGAAGACAGCCAGCAATACGACGCCCGCGGCAATGCTCGGCCCTGCCATGAGGCCCCCGCCGCTGGCGCTCATCGAGGTCAGCCCATAGGCAAGCGCACCGAAAGCCAATGTCGCGAGCGCTGCACCGCCGAGATCCAGGCTGCGTTTCTCCGTCGGCGCATCGGCCGGAACCTTGGCCAGCAGAAGCCAGATCGAAATCAAGCCCAGCGGCAGGTTGATGGCGAAGATCGCCCGCCAGATGCCGTCACCGAAGGCCGACAGCACGAAGCCGCCGAACACCGGGCCAAGTGCCGTGGTCAGCGCCGAAGCCGCCGCCCAGATGCCGATCGCGCGGCCGCGTTCTTTCTTCGGGTAGGCCTTGGCGATGATGGCGAGGCTGCCAGGCACCATGATTGCCGCACCGATGCCTTGCAACGCGCGAAATGCGATCAGCACAATTGCATTCGGCGCCAGCGCACAGGCAAGCGAAGCGAGGATGAACAGCGCGATGCCGGCCACGAAGGCGCGGCGCAGACCGAATCGGTCGCCGGCAGCGCCCCCGGCCAGGATCAGCGCCGACAGCGTCAACGCATAGGCATTGGAAATCCACTGCGCCTCGGCAAGGCTTGCGCCGAGATTGACGCGGATCGCTGGTGTAGCGATGGCCAGGATGGAGCCGTCTATGAAGCCAAGCGCCGAGGCCAGAATTGCCGCGACCAGCACAAATCGTCGCCGCGACTGCGGACAAAACGTTCCATTCGTGACCGGATTGGTCAGCGGGACGGCGGCGGCTTCACTTGGTGAATGCATGAAACCTTGCTTAAACCCCCAGCGCACCGGCAACAACCAGCCAGTGGCTTGCTGTCGCTGAAACCAGCCGTTTGGCCAGGGTCGCACCCTGTCAGGTGCAAATGGCGGCAACCATGCTAGGTTTCCGGAAGGTGCCGATGGGGAAACATCGATGAAGCGGCCACTTGAAGCATCGGCTGAGGGACGCGGCCGTATCGTCGGGATCACCGACGGCGTATTCGCCATCGCGCTCACCCTGATCGTTCTCGAAATCAGGGTGCCGGCGCACGAGGCGATCCATTCCGAACGCGACCTGCTCGCCGCGATCGCCGACCTGGCGCCGCGTTTCCTGACCTACGCCTTGAGCTTCCTGACGCTGACCATCTTCTGGTTTGGCCAGCAGGCGCAGCATGGTCGGATCGCCAAATCCGATCGACGGCTTGCCACGCTGAACCTTTGCTTTCTCGCCTTCATCGCCTTGCTGCCCTTCTCGACCGACCTTCTGGCCGACTTCCTCGAGTTCAGAACCGCGGTGCTGGTCTACTGGCTCAATCTGCTGGCGCTCGGCGTCACGCTATTCGCGAGCTGGCGTTATGCGGAGAAAAGCGGCTTCGTAGCAGAGGATGTCGATGCGGAAACCAAACGCACGGTCTATCTGCGCATCATCAAGGCACAGATCCTGTGGGCGGCCGGCGCCGCACTCTCGCTTGTCAGTCCCTTGCTCAGCGTCGGCTTCATCCTGATCGTGCAGTTGGTCTATGCCGCCGCGCTTCGCGGTTCACTGCTGCGCAAGGTTATCGGCTGAGGGCCCGCCGACAAACTCCACCGTCACGCCCGGCGAAACCAATTTGGCCAGCTCCCGCGCATCCCAGTTGGTCAGGCGTACGCAGCCATGGCTCTCGGTCTTGCCGATCTTCGACGGATCGGGCGTGCCGTGGATGCCGTAGGTCGGCTTATCCAGGGCGATCCAGACCGAACCGACGGGACCGTTCGGGCCCGGCGGAATGGTCAGGACCTTGTCGTTTTGACCCTGCTTGAAATTGATGCTGGGATTGTAGGTGTAGTTCGGATCGAGCGCCACGCGCGACACCGTGTGTATGCCGGACGGTGACGGCGTATCCGACGAGCCGATGGTTGCGGGATAGGCGGCGACCAGTTTGCCGCCGGCGTCATAGGCGAAAACCTCTTTCTTGTCCTTGTCGGCGACGATACGCGCCACCGGCGTCGAAACCAGCCTGCCGAAATTGGCGACCTTGATGATCGTGCCGGGACGATTGAAATCGACCTCCGGGTTGAGCGCCTTGAGATAATTCTCGTCCATGTGAAAGCGCTCCGCGAGCGCCTCGGTCACCGACGTATAGCCCATGCGGTCGAGTTGCGCCTTCTGGCTGTAGTCTTCCGGGATCGACGCGACATAAGGACCGGCCGCGTCCTCCGCTGTGATCGTGTAATTGGCGAAAGCATCGCCGCCGGATTGCGCAAGTGCCGCCTGGATGGCGACCGCGTCGGTCGATCGCAGATTGGCGCCGGTAATCTGGTTGTAGGCGGCGAGCGCCTTGTCGACATTCGAACCGAAACGCCCGTCGATGACGCCAGGCGAAGCGCCACCCCGGTCGAGCAGCACCTGAAGGGCGGCGACATCCTGGCGCGCTCCCAGCGAAAGTGCCGGGGCAACGGTGGTCTTGTCGCCGGCCTTTGGCGGCAGAGCCGCCTGATCGGCGGGTGTCGTCGGCTGGGCAGGGTCTATCGCGGCCTCGTTCAGCGGCTGGCGCTTGATTGTACCCGGCTTAGCCGGCTGCGGCGCGTCGGGATAATTGTCGTCGTAATTGCCATCGTCCTGCGGCGCTGGCGGGTAGGCTTCGACGGAATTGTCCCCATAGGGATCGTACTCATCCGCCGGCGGCGGGATAACGCGGCCTTCCTCTTCCAACTGCTTGCGCCGGAACCGCGCCATGTCTTCCGGATCGTCGAGATAGTAGCGGTCGTCGCCTTCGGGGGCGCGGCCCAGTTCGCGCAGTCGTGTCTCGCGGCGCAAGGCGCGGCGATCGAGCCGGGTCTGCGGCGGCTGGATGGCGATGACCTTGCCAGTATCGGCATCGACGATCACGCGGTTGCCCCTGGCGTCGTAGTAGATGTCGAGATTGCCGTCCTGGGCGACAAGGATGCCCCCGGTATCGGCAGCGCGGACAACCCTTGGCGCATTGTCCGTCGTCGGCGCGGCGAACGCCCCGGAAGACACAAGCCCGGCGGCTAGCGCCGAGAGGGCAAAGATCGTGCGGAACATGGTGGCCAAATTCTCCGGTCCGTAAATTTGCCGCCGCCGGCATTGTCTTCTGGCGAACCCCTTCGCCAGCAAACCAGTTACACCATCCTATGGTTCCAACATGAACCGGGCATGAAGATGGCGGTTTTCCGGCGCCTCAAGGAATATAGGCTAGCTTTCGGCAAGTCCCAATTCCTTGCGCGCCTGCCTGGTAAGCTTCAGGGCGACAAGGCGATGGCTCTCGCGCAGATAGTCCTTCAGCGCGGCATCATCCATGCTCTGGCTTGTCCGACGCTGGATCCATGTCATGCCGCGCGAGGCAAGATAGGGTGCGGGCCGTAGCCCCGGCTGTTCCTTGAGCACATCATAGGCGATATCGGAACATTTGAAGGTGACGAAGAGCTGCTGGCCATCGTCCCAGCCGCCGATCGCGAAGACCTTGGCCCCCACCTTCCAAACATGGGCGCCACCCCACTGGACGACATGGGTCGTCGAAGGCAGCGAGTCGCAGAAGCTGTTATAGTCGTCCAGTGTCATCCCCGCCCCACGTTTTATATGAAAACGCCGCGCGTCCAGGAAGGACGCGCGGCGCAGGATCAGGCTGCCGCTTCCGCCGCGACGATCGTCGGTTTGGAGCGGAAATTCAGCCGGTCGGAACCGGCTGTCACCTTGACGGTCGAGCCGTCGAGGATGTCGCCGAGCAGGATCTTCTCCGCCAGTGGGTCCTGCAATTCCTTCTGCATCACCCGCTTCAGCGGTCGCGCGCCATAGGCCGGGTCGTAGCCCTTGGCCGCCAGCCAATCCACCGCCTCCTGGTCCAGCGATAGCGTGATCTTGCGGTCGACAAGCAGGCTCTCGAGCCGCTTCAGCTGGATCTCGACGATGCGGCCCATATCCTGCCGGCGCAGCCGGTGGAACAGGATCACCTCATCGACGCGGTTGAGGAACTCCGGCCGGAACGATGCCCTGACGACGTTCATCACCTCGTCGCGCACCAGATCGACATCCTGGTCCTCGGTGAGGTTGACGAGATATTCGGCGCCGAGGTTCGACGTCATGATGATCAGCGTGTTGCGGAAGTCGACCGTGCGGCCCTGGCCGTCGGTCAGGCGGCCGTCGTCGAGCACCTGCAACAGCACGTTGAACACATCCGGATGCGCCTTCTCGATCTCGTCGAACAGCACGACCTGATAGGGCCGGCGCCGCACCGCTTCGGTCAGCGCGCCGCCTTCCTCATAGCCGACATAGCCGGGAGGCGCGCCGATCAGCCGGGCGACCGAGTGCTTTTCCATGAACTCCGACATATCGATGCGCACCATGGCGCTCTCGTCGTCGAACAGGAAGCTCGCCAGCGCCTTGGTCAACTCGGTCTTGCCGACACCCGTCGGTCCGAGGAACATGAACGAGCCGATCGGCCGGTTCGGATCCTGCAGGCCCGCGCGGGCGCGGCGCACCGCTTTCGACACAGCTTGCACCGCCTCGCCCTGGCCAACGACGCGCTTGCCGATCTCGTCTTCCATGCGCAGCAGCTTGTCGCGCTCGCCCTGCAGCATCTTGTCGACCGGAATGCCGGTCCAGCGCGAGACGATATGGGCGACGTGGTCGGGGGTAACCACCTCTTCGACCATGCCGGCTTTGCCGTCCTGGGCCTCGGCCTCCTTCAGCTTCTTTTCCAGTTCCGGAATCTTGCCATAGGCAAGCTCGCCGGCGCGCTGGAATTCACCCTTGCGCTGGGCAATGGCAAGGTCGTTGCGCGCCTCGTCGAGCTGCTTCTTCAGGTCGGCGGCGAGCCCGAGCTTCTGCTTCTCGGCCTGCCACTTGGCGGTGATCTCGGTCGATTCCTCCTCAAGGCCGACGAGTTCCTTTTCCAGGCGGGCGAGCCGGTCCTTCGAAGCATCGTCCGTCTCGACCTTCAGCGCCTCGCGCTCGATCTTGAGCTGCATGATGCGGCGATCGATCTCGTCCAGCGCCTCGGGCTTGGAATCGACCTGCATGCGCAGCCGCGATGCGGCTTCGTCGACCAGGTCGATCGCCTTGTCCGGCAGGAAGCGATCGGCGATGTAGCGGTTGGACAGCGTCGCCGCCGCCACCAGCGCTGAATCCGAAATGCGCACCTTGTGGTGCTGCTCGTATTTCTCCTTCAGGCCGCGCAGGATCGAAACGGTGTCTTCCACCGTCGGCTCGTCGACGAAAACCGGCTGGAAGCGCCGGGCAAGGGCTGCATCCTTCTCGACATGCTTGCGATACTCGTCGAGCGTGGTGGCGCCGACGCAGTGCAGTTCGCCGCGCGCCAGCGCCGGCTTCAACAGGTTGGACGCATCCATGGCGCCATCCGCCTTGCCGGCGCCGACCAGCGTGTGCATCTCGTCGATGAACAGGATGATGTTGCCGCTGGCCGAGGTGACTTCGGAGAGCACGGCCTTCAGCCGCTCCTCGAACTCGCCGCGATATTTGGCGCCGGCAATCAGCGCGCCCATGTCGAGCGCCATCAGCTGCTTGTCCTTCAGCGATTCCGGTACGTCGCCATTGACGATGCGCAGTGCCAGGCCTTCGGCGATCGCCGTCTTGCCGACGCCGGGTTCGCCGATCAGCACCGGATTGTTCTTGGTGCGGCGCGACAGCACCTGGATGGTGCGGCGGATCTCGTCGTCACGGCCGATCACGGGGTCCAGCTTGCCGGCACGGGCATCCGCAGTCAGGTCGCGCGCGTACTTCTTCAGCGCGTCGTAGCCCTGTTCGGCACTCGCCGAATCGGCGGTGCGGCCCTTGCGGACATCGTTGATGACCTGGTTGAGCGCCTGCGCGGTGACGCCGGCCTTGGCCAATATGTCGGCGGTCTTGGCCGACTTTTCCATGGCGAGCGCCTGCAAGAGCCGCTCGACCGTGACAAAACTGTCGCCGGCTTTCTTGGCCAGTTCCTCGGCGGTCGAAAACACTTTCGCCAGCGGCTGGGCCAGATAGAGCTGGCCATTGCCGCCCTCGACCTTGGGCATCGCTTCGAGCGCCGTCTCGACGCCAAGCTTGACGTCGCGGACGTTGCCGCCGGCGCGTTCGATCAGCGACGCGGCCAAGCCCTCGTCGTCGTCGACGAGCACTTTCAGGATATGTTCAGGGGTGAATTGCTGGTGGTTGCGGGAAAGCGCCATGGTCTGCGCGGACTGGATAAAGCCGCGCACGCGCTCTGAGTATTTCTCAAGGTTCATATCTGTCTCCTTCCATCACCGGCCCGCTTTGCGGCACCGGATCCGATTGCGGTGACGGACCCGCTCATTCGAGCCGGGTCCAGTTGAGGCTGATATGGTGCACAGGCCCTGAACCCTCAAGACGTCCCGATATCGGCAACCACATAATATTGCACGGCCGCCCAAACGAAAACGGCGGAGATTTCTCTCCGCCGCTCAATGCCTTGAAATGCCGTTGGGTCAGTTGTCGATATCGACATTGACCGGTTGGGCGTTGCCGCTGTCGGCCGGGGCCGCAGCCACCTCGCCGGCGTCGGTCCCGGAATTGGCATTGTCACTACCGCCATCAACCTGATCGGCGTTGACGCGCGGGCGGCGCGGACGACGCGGACGACGGGCAGCACCGCTTTCGGCGGCCGCCTCGTTGAGTTCGGCCTGGGCGGCAAGACCTGCCGGGGAAAGGTTCTCGAACGACGGAGCCGGTTCGGCCGGCGTCACAGATTCGGCCGGCGAAACGGCTTCGCCCTGGATCGGGGTCTCGTTGCCCTGGGGCTGACCACCTTGCTCGGCGGACGATGAAAAGTCGCGCTGGCCGTTCTGGCCATAGCCGCCATTGGGGCGGCGATCACGATGGCGCCCGCCATTGTTGTCGCGGCCGCCATTGTTGCGCCCGCCATTGTTATCGCGGGCCTCGCGGCCACCTTCCCGGTTCAGCGCGACCTCGGCCGGCGTACCTTCGATAACCGGCTGCGGGCCGGCGCCATGGTTGACCACCGGGATCTGGACGTCGGAAGCAGCGTTGCTGTTGTTGCCGCTATTGTCGAAATCGTCGCGGTCCTCATCGCCGTCATCGTCGAAATCATCGCGATTCTGCTGCGTGTTCTGGATTGGCATCTGCGCCTGTGCGGCCGCGATGATGCGATTGTAATGCTCGGCGTGCTGGAGATAGTTCTCCGCCATGACCCGGTCGCCGGAGCTGTGTGAATCACGGGCAAGGGTGGCGTATTTTTCGGCGATCTGCTGAGCCGAACCGCGGATCTTCACGTCCGGGCCATTGCTCTCGTAGTTGCGCGTCAGGGGATTAGGCCCCTTGCGGTTGTTGTTGTTATTGTTGTTATTGTTACCACCGCCGCCGCCATTGTTGTTGCGACCGCGCATGCGCCTGTTCTGCTGTTGTGGCCTCATCAAACTCTCTTCATTTTGAAATTTTCGAAAAACTCTTCACGAACGGAGGCGCTCATGCAGCCAGCCGTTTCGTCTCTTCACCGGCGTTCGCCCGCATCGATTGCGTTGGCGCCACGTGTCATCCTGTTCCGGTTACATCACTTGCCGGACGATTCCCGCACGAAGCTTGGGCATCGTTTGCGCAAGAAGGCAGCTATTTCCAAGGAAAACCGAATCGCTAAGAGCACTGCCTGCTTCGTCTCATCCGGTTAAGGCGACCCTAGCCGCATTCCCCGGCATTGCCAAGCGCTTTTTTGCACTGCGTCAAGGCTTTATCCTTTCAAAGACAATAACCCTGTCGTTTCCACCGAGGTCACGGAAAACACTGCCCGGCACGTAGCCGGCTGCAGTGAATATCTCGCAGACCTCGTTGCGTTGCGTATGGCCGATCTCGACCGCAATTCTGCCTTCAATTTCCAAAAACCTTGCCGCTTCCGCAGCGATGGTTCTGTAGGGGTTCAGACCGTCCGCGCCGCCATCCAGGGCTAGGCGCGGGTCGAAATTGCGGACTTCGTCCTGCAGATTTCCAATGTCTTCGGAAGATATATAGGGAGGGTTTGCGACAATTACATGGTACCGGCCGGAAACTTTTTCGAACCAGTCCGACTGCAGCGCCGTGAACCGGCCCGCAAGGCCAAGTTGCCCGGCATTGCGGGCCGCCGTCGCCAGCGCACCCGCGGACAGATCGACGCCGGTGGCATTAGCCGTCGGCACGACGCTGAGCAGCGCCAGCGCAATGGCGCCGGTGCCGGTGCCAAGATCGAGGATGCGACACTCGCCTTCCTGCGTCGCAACCGCCTTGACGAAGGGCAATATCGCCTCGACCAGCGTTTCGGTATCCGGCCGCGGTTCCAGCGTTTCCGGCGACAGCGACAGGCGCAAACCGTAGAATTCACGATAGCCGAGGATGCGATGCACAGGTTCGCCGCCGGCGCGGCGTCTCAACGCGGCATCGATTTCGGCAACAGCGCCGGCGCCGACCCTGCGTTCGGGGTCCGCAATGGCTTGCGTGCGCGTCGTGCCCGAAAAATGCTCGACGATCAGCCTCGCATCGAGCGCCGGGTCGTCGACGGTGCTGCCGAGCCGAGCCCGCGCTTCCCGCAGCAGCGGCCCGAGCGCGTTGGGCAGGTCAGTCATCGATGCCGATGTCGGCGAGCAGCTTGGACTGATGATCGGCGATCAGCGCGTTGATGATCTCGTCGAGTTCGCCCATCATCACCCGGTCGAGCTTGTAGAGCGTCAAATTGATGCGATGGTCGGTGACGCGCCCTTGCGGGAAATTATAGGTGCGGATGCGTTCCGAGCGGTCACCGGAGCCGACCTGTGACTTGCGCGATTCGGAGCGCTCCTCGTCAGCCTTGCCGCGTTCGAGATCATAGAGGCGGGCGCGCAGGATCTGCATCGCCTTGGCGCGGTTCTGGTGCTGCGATTTCTCAGCCTGCACGACCATGATGCCGGTCGGCAGATGGGTGATGCGGACCGCCGAATCGGTGGTGTTGACGTGCTGGCCGCCCGAACCCGAGGCGCGCATCGTGTCGATGCGGATATCTTCGGCCCTGATGTCGATGTCGACCTCTTCGGCTTCGGGCAGCACCGCGACGGTTGCCGCCGACGTGTGGATGCGCCCGCTGGCCTCGGTCGCCGGCACGCGCTGTACGCGGTGCACGCCGGATTCGAATTTCAGATGCGCAAAGACGCCCTTGCCCGACACCGTGGCGATGATTTCCTTGTAGCCGCCGGCGTCGCCATCGCTGGCCGAGGCGGTCTCGAAACGCCAGCCGCGTTCGGCGGCGTAGCGTTCGTACATGCGAAACAGGTCGCCGGCGAAAAGCGCGGCCTCATCGCCGCCGGTGCCGGCGCGGATTTCGAGAATGGCGTTCTTGTCGTCGGCGGCATCCCTGGGCAACAGCAGGATCTGAATGTCCTTCTGCAGCGCCTCGATGCGGTCCTCGACCCCTGGCAGCTCGGCCTCGGCCAGCGCCCGCATCTCGGCGTCGGTGCCCCTGTCGGCAAGCATGGCTTCGAGGTCGGCCTGTTCATGCTCGGCCGCGCGCAGCGCCCTGACCTTGGCCACCATGTCCTGGATTTCGGCATATTCGGACGCCATCCGCACATAGGCGTCCGGCGCCGGGCCGGCCGACATCTGCGCTTCGAGCATCTCGAAACGCTTGACGACTTGATCCATACGATCGCGGGGCAAATTGACCATGATGAGGCTGCTATAACGGGATCGAACGGTCGTCGGCAAAGGCCTGCAGCAGCGCCCGCATCGGCAGGCCCTGTGCCGGAGCCATCAGATTGTCGTCGAAAAACGCCTTCAATTCGTCCAGCGGCAGTTCCGTCAGCATCGCCTTGACCGGCCCGATCGAGGCCGGCGACATCGAGATCGAGCGGAAACCAAGGCCGATCAACGCCATCGCCGAGATCGGCTTGCCGGCGAGTTCGCCGCACAGCGTCACCGGCGTGTGATTGCGGACGCCGGCATCGGCGATCTGCTTGAGGACGCGCAAGAAGGGTGCCGACAGCGTGTCGAAGCGGTTGGCCAGTTGCGTGTTGCCGCGGTCGACGGCCATGACGAACTGGAACAAATCGTTCGAACCGACCGAGACGAAATCGACCGCTTTCATCAATTCATCGAGTTGGAACAGCAGCGATGGCACTTCAAGCATCGCCCCCAGCTTCAGGCTGGTCGGCAAATGATGGGCAAAGCGCGACAAATGCCGCACCTCGCGGTCGATGATCTCGCGTGCCTGGGCGATCTCGCCGAGTTCGGTCACCATCGGCAGCATCAGCTTCAATTCGCGCCCGCCGCTGGCCTTGAGCAAAGCGCGTATCTGGGTGCGTAGCAGGCCCGGCCGGTCGAGCGTCAGGCGGATCGCCCGCCAGCCAAGCGCCGGGTTCTCTTCCTGGATCGCGCCCTTGAAATAGGGCAGCACCTTGTCGCCGCCAATGTCGATGGTGCGGAAGGTGACGGGCTTGCCGCGCGCCGCTTCGAGCACGTCGCGGTAGAGCTTTTCCTGGGCCTCGGCCCGGGGAAAGGTGGAAGCGACCATGAATTGCAATTCGGTGCGGAACAGACCGATGCCGGCCGCGCCCGCTTCGGCAAGCTGCGGCAGGTCGACGGCGAGACCGGCATTCATCAGCAAATCGACCTGTACACCATCCCTGGTCGTCGACGGCTTCTTGCGCAGTTCGCGGTAGACCTCTTGCCGGCGCGCCCTGAAACGCACTTTTTCGGCATAAGCGGCCTCGAGATCTGGCTGCGGCCGCAAATGGATCACGCCCTCCTCGCCGTCGACGATGATGGCATCGCCGTTTTCCGCCATGGAAACAGCGCCCTTCATCTGGCCGGCGACGGGGATGCCCATGGCACGCGCGACGATGACGACGTGGCTGGTCGCTGCACCGTCCTCGAGCACCAGCCCGCGCATCTTGTCGCGGGGATAATCGAGCAGTTCGGCAGCCCCCATCGAACGGGCGACGATGATGGCGTCCTTAGGCAGCGATGCCGCGACATCTTCCGGCCCGCGCCCCATCAGCTGGCGCAGCAGGCGGTTGGCGAGGTCGTCGAAATCGCTCATCCGCTCGCGCAGATAGGGATCGGTCATGTGCAGCATGCGGGCGCGCATGTCGCTCTGCACCTTTTCCACCGCCGCTTCGGCCGTCAGGCCGTTGCGGATCGCCTCTTCCAGCCGTCGCACCCAGCCGCGATCGTTGGCGAACATGCGATAGGCTTCCAGCACCTGGCGATGCTCGCCCTCGAAGGCGACGTCGCGGCGTTCCAGCATGTCGTCGATGGACAGCCTGAGCGAGCTGAGTGAGGTCTCCAACCGGCGAACCTCTTCCTCGCTGTCCTCGTTGAACAGATTGGTGACGACGATGCGCGGCTCGTGCAGCACGACATGGCCAAGCCCGACGCCTTCATTGAAGGACAGGCCGGTGAAGCTGACAGGACGGCGCAGATCGAGTTCGAGGCCGGGCCGGGTCAGCCGCGCCAGATCGCCTGTGGCGATCATCTCGGCGATCACCATCGCCGTGGTTTCCAGCGCCTCGACCTCGTCGTCGCGGTAGTGGCGCATGGTCTTGTTCTGCACCACCAGCACGCCCAGCGTGCGCCCTGCCCGCAGCACCGGCACGCCCAGGAACGAGTTGTAGATCTCTTCCCCGGTCTCCGGCAGGTAGGCGAAGGCAGGGTGTTCCTGCGCATTGGACAGGTTGAGCGGCCGCGCGCTGGCGGCGATGGTGCCGACCAGGCCTTGGCCCAGCCGCAACTGCGCCAAATGGACGGCGTTCGGGTTCAGGCCTTCGGTGGCGTAGAGTTCGAGCACCGAATCGGCACGCAGCACATAGAGCGAGCAGACTTCCGCGACCATGTTGGAGGCGATGTCGCGCACAATCCGGTCAAGCCGCTCCTGCGGCTCCAGCGGCTCCTGCATGAGCTCGCGGAGCCGTTTGAGCAAAACGCGCGGGCCACTGGCCTGATCACGCATCGCGGCTTGTTCTCCAATGGGCATTCTGCCCGCCGCAGTTTCCACCGCGACCGGCGCACACGCAACAACTCAAATCGTTCTCGCTACTGCTTATCCAGACCGTAGACGGAATGCAAAGTACGAACCGCAAGTTCCGTATACGGGCCGTCGATCAGGATCGAAATCTTGATCTCCGAGGTCGTGATGGCGCGGATGTTGATCGATTTGTCGGCCAGCGCCTTGAAAGCGGTGGCGGCGACGCCGGCATGGCTCCTCATGCCGATGCCGATGACCGAAACCTTCGACATGCCGGCTTCCGACTGCACGACATCGTAGCCGATCGAGGCCTTGAGGCGTTCAAGCACGGCCAGCGCCTTGTCGACATCGCCCGACGGCACGGTAAAGGTCATGTCGGTGAACTTGCCGTCCTCGGAAATGTTCTGGACGATCATGTCGACATTGATGTTGGCCTCGGCCAGCGGCCCGAAGATGCCGGCGGCAACGCCCGGCCGGTCGCCGACCCGGCGCAGTGAAATCTGCGCTTCGTCCTTGGCGTAGGCAATTCCGGTGACGACCTGCTGTTCCACGATCTCTTCCTCGTCGCAAATGAGCGTTCCGGGCGGATTGAGCAAATCCCCCATTCCGGGCGCATCGGGATCGTCGAAGGACGACCGCACGAAGGTACGCACCCTGTGCACCATGGCAAGCTCGACCGAACGCACCTGCAGAACCTTGGCGCCGAGCGAGGCCATTTCAAGCATTTCCTCGAACGAGATCTTGGCCAGCCGCCGCGCCTTGGGCTCGATGCGTGGATCGGTGGTGTAGACCCCGTCGACATCGGTGTAGATGTCACAGCGATCGGCTTTGACCGCCGCAGCGATGGCGACAGCACTGGTGTCGGAGCCGCCGCGGCCGAGCGTGGCAATACGATTGTCCGGGCCGATGCCCTGGAACCCGGCAATCACCGCCACCTGGCCCTCGCCGAAGCGCTTGATCAGGAACGCACCGTCAATGTCGAGGATGCGCGCCGCCCCATGCGCATTATCGGTCTTGATCGGGATCTGCCAGCCCTGCCAGGAGCGGGCGTGCACGCCCATGTTCTGCAAAGTGATGGCCAGCAGGCCGGCCGTGACCTGCTCGCCGGAAGCGACGACCGCATCATATTCGCGTGCGTCATGCATCGGCGAGGCCTCGCGCGTCCAGCCGACCAGTTCGTTGGTCTTCCCGGCCATCGCCGAAACGACCACCGCCACCTCATGGCCGGCGTCGACCTCGCGTTTGACGTGACGCGCCACGTTGCGGATGCGGGCGATGTCGGCGACCGAGGTTCCGCCGAATTTCATCACGATGCGCGCCATGGGAGCGAAATGCCTTTGCCTGAAGCCGGATCCCAGCCAAAAGCCGGAATCCCGAAAAGCGGAAGGCCGGCTGACGCCGGCCGCTGAATGCGCGGCCTCCTTAGCCAAATGACGAAGGTTTCGCAAGGCTGGCGGCCAATTGCCGGCTCCAGAAGCCGGCATATTGCCTTCCGCCCCGGCGCCGCCTACGAAATGCTGCCTGCGGGGAATTCTTTTGGTTCGGCATAGCAGATGATGATTGCTCGGTTTCGACGTGCCATGCGATGGCAATCGCTCCCGCTTGTCGCAGGCTTTGCGGTGCTGGCGCTTATTGTCGGCAGCCGTGCCATGCTGGTCGAGGAACAGCGGGCCAACCGCGCCGCCGCGCGCGAGGCAATCGAATATCAGCAATTGCTTTCGGGTCTGCTTTCTCTGGCACAGGAAGCCGAGAACGGCCAGCGTGGCTACCTGCTGACCGGCGAGAAATCCTATCTCGAACCCTACCGGAGCGCTGTCGGCGCCATTCCGGGGCAACTTGCCCGTATCGACAGCTTGACCGCCCCCGACGACCAGTTCGTCCAGCCGATCAACCACATCAAGGACGCGCTTTCGCAAAAGCAGGCTGAACTGGCCGAGACGATTGCCCTGTACGACCAGGGCAATGCGACGAAAGCGCTGGATCTGATTCGCAGCGGCCAGGGCAAGGCAGTCATGGACGAAATCCGAACCAGCATGGATACGGTCCGACGCATCAGCGCCGCAGCCGTCGCCGCGCGCGACGCGCATACCGACCAGGTCGAGACCTGGCTACGCATCGGTTCGGTGGCGGCACTGCTGGCGATCTTCCTGCTTGCCGGCTACGCGATCAGGGAATCGCGCCGCCGCTTCCTTGAGGTGGTCGTCGCCCAGGAGGAGTTGGTGCGCAAGAACGTCGCGCTCGGCAGTGAGATCGAGACACGTGAAAAGGCAGAATCCCAGATCCGCCAGATGCACAAGATGGAGGCAGTCGGCCAGCTTACAGGCGGCATCGCCCACGACTTCAACAACATGCTGGCGGTGATCATCAGCGCCATGAACCTCGCCCAGCGCAAGCTGGCGCGCGGCGAGCACGACATCGCACAATTCATCGACGCGGCGATCGATGCCGCGACCCGTGCCGCCAATCTGACGGCCCGGCTGCTCGCCTTCTCGCGTCAGCAGCCGCTGGCGCCGCAGATCGTCGACGCCAACCGCCTGCTGACCGGGATGTCCGACCTGATCCGTAGGGCACTCGGCGAAACCATCCGCATCGAAACGGTGCTGGCGGGAGGCTTGTGGAAAACCCATGCCGACCCGAGCCAGATCGAGAACGCCGTTCTCAACCTGGCCGTCAACGCCCGCGACGCCATGGGCGATGACGGCAAGCTGACCATCGAGACCGCCAACAGCCATCTCGACGACAGCTACGCCGCCGCCCATGCAGAAGTCGCGGCCGGCCAGTATGTGATGATCGCCGTCAGCGATACCGGTTCGGGCATGACCCCCGATGTCATGGCCAAGGCCTTCGAACCCTTCTTCACCACCAAGCCGGTCAACAAGGGCACCGGCCTTGGATTGAGCCAGGTGTTCGGCTTCGTCAAACAGTCGGGCGGCCACGTCAACATCTATTCCGAGCCCGGCGAAGGCACGACAATCAAGATCTACTTGCCGCGGTATTTCGGCGCCGAAGAGCCGGCCGTGCCCACCGGGCGCGGCGACAACTCCGCCGCACCGGTCGCCGAAACGATCCTTGTCGTCGAGGATGATGCCCGCGTGCGGGTCTCCACCACCGAGGCCATACGCGAACTCGGATACACCGTCATTGATGCCGCGAGTGGCGAGGAAGCGTTGCAGAAACTGGCGGAAAACCCGAAGGTCGCCCTGCTGTTCACCGACATCGTCATGCCCGTCATGAACGGCCGCAAGCTGGCGGAAGAGGCCGTTGCCCGCATGCCGCTGCTGAAGGTGATCTTCACCACCGGCTTCACCAGGAACGCCGTGGTCCACAACGGCGTGCTCGACCACGACGTGCATTTCCTCGCCAAGCCCTTCACCATCGAGCAACTGGCAGCGAAACTGCGTGACGTGCTTGGCACGACGCAGGTCGCAGCGGACTGATCACAATCGCTTCAGCCTGACGCAGCCGCGCTTCTCCAAAGGCCGGGATAGTCGACAACGAAGCCGTGCGGCGAGACGTTGAGGGTCTCGTCATAGCCGAACACCGGCGCGGCATAGGCATAGCGAACCGTGTCGAGACGCCGATAGGTCTGATCGAGGCGCACCAGGCTCAGTTCAGGGAAAGTCAGGTAGGCGGCCGGGGCAGGCGACGCTTCGCCGATCCCGAGGCCATACCGGCGGATCGCCAGCAGGTTCGATGCCGGTGTGAAGCCAAGATCGACGTCGACAAGACCGTCGACACCCTGCTGGACTTCGCCGTTCAGCGTCCACTGGCCGTTGAAATCGCGTTCGATCGCATAGTGCAGCTGGCGCGTGCCGAGAAAGCCTTCGACAAGCGCCGCCCGTGTGTGCCAGCCGGCATCGCAATCCACCCCGTAGGCGAGGCAGCACGGCTTGCCGTCCTGGATGAAGATGGCTTGTCCCTTGAGGCTGTGCCCGCCATCGGTCTGCGCAAGCAGACAGGCATCATGCCCCTCCACGTCCAGCCGATGCCAGAGGATCGAAGCCGTCATTGCTGTCATCGTCACCTCCTTCGAGTTCAAAACGATGATGTGTTCCTTCGCCCGCCAGGCCAATTGTGTTCACCGCGGCGCACTCCAGCTGACATGCCCTGACAGAATCCGGCTCCCTGCCGGCAGAGGAAAATTGTTGCCTTGACATTCGCGGCTTCACGCCCGACTTCCTAGCGCATGGCCCCGAAATCGAAGTCGATTTCGGAAAGGTTCATGCGCAGAATCTAAAGTGCTACAGCGTCCTTTGCGCGTCCAAGAGGACGCGCGGCGCTGTAGTGTCGAGGAGACCAACCTATGCCAGAGCCCCGACGATCGACGATCGATGCCGGAGAAGTGGAACGCTTTTCCGCCCTTGCCGCCGAATGGTGGAACCCGAACGGCAAGTTCCGTCCCCTGCACAAATTCAATCCGGTCCGGCTGGCCTATATCCGCGACCAGATAGCGACGCGCTTCGGCCGTGACCCACGCGCTGCAAGGCCTTTCGAGGGACTGCGCATCCTCGACATCGGTTGCGGCGGCGGACTTTTGTGCGAGCCGATGGCGCGGCTTGGCGCCGAGGTTGTGGGCGCGGATGCCTCCGAAACCAACATCGAAGTGGCCAAGCTGCACGCCGCCGAAGGCAATGTCAGCGTCGACTATCGCGCCACGACGGCCGAGGACCTTGCCGACGCCGGCGAGAAATTCGACGTCATCCTCAACATGGAAGTGGTCGAGCATGTCGCCGACATCGACCTGTTCGTCGCCAAATGCGGCGAGATGGTGCGGCCCGGCGGCATCATGTTCGTGGCCACCATCAACCGCACGCTGAAGGCGCTGGGCTTAGCCATCATCGGCGCCGAATATGTGCTGCGCTGGCTGCCGCGCGGCACCCACCAGTTCGGCAAGCTGGTGCGCCCGGAAGAGCTCGAAAAGGCGCTTGGCGGCGCCGGCCTGACCATCATCGACAGCACCGGCGTCACCTACAATCCGCTGGCCGACCGCTGGGCGCGGTCGAAGGACATGGACGTCAACTACATGGTCCTGGCGGAAAAAGGCTCGGTCTGACCTTATTCAGAATTCAGCGGCCGGTAGCCGCCGCGCCAGTAGATCAGCGCCTGGCCGGCATCGGACGTGCGCACGGCCTCGACCGAACCGATGACGATGGAATGCGTGCCGCGATCGATCATCTCGTCGAGGCTGCAGTCGAATGCGGCCACCGCATCCGAAAGCAGCAAGGCTCCGGTCTTGAGCGTCACCCATTCGGCGCCCTCATAGCGGTCCTTGCCCTTGATGCCGCCGAAGCCGGAGAACCGCTCGGCCACGCGCTGATGCTGGGGGCCAAGCGAGTTGACGCCGAAATGCCGGTAGCGTTCGATCACCGGCCAGGTCGACGATGACCGGTTGACACAGGCGATCACCTTGGGCGGCTCGGCCGACAGCGAGACGACCGAAATGACCACCAGACCGGAGCGGTCCTCGCCGGTGCCGGCGGTGATGACGCTGACATTGCCGACGATCAGCCGCATCGCGGCGCGAAAATCAGCTACATCGACGGCAGTCCCCTCGGATGTCTTCGGTTCGGTCATGGCTTGCTCCAGAGCACGATTCCAAAAAGGGAAAGGTCCTCGGAAAAGACCACGCTCAAACAAGAAGATAAAGCAGATCTGGATACAAATTCAGGTGAGATCGGCTCCAGGCGCGAAGGCAGTTCGGATCCCCTGCGACCGCTCACGCCTTCTGGCTTTGTGCCCTGGTGGTGATGAACACGCCGGCGGTGATGATGAGCGCGCCTGCCCAGGTCAGCAGTTGATAGTGCTCGCCGAGGAAGAGGGTTCCGGCAAACAGGCCGACGGCCGCCGCCACATAACCGATCTGGCTGAGATAGACCGGACCGCCGACCGCCTGCAGCCGGAAGAAGAACGCGAACATCGCCGATGCCGACGCAACCTGCGCGACGACGACCAGCGGCACGCCGCCGAGTGGGACGAAAGCTTCGCCGCCGAACAGGAGGAGAATGCCGGCAAGCAGCATCGCCGCCGACGCCAGATGGCTGCCGACGGCAAGCTCGATCGGGCCGGTACCGTCCGGCCAGTCGACCGTGCGATAGATGTTGCCGGCGGCAAGGCTGACCGGGATGAGCAACCCCATCGCCACCCAGAACAAATCGGCCGGCTGGCCGGCCTCGCCGCGCGTCACCGCGACCATGACGGCGCCGACGAAGCCGACGGCGATGCCGGCAATGCCCAGCATGTTGGGGCGCCGGACACGCAGCAGGATCGAGAACACCAGCGTGATGACCGGCGACAGCGTGAACATGATGCCGGTGTAGCCGGCGCCCAGATGCGGGATGGCCGAGAACATCAGGAGATTGGGGACAGCATAGGACACCGCGGCGGTGACGAAGAAATAGCGCAATTTGTGCGCGGTGAGCCGGACCCGCTTGCCGCGAGCCAAGAGCATGCACAGCAAGACCCCGCCGGCGCCGAGCGAGATGACGAAGGCCCAGACCATGGCCGGCACGCCGGCAGCCGTGGCGAGCTTGCCGAACGGTAGCGTCAGGCCGAGCAGGCCGCCGGTGACGACCAGCAGGCCGAGCGCCGAATCCCAGAGAAGTTTCATTGACCGAATCCTGTAGCGCGGCCCTTGGCCGGCATTGCATGTTACGATAAGATAATGGAAAGATTCTTAACGTCAAGATATATGATGGTGAGACAATTGGACAGGGCAGCACGAGCGATCGAGCAATGGAAGCGGGAGCGGCCCGATCTGGATGTCTCGCCGATGGGTGTGCTCGGACGGCTGAACGAGGCCTCCTCGCTGATCGCCCGCGAGCGCCTGGCGCCGTTGTTTGCCCGTTATAGATTGCAGTCCGGGGAATTCGACGTGCTGGCAACGCTGCGCCGTTCAGGCTCTCCCTACGCGCTGACGCCAACCGCCCTCTATGAAGCGACGATGGTGACATCAGGCGCCATGACCAACAGGCTCGACCGGCTCGAGACGTCCGGATTGATCCTTCGCGGGCCGCATCCCAACGATAGGCGCGGCATTGTCGTGAGGCTGACCGACAAGGGCCTGGCCTTGATCGATGAGGCCGTTACCGCCCACGTGGCCAACGAACACGAGGTTCTCTCGGGCTTGACGCCGGCCGAACAGGAGACGCTCTCTCGGCTGCTTGAGAAATTGATCGGGAGTGTGGGCTAGAGCAATTCTAGGAAAAGTTTTCCGTCTAGTATTGCGTCAAAACAAAGAGTTAGAGCAGCTCGCCGTTTCCGTGAAACGGTGAAATGCTCTAGCCGGTCAGTTCATAGGCTGCCGCGAGAACCGGCGCCGGTGTTTCCAGCGCTGGTATGATACGGTGAGGTGGACAAGCCGGGTCGGCATGTTGAGGTAGAGCAGAGCATCTCGCAAACCACTGAGATTTCGCTCACTCATCGCCTTGTCGGAAAAGTCCGGCATGGCCTCAAGTGTCGCTTCAGCTTGCTGGCCCCGGCCCTTTCCTGTCGGCAATCTGGCCGCAAAGGCTATTTCTCGACGCAGACAGACCTGCTCGACGCGATCCCGCAACGCCTCTTCGTAGCCGATACCGCATCGCATAAGCCGCGCGTGGGTGGCCTCATGGACGATAATCGAAGCGACCAATTCCGGCGTCGTCTCTTCGCTGATGATATGGCGCTCGTCCAATTCGCATGCCTTAGAAGAGTTTGCCCATTGCGCGACGGAAGCAGGAAGGGTTGTGACAAATACCTGTCTTACGTCACCAAGCAGCCGTCTGTAGCGCACTGGATCAAAATCACGAATAAGCTGAAGCGCCTCGACGATCTTGTCGGTGCCCTTGTCGCTGATGATGAGCAACCCGTCGATCGTTCGGGTACCGCTAAGCTTGACGGCGCCCCAGCGGGCCAATCGGCCAACGACGGCTCTTATGCTGCGTCGCGGCTCAATCGCTTCTGGGTCGCGCAAAGCTCCCTCGGAACTCAGTTGCGGTCGTCCGGAAACACCGGGATCGGCATGAACTCGACGCCGTCCTCGACCAGGCTCTTGGCTTCGTCCAGCGTCGCCTCGCCATAGATGCCACGCGGGTCGCTCTCGCCGAAATGGATCTTTCGCGCTTCCTCGGCGAACTTGTCGCCGACATAATCGGCATTCTCGCGCACCTTCTCGGCCATCGCCTTCAGCTGCGCCAAAGCCTGCTTCTGCGCCTCGCCCATGGCCAGCGCTATGGTTTCCTGCTTGCGCGCCGTGGAGACGGCCGGCGCCATCAGTGCTTTCTGCACCTTGTGCGAACCGCAGCTCGGGCAATCGACGAAGCCGCGCTTCTTCTGGGTGTCGAAATCGTCGTTGCTGCGGAACCAGCCTTCGAATTCGTGCTCGTGCTCGCAGATCAGGGCAAAGCGGATCAAGAGGCTGCACCCCTGAGCCGCGGCGCCTCGCCCGAGCCGGCATTGACGGCGAAATCCCGCGCATTCCTGAGATTGGGGATCTTCTTGCGCGCGGCAAGCGACTGCGCCGGGTCGATCTCGGCGACGATCACCGCCGGTTCGTCATGCGCGGCTTCCGCAATGATCCGGCCCCACGGATCGACGATCAGCGAATGGCCGTAAGTCTCGCGGCCGTCTTCATGCAAGCCACCCTGCGCGGCGGCGACGACATAGGCGCCGTTCTCGATGGCGCGCGCCCTGAGTAGCACGTGCCAGTGCGCCTCGCCCGTCTGGCGGGTGAAGGCAGCCGGTACGGAAAGCAGGTCTGCGCCGGCCAACGCCTCGGCGCGGAAGAGTTGCGGAAAGCGCAGATCGTAGCAAACGGCGAAGCCGAGCTTTGCACCCTCGATGTCGGTGACGACGGCCTCGGTTCCCGGTTCATAGGCGGCGGACTCACGCCAGCTCTCGCCATTGTCGAGATCGACGTCGAACATGTGGATCTTGTCGTAGGCGGCGAGCGCAGCACCATCCGGCCCGAACAGCAGCGCCCGGTTGGCGAGCTTGCCGTCGGCGCGCAGAATGGCGGTCGAGCCGATATGCAGGAAGATGCCGAGCTCCTTGGCCAGCCTGCGCGCGGTCGCGACGACGATGTCCTTGTCCTCCGACGTGAACGATGCGGCGCGAGCTTCCTTGTCGCGGATCAGCGCCCCGGTCATTTCCGGCGTCTGGATGTAGGTGGCACCCAGGCTGGCTGCTTCACGCACCAGCCGTTCGAGATCGACGGCGTTGCGCTCTGGGCTCTCGCCCGAACGCATCTGGATCGCAGCGGCCTTGAAAACACCCATCGTCATTCCCTTAATTCGTCGCGCCGTTGGCGAGCAATTTGTCCAGCCGGCCTTCGGCCTCCATCTCGTGCAGGTCGTCACAGCCGCCGACATGCGTATCGCCGATGAAAATCTGCGGAAAGGTCGTGCGGCCATGCGCCCGGGAGATCATCTCCTGGCGCAATTCCGGCGAGAAGGAGGCATCGTGCTCGGTAAAGGCTATGCCCTTGCGCTCGAGCAGCCGCTTGGCTGCCGTGCAATAGCCGCACATCATGCGGGTGTAGATCGTGACATCGGTCATGACGAATTTCCGCTGTTCGTTGCCGACTTATATAGTCGCGGACTCGTCCGCCCGAAAGTCCCCCGGCAACACACGCGCAAAGGTCAGCACGTCGACGGCGGCCGCACCTCCCCTTTTCAGCGCCTTGGTGGCGGAACGCACCGTGGCGCCGGTGGTGTAGACATCGTCGACCAAAAGCACCCTGCGGCCGGCGATCTGGATTTCCGCCTCGGCGGGCACCCGGAACGCGGCCCGCACATTCTCCTCGCGTTCGCCGCGCTCCAACCCGACCTGCTGGCGGGTGAGTTTCACGCGCCGCACCGCCGAGGGGGCGAAGGGCAATCCGCTAAGTGCCGACACCGCCCTTGCCAGTTCCGCCGACTGGTTGAAGCGCCGCCTGAAAAACCGCCGCCAGTGCAGCGGCACCGGCACCACCACATCCGCTTCGGCGATGAGATCGGCACCCGCACGCATCATCCAGCGCGCCATCCAAGGTGCCAGATCCGTGCGATCCTGGTATTTCAACCCTTGCACCATCTGGCGCGCAACGCCGGAATAGGCGACCGCCGCCCGCGCCCGCTCGAAAGGCGGCGGATCGGCAATCGCCTCGGCCGACAGAAAGCCTTCGCCCATATGGTGGGTGAACGGCGTACCCATGACAGGGCACCATGGCCGCTCCAGCAGCCTGAGCTTCGGCCAGCAGGCGCCGCACAGCACGCCCGGTTGCGAGACATGCCGGCGGCAACCGGCGCAGACCGGCGGAAACAGCATCCGCGCCGGCCAGCCGACAACCGACCGGGCCAGGTTCGTGATCCCGATGGACTTGATCTTGGGCATCGGATCGGCCACGTGGTTGCTCCTGCGCGCCACTATATCAACGATCTCGGAGCGTGGACAAACAAAGGATCTGCCCGTTGCAGCCAATAATGGATACCTCTCTGTGGCTGACGCACAAGCGGCGCGCGCTTGCCCGTCCGGTCGACGGCGCGGACTTCCTCATGCGTCGCACGGCCGAGGACCTTGCCGACCGGCTGGGCGCCGTCGAGCGCCGGTTCGGCAAGGCGGCCGTGCTGTTTTGCCAGACGCCGGCGGCGGCCGAAACGCTCGCTGAAAGCGGCAAGGTCGCCGACATTGTCCGCGTCGAGACGGATACGGCTTTCCTGAGCGGTGGCGATGCCGGCCTGATCGCACCGCTTGAAACCGTGCCGTTCGAGCCGGAAAGCCTCGATCTGGCGGTGTCGCTCTTGTCGCTGCAGGCCATGAACGACATCCCAGGCATGCTGATCCAGATCCGCCGTGCGTTGCGGCCGGATGGGCTTTTCCTCGGCGCCTTTGCCGGCGCCGGTACGCTTTTCGAGTTGCGCGAAAGCCTGCTTGCGGCCGAGACCGAGCTTTACGGCGGCGCCAGCCCGCGTGTCGCCCCGTTCACCGACGTGCGCGATGCCGGTGCGCTGCTGCAGCGCGCCGGTCTCGCTCTGCCGGTCGCCGACGTCGAGACGGTGACGGTGCGCTATGCCAGCCTGTTCAACCTGATCGCGGATCTGCGGGCCATGGGCGAGACCAATGCGCTCACCGATCGCAGCCGGCGGCCGGGCTCGCGCAAGCTGTTTGCCCGTGCGGCGGAAATCTACGCCGAGCGGTTTTCCGACCCCGACGGCCGCGTCAGGGCAAGTTTCTCGATTGTCTGGATGTCCGGCTGGGCGCCCGACGCTTCACAGCAAAAGCCGCTGAAGCCAGGGTCGGCCAAGGTCTCGCTGAAAACAATCCTGGAGGCGCCCGACGGGCAATGATCCTGCCCCAGGCGCGGAAAAGCCGGATCAGGGAGTGGGTGCGAAAGCGTTCGCAAGCTTGCTGTTGTTGTCGCTGAACAGCCAGATGATCCCGTCGCGGACCTCACCGATGCCGCCGACGATGGCAAGCGACAGCACGGCGATGATCACGCCATATTCGACGGCCGTGGCGCCGGTCTCGTCGTTCAGAAAACCCAGCAGCACTGCTTTCATGGCCTCAACCCCTCTGTCCGGGACCTTACAGCCGACCTGTTAAGAAAGGTTAACGGCAAAGGCTTAACAGGCGGTGAAACCGCCGCCTTTGCGAAATTTCTTAACCATGTCAGCAGTCGCCGCTGCTCCGGCCATTGGACCTGATGATGCAGACCGAGCTCGGCTGCGGCTGCAGCACGCTGCGGCGCAGCGTGTAGGTTTCGCGATGGCCGATCGAGCCTGTGGCCGCCATGTCGAGCCCGCCGAAACCGTCACGGGCCGACAGCGAGCGTGTCTGGCTGTCGAGGAAAGGGGTTGCGATCAGCGCCAGCGCCACCGCGGCCGAACCGAACAGAAGCGTTATGCGCAATATGCCCATGCCCGCATCGGCGGCGCGAAACCCCCGCTCGGGCCGGATCGAGTCCCAATCCCTGTCTAGGCTCATGCTATCGCTCCCCGGCAATCGACGGCTCGGCCGCGAACGGCCATGCTTCAATTTTTCACGACGAGATAAATCTTCCATTAATGCTGGCTGATACAACGCCTCGGCCAGGAACCGGCCGGACGGGAGCCTCAGAGAAGATCGATGAGGAACGGGATCAGCGGCTCATCGGCCGGCGGCATCGGATACTCGCGCATCTGCTTCGGCCTTACCCATTTCAGCGCCTGCCCTTCCCTGGGCTGCGCGATACCGCGAAAGCGGCGGCAGATGAACAGCGGCATCAGCAGGTGGAAATCGTCGTAGGAATGGCTGGCGAAAATGAGCGGCGCCAGGCACGGGATGTCGGTTTCGATGCCGATTTCCTCATGCAGTTCGCGAATGATGCATTGTTCGGGCGTCTCGCCCGGCTCGACCTTGCCGCCGGGAAATTCCCACAGCCCGGCAAGTTGCTTGCCCTGAGGCCGCCGCGCCAGAAGCACCCGGCCGTCGGCATCGACCAGCGCGCAGGCGGCGACCAGCAGCAGGCGCTTGCCGGCAATCACGACATCATTCATGACCCGGCGGCCGCCGGTAGTGGTAGCGATAGACTTCCTCGAAGCCGAGCGAATGGTAGAGCGCCAGTGCCGGCACATTGTTGGCCTCGACCTGCAGCCAGGCTTCCCGTGCGCCCCGCAGCCGTGCCCATTTCAGTGCCGACAGGATCAGGTTGCGGCCGTGGCCCCTGTTGCGTGCCGACTTGTCGGTGGCGACTTCGAACAGGCCGGCGAGATCGCCGTCATGCACGCAGATCAGCGTCGCCAGCGCTTCTGACCCATCTTCGAGCGCGAACAGCCCGGCTTCGGGCTGGATGGCGCCGATGATCTCCGACAGGCCGGGGCGCAGCGAAACATCCGAACCGCTGACCTTGAGCGACGCGCCGATGAAGCGGCTGATGTCTTTGAGCGGGATCTGGTCCATGGCAGCGTCGAGTTGCGCATCGGCCAGCGGCAGCCGCATGACCAGCGACTCGTCGAACCGGCTCCATCCCTCACGGTCGAGATGACTGGCAAGATCGGGACCCGACAACGGCGACATGCGGAATGTCAGCGGCCTGCCATAGGCATCGAAACGGCGGCTGGCCCGGCCGATACGGTCGGCAATGTGCTGGATGTCGCCGGGATCGAGCGGATTGACCGAGTTCAGCCGCTTGGCCGGATGGCCGGCGGTCAGCCGCACCACCCAGGTGCCGTCATAGTGGACGGCGGCCGCCGGCCAGGCGCGAAAGCCGGCCGCCTCGTAACGGCGCACGATCGCGAGCATGCTTGCCGGATGCCTGGAGCTCAAAACCGTCAGCTCCGGTAATCGCCATTGATGGCGACATATTCCTTGGTGAGGTCGCAGGTCCACACCGTCGCCTTGCCGCGGCCGATGCCGATATCGGCGCGGATGCGGATGTCGTCGCGCTTCATGTAGGCCGACGTCGCGGCCTCGGAATAGCCGGGGTCGCGCTCGCCTTCATGCGCCAGCCTGTTGTCGCCGAACCAGATCGACAGCCGGTCGCGATCGGCGGGTTCGCCGGCCTTGCCGACGGCCATGACGACGCGTCCCCAATTGGCGTCCTCGCCGGCGACTGCCGTTTTGACCAGCGGCGAATTGGCGATCGACAGCGCGATGCGCTTGGCCGAGCGCGCCGATTTGGCGCCGGTGACGGTGACTTCGACCTGCTTGCGGGCGCCTTCGCCGTCGCGCACCACCTGCAGCGCCAGCGATTTCAGCACCTTGCCGAGCGCCCGGCGGAACGTGCCGATACGGGCATCCTTGGGATCGGTTATCTCCGGCGCGCCGCGCCTGGCGGCCTTGCCGGTGGCGAAGATCAGCAGCGTGTCGCTGGTCGAGGTGTCGCTGTCGACGGTGACCGCGTTGAAAGTCTTGGCCGTGCCGCGCGACAACAGATCCTGCAGGACAGGGGCGGCGATCGGCGCGTCGGTGGCGATGAAGGAGAGCATCGTCGCCATGTCGGGCGCGATCATGCCGGCGCCCTTGGAAATGCCGTTGATGGTGACATCGGTGTCGCCGAGCTTGACGGTCGCGGTCGCCACTTTCGGATAGGTA
This sequence comes from Mesorhizobium sp. WSM1293, assembly GCF_000513875.1. Lineage (NCBI taxonomy): Bacteria > Pseudomonadati > Pseudomonadota > Alphaproteobacteria > Hyphomicrobiales > Phyllobacteriaceae > Mesorhizobium > Mesorhizobium sp. WSM1293. The sequence continues at coordinate 19,520 of NZ_AZUV01000033.1, read as the reverse complement.
TCCGTGGTCATGATCGCCTTTGCCGCTTCGGTCCACAGCTCGGGCTTGCCGTTGCTGACCAGCCCCGCGAGCAGATGGCTGAATTTGCTGGTGTCGAGCGGCTCGCCGATGACGCCGGTCGAGGCCATGAAAACCTCCGCTGCCGTGCAGCCGGCCGCCTTCGCCGCCGCCTCGCCGGTCAGTGCGGTCGACTCGCGGCCCTTCTTGCCGGTGAAGGCGTTGGCGTTGCCCGAATTGACGACCAGCACCCGCGCCTTGCCCGCGCCGAGATTCTGCCGGCAGAAATCCACCGGCGCCGAGGGGCATTTCGATTTCGTGAACACGCCGGCGACCGCAGTGCCTTCATCGAAGACCATGGTCAAAAGATCGGTGCGGCCCTTGTACTTTATCCCGGCCTCGGCGGTGGCGATGCGCACCCCCTCGATTTCTGGCATTTTCGGGTATTTCTTCGGCGCAAGCGGCGAAATCGTCGTGGACATGGAGGCCTCGGGCGGGAAAATCGCAAGGGAAGGCCGGTTTGCCCGATAGACCGCGCCGGCGCAAGGGCGTTTTCGTCGCTCTTGTCCGGGAGCTCGAACTCGCCCCTGGGAGCAGGGCTCCGAGACGTCGCAAGCCCATGCAGTAGACATCGTCCGACGGCCGGTCCGGCGGTGTCAGCCAGTTTGCGCCGGCCGCGTTCATGTTAGTAGGAATTTATTCTTGACAGGGTGAGAGCAGCTATGCTACATTTTCGTCCATGGTGCTGATTTGCGCCAGTGACCCGCCTCCGGCGGGTTTTGCTTTTGGGGGCTCACCAACCGAGACGCCGGTAAGATTCCAGAAAAACGACCAACCCCTGCCCCGACCTTGCCAGCCTCCAGAAGCTTCAAAACGCGCCGTTTCGTTTGAGCGTCGGGTCACCTATATTGCCGGCGAAGTGTTTGGCGAGGACGACAGAGATGGCCGAGGACGCCGATCCGGCGCGCAGATCGATCGGTGCGCGGCGCAATCCCGACAGCGCCGAGGCCATTCTCCAAGCCGCCGAGACCGTACTGGTCGAAGCCGGTTATGCCGGTTTCTCGATCGAGGCGGTGGCGCGGCGGGCCCGCGCCGGCAAACCCACCATCTATCGCTGGTGGCCGAGCAAGGCGGCGTTGCTGCTTGAGGTCTACCAGCGCCAGAAGCGCGTCGATGTTCCCGATACCGGGCGGCTGGAGGAGGATCTCGTCGGCTTCCTGAAAAACCTGTTCGCCCACTGGCGCGAGACATCGTCGGGAAGCGTGTTCCGGTCGCTGATCGCCGAGGCACAGTCGGACGCGACCGCTGCCGCGGCCCTTGCCGACTACTCACTGGGCCGACGGTCCCATACCGGCCAGATCATCGAACGCGCCAAGGCAAGGGGCGAAATCCCGGCCGAAATCGATTCAGCTGTTGTCGCCGACCTGATCGCCTCCTTCGCCTGGAGACATCTGCTGACCAACCGGCTCGACGAGGACGAAGCGACCATCGGCAAGGCCGTCAACTACGTGATGCGAGGCATAGCTCACAACGCGCTTTAGCAGCCAGCAGCCAATTGTCGGATTCAGGCGCTGCCCTCATCATGGTGCGCCACGGATTCCCGGTGTGCTCAGGGGGTGCGCCACGGATTCCCGTCATCCTCGGGCTTGTCCCGAGGATCTGCCGACATCAGCATAAGTGCTTGAATATGACAGCTATTCTTCCCAAGGCCGTAGATCCTCGGGACAAGCCCGAGGATCTACGGTGATAGCAGTCTGTTAGAATGAAACTTACTTGGCGCTTTCCAGCGTATCGACCGCCTTCTTCAGGTTGGCGTCGGGGATCTCGACCTTGGCGCCGGCGCGCAGCGACTTGACCAGCGCGAAATACTTGTCGCGGATGACGGCCTGCTTGGCTTGGTCCTTGACGTCGTCGAAGGCCGGCGGCTGCTTGGTGCGCTTGTCTTCAAGCTTGATGACATGCCAGCCGAACTGCGTTTGCACCGGCTGCTCGGTGTATTTGCCGACCTCGAGCGCGGAGGCCGCCTTGTCGAACTCCGGCACCATCTGGCCAGGTCCGAACCAGCCGAGATCGCCGCCGCTGGTCTTGCCTGACGGATCGCTGGTGTGCTCGTTGGCGAGCTTCTGGAAGTCGGCGCCGCCGTCGAGCTGCTTGATGATCGCCTCGGCCTCTTCCTTCGTCTTCACGAGGATGTGACGGGCATGCAGCTCGTTGGTGGGCGGCGTGTTGGCGATTTCCTGGTCGTAACGGGCGCGGACCTCGGCGTCGGTGACCTTGTCGACGACACCCTTCTCGACCATCTCGCCATGCAGCGCGCGCTGCTGCAGGAAGGCCATGCGGCGCTGGAAGTCGGGATCCTTGTCGAGCCCTGTGGTGACCGCCTGGGCGGCCATGACGCGGATCTCGATGGCAGCCGAAAGGGCGGCGGCACGGCGCTGCTCGGGCGGCAATTGTGCGAACTGCTGCGACAATTCCCCTTCGGCAAGCACCAGATCTGCTTCGGTCAGGGGCTGACCGTTGACCGTGGCGATAACCTTATTGGGATCGACCGGTGCCGCGGCTGGCGCTGCTGCATCCGCCGGAGCGGGAGCGGTTTGCTGCGCCGTCACAGGCGAGAGCGAAAGGGCCGACAGGCCGACGGCCAAGCCAAGGCTGGCGAGCGACGCACGGCGAAACAACAGGGACATAGGGGGACTCCGGTGGGGATTGTTAAGAGAGGTGCTTCCAGATCGGCCAGATTGTGGCGGAATTTGGCGCAGCCAGCAGGGCCAGCGCGGCGTTGACATCAGTTGAGCCCCCTCTTATCTGTCCAACGACTTTGCGTCCAGAACCGTTTTCCGGGCGCTTTTTGTGTTTGTCCACGTTCACGTGGAATTGATGGGGCCGCCCGGCGCTCATCTCAAGATTGAGAATTCTATCGAAAGGACCATTGGATGGTCAGTCTCGGCGGTCTCGCCCGTAAGGTTTTCGGTTCCTCCAACGACCGTCGGGTCAAATCGACCCGGCCCCGTGTCGAGGCGATCAACGCCATGGAAAACGAGATGCGGGCGCTTTCCGATGAGGAATTGGTCGGCCGCACCGCGAAATTCCGCCAGGACATCGCCAACGGCGCCACGCTCGACGACCTGTTGGTGCCGGCCTTCGCCACCGCCCGCGAGGCCGCGCGCCGCGTGCTCGGCATGCGCCCCTTCGATGTCCAGCTGATCGGCGGCATGGTGCTGCACAATGGCGGCATTGCCGAGATGCGCACCGGCGAGGGCAAGACCCTGGTCGCGACGCTGCCGGTCTACCTCAACGCGCTTGCCGGCAAGGGCGTCCACGTCGTCACCGTCAACGACTATCTGGCCACCCGCGACTCCGAATGGATGGGCCGCGTCTACAAATTCCTCGGCCTCTCGGTCGGCGTCATCGTCCACGGCCTGTCCGACGAGGAGCGCAGCGCCGCCTACGCCGCCGATGTCACCTACGCCACCAACAACGAGCTCGGCTTCGACTATCTGCGCGACAACATGAAATACGAGCGCGCCCAGATGGTGCAGCGCGGTCACAATTACGCGATCGTCGACGAAGTCGATTCCATCCTGGTCGACGAGGCACGCACGCCGTTGATCATTTCCGGTCCACTCGAGGACCGTTCGGAAATGTACAACACCATCGACACCTTCATCATCCAGCTGCAGCCGCAGGATTATGAGATCGACGAGAAGCAGAAGACCTCGATCTTCACCGAGGAAGGCACCGAGAAGCTCGAGAACCTTTTGCGCGACGCCGGCCTGCTCAAGGGCGAGTCGCTCTACGACGTCGAGAACGTCGCCATCGTCCACCACGTCAACAACGCGCTGAAGGCGCACCGGCTGTTCCAGAAGGACAAGGACTATATCGTCCGCAACGGCGAGATCGTCATCATCGACGAGTTCACCGGCCGCATGATGCCGGGCCGCCGCTATTCGGAAGGCCTGCACCAGGCGCTCGAAGCCAAGGAGCATGTGGCGATCCAGCCGGAGAACCAGACGCTCGCCTCCGTCACCTTCCAGAACTATTTCCGCCTCTACAAGAAGCTGTCCGGCATGACCGGCACGGCGCTGACCGAGGCAGAGGAATTCGGCAACATCTACGGCCTCGAAGTCACCGAGATCCCGACCAATTTGCCGGTGATCCGCATCGACGAGGACGACGAGGTCTATCGGACGGTCGAGGAGAAATACAAGGCGATCGTCAGGGAGATCCGCGAAGCCAGCGCCAAGGGCCAGCCGACGCTGGTCGGCACCACCTCCATCGAAAAGTCCGAGCAGCTGGCCGAGCGCCTGCGCAAGGAAGGTTTTACCGATTTCGAAGTGCTGAACGCCCGCCATCACGAGCGCGAGGCGGCGATCGTCGCCCAGGCCGGCAAGCCCGGCGCCATCACCATCGCCACCAACATGGCCGGCCGCGGCACCGACATCAAGCTCGGCGGCAATGCCGAGATGCGGATCGAGGAAGAGCTGGGCGACATGCCGGCCGGCCCCGAACGCGAGGCGCGGGAAAAGGAAATCATTGCCGACATTGAGCGGCTGAAGGAAAAGGCATTGGCCGCCGGCGGCCTCTATGTGCTGGCCACCGAACGCCACGAATCGCGCCGCATCGACAACCAGCTGCGTGGCCGCTCCGGTCGCCAGGGCGACCCCGGCCGCTCGAAATTCTTCCTGTCCCTGCAGGACGATCTGATGCGCATCTTCGGCTCCGAGCGCATGGACGGCATGCTGCAGAAGCTCGGCCTCAAGGAAGACGAGGCGATCATCCATCCATGGATCAACAAGGCGCTGGAAAAGGCGCAGAAGAAGGTCGAGGCGCGCAACTTCGACATCCGCAAGAACCTGTTGAAATATGACGACGTCTCCAACGACCAGCGCAAGGTGGTGTTCGAGCAGCGCATCGAACTGATGGACGGCGAAGGCCTCTCCGAAACGATCGCCGAGATGCGCGAAGGCGTCATCGACGAGATCGTCGCCAAGGCCATTCCCGAAAATGCCTATGCCGAGCAGTGGAACGTTGCCGGGCTAAAGGCCGAGATCGCCGAGTTCCTGAACCTCGACCTGCCGGTCGAGGACTGGGCCAAGGAAGAGGGCATCGCCGAGGACGACATCCGCGAGCGCATCGCGCAGGCCGCCGAAGCCGCCGCCAAGGAGCGCGCCGAGCGTTTTGGCCCCGAGGTGATGAATTACGTCGAGCGCTCGGTGGTGCTGCAGACGCTCGACCATCTGTGGCGCGAGCACATCGTCAATCTCGACCATCTGCGTTCGGTCGTCGGCTTCCGCGGCTACGCCCAGCGCGATCCGCTGCAGGAGTACAAGGGCGAGGCGTTCGAACTCTTCCAGGCCATGCTTGGCAATCTGCGCCAGGCCGTCACCGCGCAGCTGATGCGCGTCGAACTGGTCCGTCAGGCCGCCGAAGCCCCGCCTCCGGAAGCCCCCGACATGTTCGGCACCCATATCGACGGCACAACCGGCGAGAACGACTTCGAAGGCGGCGAAACCGCCCTCCTGGTCCGCCCGGAGACGACCGCAATCGTCGCCCCCGAAGACCGCGACCCCAACAACCAGGCCACCTGGGGCAAAGTCGGCCGCAACGAAGCCTGCCCCTGCGGCTCGGGGAAGAAATACAAGCACTGCCATGGGGCGTTCGCGTAAAGAGCGCAGCGCTATTCCTTCCCCCCGTTCACAGGGAGAAGGTGCCGGCAGGCAGATGAGGGGCGGCTCGGATTTTCGCGATTAGCCAATCTCCCCACCTGAGGGGGAGATGGCCGGCAGGCCAGAGGGGGGCGCTGTCCCGCCGACTAAGCCGCCTCGAACTCGAACTTCAGCTGCGCGGCCTCTTCCTCTGGCAGCCAAGGCACCATCTGAGGCACGATCTTGCGATAAAGCCGGGTGCTATCCTGATCGGCAACGTCTCCGTGCTCCGCGCCTCGGCGATGATGAGACAGCGGCGCAACCTCAAACGCCTGCGCCGCCCCTCACCCGCCTGCCGGCACGTTCTCCCCCGTATAGGACGGGGCGAAGGAACTTCTCACCCAACCGTTTCTTAATGTGTCTCCGCTACACCAACGCCTGAAAAGAAGCGGAAAACGGAGAGAAATCGGGGTGCGCTTTTCCGCGGCCACGACTGCCGGGCGGTTCTTGCCGCAGCGTTGGGCGCTGCGCATGGAGCCGTTGCTTGGCCGCATCGATGCCGTGCTGTTCACCGCCGACGAGCGCGGCGAGGCGAGCCGCATGTCGGTCATCGCCTTCTCGGTCCGCATCGTCAGCGCCGTCATCGCCTTCGTCAGCCAGGTGCTGATGGCACGCTGGATGGGCTCGTTCGAATATGGCATCTTCGTCCTCGTCTGGGTGACGATGGTCATCGTCGGCAATCTCGCCTGCCTGGGCTTCCACACCTCGGTCATCCGCTACATTCCCGAATACCGCGAGCGCGGCTTGATGGATGAGCTGCGCGGCATCGTGCTGGCCAGCCGCCTGTTCGTGCTGATCGCCTCGACGCTGATTGCCGGGCTCGGCGCGCTCGGCGTCTGGCTGGCGGCACCCTGGATCGAAAGCTACTATGTGATCCCGTTCATCCTCGGCGTCATCTGCCTGCCGATGATCGCCATGTCCGACCTTCTGTCGGGCCTGGCACGCGCCAACAGCTGGGCGCTGTTTGCCCTGTCGCCGACCTATCTGGTGCGGCCGGTGCTGATCCTGCTGTTCATGGCGCTGATGCTGTTTGCGGGCTACGCACCCGATGCCAGGACCGCAATCTTTGCTTCGATCGCCGCCACCTACGCCACAACGCTCGGCCAGCTTATCGGTGTCACCCAGCGCATGGAACGGCAGATTCCGGCCGGGCCGATGAAGGTCCATTTCGCGCAATGGTTCATCGTCTCGCTGCCGATCTTCCTGGTCGAGAGCTTCTTCTTCCTGCTCACCAATGCCGACGTGCTGATGGTCGGCGCCTATATGGACCCCAATGACGTCGCCGTCTATTTCGCCACGGTGAAGACCCTGGCGCTGGTGCATTTCGTCTACTTCGCCGTCAAGGCCGGCGTTGCCCAGCGCTACGCCCAGTTCACCCATGGCGACCCGCAAAGGCTCGCCGCCTTTGCCCGCGAGACGGTGTCGTGGACGTTCTGGCCTTCGCTGTTGATGGCGCTGCTGGTGCTGGCGCTCGGCGAGCCGATGCTGGTGCTGTTCGGCCCGGAATTCAGCAGCGGCTATCCCTTGCTGTTCCTGCTCGTCTTCGGCGTCGCGGCGCGCGCCGCCGTCGGCCCCTGCGAAAGCCTGCTGACGATGAGCGGCAACCAGAACATCTGCGCCGCCGTCTATGCCATGACGCTGGCCTTCAACATCGCCCTCAACGTGGTGCTGATCCCGATGTTCGGCCTGTGGGGCGCGGCCATGGCCACCGCCTTTGCCATGATCTTCGAAGCCGGCGCGCTGTCCTTCACGGTGTGGCGCAAGCTCGGCATCGTCATGCTTATCTTCGTGCCTGCGAAAGGAGCCGCGTGATGGCTGCCATCCCGTTGCTTGAGGAAACCAGCGGCGGCACCGCCGGCGCCATGGTGTCGGGCCTTGCCGGGCTGACCCGTGACGCCGACCCCGCCCATATCGAGATTCTCGCCAACAACCGGCCCGAGCGCAAGCTCGCCATCTACCCGGCATCCGCCGGCTTCGACCTGGTCGAGGAGCTGGATTATCTCTGCGCCCGCACGGTCGAGCCCAACGTGTTCTTCAACCCGCGTTTCCTTGCGCCCGCCATGCCGCGGCTGGAGGATCGCGAGGTGCGGCTGGCGGTCATCCGCGACGGCGACGAATACCGCAACCGGCTGCGCCTTCTGGTGCCGTTCTCGGTGGAACGGCCGGTGGTGCCGCTCGGCGTGCCGGTGATGCGCACATGGTCGAGCCCGTTCGGTCCGCTCGGCACGCCGCTGGTCGACCGCGACGACCCGGTGGGCGTCGTCGAGGATTTCTTCTCGATGCTGTCGCGCCCGCATCTCAAGCTGCCGAAAGTGTTCGTCCTGCCCGATGTCCGCCTCGATGGCCCGGTGGCGAGCCTGTTTGCCACCGTGGCCGAGACGCGCGGCCTGATGCTGGTCACCACCGGCCAGACCCTGCGTCCGGCGCTGGAGAGCGAGCGCGACGGCGATGACTATCTGAAGGCCTCGCTGCGTTCGCACCATTATCGCGAGTTCCGGCGGCTGAAGCGGCGCCTTGGCGACCTCGGCAGGCTGGAGCATGTTGTGGCGCGCGGCCCCGAAGACATCCGCCACGCCATCGAGAACTTCCTGACGCTGGAGGCGGCCGGCTGGAAGGGCCGCGAACGCACCGCCATGGCGATCGACCGTTTCCGCGCCGCCTTCGCCCGCGAAGCCGTGCACCGGCTGGCCGAGCAGGACATGTGCCGCATCCATTCGCTGACGCTCGACGGCCGCACCATTGCCTGCCTGATCGTCTTCGTCGAAGCCGGCATCGCCTACACCTGGAAGACCGCCTATGACGAGACGCTGGCCAGCTATTCGCCGGGCACCTTGCTGATGATCGAGGTGACCAGGCAGCATCTCGACGATCCCAACATCATGATGACCGATTCCTGCGCCGTGCCCGACCATCCGGTGATGAGCCGGCTATGGGCCGAGCGCAAGCCGATGGGCACGCTGGTGATCGGCCTGACGCCGGACGCCGACCGCCTCACCCGCCAGGCCGCCTCGCAACTGCACCTCTACCGCGAAACCCGCAACATGGCCCGCCTGCTGCGCAACCGCATGAAGAGCTTGTTGGGGCGGCGCTGAGAAAAGGCAAGGGTGCGGTTCTGGAAGGATGGCACATTTTCGCTGCAATATTTGACACAGAGGTGGCCGGGACTTTACTTCGATTGCCCAAGAGGCAAGCGCTAAGATCGACTTCCGCTTCAAAAAAACGAGATTTTTTGCAGCAATTTTCCGGTGAAACCCGGCAAGATCTACTCGCATTCTTGTCCTTGATGCACGATAGTCTAGTGATTCGGTCCGCGATGAGAGAAAAATGTCGCTGAATCATGAGGCCAACGGCGCCCGGCACATCAGTGCGAACGACAGCGCCGTTGTCCGAAGGGCCGACGAAGACTTCGAAGAACTGATTCGAAGCATCCGAGCCGCCACGCATCAAGCTTTGCCTCTCTTCGAAGAGGAGCCCGTGACCGGATTGGCCCAGTCAGACACGCTGGCCGCCTCCCTCGGCTCGACTTCGGCCCGGACGGGCTCGAGCCAGGCCCACGCCATGCGCGGCTCCTCGCTCTTGTCCAACGATGACGACTTGGCGTGGTCGCTGGTTGAGGACTATGTGGCCAGGCTCGATGCGCAAACGCACGATGCCGACGCTCCCGAGACGGACAAATGGGACTTGCAGGAAGAGGTGGCGAAGCTGCAACGCTTGCAGGATCGCACCTCGAAAGAGCTTGGGCGAAAATCGCGCGAGCTATCGATCGCAAGCAAGACCATCGCCGACCTGGAGGTCCAACTCAACAGGGCACGGCAGACCATTGCGCAGGCGGATAGGCATGCCGGCCAGCGCGCAACACGGTTCCTCGAAGCGAATGTCGAGGTCGAGCGCCTGGGACGGAACCTGGCGCGCGTGTCGGGGCAACTCCGCGACGAGACCATGACCAGGCAAGCCGCCGAGCAGGCGCGTGAGGACGTTGCATCGCGGCTCGCCAGCTTGCAACAGGCCGCCATGCTGCTTCGTTCCAAGGTCGCGGACTACCAGCTCCACAACGAACGACTGACCGGCAAACTATCTGCGCAGATGCTTGTACAGCAGGACCTGCAGGCGCGGCTGTCCACGGTCGAGCATCAGCGCGGCGTTCTCGGCGATTGCGCCGCCGCCGCGCAGGAACGGGCCGTGGAACTTGAAAAGAGGTTGCGCTCGCTCCAGCGCAGCGCCCCCGATCAAAGCGTGGTCCGCGCAACGCCGAGCGCCGGGCAGCGCGCCGAGGACGTGGCCGAGCATCGGCGCCAAACCTCGGAAACCGAGATTGCGAAATTACGCCAGGAGCGCGACGCGGCGCGCCGGGACTGTGGCGCGGTGAAGGTTCAACTCGCCGATCTCCGCTTGCGCGGCATGACCGACGAACTCGCGCATGCCCGTTGCCGCAACGAGAACCGCCAGCTTCACCAAAGGCTGGAAACGCTGACACGCCAGGATCCGCCCAGCGGACCGGCAGCCGATGACAGCGCCGACCTAGAACGGACATTCGACGAATTGCTGGCAGCTGGCGAGATCGGCCCGGCCAATGACGGCGACCCCAGCGTGGCGCGCAAAGCGTGTTGATCGCCTGCTGAGACATATCGGGAGCCAAAGCGACCGTGACGCCCTTCGTCTATTGAACTTCGAGTGACCCGCCACCCGAAGCTCGGAGAGCGAAGGGTGGTGCCCCTAGCCGGGATCGAACCAGCACTCCTTGCGGAACTCGATTTTGAGTCGAGCGCGTCTACCAATTCCGCCATAGGGGCTCAGGCCGGGCGGCCTGGATGGCGCGGGACTATACGGTTGGAGGCCTGTTCGTCAACTGGCCAATTCCTCGTCGCCCCGGATGCGACCAAACTGCGCCTTTCGATTTCGTGACGGGGCTGCCATTGTGCAGCGCGGAAAATCTTTCTAGACAGGCGGCGCATCAAAGCGCGGCACGTCTGCGGGGACGGATGGCGTGCGCTGGGTCTTTGTTCTGTGCATGCCGTTACACCCCAACCTGCCTGCGCAATTGAACGACACGCATTAGGAGTGCCGATGCTTCGCGGACTTTACGACTGGACCCTGTCGCTGGCGGCCCGCAAATCCGCCGAATGGTGGCTGGCCTTCATCGCCTTCGTCGAAAGCTCGGTGTTCCTGGTGCCGGCCGACGTGCTCTATCTGCCGATGGCGCTGTCGCGGCCGGACCGCGCCTACCGCTATGCGCTGATCGCCACCGTCGCCTCGGTGCTGGGCGGCATCGCCGGCTGGTTCATCGGCCACTATGCCTATGACGCGGTCGCCAGGCCGATCCTCGAATTCTACGGCAAGTACGACGAGTTCGAGCAACTGCGCGCGGGCGCCGGCGTCGGCTTCATCGTCCTGATGCTGATCACGTCGGGTGCCGCCCACCTGCCGCCGATCAAGGTGGTGACGATCCTGTCCGGTGTCATCGGCGTCAATTTGCTGCTGTTCATCGTGCTGGCGATCGTGGCCCGCGGCGCCCGCTTCCTGCTGCTCGCCTGGCTGCTGCGCCGCTATGGCGAACCGATCCGCGAATTCATCGAAAAGCGCCTCGGTCTGATCGCCGGCGCCGGCGCGGTTGCCCTGATTTTGCTCTATATCCTGGTCAAATACGCGTTCTGAACATTACCATTGCGAGCCGGACGGACCGATTGAAATGACAGCGACCATGAATGCCGACACCGGACGCCAGCGCACGCTGACCGCCTTGTTCCTCGCCGTCGCCATGGCCGCCACTGTCGGCTCGGCGCTCGGCTTCCAGTATCTCGGCGGCTACATCCCCTGCCACCTCTGCCTCGAACAGCGCACACCCTACTATATCGGCGTGCCGCTGATGGTGCTGGCGGTGATTGCGTCGATGCTGCACGCACCGGCATGGCTGACACGCGGCCTGCTGGCCGTCGGCGGCATCCTGATGCTCTACGGCCTCTATCTCGGCGTCTACCACTCCGGCGTCGAATGGCAGTGGTGGGCCGGCCCGACCGATTGCACGGCGGGCGCCGGGCCGGTCGACACCGGCGGCAAGGGCGTGCTCGACGCGCTCGACAAATTCGTGCCGCCATCCTGCGACAAGGCCGCCTTGCGCATCCTTGGCCTGTCGCTGGCCGGCTGGAACGCCATCGCCAGCCTGATCCTCGCCGCCGTCGCCTTCCGAGCCGCTTTCGCCCGCGACTAAACCAATTCGATTGAACGGCGCGACGCAGAGTTCGAGCAAAAATTCGCCAGGCTGAGTCGGATGGCGCGGCTTTCGAGAACCGGAGCGGAGCGTACTGAAGTACGTGAGCACCGGAAGCGCAGAAAGCTGCGTCAGGCGGCCAGCATGGCGGATTTGTGCCGAACTCTATGGTTCGAGTTCGACATCCCAGTAGAGATAATCCATCCAGCTTTCATGCAGATGGTTGGGCGGGAACAGGCGGCCATTGTTGTGCAGATCGTGCACCGTCGGCTGGAAAGGCTTCTGCAACGGCCACATCTTGGCATGCGCCGGCATCATGCCGCCCTTCCTCAAATTGCACGGCGAACAGGCGGCAACGACATTCTCCCACGTCGTCGCGCCGCCGCGATGGCGGGGGATGACGTGATCGAAGGTCAGGTCCTCCGGCGTGCCGCAATACTGGCACTGGAAGCGATCGCGCAGGAAGACGTTGAAGCGGGTGAAGGCCGGGTGCCTGGAGGGCTTCACATAGGCCTTAAGACTGACAACGCTCGGCAGCTTCATCGAGAAGGTCGGCGAGGAGACGGCGTGCTCGTATTCGGCGACGATGTTCACCCGGTCGAGGAACACCGCCTTGATAGCGTCCTGCCACGACCAGAGCGACAAGGGGTAATAGCTGAGCGGACGGTAATCCGCATTCAGCACCAGTGCTGGAAGCCCATCCGGAGATACGGCAACCGTCACGTGTTCACCTCCTTGGTTCTAGACCCGAACGGCACGGATACTGTAAGCCCGACATGACAGGGATGTGAAGCGGATTGTCGCGTCGCTGAAGCGCCAAAAATGCATGATTTTTATGATTTTTCGCGGATTCAGGCCGGCGGCGCGGCGTCCCGCCCTCTGGTTTCACGATAATAGGACCAGAAAAGCCGCGATGCGACACCTCGCCACGGGCTCCATGATTCGGCCAATGCGATCAGCGTTTTCTCCGGCGGACGCGGCTCGATGCCGAGCGCGTGGCCGACCGCGCTCTGCAGCGCGACATCACGCGCGGGGAAAATGTCGGGGTGCCCGGCGGCGAATAAAAGGTACACTTCCGCCGTCCACGGGCCGATGCCGGACACCGCCGTCATCGTCGTGATCGCCTCCTCGGCATCGAGCGAACAGAGGTGATGCAGGTCGAGGCCGTCGACCACGGCCTGGGCAATTGCGATCAGGCCACGCTGCTTCGGCCGCGACAGGCCGGCCTCGCGAAACATGTCCTCGCCGGCGGCCAGGATGGCCTGCGGCGTCAGCGGATCGACGAGCTTGGTCAGCCGGCCGAAGATCGCATCGGCGCTGGCGCGGGACACTTGCTGCGAGACGACGATCGACGCCAGGCTTCGAAACCCCGGTTCGGACAGCCGCAGCGGCACCTCGCCGGCCATGCCGCGCACCTTTTCCAGGCGCGGGTCGATCACGCAAAGCGCATCGAGCCCCCGGGCAATGTCGTCCGATGTCGCGATACGCTGCATGCTTTCTTGTTCCTGAACCGGCAGCACGGTAGCAATTGGCAAAACCGCCGCACAACCCGATTGCCGCCGCAGAGATGACACTCCTGACATTCCGCTTCGCGCCCAGCCCCAATGGCGACCTGCATCTCGGCCACGCCTATTCGGCGCTGCTCAACCGGAAGCTGGCGGCACGGGCGGACGGCCGCCTGCTGCTGCGCATCGAGGATATCGACACGACGCGCTGCACGCCGCAATTCGAGGCCGGCGTGCTTGCCGACCTGGAATGGCTGGGGCTTGGCTGGGAAGAGCCGGTGCGCCGCCAATCCGAGCATTTCGCCGAATACCAGGCGGTGCTCGAGCGGCTGGTCCGGGAGGAACTCGTCTATCCCGCCTTCATGAGCCGTGGCGAGATCCGCGCCTTCATCACCGACAGTGAAAAGCGTGGGCGCGACTGGCCGCGCGATCCTGATGGCGTGCCGCTCTACCCCGCCGCGGACAAGGCGCTGCCAGTCAAGGAACGCCAGCGGCGGATCGCCGGGAATGCACCCTTCGCCTGGCGGCTGGATGTCGATGCCGCCTTGGCGCGTGTCGGCAAGGACCTGTCTTGGACCGAATTCGCCGACGAGACGCTTTCCGCGACACGCTCGATCGAAGCCCGTCCGCAGGACTGGGGCGACGTGATCGTGGCGCGCCGCGATATCCCGACCAGCTACCACCTCGCCGTCGTCATGGACGATGCCCTGCAAGGTGTCAGCCACGTCGTGCGCGGACAAGATCTGTTTTCCGCCACCGGCGTGCAGCGCCTGCTGCAGCAACTCCTGGGACTGCCGCAACCGGCCTATTTCCATCATCGCCTCATCCTCGGGCCCGACGGGCGAAAACTGTCCAAGAGCCTGGGCGATACCGGCCTTGCCGCCTTGCGCCATGCCGGCGCATCGCCTGACGACATCAGGCGAATGGTCGGGCTTTGAGCCCGGTGAGACCAGGGAGCCACTCCCCCAGATGGGCCGGCGTTGAATTCCGGTGATCTATGGATCAACCGTTTCGCTTTGCGCGCCAGGGTGAACGGGATTAGAGCATCGCCACGGCAATTCTCTCCAGTGCGGCGGACCCCGGAACATGCACAGCATCAAGCGGTTCATTCCCGCCACCTTCGTCGTTCTGTGGGCGACCGGCTTCATTGGCGCACGCTACGCCATGCCATGGGCGGAGCCGTTCACCTTCCTCGCCGCGCGGTTCGTCATCGCCGCCATCCTGCTGGCCGTCCTGATGCTTGTATTGGGTTCGAAAAAAGCCACCCGCGAGGAGGCGCTGCATGCCACCGGCGCGGGCATCCTGATGCATGGCGTCTATCTCGGCGCTGTGTTCTGGGCCATCCACAGGGGCATGCCGGCCGGCTTTTCGGCCCTCATCGTCGGCCTGCAGCCGCTGATCACGGCGGTGCTGGCCGGCAAATTCCTCGGCGAGGCGATCCTGCCGCGCCATTGGCTTGGCCTTGGCATCGGCCTTATCGGCATCGTCATCGTGCTGTGGCCGAAGCTCGGCGCGCTCGGCGGCGGCGTGACCGCGGCGACATTGACAGCCTCGCTGGTTTCGGTGCTCGGCATGAGCGCCGGCACCATCTGGCAGAAGCGCTTTGCCTCCGGCGGCGACCTCGTCGCGGCGACCATGTGGCAATATGTCGGCGGTGGCTCGCTGATGCTCGTCGCCTCCCTCGCCTTCGAAACCCACACCGTCGTCATCAATGGCGAACTGATCTTCGCCATGGCCTGGCTGGTGCTGGTGCTGTCGCTCGGCGCCATCTTCCTCCTGATGGTGATGATCCGCGACGGCGAGATGTCGAAGGTGGCCTCGCTGTTCTACCTGGTGCCGGCGGTGACGGCGATCATCGCCTGGGCCCTGTTCGACGAGCAACTCAACGCACTTCAGATTTCCGGCATGGCGATCACGACATTCGGCGTTGGCCTGGCAACGGCGCGGCAGGCCAAGGGAAGAACTGTGGAATTGAGGAATTGAGGAATTGAGGAATTGAGGAAGAAGCACAGACAGCGCCGGATATGGCCCGCTTTTTCTCCAATTCTTCAGTTCTTCAATTCCTCAATTCGACCTGTCATCCGACCCGCGCGCGCGCCTCCAGGTAGCGGCTGATCGCGGCATTGAGCTCGCCGCCGAGGATGAAGATCGCCGAGACCATGTAGAGGAAGACCACGGCGATCATGATCGAGGCCAGGCCGGCATAGGTCGTCACATAGGACGAGAAGTGGTCGAGATAGGTGGCGAAGATGGTCGAACCGATAAGCCATGCCGCCAGCGTGAAGACGATGCCCGGCACCAGCGAGACGAAGCGGCGCTTGCCCGCCGGCAGCCAGAAATGGACGGCAAACAATCCGCCGACAATGACCGCCGAAGCGATGACGTAACGCCATAGCGTAATGGTGCCCATATAGGGCTTGATCCAGTCGATATGGGCTTCCGCGAGCCGCGCCAGCAGCGGCGCGAACACCAGGAGCACGCTGATCGCCAGGAAACCGGCCGTGGCGATGAGAACGAAGACGATGCTCTGCACCCGGCGGTAGATGATGCCGCGCGTTTCCGAGACGCGGTAGGCGCGGTTGAGCGACGTGCGCAGCGCCTCGATGCCGTTCGAGGCAAAATAGGCCGCAAGCACCACACCATAGGTCAAAAGGTCGGTGCGCCTGACGGTCAGCACATTGAGCACTTCGCGCGCGATCGGCTTGGCGATCTGTTCGGGCCAGGTGTCGAAGACCAGATGCACGGCCGTGTCGGAGAACGCCTGCGCGCCGAGGAAGCTCGCCAGCGTCGTCGCGAAGATCAGGAACGGGAACAGCGCCATCAGCGAGGTGATCGCCAGATGGCTGGCCATCGCCCAGCCGTCATCGGTGTTGAAATGGCCAAGTGCGTCGTAGAGGACCCGCTTGAGGGCTACGATCTTCCGCAACAAGAACCGCGCCCTCCAATTGTCTCCACGCCGGGAATATGGGAAGGGATTGCGGCAAATGGCAACCCTTGGCGAAACCACGAACAGTCCGGCGCAGAAGTTGCGCTCGATTATCATCACCGGTGCGTCTTCGGGAATAGGCGCGTACTGCGCCCGCGCGTTGAAGGCGGAGGGCTGGCGGGTGTTCGCAACGGCGCGCAAGCCACAGGACCTCGCCGCGCTCGAAGCCGATGGCATCGAGGCCTTCTATCTCGATTATTGCGAGCCGGACTCCATCGCCGCGCTGGTGACGGCGGTGCTCGACCGCACCGGCGGCCGGCTCGACGCCCTGTTCAACAACGGCGCGTATGCGCAGCCGGGCGCCGTCGAGGATCTGCCCGTTGCCGCGCTCAAGCAGCAGTTCGAGGCGAATTTCTTCGGCTGGCATGATTTGACCCGCCGGCTGGTGCCGGTGATGCGCCGCCAGGGTCACGGCCGCATCGTCCACTGCTCCTCGATCCTTGGCCTCGTGCCGGTGCGCTTTCGCGGCGCCTATTCTGCGTCGAAGCACGCACTGGAGGCCTTGATGCTCTGCCAGCGCCAGGAACTGGCGGGCAGCGGCGTCCACGTTTCGCTGATCGAGCCGGGGCCGGTGAAGTCGAAGATCGCCAGCAATGGCCTCATTTGGTTTCTCAGCAACATCGACCACGAGAATTCCGTGCACCGCGTGGACTATGCGGCGCAACTCGAGCGACTGCGGGCCGGCGGCAGCCAATCGGCCTTGAAGCCAGGGCCGGAAGTGGTTCATGCGGCGCTGCGCCATGCACTTCTGTCGCGGCGCCCACGCCCGCACTATGTGGTAACAGTGCCCGCCAGGATCGGTGCGGTGCTCAGACGCATCCTGCCGGCATCGATGCTTTACCGCCTGATGGCCAAACGCGCCTGAACGCCAAACAACTGGAACGAAGCAATGGCAACCGTCTTCAACATTCTCGCCATTCTGGTCATGGTCGCCGTTGCGGTCGTGCTTGTTCGCGGCCTCATCAACATGATGCGCGGCGGCTCCGGCGTCACCTCGAACAAGCTGATGCAGGCACGAGTCATGCTGCAGGCCGTGGCGCTGGTGCTGATCCTGCTGGCGGTGTATTTCACCCGCAAGTGAGGATGCCGGCGGCCGGGGAGGCGAAATGGTCAAGCTCAACAAGATCTACACCCGCACCGGCGATGATGGCACCACGGGTCTCGGCACCGGCGAGAGGCGGCTGAAATCCGATCTGCGGGTAGAGGCCTACGGCACGGTCGACGAGGCCAATGCCTGCATCGGCATCGCCAGGGTCCACACGGCCGCGGCCCATCCCGCGATCGACGCCATGCTGTCCCGCATCCAGAACGATCTGTTCGATCTCGGCGCCGATCTCGCCGTACCCGACGACGGCAAGCCGCTCGGCTATGAGCCGCTTCGCATCGTCGCCGTGCAGACCGACCGGGTCGAAAAGGACATCGACCTTCTCAACAAGGAGCTTCAGCCGCTCAAATCCTTCGTGCTCAATGGCGGCACAGCGGCGGCGGCGGCACTTCACCTTGCCCGCACCGTGGCAAGGCGAGCCGAAAGGCTGATGGTCGCACTGGCCCAGGACCCGAACGAGCACGTCAACCGCGACGGTCTGAAATACATCAACCGCGTCTCGGATTTCCTGTTTGTCGCCGCCCGGGCGGTCAATGACAACGGAAACGCCGACGTGCTATGGGTTCCCGGCAAGAACCGCTGATTGTCGAAAGCGGAAGAGGGCCTGGGGCATGTTCATCCCGCTTTACGACACCAACAGGCTGCGCCACATCCGCCTGCAATATGTGACCATCGGGCTGATCGTGGCCAACGCCCTGGTCTACCTCGCCACCGCGCTCGGCGGCGAGAGTTTCTCCAATGCCGCCGTGCTTGGTCTCGGCTTCATCCCGTCGGTCGTTCATGACACCGCCGAGCTCGATCCCCGTTTTATCGTCATCCCCGAAAGCCTGAGCTACCTCACCTATTCCTTCCTGCATGCCGACATCTTCCACCTCGGCGGCAACATGCTGTTCCTGTGGGTGTTCGGCGACAATGTCGAGGACGCGCTCGGTCACATCCGCTACCTCATCTTCTACCTGTTGTGCGCGATCGCCGGCGCCGCCTTCCAGGGCCTCGTCGCCTGGGACTCGCAGGTGCCGCTGATCGGTGCCTCGGGCGCCATCGCCGGCGTGGTCGTCGCCTATCTGATCCTTTATCCCAGGGTGAAGGTCTGGGTGTTGGCCTTCGCCCGCATCCCGCTGCGCATTCCGGCCTTCATCCCGCTCATCCTGTGGGTCCTTTTCCAGGTGGTGATGTTTGCCGCCGGCGGCGAGGATCAGATCTCCTGGGCCTGCCATATCGGCGGCATCATCGCCGGCGCCGTTCTGGTGCTTGTCTTGCGTAGCCGCGGCGTGCCGCTGTTTGCCGGCGCCGACGAAGACGTCGCGCCCGCCGCGCCCGACCAGCCGCCGGTTGCCACGGAACCGCTGATCCCCGATCAACCCGCCGCGACACCGCGCTGGGGACGCGGAAACGCTTCCAGTTCGGACTGAACCGATTTGAGCCACTTGCAGCGTATTGACGTGCAGGGTTGCCGCAACTACGGAAACGTCTCCGCCGCAACCTAGGGCGGGCAAAGACCAGAATTTCCATCCGGCCAGAATTTCCACCTGGAATGTCGGCTTTCGACAACTCAGAACGGGCGCAGGCTGTTATAGCGCGCCCAATTAGCGTGAAGAGGTGACAGGCAAATGAAGATCCTTGTGCCCGTGAAGCGGGTTGTGGATGCGAACGTCAAGGTTCGCGTGAAGGCTGATGGTTCGGCGGTGGAGCTCGCCAACGTCAAGATGGCGATGAACCCGTTCGACGAGATCGCGGTTGAAGAAGCGATCCGGCTGAAGGAAGCNGGCAAGGCGGAAGAAATCATCGTCGTCTCGATCGGCCCGCAGCAGGCGCAGGAAACCCTGCGCACGGCGCTCGCCATGGGCGCCGACCGCGCCATCCTGGTCAAGACCGACGAACAGACCGAGCCGCTCGGCGTCGCCAAGGTGCTGAAGGGCGTCGTCGACGCCGAGCAGCCCGGCCTCGTCATCCTCGGCAAGCAGGCGATCGACGACGATTCCAACCAGACCGGCCAGATGCTGGCGGCACTGTTAGG
>NZ_AZUV01000005.1:2500-417058 GCF_000513875.1 Mesorhizobium sp. WSM1293 | reverse complement strand
AGGTGAAGGTCTCGCTGGTCACGCCCGAGGGGATCGACGCCGTCGTCAGCGCGTAGCTGTATGTCCCGTCGGCATGCAGCGTCAGATTGCCGTAGCTGCCGGCAATCACCGTCGCTCCCGAGATCGTCGTGTAGGTCGCGCTGCCGGCATTGGCCTCAACGCCAAGGTAGGCTCGCGTCACCGCNCCGGCAGCCGCAGCGCCATCGGCGCCGATCGTGTCGGCATCGTCGCCGGCACTCGCACCGNCAGCACCGAACACGTTGCCGCTGGTCGAATGGCCGAGCCCTTCCGTCACGCTGTTGGCATCGTTGTCGGCGTGCGGCCCGTCATCATTGATGGCAATCGCCAGCGTCCCGGTCGAGGTGCTCGAATCCTCATCGGTGACCACGACAGGATAATTCGCAAACAGCTGGTCCGCGGCCCCGACAACGCCGGCGGCCGGATGATCGAGATTGTCGGTGAGCGTGAATCTGTAGCTCACGGTTCCACCGGCGTTTGTCCCGCTGAAGCCGGTGATGGTCAACGTTCCATAGGCCGGGCCGCCAGCAATGACGATCGGAACCGCGCCGGAATTCGCCAGCTGGGCATAGGTGATGCTGGTCGTACCGACCTGTAGCGTTCCCAGGCCATCCGGTGAAGTAAAGGCGAAAGTGCCTGTGTTCGTCTCCGAATGATCGGAATTGTTTGTCGGATTGCTATCCGACAGTTCACCGGACCCTGCCGGCTCGGATCCGTGAGGCGGAAGGCCCTTTTCGTCGACGATCGTATCGCCACCTTCGATGTCAGACGTCAGTCCTGTGATGGTGGTGATATCGTCCGCGCCGTTGACGGTAATGGTCAGCGTTGCTGGCGAGGTATCGCCATCGCCATCCGTGACCGTATAGTCGAACGTCTCGGACAGGCTCTGGCCCACCGAAAGCCCCTGCACGGCCGCGTAGGCGGTCGGGTTCTGGGCTTGCGTGTAGAGCACATAGCTGTAACTGCCGTCGGCGCCTACCGTAAGCTCGCCGTAGGTTCCAGCAACATGATTGGCGGCAGCGCCATCCCAGGCGATCGAGCCGAAGCCATCGCTGCCGAGGTGATCGGCCTGGCCACCACCCACGCCGGTGACTACATTGCCGTCCGCCGTCAGCGGCCCGTCTTCGGTGACAAAGTCCTGATCGTTGACGGCGAGCGGGCCGTCGTCCTGGAATTCGATGCTCAAGGCAACGTCGGATACGACGGTGCTCGAATCGCCATCGAAATCGGTGATGGTGGCTTTGACGTGCAGGTCGGCCGCGACGGTCGCGATGTCGTCAAACGCCGCCGCGCTCGCTCCGTCGATATTGTGGGCGATTGGCTGATATTGACCGATCCACACCGCTCCGGTCGGATCGACATAAACCTTGAATATGTCGGAGCCGTTGGCTGAACCGACGAGGACGCCATCTGCATTTGTCGAAAGCAGAATCGCCGACCCATCGAGGGTCTTGAGACCGGAATCGACGTTCACCAGCGGATTGCCATTCGCATCGGTGACGGCGAAGGAGAATGTGGCATCGTCATCGGCGCCGACCGAGGCGTTGAAAAGGCCGAGCGCGCTGGCTGACGATTTTGCGTAGCCCAATGCACCCGCCTCGTCCACCAGAGTTGGCGGAGCGAGCGCGGTGTCATTCGCCGGATTGGGATCGGCGGCGTTGTTGACGCCGGCGGATTCGTCGTGGCTGACCCGGAAGACTTCGGTCTGCGTGGTGACAATCGTGATCTTGGCTTCAATACCGTAGATCTTGAACGGGTTGCCGCCGGTCAGGGTGGCGTCGGTTCCACCAGCATTGGAATCGAAGGTGAAATCGTTGTAGTTGCCGACCTTGAGCTGGTCGAATGGCGTGCTGCCGATGACCTCGACCACAGCCCCGTCCGGCACGCCGGCGAAAGCGTAGCCGACCTGCACGCCGGCCTCGAAAACAGCGGTGCCAGCCGTTGCGACGCCGTTGACGTTCACGGTGAACGGCTCGAACACGCCGCCGTCCTTGGCGCCGATGAACAGGACCGCATTCTCGATCTTGTTGGCCTCGGCGACGTCGATCGTGAACTTGACCGAGTCGACGTCGTATGAACCGCTGTCTGTGATGGTCGGCGGATTCGGATTGTTATTGGCGATGTTGAGATTGTTGACGAAGTCCATCGTCAGGATTTCGGGACCCGTCAAACCCGGATGGGTTTCGTATCCGTCGATGATCTGGCCGTCGCCGATACCGATCTTGCCGCTTGTCGTGTTGACGGAATTGTCGCCCTCGCTGACGTCTATGCCGCTCAGCTTGATGTCGTGGTTGCCGGCGCCGTCCATGCCGCGAACGTCGGTGTTGCCGGCCTGCAGCGTATAGACGATCGTTTCGGTCGTCGTCGTGGTTGTCGTGTCGGCATCCCGGGCGACAATGTGCGGAACGTCGTCGAGCACCTGGACCTTGAACGTGCCGGCCGCCAGTCCGATCGTGTCGCCGTCGCCATCCTTGGCCACGACGAAGGACGAAAGATCGATCCCGCCATTGGCGAGCGTGTTTTCGGTGTCGTTACCAGCAAGGCTGTTCAGCGTGGGGTGATCGATCTGATCGATCAGGGTAAAGACGTACGAGCCGTCCGTGCCAACAGTCAGGGTGAAGACAGGCCGATCCGTGCCCGCCTGATAGCCTGCGCCGCCGCCGGCATCGACATAGCCGGTCAGGGTCGTGCCGTCCGAAACGATGAGGACGTTGCCGCCTTTCGAATCGAGACCCGAATCCGACGGGGTGGTCTGGGTCACCAGGCCGAAAGCGGAGGTTGCATTCGGGCCGTCAGAGCCGAAATCGACGATTGCGTTCAAGGCGCCGGCAGCGCCAGTGGCAACCGCGGAGTTCGTGCCGGTCACTTCGCCGTCAGGTTGCGGATTGTCGGCATTTCCAGTGGACTGGCTGTTATGCAGGCCGTCCTCGTCAACATTAGCGGTGATCTTGGCGGAGCTAATGGCCTTCGGCCCATCATCGTCGAAGGAGAAGGCCGAGCCATTGCCGTTGATCAGGTCGACGGTTGCCTTCTCGGTGACGATGTCCCCGTCGCCATCCTGGCGCGTCACCTCATATTGCAGCTGAACCTGGCCGCCATTGGTCAGCGACAGGTTGAGTTCGGAATCGAACTTGTTGCCGTCGGCGCCATGATTGAGTGCTTCATAGAGCGTCGTCTGCAGCTGCTCGGAGCCGGGCGCGCCGGTGATCGCAATGGTCAGAACCTGCTGGCCTTGCATATCGCGGCCGACGATGACGCCGCCTTCGAGGAAAAGTGTGACCGCGCCGCCGTCGGTGGCGACAAGATTGGTGGCAAGGCCTCCGGCTGGAATGCCGGTGAAGCTCAGAGCGCCGGTAACGGTTCCGGGACCGTCCGAACCATAGCTCCCGCCGATCGTGAACAGATTGGTCAATCCGCCCGTTACCGCTGTGCCGACCTGAGCCAGACCCGGGCCGGCATCATCGGTATTAGCGTTGCCGCCGGCATCTTCGGTTTCGCCGCCACTATAACGGTCCGCACCGACTGTCTCGTCAAGCTCGACGGAAAGCAGGCCGGCGGCTCCCTCATTGGCGCCGACCGTAAGGCTTGGCCCATCATCGTCGAAGGAGAATGCCGAGCCATTGCCGTCGATCAGGTCGACGGTTGCCTTCTCGGTGACGGTGTCGCCGTCGCCATCCTGGCGCGTCACCTCATATTGCAGCTGAACCTGGCCGCCATTGGTCAGCGACAGGTTCAATTCGGAATCGAACTTGTTGCCGTCGGCGCCGTGGTTGAGCGCCTCATAGAGCGTCGTCTGCAGTTGCTCGGAGCCGGGTGCACCGGTGATCGCGATGGTCAGAACCTCCTGGCCTTGCGTATCGCGGCCGACGATGACGCCGCCTTCGAGGAAAAGTGTGACCGCGCCGCCGTCGGTAGCGACAAGATTGGTGGCAAGGCCCCCGACCGGAATGCCGGTGAATGCGAATTGCCCAGTCGTGCTGCCCGGTCCGTCGGCTCCGTAGACGCCACCAACAGTGAACAGCGAAGAAAGGCCGCCTGCCAGGCCGGTCGTCACCTGGGCTAAACCTGGGCCGGCGTCGTCAGTGTTGGCGTTGCCACCGGCATCTTCAGTCTCGCCGATAGCACCATTGTAGCGGTCCGAGCCAACGGTCTCGTCAAGCTCGATGGAAAGCAATTGTGCCACCTGCCCAGTTGTCTGGACCGAAAGCGTCGGACCATCGTCCAGCACACCAATGTTGAGCGTGGCTGTTGCCGGATCGTTGTCTGTGTCGGTCACGACGACGGTAAAGCTGTCGGAGATCCCTTCGGTCGTTCCGGTCGATGACGTGTCGTGGTGATCCAGGGTATTGTCGGCAAGCGTGTAGACCCAGCTATAGCCGTCCGTCGGGTTGCCGGTGATCACGAGCGTGCCGTATTGACCGGCAACGCTGCCACCGTTGGTCACGTCGACGCCATCAATGACAAGCGTGCTGATGCCATCGCCCGCAGTGATGTTGAAGGCTCCTGAAACCTGTTCGGCGCTGCTCGCCGGGTCTGTGCCGTCCGAGAGTGCGGCCTCGTTGACGACAAAACCTGAGCCGACGTCGATTGTTGGTGTCGTGTCTTCATCCCGGAGCCCGACCGTGAGTTCACGCGCCTCCAAGCGACCAAACTGCAAATCCGTCGGCGGCAGCAATGCCGACAGGTCGAACCCGTCGCCGATGCCGCCGGGGGGAACCGAGAAATCACCGCCTGCGCTTGAATTCGAACCGCCGGGGCCGGCCGAGATGGAACCGTCGGCGCCGAAGGCGACATCGACATGGCTGGCTTCCAGCGCCGCCAGCAAGGCAACGCGCGGCACCTCGACGTCGCCGATGATGAAGGTCGGCACGTTCAGGGCGCCATCCTTGATCACGATCACCGAGCCGTCGGCCTGTTCGAGCACAAGGTTTTGGCCGTCGACCTTGATGTTGTCGATGGAAGCGTTGGCCGGAAGCCTTACCACGTGGCTGGCGTCGGCTACATATTCGTGCGGCGCAGCTGCCGGCAGCGTCTTCGCTTCCGCGGGGGCTTCCGGCTTGACGGGCGCTCCGCCGCCGACATCGACCGGCACCGGTTCGGACGCTGCCGGTGCGGCCTGCTGCGTCGAATTTGCCTGTGCGACCCGGATCTCCGCCGGCGATGTCTGATCGCCGTGTTCACTGGACGCGGAATGCTCGTTCAAGGAACCCGAAAAGCTGTCCAACTCGATATTGTTCGTCATGGCTGAAACCCCTCCGATATTTACCGGATAGAGACAGCGGCCATTTCTACTTTGCAACTGCCCCCTAATCTATTTCATATATTATGATATGCATTGCTCGGCATTTTTTACACGTGGTAAACCGCGACAATATAACCTGATATATGCTGGCTTCCGGAGGCTTCCCTGACGGAGGGCTGGCCGGGATTTTTTGGTAAATCAAAGTATAAAATTGAATAAAATTTTAAATAAAATAGATGAAGACAGTTGCTGGATATTTATCCACCTTCCTTTCCAATAATTTGAGACAAGATTGGTAGCGTCCACAGTCAAAGGTGGCCGTTATGAAAAAGCAAAAATCGGTTCCGGGAAAAACCGGGCTCCAGATGCTCCTGCTGGCAATCGGGCTTGTCGGCCTGGCGGGGCCGTCATTCGCCAGCGATATCGCCGCACCCGGCAGGCCCCAGGAGAAGGTCCAGACGCCGCCCTGTCTCGGCGGTGTTTCACTGACGAGGCCCCAGCCCTGGCAGCCTGCGGACGCTTACCGGATCGGTATGGTCACCGGCAGCTATGGCCCGGATGTCGGCCGCGGGGACGGCTCGTCAACGGCGCGAGATGACGCCGGGATAGATCCGGTGCAGACCGCGTCGATTATCCCGGGGGTCTTCGGATCGGTTGCCTTGTCGATGCGCAATTTTCCCGTCGCGGCGCGCTGGGCGCCTGTCTACCGGGCAATCACCGCCTGCTCGGCAGGCAGCCCCTGCGAGCACAAGAGCACGGCTTTTGCCGGCATGATCGCTGCCGCTCAAGGCAAGGGATTCAGCGAGAAGCTGTCCTTCGTCAACAGCAGCGTCAATCGCCTGATCGCCTACAGGAAAGACAGCCTCGTCTACGGCAAGCTCGACTATTGGGCGAAGCCTTCGGAGATTCTCGAGCGGCGAGCCGGCGATTGCGAGGATTTTGCCATCCTCAAGATGACGGCCCTGCTGAGGGCCGGCATTCCGACGCAAAGCATGGCGCTTGTCGTCCTCCAGGATCGCAAGAGAGGCTTCTTTCACGCAGTGCTGTCGGTGAGCACAGGCAGCGGCGCCTTCATTCTCGACAGCCTCAGCAACACCGTTATGCGTGACAGCGATCTCCCGGATTACGTCCCGCTCTATTCGTTCAGCACCGACCGGGCCTGGATCCACGGTTCAAGACCGGGCGGCGCCCAGATGGCTGACATCAAGGGCGGTTTCGCAACCGTCGCACCCGGCGAAGGTTTTCAGCCATAGGGTTTCGGCCAGTCTAAGCCATAGGTTCTCGCCAAAGACTGGCGGGCATTCAGCCGCCGAAGACGAACGCCATCAGCAGCTCCGGCTCGAGCACCGGAGCCCGCACCGCATTCAATTGCCCCCGGTAACGACGGTCACCCGCGCCGATGACAAAACCGGTGGCCACCGGCGATTCGCCATTGGCGTCGAGCCGCGTGAAGATGTCGGCCACATTGAGATCCAGCGCCAGCTTGAGGTCGTGCCGTGCGTCATCGCTTGGGGCGATCGGCAATTGGCGCTTGACCAGTTGCTGGAACGGCGCGTTGAACGACAGGATCTTCTTCGAAGAAGCCAGGGCAAAGGCCGGAGACGGGCACGCGACCAGTATGGCGTTGATGGTGTTGATCGATGCAAGCCTTCGCAAGGTCAGGTTTTCGTCCCCCAATCCACGCATGCAGGCCACCCTGATCGCGGATGTCAGATTGCCTGTCTGGGCCTGGCTTTCGGCGATCTCGTCGATGAGCATGCCGATCGTGCACTTCCTGCTTTCGGCCATCTGCTTCAGCGAAATCCAGAACGCCCGCTCCAGACGGATGCCGCGTCGTATGCCGCCGCGCGCCACAACCCGAAATTCCAGCCCGAAATCCTCCGCGGCAACTGGCGGAAGCAGCCGCTCGCGATCGGAATGATGAGGGCTGGCGCTACCGCTCACTCATCGCCTCCTCGCGCGCCTTGTTGATCGGCTTCAGGAGGTAGTGCAGGATCGTCTTGCGTCCGGTCTTGATGTCGACCGAGCAGATCATTCCGGGAATGATCGAATAGGCCTTGCCGTCTCTTTGAAGGGTAGATTTGTCCGTCGCCACACGCACCTGATAATAGGGTTCCCCCGTTTTCTGATCGACCAGGCTGTCGGCTGTGATGTTGGAGACCTTGCCCTCGATGCCGCCGAAGATCGAGAAATCATAGGCGGTGACCTTGATAAGGGCTTCCTGGTCGGGGCGGATGAAGGCGACGTCCCGTGGCGAGACCCGTGCCTCCACCAGCAACGTTTCGGAGGTTGGCACGATGCCGGCAACGACGGCGCCAGGCTGGACGAAGGCGCCGACCGTGTTCAGCTCCAGCGTGTTGACGATGCCGTCCACCGGAGAACGGATATCGGTGCGCGCGACCTTGTCGGTGGCTCCCCTTATGGTCTCATCCACCACCGAGAGTTCCGCCAGCGCCTGGGTCAGGTCGTCCAACGCCTCCTGCTGCAATTGCAGGCCGAGTTCCTCGACCTGAAGCTGGGCCTCCGTGATCGACGATTTGATTTTCTTTATCGTTTCGCCCGCGAGGTTCAGCTGGCCGTTGAGTTCGGTCTGTTCGCGCTCTACCCGCAGCTGCTCGGTCCTTGCCATCAGGCCCTTCTTGACCATCGCGTCGACCAGTTTTGCTTCCTGGTCGCTGACGACCAGGTTCTTGGCAAGACGATCGGAATTGGCCTCCGCCTCGGCCAGTTCCTTCTCGCGCTGATCGAGGCGTGACTTGAGCACGGACAGCTTGTTGTCGAAGTTCCCGCGCCGGGCGATGAGCAGCTTCTGTTCATTGTCGCAGATTTGCGGAGCGACCGACTGGATGTCCTGCGGGCACGGAAATGGGCCCGAGAGATTGCCGGCCTGTTCGTATTTCAGCCTCGCTATGCGAACTTCGAGCGCGCGCGCCTTGGCCTGCTGCTCGCCGAGGCTGGACGTGTTGAGCGTGTTGTCCAGGCGGATGATGAGATCGTTCTTCTTGACGACCTGGCCGATCGTCACGGCGATTTCCTGAACCACACCGGCCTCGCTCGCCTGGATGATCTGGGTCTTGGAAGCAGGTATGACCTTGCCGTCGCCGCGTGCGATCTCATCGACTTCGGCAAAGGACGCCCAGGCGACAAAAACGACGAAGAGCGCTCCGATGATGAATATGGACGCCGACGCAAAGAGCGGCGGTCGATCTTCCCTGGCAAGCATTTCCCACGCCCCAACGCATTGGATGCAGCAATAATTGTTTTGTCAGGCGCTTGTTTTCTGCAACGCCTGTATGACTTGGTCCTTCGGTCCGTCGGCAACGATTTTGCCCTGTTCGATAACGATCAGGCGGTCGGCCAGTTCAAGCATGCTGAACCGATGTGTGGAGACGATCAGCGTCGTGTCGCGGTCAAAGGCGACTTTGAGCTGCTTGATCAACTGGCGTTCGGAAGCAAGATCCATCGAGCCCGACGGCTCGTCCAGAAAGACGATTTTCGGTTTGGTCAGCAGCAGGCGCGCGATCGCCACCGTCTGCCTCTGGCCGCCGGAAAGATTGGTGCCGCGCTCGCCGACATTCATGTCGTAGCCGCGCGGGTGGCGTGAGACGAAATCGTCGACGCCGGCCGCCTTTGCCGCTTCGATGATCTGTTCGTCTGTAGCCTCGGGGCATGCCATCAGGAGGTTTTCCTTGATGGTGCCCGAGAACAGGTCGCCGGCCTGCGCAACGATGCCGACCGCGGCGCGAACCTCGGACGGGTGATACTGGCGAATGTCGATCCCAT
This sequence comes from Mesorhizobium sp. WSM1293, assembly GCF_000513875.1. NCBI lineage: Bacteria > Pseudomonadati > Pseudomonadota > Alphaproteobacteria > Hyphomicrobiales > Phyllobacteriaceae > Mesorhizobium > Mesorhizobium sp. WSM1293. Next base: position 408,015 of record NZ_AZUV01000005.1, on the reverse strand, counting down.
CCAGCAGCAACTCACCGGAAGTCGGCAGGAAGAGCCGGCCGACCAGCCGACCCATCGTCGTCTTTCCCGATCCTATGCGGCCGATGATGCCGATCCGCTCACCCGGCTTGACCGAGAAATTCAGGCCGGTCAAAACTTCGTTTTCCGAGCCTGGATAGACAAACCCGACATTCCTGAACACCATCGCGCCCTTGCGGATGGGGCGGTTGACGAAGCCCACCGTGTCGGGCCGGTCTTCCGGTTGAGCCATGATCGAATTCACCATTCTCAGCGAGAGCATGGCCTGGCGGAACCGGGACAACGTTATGGCGATCTGGCCGAGCGGCGCCACGGCCCTGCTCGCCAGCATCACCGTTCCTATGATTGCTCCTGTCGAAACATGCCCTTCCGAGAAGGCATAGGCGCCGGCCACGACCAGGGCGACGGTCACCAGCTGCTGTATGGACTGGGTGATGTTGCCCGCTGCCGCCGAAAGCTGCTTGATCTTCTCGGACGTGTTGGCGGCGTTCTTGGAGTGCTCGCCCCATTTCCGCAGCAGATACGCCTCGGCGCGCAGCGACTTGATGGTCTCCAGCGTCGAGATGGATTCGACCAGCAGGGCCTGGCGCTGCGATGCTTCGTTCATCGAGGCGGCGACGCGCTTGCCGATGCGGCGCTGGGTGACCAGGCCGACGATGACGGACATCACGAAGGCCAGCGCCGGTATGATCACCAGCCAGCCGCCTATTGCATAGATCACAAGGAGAAAGACGAAGACGAATGCCGTGTCGATGAACACGCTTATGGTGTTGGAGGTGAAGAACTCCCTGACGAACTCATATTGCGTGACCCTGTTTGCGTATTCACCGGTCGATCCGGGGCGCGCCGAAAGCGACGAGTTCAGTACTTTTTCGAACAGCAGATAGGATATCCGCAGATCCGCCTTGCGCCCGGCATAGTCGATGAGGGAAGCCCTTGCCGTCTTCAAAAGCAGGTCGAACAGGATGACCGCACCGATGCCGAGAGCCAGGACCCACAGTGTCGATATCGCCTTGTTCGGCAGGATCCTGTCGTAGACGTTCATGGTGAAGATCGGCGAGGCTATGGCCAGCAGATTGATGAACACCGCCGCCAGGACGACTTTCGAGTAGGTGCGCCAGAAAGCGCCCATCGTCCCCGTAAGCCAATGTCTTCGCTCGATCCTGGCCGCCGAGCCGACCGACATGGTCTCGGCGGCATTGGCATAGGTGATCGAAAAGGAAGCGCCGCCGCTGATGTAGCTGGCGGCCAGTTCCGACCGGCCGATCGTGGTGCGGCCGTCTTCCTGGGGCGCGGTGATATACGCATCGCCTTCGCCTAGAGCCAGCAGGGCGACGGGCAATTGGCTGACGCGAAAAACGATGGCCGGCAGGTCGATACGCCCCCTGAGAAAATCGCGGTGATTGAACTCGGTGACTTCCAGGCCGATGCGTTCGGCAAGGTGCCTGATGTCGTCGGCCGCAATTCGCGTATCCGAGAGCGGCACGCCGGCAAACAGCACGGTCTCCGCGCTCGGCCTGCCGAGATATCCGGCAACGGCCGAGAAGCAGGCCTTGAACGCCTCCTTCGGGGAGAGGATGTTGGGTTGCTGGTTCACGATCTGCCCGTCAGGACGCTCGCTGGACCTTGTGCTGTCCTATTTCTTCCTCACCGGAGCGAGAATATCGAATGGCAGGTCGTTCTTCTGCTCCGATGGCGTCCGCGCATAGGTTTCTGTGTCCGCGGTTTCCGGTGCTGCGAACTCGGTGCGTGCATAGGCCGTCGCTTGCTTTGCCGGCTCGAGATTCATCGTTTTCAGCAACTGTCCGGTCGCGGCCAGGAGCCGGTACTGGGCAAACAGCGATGCGTAGGACGCGGTATCCGCCAGCGTTGCCGTGTTGAACCGTGTATTCTGCGCGTCGAGCACGTCGAGCAGCGAGCGCTGTCCGACCTTGAACTGCTCGCGATAGGAAGCAACCAGCTTCTCATTGGCAGCGGCTTGTTGCCTCAGGGTCTTTGCCAGATCGGCTTGCCGGAAACGGCGATCCCATGAGGTGCGAACGGCTTCCTCGATTTCGCGCTGGACCTGATGCAGCGCGAGACGCTGTTCACTGGTGCGGCGGATCTGCTCCTGCTCGTTGGCCTTGTCGATGCCACCGCGGTAGAGGTTCCAGCGCAGGACCACGCGCGCCTGCAGGTCGGTGGTGTCGCCATCGTCGCCGTCAATGTCGGTTCCTGCCCGGGCCCGACCTTCAGCGATGATGGAGGGGCCAAATTTTGCCCGCGCAGCGTCCACGAGGGAGGCCGCCGCGTCGATGTCGCTGTTGGCCATGTGTACGCGCGGATTGCTTTCCCGCGCCAACCCTATCGCGTCGTCGAGCGAGCGCGGGAGTGCGGCCGAAACATCGCCGGGCCTCGAAGGGCTGGTCAGTGGCTTTCCGACGGTTTTGAAGAAGCGGATCTTGGCCGCTTCCAGTTCCTCGGTCGCCTCCTGCATGCGCGCCTTGGCGGCGAACAGCCGTTCCTCGGCCTGTTGCCGGTCGGCCTCGTTCAGCGCGCCGCCCGAGATGCCTTGCCGGATGTCGCCGAGAATTGCCTGGTGGAAGCCCAGATTTTTCTTCGCTTCGGCAACGATCGAAGCCTGCAGCATGTATTCCAGATAGTCCTGGACAACGGACAGCCCGATGAATTCGGACCGTTCCAGCACGCGGAACGAAGCGCCATCGACGCGCGATGCCTGACGGTTCAATTCGGCCCGCCTTCCGCCGCTGTCATAAAGCGTCTGCGAAACGGTAAGATCCGTTTCAGCCGGATAGAGCGCATCGCCTTCGATGGAAAGAGAGCGCCGGGACGGATTGTCGAGCCGGCGAACGCCAGCCGATGCCTCGACATCGACACTGGGAAGATAAAGGCCCTTGGCTTGCCGCAACTCGAACTCGATGGCTTCGCGATTTTCGATCGCCTGTCCAATCTCGGGATTGGACTCCACCGCGACAGCCATCGCCTCCTTGAGCGTGAGCGCGTGAGCGCTGCCGCAGGTCAGCATGGTGGCCGCCATCAAAAGACCAAGGCGCCTGCCTATGGTCGACATGTTTGTCGTATTCATTAATCCCACCCTAACGTTTCCCCAGCGTCCTTTTCAGAGCGCTAACCAAGCCAAGGCCTGCCCGTCGGCGGATTATCCACAAATTCACGGAATGTGTGAGCGATTATTGATTTAGAGGGCGCTAAATAGCCTTTTTAAGCAACAAGGCTGCGAGATGTAGCAAAAATAGCACATAACGTCGGCTCGCTGCGGTTGTATCCAGACGCCGCATTCAGTGGGAAAGCACAAAAAACGGCAGGCCAGTGGGCCGGTATGGCCAGAATCATGGCCGGTTCGGATAGCGGCTGTCGATGATCCAACCTGAAGTTGAGCCCTTTTTCGGGCGCGTCCCTTTGGATGCCGCGCCCAAAAATACTCCATCGCGGCGGCCGGCGTACGCTTCATGTGGCTCACTGCGGCCAAAAGCTGGTCAGCGCGCACCCTAATTTGCGCTCAACGCCACCATGCGGTCGAGCGCCGCGGTCAGGCCGCGAAGCGACACAGGGAAGCTCAGCGGGGTCTCGGCGTCCGTCGTGACATTGAGCTTCAGCACCGAGCCTCCCCTCAGCTTTCCAAGCGTCGGCCGATCGACCGTAAAGACGGAGACGCAACCCGTCGGCAGGCAGGTCCTGAAGCGCTGCGGGGACAGCGGCGGTTGATCGTCGATCTGCAGCGTCACGCCCGGATCAAGGAGGATGCCGAAGGGCAGAAGCAGGGTAGCCGTCGTCGAACCGTCCGGGCGTGCCGCGATCTCCATGGCAAGAAGCCTCTGCCCGTTCTGCTGGACCTGGTCTTGCGCAAGCGAGCACACTCTCGCCTTTTCCCGTACCGAACAGGTCACGCTCCAGTCCTGATAGACCTCACGCAGCGATGAGGGTCCATCCGGGACAGCCGCCACCTGTTGCTGGGCAGACGCCGGCGACATCAATGAGAATAGAATCGCTCCACATGCGGAGACGGCCTTCGGGCCAAGCTTCATGTGCAGACCCATTCGCGGATCTTGCATTTCTCTCCCGTCGCCTCGCAGGCCTGCAAAGCGAGATCCTCCGCTTCCCGACGGGTCTCGGCCGAGTTCACGCCCCAGGGCGTGAAACGGTTCTCCACTTTGTCTGCCACGGCAAGCGCACCGCAGTGCTTGTAGGGAAAGCCGGTCTCGTCGTCATCATTCCAATGGCGATGGTTGCGGAAGACGGTGACGACGTTGCAGGCCTTTCCGCCTGCGTTCTCGCAATATTTCTGTGCGATGTCCTTCGCTTCCTGCCGCTTGTCGGCGCCCCAGAAGAAGCCGTATTTGCTATCGGCCTGCGAATAGGCAATGGCCGCCCATATGCCTTTTTCCTCCTGTTGCGGTTCCGATGGGGCCACAAGGTCGGCTGAGACGACTTGTCCGCTCCACAACAAGGTCAAGCCCAAAACTGCCAAAGCCTGCAATCTCATGGTCGGCATCCTTTCCTTGACCTCACTCGCTTCGCGTCCTACTTCGCCGCCGAAGCAAGGGAGATCACCACACAGCTTTTGCCCGTCGGCAGGAGAAGCGCTTCACCGGCATTGCCGCCGAGCTCGTAGACCTCGACCTGCCCAAGATGGTCGGTGATCTTGCTGCCCTGCGGCAGGATGGATGCGATGTCGGCGCACGGGCTGGCGAATGGCGCCACCCGCACCATCGCCCCTTCGCAACCCGTGGCGGTGGGCGATGCGAAGACGATGCCGGCGGCCGGTCCGCTATAGCGTTCCGACGCATAGTCCATGCCGACAAAGGCCTGGATGGCGTGCTTGTCGGCGGCCTGGTCGTTCCACAGGGATTTGACGCTGTATTTCGTGCCGGTCGTCAGGATCTGTCCGAGCACTGGATAGACGGTCGAGCAGGCCTGCACACCGGCCTGCTTGACATGCTCGAGGAAGGGCGTGTCCGGAAGCACGGGGGCCGCCGCTGTTGCTGCAGGTGCGGCCGTCGCGCCGCCGACCAGATTGGCGACCGCGGCGTAATTCCCGGCGGCGAAGCCAAGCCCCGCCACGACCAATCCCAGCAGTGAATATCCGGCCGCGCGTGGCCAGCGCCTTGGGGGCTCGGCCCGCCTCTGCCGATCCGCCTCGACGCTAGGAGTGCGTTTGGCGGACGTGAACTGGTCCTGCTGGCTCATGGTGGCGCCTCGGTTATTTGAGTGGTGAAAGGGCGTCTGACAGCCCCTTGAGCGTTGCGGTAACGGTGATCGTCTGCCCATCGACCGTCGAGTAGGAGATCGCCGGCGTCGCGTTCTGCGATATCTGCCGGCGCATGACGGGGCCGACCGGCAACATGCCGACACAGACCATTTCGTTGCAGCCGTTCAGCTGCACGTCGATCGGCTGCTTCTGTCCATCGAATTTCACGGACACCAGGCCATCGCTCCTGGCGTTCGGGGCGGTGCGCAGGATCATGTACGGCTTGCCGTCCTGGGTGGCGGCAAGCGACCAGCTGAAGGCCATCTTGCCGGACGCGTCCTCGATGATCTGCGAGACGTTGCAGACCTTCTTGCGGGCTTTGAGGTTCTCGTCGCAGATCAGCGTCCAGTTGTCGAATGGGCGTATGGTGCGCTGGTAGTCTCCGAGCTTCACCTCGGGCGGGAGCACCACGTCCGAAGGCTTGATCCTGTAGGTCGGCGCAACCTGCCCGGCGGCCGGCACGAGGCCGCCGCAAAGCGCCAGGCAGGTCAGGGCAACAAGTCCTTTCATCCCTGCCTCAGTTCAAGGTGAAGCTGATGCCGGCGCCGACGCCGACATGCCCACCCGCTGCCGTGCCCGACAGGTTGCCGCGGATGCGGCCGTCCTCGCTGGTGTAGCCCGCACCGAAGGCGAATGCGCCTGCGTCGCGCCAGAGGCCGCCACCCGCCGCGACGCTCAGCTTTCCGGGCCGGTCGTCGTAGCGCAGCGAGGCGGCGGCGAGGCCTATCGCGGCCGCCTGCCGGGCCTCGTCGCGGATGCCGTTGATGTCCGAATTGAGTTGGCCGAGCTTCTGGTCGGTATAGTCGTTGGCCTGCTGCAGGGTCGTGGCGGCTACCTTGTCGGTGTAGTCGTTGGACGTATCGATAGCGTAAGCCACGCGGTTGTCCGTATAGCTCTTGCCGGCGGTCAGGCCCTGGTTCATCTGGTCGACATTGACCGCATCGGTCCCTTTGACGCCGGGGCCGACATTGGAGATGACGACCGGCGCGTTGACGTCGCCACCCTGCAGCGTGATGGTGTTCGACTTGACGCCGCCCGGGGCGTCATAGGTCACCGCGTTCTGGGTGAGGTTTCCGACGCCGGCTTTCAAATCCTCGATCGCCGTGTTGGTGGCGTAGAGCTGCGAGCCGTTGATCGCATCCGTGCTGCCGGCATCGACGCGCCCGGCGGCGACATTGGTGATCGTCCGCTCGGCGCCGGCATCGCCGACGCTGACGGTTCCGGTCGGAGTCGTTCCGGCGAAGGTGTAGGTCTTGCCGCCGATTACGGTGCTGGAGGTGCCGACGGCTGTCTGCGTCACCGAGCCGGAGCCGAGCGCCACATCGTTGGCGTTGTTGGCCTGCGCACCCTGGCCGAGCGCGACGGCGCCCGCCCCGGTAGCCGTCGAGCCATGGCCCGCAGCCACGCTCTCGGCGCCGCTCGCCACGCTTTCCGGCCCGATCGCCACCGCGTTGGTGCCGCCGGCGATGCTGTCGGCCAGCGTCGAATTGGCGTGGAAGTATTTGATGCCGCCGCCATTGCTGATGGTGGTCAGGGCATTGTCGACGGCCGTCAGGCCGTCATAGACGGTCGAGTAGTTGTTGCCCTGGATAGTGTAGGTCGGGCCGGTGATCGAGCCGTCGGGATTGATCGTGGTAACGCCGCCGAACAGGTCGGTGACGTTTTTCGTCACGCCGCGCAACTGCGAGACGTTGACGCCGTCGGTGTCGGCCGAGCCCGCCGCGACATTGGTCAGCTTGCGTTCGGCCCCGGCGGCGCCGATCGACACCTCGCCGACCGAGGTCTGCGGACCGGCGAGCGCGAAGGCCGTGTAGCCGGCCTGCGCGCCGACCGTGGTGATGGATTGCGCACCGAGCGCCACGCTGTTGATGAAGGTGCTCTGGGCGCCGGCGCCGAGCGCCACCGACTGGACACCGGACGCCAGCGAATTGGTGCCGAGCGCCAGGCCGTCGGCCAGCAACACATGGGCGTTCTGGCCGATGGCCGTTCCGCCGGGCGCTGTCAGGTCGACGATGGCGCCATTGCCGATGCCGATGCCATTGTCGCCGTTGACGACAGTCGTCGGGCCGACCGCGACCGATTCCGCGCCGACCGCGAGCGAGTCGCCCGCCGCCGAATTGGCGTGGAAGTATTTCGTCGAGGTAACCGATACGGCAGCGATGGCGCCGGCGAGCTGGCGCACCGTCACTGCGTCTTGGTCCTGCGTGCCGTCGGCCACGTTGGTGATCTGCCGGTAGGAGTTGACATCGCCGACCGAAACGGCGCCGAGCAGCGTCCTGTCGCTCGTGTTGTACTGGATGAAGTTGGACGGACCGGCCGCGATCTGGCCGGTGGCCGGAGCGATCGCGCGATCGGAGATCGAACCCGAGCCCAGCGCCACGCTGCCGTCGATGCTGGCCTTGCTGTCGCGGCCGAGCGACAGCGCGCTGATGCCGGTCGCGGTCGCATTGTAACCGACCGCTGTGGACCCGACGCCTTGGGCGAAGGAATCGGTCTGCGCCAGCCCGGCCTCGTTGGTGCGGGCGTAGCGGATGCCTATGCCGTTGGCATCGGTATAGGCCGTCGAGGTGTCGCCGGCGATGTTGTTGAACGTGTTGCCGAGATTGGTGACGGAACCGCCGATGGTGCTGAGCGTGGTGCCGATGGCGTCGACGGCCTGGTTGGTGGCGGCGAGCTGCGAACCGTTGATGGCATCGGTCGACGTCGAACTGATCCGTCCGGCGGCGACGTTGGTGATGGTGCGTTCGGCGCCGACCGCGCCGACGCTGACCGTCGAGGTCGGGTTGGTGCCCTGGAAGGCGTAGGTGGTGCCATTGATCACGGTGCTGGGCGTGCCGACGGCGACGTCGGTGACACTGCCTGAGCCGAGCGCCACGTCGCCCGCATTGCCAGCAGCAGAGCCGGCGCCCAGCGCGAGCGCGTTCTGGGCGACGGCATTGGCGCCTACACCAACAGCAGTCGCCTGAACGCCAGCCGCAAGCGAGTTCTGGCCGATCGCCGTGCTGGAAGTGGCTGTGGCGGTGGCGTTGGCGCCAATGGCGGTGCTGTATTGGCCCGAGGCCTTGGAGATGTACCCCAGTGCCGTTGCGTCGAGCGCCGACGCGACGGCGCCACTGCCGATGGCCGAGGCGTTGGCGTCGGAGGCGCTCGAATTGACGCCGGCCGCGATGGCGTTCGTCCCCGTCGCGGTCGCGACGGGTCCGATGGCGACCGAGTCCGTACCAGTGGCCGAGGAGTCCGCCGCCGTCGAGTTGGCGTGGAAATATTTGATGCCGCCGCCGACGTTGAGATTGTTGACGACGGCGCCGATGGCGTCCACCGCCTGGTTGGTGGCGGCGAGCTGCGAGCCATTGATCGCGTCGGTCGATGTTGAACTGATCCGCCCAGCAGCGACGTTGGTGATGGTGCGTTCGGCGCCGGGTGCACCGATGCTGACCGTAGAGGTCGGATTGGTGCCCTGGAAGGCGTAGGTCGTTCCGTTGACCACACCGCTGGCCGTGCCGACCGCCGTAGTGGTGACCGAGCCCGAACCAAGCGCGACATCGCCGGAGCTTGCCGCCGCTGTCGCGCCATCGCCCAGTGCGACGTTCCCGGCGAGGCCGGCTGCGCCCGCCGTCGAGCCGTTGCCCAGCGCCACCGAGCCTTGCCCGATCGCCTTGTTGCTGTTGCCGATGGCGACGGCGCCGTTGGCCATATTGGCCGCGGTGGCGGTTGCCGTGCCGTCGCTGTTGGCGATGTTGTTGGCGCCGCCGGTGAAGGCGCCGGTACCGCTGGCATAGCTGGGATCGCCGATGGAGACGGCGCCGTCGCCATAGGCAACATTGTCGGCGCCGATGGCGACAGCCTTGCCGCCGCTTGCATTCGCCCTGGTGCCGATGGCGACGGCATCGGCGGAGTTTGCGACCGCGTTCGTTCCGGCGGCGATCGCGTTCTGGGCACTCGCGTTCGCGGTATCGCCCATCGCCAGCGCGCTCGCGCCACTCGCCGATGCGCTAACGCCCAGCGCCGTTGCGCGCGCGAGGGTCGCACGGGAGCCATTGCCGAGCGCCACGGCGCCAACATCCGTGCCCTGGGCACCCGACCCAATCGCGACCGAGCCGATCCCACTCGACAGAGCGGCATTGCCGAAAGCCAATGCGAAATTGCCAGAGGCGAGTGCGTTGGGGCCGAGCGTTGACGAGCTTGTCCCCGTCGCACGGGAATTTACCCCGATTGCGACGGCGAACTGGGCCGATGCCACGCTTGTACGGCCGATCGCCGTGGCATCAGCCACGTTTGCCGTCACGTCCACGCCGATAGCGATCGCGCTCTGAGCGAGAGCCCCCGTTCCGGCAGCGGAGCGTGCGCCCAGATAGATGGAATTCACGCCGCTGGCGATGGATCCCGTGCCAATGGCTGCGGCGTTGGTCTGGCTGGCTTGAGCGTTGTGGCCGATCGACGCGGTGTTGCTGGCGGCGACACCAATACCGGCATTGGTTCCGATCGCGATGTTGTCGTTGCCGGTGACCAGATTGCCCGCGGAGGCGGAGAGCGTTGCGTCATAGGCAACGGCGCCGTCACCAGTGCCGAGGGCGACATTGCGCTGCCCCGTGACGCCGGAGCCGGCGCCTCTCAAGACGCTTGGGACGCCGCCGCCGACAGCGGTATTCTGTCCGCCGCTGACGAGCGTGCCTGCCGCGACGCCCACCGCGACCGAGCTGGCATTTCCGGTGGTTGACCCGGCGCCGGCGCCCTGACCGACAGCAACCGTGCTGTCGCCGATCGCCAGCGCTTGCACCCCGAGTGCCGTTGAGCTGTTGCCAGTCGCCTTAGCAGCGTTGCCGACGGCGACGCCCGAGACTCCGCTGGCGTTGGCGCCGTTCCCGGCGGCGAGAGAATTGCCGCCGGTTGCCTGGCTGACCACTCCCAGCGCTATCGAATTGCCGCCGCTTGCGTTACTACCCGCTCCCATTGCGGTCGCGTTGCCGCCGGTTGCTTGGCTGGTCGATCCAACCGCGGTACCAAAGCTGTTGGCGACGGTTCCCGTGCCGAGGGCGGTCGAACTGTTCCCCGAAGCCTGGCTCACGCTGCCGACAGCGACGGAATTGCCGCCGGTCGCTTGGCTCGATACGCCAACGGCCGTCGCGGCGGCGCCAGCAGTAGCCGTGGAGCCGATGGCAGTCGCGTTCGCCCCATTTGCGGTGCTGTTGACGCCAAAGGCGCTTGCCCCGCCGGCGTTAGCATGGGCGTTTCCGCCCACAGCGAGCGCGTTAATGCCGGTCGCGCTTGCAAAGACACCTATGCCGATGGCGTTGAGGCCATTGACACTCATCGAATAGCCGATGGCGATCGAAGCGTCGCCCGTTGCACTGTTGGAGGTGCCCAACGCTACGGCGTTATTGCCATTCGTCGTGGCACCGTTACCGATGGCGACGGCGTTGCCGCCTGTCGCGGACCCGCCGCCGGCCTGGTATTGTGCCTGGGCCGGCGTGGCGAGGCTGAGCGCGGCGATCGCCGCCAGGCCGCCGACGATGCTCGCCAGGCTGACGGAGGAGGCCAAGGCCGAACGCACGCTGCCGCCGACCCCCAGCGTTCCCAGCCCCAGACGCTTGCACCCCATACCAAGCGCACGATGCGCCATGCGCAGCACGGCCATCAGGCGGCGGCGAACCGAGCGCGAACCATGATCGGCCCCCGCGATCCACTGCCCCGCGAAATGCGCTGTGCGACGCCGAACAAACGAACCGCTCGAAATCTGGCCGTTCGAAATCTGGTTGTCGGTCATAGTCCCTCTCCGCTGGCCGGCACGAAATGTCTGACAATTCCGCTCCATCGCAGGAAGACATGATTCCTGCGTGCGGTATTTCACGATATTGCTGTCTTGTGAGAAAAGAGGCGAGCAAATCGGCATAGGTTAACGGCTCGTTACCCCTGCCAATGCTTTAGAATCAAGTAATCAAGCAATTCCCTAAGCGCCGTCTCATCTAAACTTGGCGCTAAGCTTTCCCATCCGCGCCTGCAGCGGCGTCATCTGCCGGTATTTCTTCATCACGGTGGTAAAATGGCTCTGGCTCGAAAATCCGCTGGAGTGAGCGATGTCGGCGATCGTCATGCCGCTGTCGGCAAGCAACCTTTCAGCGAAATCCAGCCGCAGACCGAGGACGTACTGATGCGGCGGCATCCCGAACGTCCTCGAGAAAGCCCGCACAAAATGATAGGGTGAAAGACCGCAAACCGCGGCCATCTCGGCAAGCGCCAGCTTGCGCGTAAAGTTCTCGTCCAGGAATTGCCGCACGCGGCTCGCGGCGCGGACGGAAAGCCTGCCTTTTGCGTTGAGCGTCGGTTGTCGCGAATTGGGTCCGGAAACCGGTCCGGGGACACCATCCTCACCCGGCATTTCTTGGCCTCCTGATTCGTCCCGGATGAGGTTCAACCCTAGGCTTCCTTCCGCGTTCCCCTGAAAAACAATTCGTGATTGATCGAAGCCGACCGGCATCGCCAACCCCATTCATGAGAGCGTTCCAAGATGTATTCTGGAAAACGCCGCAAGGCGCCTGTTGCGGCCTGGGTGGGTGCGCAGCAGATCGGCCGGGTCGACCGTGCCGAAAGCAGGCGGATCGAGTTCGGCGAGATCGAATTCATGCACGGCCAATTGCGCCAGCGCTTCGGGAGCGATGGAAACGACGGCGTTCTCCCGGGTCAGGGACCAGGCCGGCTTGCTGTCCACACCCGCCGGATTGACGACGCGACATCCGGTCGGCGTATTGCACCGCGTGATCCGGTCGCTGCCGAGCAAGGCTCTCGATCGGCGTGCGGGCCGCAGCGCAATTCCAGTGGAATGCTCTTTGGCCGGGAATGTCTGCGAGACGGGATCGCGAGCGGAGTCTATGACACTCCGCGCCGCGGTGGGCCTCCAGGGGCCTGCGCTTTCAGGAATTATGTCCAGGACATATCGAGCTGTCCGTTCTCGATTGACGCCCTGGGAATTGCCGCCTTCCCGAGCATCGTCCGTATTTTCCATTGCCTGGCCTCAGCCGCTTGTCTGCCGCCTGAAATCCCCCTTAGCCCGACCCGGATCCAACGTAACGCACATGCTGCGGATAGTGAATAACACCCGTACGCAAACAAAAAATTTTGTTCGGGATAAAAGCCCCTCGGGGCGAGGAACCCAGGCCTTTAGGTCGCGACTACGGGTCAACAGGTCCCTTTGGACCCTTCGGCGCATTGGCTGACGGAGCATCAAACGAAAAACCCGCCTGCTCGGCGGGTCACTGGCGCAAATCAGCACCATGCACGAATATATACCTTAGCTGAGATCACCGTGTCAAGAAAAAATTCCTATCGCGAAAAGCTGCCGACGCAAAAGCCGCGACAGAGCCAGCAATGCAGAGCTACCAGATGGCTACCGGTCATTGCAGATCGTCGCGACGATTCTCATACAAATCCCATGCAAGTTCGACAAACCCCAGAAGAACGTCCTCCTCGCTCCATCCGGCAGCGACGGCCGCCTGGACGATCTCGCGGACGAGAGGCAGCAATTGGCGTTGGCATTCTGCCGACGTGTCGGCAACTACGTCATCGCCGGGAGGTTCATCGAAGTTGAATTTCATCGTTAGGCGCCCCCCTCGCCATCAATCAAAGTGTTCATATCATTAAGTTCATTCATCCTGATATACAATAGAGGTCGCACCAAAGCATAAGAGGCTTCGGAGGCTCTGAGCAGAACAGGATGATGCCAGGCTCTATGCTTCCGCTAGGTCAGGTTTGTCCTTCTGAACAGGTCCGTCGGGAAGCTTCTACCCATCAATCTCTGCGGCTGGTCGAAACCTTCGGCCAGGGCCGCATGCCACCATCCGGCGAATGCGCGGCAGGACCGGCCGCATTGCCTTCTGCAACCGCTCGCTGGATAGTCTCGGCATGTTGGCGACCCTGGCGACTCACTGGCCGCAAATTCTGGCGATCATCTCCGTGGTGATGGCGACGGTCGGCATCGTCCATGCCGTCATGACCAAGGAAGATGTGCGCGCCGCCACCGGCTGGGTCGGCGTGATGGTGCTGTCCCCGATCCTCGGCGTGCTGATCTACGCCGTCGCCGGCATCAATCGCATCCGCCGTGCCACGATCACCGCCCAGCGCCCGTTTGCCGACGGCGTGGTGTCCGCCAAGCATGAGCGCGACGTCGCTGTCGAAGAGGCCCTGATCGTCGAGCGATACGGGCAACGGTTCACGGGCTTGCGGACACTCGGCGACAGGGTGGCGCGGCGCGCGCTCAACCCTGGAAACGCAATCGATGTGCTGGAGACCGGCGACGAGGCCTATGCCGCCATGTGCGCGGCGATCGACGGCGCCGAGCGCAGCGTCCTGCTCGAGACCTATATTTTCGACAATGACGCCGTCGGCCTGCTCTTCGTCGAGGCGCTGGCCGGCGCCGTCCGGCGCGGCGTCACCGTCCGCGTGCTGATCGATGCCGTCGGCGCCCGCTACTCGGTGCCGAGCATCCTGGGGCATTTGCGCGAGGCCAACATCCCCGCCGACGTCTTCAACGGCAACATCGTCATGGGCCTGCGCCTGCCCTACGCCAATCTGAGGACCCACCGGAAGATCCTGGTGGTCGACGGCATCGCCGCCTTCACCGGCGGCATGAACATCCGAAAAGGCTTCTCCGCCGAATTCGCCGGCTCCAACAGCGCCAGGGACACACATTTCCGGGTGACCGGCCCGATCGTCGCCGACCTCTTTTCGGTCGCCGCCGAAGACTGGCGCTTCGCCACCAACGAGGCGCTGAAGGGCGACGCCTGGCGCATTGCCCCGCTGTCGCCGTCGCCAGGCGCACCGATGATGGTGCGGGCAGTCGCTTCCGGCCCGGATGCCAGCAACGAGACCAACCACAAGCTGCTGATCGGTGCGTTCTCGGTCGCCCGCAAGTCCATACGCGTGATGTCGCCCTATTTCCTGCCGGATCGGGAACTGATCAGCGCCCTGATCACCGCCGGCAGGCGCGGGGTCGAGATCGACATCGTGGTGCCGGCGGTGAACAATCTTTTCCTCGTCGACCGCGCGATGATGGCGCAGTTCGATCAGGTGCTCAAACACTATTGCCGTGTCTGGCGAACCGAGGGACCATTCGACCATTCGAAGCTGCTTTCGATCGACGGCGTGTGGGCCTATGTCGGCTCTTCCAATCTTGACGCCCGATCGCTGCGGCTCAATTTCGAGATCGACTTGGAGGTGCTCGATGCCGGCTTTGCCAGCGAGATCGAGGCGCGGATCGGGTCGGCGATTGCCTCCGCCGTGCCGGTAACACTGGAAGCCTTGCGAGCCCGGCCGTTCCTTATCAGGCTGTTCGACCGGGCATTGTGGCTCGGTTCACCCTATCTCTAAGGCGGAGGTGCGCTTGAGGAACTCGTCTGTCATGGAACATACGCCGAAATTGCCTATTTTGACTGTATCCGGCTTCTGAATTGAAGCCAGCGAGAACGAGCAGCACAGATGCACAGAATTGGACGCAGCCTCCCGGCAAGCATGCTTCTGTCCCTTCGTGACCGCCGGATGCAGAAAGCTAACGCCGCCGCACTCAAGACGACAGCCACCACCGGCACGCTGGTTGCCTCCTACAATGTCCATAAATGCATCGGCGTCGACAGGAAGTTCGATCCGGACCGGACCATCCGCGTCATCCGCGAAATCGATCCGGATGTCATTGCCCTGCAGGAAGCCGACAACCGCTTCGGCGACCGTGATGGTCTTCTCGACCTGCCGCGGCTCGAACGGGAAACCGGACTGGTTCCGGTGCCGATTTCCGCTACCGGCAAGGGCCATGGCTGGCATGGCAACGTCTTGCTGTTCAAGAAGGGCGTCGTTCGCGACGTGCACCAGATCAAGCTTCCGGGGCTGGAGCCGCGCGGCGCGGTGGTGGCGGAGATCGACCTCGATGGAAGCCGGACGCTGCGCATCATCGCCGCCCATCTTGGCCTGCTGCGCCGCTCCCGCTCCCAGCAGGCGCGCGTCGTGCTCGACCTGATGAACAGCCCGGACGAAAGACCGACCCTGCTGCTCGGCGACCTCAACGAATGGCGGCTCGGCAACCGCTCCGCTCTCAACACGCTGCACGCGACGTTCGGCCCGCAGCCGCCGGCGGTCCCCACCTTCCCGTCGAACCTGCCGCTGCTGGCGCTCGACCGGATCATGGCCAACCGGCATGGCATGATTGCCGCCATCGACGCGCATGACACGCCGCTTTCACGCGTTGCCTCCGACCACCTGCCGCTGACGGCCTTCGTGCGACTGGAGCGGGTGGACGATAACGCCTTGATGTCTCCCGCGTCGCAAAGAGTGTAAAATTAGTCGGAACGCCCAGTTCTTCCGCGAGTTACCATGTCTTGAACGTGTAGGAGGACGAGATGAAGAAGTTGATTCTGGCTTCCCTGTTGGCATTGGCCGCGACAGCGGCGATCACTGCGCCGACGCGAGCGGCAAGCGTGACCATCCAGTCCGACGACGATCGATATTTGCCGGACGACGATTCCGACAGTGGGATCGTTATTCGCCGTCATCACCGCGATCGCTATTCCGACAATCAGTATGATGGCGACCGGAACGTTCAGTATGACGATGGCGAATACCGGTACGGCGAATATCGCCGCCACCACCGGCATCATCGCTGCCATATCGAACTGGTCAAGCACTGGCGCCACCACCACAGGGTGATCGAAGAGGTTCGCGTCTGCGGCTGATCCTGATCGAACCAACCGGCCGGCGAAAGCCGGCCGGTTTCATCGCGTATGGTGGCGAGAGATGCCGCCATCGACCAGTTGGAAACGCCCCTGCAGACGACTGACGCGCGGCGCGGTTCGCGCAGCTGGATTACCTGGCTGATCTTGTCGCGATTGCGCTTGGCACGGTAACTCACTCTCCACCATCCCCGTCAAGCCGCAGATCACCGGCGCGCTTCCCAGGGCATGGCAATCGGCTAGCCGATCCCACCATGGACCGGTCGTTGCCCGACCCGTGTTCGGGTTAGGCTTGCTCTTCGCATTTGGTGCCTCTGGACACAGCCGTGGAAGGCTGAAAAATGTGGAGCGCAACTCGGCTTTTTGAGTTGAACCGGAACACCAGGAGGATGGCGCTGAAATTGGAAGATATTGCCGGCCATCCGGCGTTGCATCGCTACGTTCAGGAACAGTCCCTGGCGCTGATCCGAATCTATGAGGAGAGCCCTCGCCTGGCTTCCATTTTCGCCACGCAGCAGCGTTGGCTGATGGGTCATGTCGGCCTCGCCATGCATTTCAGGCGCGATCCGCACGACCGCCGCAAGGAACTGACGGTATCGCGGTTCATCGAGTTCGTGCACCAGCATGCGGTCGCCAGCCGCAACACGGCGGACGCTTTCATCAAGGAGATGCTGCACTACCACATCGCCGAGTATGTGTCGGGTGGCGACGGCCGTACGCACCCTTTGCAGCCGACGGCGGCAACCGTGCAGACCTTTACCGGCTGGGTCCTTGCCCATCTGCGGACGCTGGATCGCCTCGACGGCGCTGACCGCTTGGCCAGGTTCCTCGAACACCCCGAGATGGTTGCCGGGCTGCAGCCTCTGGTGGCGGACGGCCTGCTTGCCTCCAAGCCGGTGCGCGAACCCAACCAGACCTTTTCCCTGTTCATCTGGCTCAACAATGGCGGCATCGTCATGGACTGGCTGATGTCGGGCATCGACCCCGATCACGCCGGCTTGGACCAGATTCCGACCAGCGTGGTTTCGATCGGAGATTTCGCCAAATGGCTCAAGCTCTCGCGGACCCATCTGGCCCGCAAGCTGCGCGCTGCCGAGAATCTCGGCAGCATCGGCTGGCTCGGCCAGCGCGGCCATTCGGTGATGTGGGTGTCGAATACATTCTACCAGGAATACATGACAGTCCAGGCGGCCAAACTGGCCATCGTCGACACCGCTTTCAATGCCTGTTTTCCGCCGGCTGGAAGCTGATCGGTGCGGCATCCCCGTAACGGGGATGCCTTTCAATGCGGGCGATCAAAATCCCGAAGTTCTCAGTCGATGTCGAACGACACGCCCTGGGCGAGCGGCAGCGCCTTGGAATAGTTCACCGTGTTGGTGGCGCGCCGCATATAGGCCTTCCATGCGT
The DNA here is from genome assembly GCF_000513875.1 of Mesorhizobium sp. WSM1293. Classification (NCBI taxonomy): domain Bacteria; kingdom Pseudomonadati; phylum Pseudomonadota; class Alphaproteobacteria; order Hyphomicrobiales; family Phyllobacteriaceae; genus Mesorhizobium; species Mesorhizobium sp. WSM1293. The sequence continues at coordinate 390,615 of NZ_AZUV01000005.1, read as the reverse complement.
CGGAGCCGCTCTCGCGGCCGCCGCCGGTTTCCTTTTCGCCGCCAAAGGCACCGCCGATCTCGGCGCCCGACGTACCGATGTTGACATTGGCAATGCCGCAATCCGATCCGTCGACACCCAGGAAACGCTCGGATTCCTGCAGGTCGCGGGTGAAGATCGACGACGAGAGGCCTGCGCCCACGGCATTGTGCTCGTCGAGCACGGCGTCGAAATCCGAATATTTCATCACATAGAGGATCGGCGCGAAGGTCTCTTCCGTGACAGGGGCCACCTGCTTGGGCATCTCGACCAGCGCCGGGTGCACGTAATAGGCATCCGGATGACCGTTCTCGACCCGCGTGCCGCCGGTCACCTTGCCGCCATGGGCGGCGGCTTCCTTCAGCGCCTTCTGCATGGCCTCGTATGCCGCCTTGTCGATCAGCGGCCCGACCAGCGAGGAGGTCTCCAGCGGATTGCCGACAGACACACTCTCGTAGGCCTTCTTGAGGCGCGGAACCAGGGCGTCGTAGACGCTGTCATGCACGAACAGGCGCCGCAGCGTCGTGCAGCGCTGGCCGGCCGTGCCCATTGCTCCAAAGGCAATCGCGCGCAGCGCCATGTCGAGATCGGCGCTCGGGCAGACGATGCCGGCATTGTTGCCGCCGAGTTCGAGCACTGCGCGGGCAAAGCGCTTGGCCAGCCGCGGGCCGACGTCGCGGCCCATGCGGGTCGAGCCGGTCGCCGAAACCAGCGGCACCTTGGGGTGGTCGACCAGGATCTCGCCGACGGCGCGGTCACCGATCAGCACCGGCGCCAGGCCATCAGGTGCGTCCGCGCCGAAGCGCTTGACCGCACGCTTGAAGATGGCCTCGCAGGCAAGTGCGGTCAGCGGCGTCTTTTCCGACGGCTTCCACACCACCGCGTCGCCGCAAACCAGCGCCAGGGCGGCATTCCAGGACCACACAGCGACCGGGAAATTGAAGGCGGAAATGACGCCGACGACGCCGAGCGGATGCCAGGTTTCCATCATCCGATGGCCCGGGCGCTCGGTGGCGATGGTCAGGCCGTACAATTGCCGGGATAGGCCTACGGCGAAATCGCAGATGTCGATCATCTCCTGCACTTCGCCGAGCCCCTCGGACGGGATCTTGCCGACCTCGATCGAAACCAGCCGGCCAAGCTCGGCCTTGTGCGCGCGCAGTTCCTCGCCGAGCAGCCGCACCAGTTCGCCACGCCGCGGGCCCGGCACCATGCGCCAGGCCTGGAAGGCCTTGTGCGCGGCATCGATCACCTTGGCCGCGTCAGCCGGTGAGATCGTCTTCAGCGCCGCGATCTGCTCGCCCGTCACCGGGCTGCGCACGATCAGGTCGCCGCCGACGAGCGCTTCCTTGGCCACGCCCAGTTTCGCCAGCAGTTCGGTCGTTTCCTTGCCTATCGTCATTCTGGTTCCTTTCAGATCCCGTCGCCATCATATGGCGCTGGGTTAAGCCTTCGCCGTGTCGCCCGTGTGCCGAAAGGCACTTCAGGCGCAGTCATGGCGTGGCATTACTCGTTTCAGGGGAAAATCGCCACCCCGGCATGGTCCAAGCCCAAACTACACGATTGAGCCAGATGGGGAGGTGACGCTCAGTTTGCCTTTTTCGCCGGCGGGCGCACCGCACCGTCCTTGATCAACCGGTCGATATGCATGCGGATATGGGCAGCCTCTGCCGCCGTGTTCGCAAGCGCTATGGCCCGGTCGAAGGCGACGCGCGCCTCGTCGCCCCGGTCGAGCTGCATCAAGAGGCCCCCCTTGAGCCCGAAAAAGTGGAAATAGCCGGAAAGCCGTTCTTCCAGCGGCTCGATCATGGCCAGCGCCTCCCCCGGTCCACGCACCTTCGAGACCGCGACGGCCCGGTTGAGCGTGACCACCGGCGACGGCTGCATCTGCTCCAGCAAGCGGTAGAGCAGGTCGATCTCGTTCCAGTCCGTATCCTCGGCCTTTTCGGCCCGCGCATGCAGCGCGGCAATCGCCGCCTGCACCTGGTAAGGGCCGGGCTTGCGATGGCGCAGCGCCTTGTCGACCAGTGCCAGCCCCTCATCGATCATCTTGCGGCTCCACAGGCTGCGATCCTGGTCTTCGAGCAGCACGATCTCGCCACTCTCGTCGAAACGGGCCGGTGCGCGCGCATGCTGCAGAAGCAACAGCGCCGTCAGCCCCATGATCTCCGGCTCGGTTTGGAACAGCCGCAGCAACAGCCGTGCCAGCCGGATCGCCTCCTCGCACAGCGGCGCGCGCGCCGGCGCCTCGCCGCTGTTGGTCGAATAGCCCTCGTTGAAGACCAGGTAGACCATGGCGGCGACGGCGGCGAGCCGTTCCGAGCGCTCGACCGCGCCAGGCGTCTCGAACGGCACGCCGGCGTCCGCAATGCGCGCCTTGGCGCGAGTGATGCGCTGCTCCATGGCGCTTTCGCCAACCAGGAAGGCGCGCGCGATCTGCTTGACCGTGAGACCGGAGACAATGCGCAGCGCCACCGCGATCTGCTGCGTTGCCGGCAGATCGGGATGGCAGCAGATGAACAGCAGCCGCAATATGTCGTCGCGGTAGTGCGCCCCGTCCAGCCGCTCGGCGATATCGCTCTCGGCGTCTTCCAGATCGGAAACCTGGTCTTCCTCCGGCATCGGCGCCTGCTTGGCGCGCTTGCGCACCGCATCGATGCCGCTGTTGCGGCCGACGAAGATCAGCCAGGCCGCCGGGTCGCGCGGCGGCCCGTTCTGCGGCCAGTTCTTCAACGCCCTGAGGCACGCGTCCTGGAAAGCTTCCTCCGCCGTATCGAGATCGCGGAAATAACGCAGCAGCGCGCCCATCGCCTGCGGGCGGGCGGCGCTGATCGCGGAGCTGATCCAGGCCATTTCGGTCATGCGGAAACCGTTGTTGGGTTGAAGACCGAAACCGGCCGGATTTCATAGGAGCCGCCGCTCGGGTTGACCTCGGAAAGCTCGCGGGCGAACTCCACCGCCTCGTCGAGATCGGCGCATTCGAGCGTGTAGAAGCCGAGAAACTGTTCCTTGGTCTCGGCGAACGGCCCGTCGATGACGACCGATTCGCCTTTGACCTTCCTCAACGTCGTCGCGGCCGTGGTCGGCAGAAGCCGTGCCACCGGGCCGAGCCGACCAGCCTTGGCGTACTTGTCCTGAACGTCGAGGAGATTGGCCATGACCTCGTCGTCCTGTGCCTTGCTCCAGGAGCAGACGACATCTTCGGAGGCATAGCAGAGGATTGCGTAGAGCATGGCTGGTCCTTTTCTCTGTCAAAGGACGAAACAGTAAGACCGATCCCGACATGACGTCGATAAAAAAATCCAGATGTGACGGATTTGGCCACCGTCGGCCGCGTCGGTCAGCTTTCTCCCAGCTTCAGCCATCGCAGCACGAGAGCTTCCTCGTCATCGAGACCGGCAATCGCCCGTTTGCGCTTGTTGGCCTGCGCCATTTCATCCAGCAACCGTCCCTCGGACCATGCTTCGAAGACCCGCGGATGGATATAGCATTTGCGGCAGACGGCACGCGTATTGCCCAGCCGTTCGGCAACCTTGTCGATGACGCTGTTCATCGCCCTGTTTCGCTGCGTCTGGCTTTGCGGCAGTTCCGTTTGCGCAAACAGTGACGCGGCGTGAATGGTGCCGCCCCAGGTGCGGAAATGCTTCGAACTGAAGGCGTCACCGACCGCCTCACGGATATAGCGGTTGACGTCCTCGGAGCGGACCGGCCGCCTGTCGCCGTCCTCATCGAGATACTGGAACAGCTTCTGGCCTGGCAGGTCCTGCGCGCCACGCACAATCCTGGCGATGCGGCGGTCGGCCAGCTTCAGCTTCCACTCCTTGCCCGACTTGCCCTTGAAGGCAAAGCGCAGGCTTGAACCGACAATATCGACATGCCGGTCGCGCAACGTGGTCAGCCCGAAACTCTTGTTGTCGCGGGCGTAGGCGGCATTGCCGACGCGGATCATCGTGTTGTCGAGCAGCCAGACGACCGCGGCGACGACACGCTCGAACGGCAAGCCACGACGGCGCAGATCGCTGTCGACCCTGTGCCGCAGGTCCGGCAGGCTCTCGGCGAATGCGACAAGGCTCGAATATTTGGCACCATCGCGCTCTTCGGCCCATTGCGGATGATAACGATATTGCTTGCGTCCCCGCTGGTCCCTGCCGGTTGCCTGGATATGGCCGTCCGCGTCGGGCGAAATCCACACATCCGTCCAGGCCGGCGGAATGACGATCGCCTCGATGCGGGCTTTGGTGGCGTCCGAAACCGTCCGTCCGTCCGGTCCCTTGTAGGAAAACCCCTTGCCTGTCTTCAGCCGCCGGATACCAGGCTCGGCATCGCTGACATAACTAAGCGACGCATGATCGGCCGAGCTTTGTGCCCCGTTTTTGAACACGCCATCTGGCGATACAGCGTCCTCGCCAGCCGGTCGGCCGGGCGACATTCCGGATTTCTGCAACATGTCGGCTCCACGCGAATTCCGTAGATAAGCCACTGGCCGACCGCTGGTTCCACGCGCCGTCCGAAAACGGTGTCGAGCCTGCCTTCAGGCTTTCTCGAGCACAACCGGAATGACATCGACAGCCTGCTCGCCGACCTGTCCCCCCGTGGTCTTGAGCACGCCGACGATCGGCGCTACGTCCGAATAGTCGCGGCCGTAGCCGACGGTGATATGGTCGTTGCTGGCCCGCATGCCGTTGGTTGGATCGAATTCCTGCCAGCCTGCGTCGCGCCCGCACCAGACCTTGACCCAGGCATGCATGGCATCGGCGCCTTCCAGCCGGGGCTTGCCCTTCGGCGGGATGGTGCGCAGGAAGCCGCTGACATAGCCAGCGGGAATGCCGAGCCCGCGCAGGCCGGCGATCATGATATGCGAAAAGTCCTGGCAGACACCGCGCTTCAGCCTGAAGGCATCGCTGGCCCGGGTCCGCACCGTCGTCGCCTCGCCGTCATAGGTGAAATCACGATGAATGCGATGGCACAGGTTCATGGCCGTGCTGGCGGCGGAACCGGCGATGCTGCTGCGTGCGTAGGCGGTGATCGCATCGTCGATGCCGGCATGGGTGCTGGCCGTCAGGAAATGGTGCGGTGCATCAGGTGCCAGAGACCGCACCGCGGCGAGCTCCTGCCTGAGCCGGGCGATATCGGGCGACACGTCGAGCCCGGGCTCGGGCCGAGACACCGACACGCGGGCGCTCATCCTGATATCGAGCGCATCATGCGCATCGCGAAAGGCGATCGAGGTGACGTTGTTGCCGAAGAAATCGGAAAAGTCGGAACGCTCGTTAGGCGCCGGCGCAAAGGACAGTGATGCGGCGATGACGCGCTGCACGCCTGATATCGTCGACGGCAGCACACGCACCTGATGACGACCGCCGCCGGCAGCGGAAGCGTAATCATAGTGGAGATGAAGCCTGATATCGTAGAGCATGATTTATCCGAAATAGGCTTTGGCGAGGCTGTTGTAGAGGCCGCCGATTTCGTGGGCGAGCTCGTCCAGCGCCTTTGCCGTCATATCCGAAGGCTCCTTGATGGCGATCTGGGTGTTGAGCTGCAGGATTTCCTTCGCCGCCGGCGACATTTGCCCCTCCCCGCCGAGCGACGGCAACAGGCCGATTTCGGCCTTCAGCCTTTCGAGCTGGAACAGGATGGAGCGCGGGTTAAGCGGATCGAGCGCCAGCAGGTCGATCACCGTGTGCCGGCCGGCCTGCACCGGATATTGGCGGCGATGGGTCATCACGCTGTCGCCGATCTCCAGCATCATGTCGAGCGCGCCGTCCGGCGCCTTGGCGCTGGTCAGCCGCGACAGCGTGCGGGAGATCTGGATGCCGCGCTCCAGCCGGCGGCCGATCTCGAGGAAGCGCCAACCGGCGAAGCGGTACATGTTCTCGTGCAGCAGGCCGGAAAAGCCAGCGAGCTTACGCAGGATGACTGTCATCGCCCGGGTCGCGTCGTCGCCGGGCGCGACCGTCGTTGCGAACTGATGGATGGTTTTCGACAGGTCCTTCAGCGCCAGCCAGCCATCGGGCGAGAAGCGGTCGCGAATCTGCCCGGCGCTGTAGACCGCGCTATCCAGCGTGCCGATCAGCCCTGACGGGATCGCCGTCTCGACGTCGATGCCGAAAGGTTCGAGATAATCCCTGATGTCGGCGAGCAGCGGCATGTCCGGGTCGGACGTTTCGGCGAGCCGCACATGGTAGGCGCGCAGGATGCGCACCGTGTCCTCCGAGCGCTCGATATAGCGGCCGAGCCAGGTCAGGTTCTCCGCCGCGCGACTGGGCAGGCTGCCGGGCCTAGTGCGGCTGAAACTGTCGCCTTCCTGCGGCAGCAGCGTCTCGCGCTCCACCGGTTTGTCGCTGACAACCCAGACATCCGCCGCCTGGCCGCCACGCTGCATGGCGATCGCCGTCGGGTCGAGCGACAGGCCGATGCGGGCAAAACCGCCCGGCATCACCGTCCAGCCCTCCGGCGTTCGCGCCAGGTAGACGCGCAGGCTCGCTGGCCGCGGCTCCAGCCACCCGCCGACATAGACGGGCGTCGTCGAAAGCGTCACCGCTTCCTGGCCGACAAAATCGCCGCCATCGCGTTCGATGCGCGCCACCAGCTCCGCCCGCTCTCCGGCCGACAGCGCCGAACCGAGCTTCGTTGAATCGTCATCCTCGAAGGCAAGTCTCGTCGACAGCGCCGGGCCGATCACCATGCGATCGATGTTGGCCAGCACATGCGCGCGTTCGGTTGCTTGCCCGCACCACCATGTCGCGACGCTTGGCAGCAGCAATTCCTCGCCCCGCAAGGCCCGTGAAATCTTGGGCAGGAAGGCGAGCAGCGCACGCGTCTCCATCAGGCCGGAGCCAAGCGCATTGACGGTAGCAACCGCGCCCTGGCGGATCGCCTCGACCAGGCCCGGCGTGCCGATCTGCGAATCCGGGCGCAGTTCGAGCGGATCGGCGAAGGCGGCATCGAGCCGCCGCCACAACACGCTGATCGGCATCAGGCCGGAAACCGTGCGTACCATGAGCCGGCCGCCTGAAACGGTCAAATCCTCGCCTTCGAGCAGCATGATGCCAAGGTAGCGGGCGATGTAGGCGTGTTCGTAATAGGTTTCGTTGAGCGGCCCCGGCGTGAGGATGGCGACGCGGCCGTCGGTCTCCTTGGCCATGCCGATCAGCGCGTCGCGAAAACGGCGGAAAAAGCCGGCAAGGCGGTGCACATGCATCTCGCCATAGATGTCGGACAGCGCGCGTGTGGTGGCGACGCGGTTTTCCAGTGCGAAACCGGCGCCGGACGGCGCCTGCGTGCGATCGCCAAGCACCCACCACTGGCCGTCAGGTCCACGGCCGAGCTCGAAGGCGCAGAAATGCAGGAAGTGGCCGCCGGCCGGCTTGGTGCCGACGACAGGCCGCAAATATTCGGGGCTGGCGGCGATCAATCCCGCCGGCAGGATGCCTTTTTCGACCAGCCGGTTCGGCCCGTATATATCGGCGATGGTTTCCTCGAACAGTTCGGCGCGCTGCACGAGGCCGGCGCTGATCGCCGCCCACTCGCTCTCTTCGATGAGAACCGGGACATGCGCCAGCGGCCATTCGCGTTCATTGGCGCCGGCCTTGTCATAGACGCGGTAATAAACGCCGGCATCGCGCAGATACTGGTCGGCGCGGGCAAAGCGCTGGCCGAGCTTTTCAGCACCGAGTTCCTCGAGCGCCTCGACAAAATGCTTCCAGGCCGGGCGAGGATTGCCCGATGCATCGACCATCTCGTCGACGACGCCGTCGATAGGCTGGTAGTGCTCCAGCAGGCTGTGGGTCTGCGGCTTGCCGCGTCCCCTCTTGTGATTCCCCTTTGCCATTGCTGATCAGAGTCTTGCCGGCCGCCGAAGGTCAAGGGTCATCGGGAAATCTTCCGCCGGTTGTTCTTCACGGATCACATAGGCGGATGGCGTATGGCCACGCGGTTCGAAGCGGGCGAGCCGCCGGGCTTCCGCCTCGTTGCCATTGACCGGAAAGGTGTCGTAATTGCGCCCGCCGGGATGGGCGACATGGTAGACGCAGCCGCCGACCGCACGGCCCGACCATCGGTCATAGATGTCGAAGACCAGCGGCGTGTTGACGGGCAGCGCCGGATGCAGGCCCGATGCCGGCTGCCAGGCCTTGAAGCGCACGCCTGCCACCGCCACTTCGCGATTGTCAGTGACCTTCATCGGCACGATGCGGCCGTTGCAGACGACTGCGTGGCGCTCCGGGTTCAGCCCTTCGGTCTTGACCTGCAGCCGTTCGACCGAGGAATCGACGAAGCGCACGGTGCCGCCGATCGCGCCTTGCTCGCCCATCACATGCCACGGCTCCAGCGCCTGGCGCAGTTCCAGCTTGATGCCGGCATGCTGAACCTCGCCGCAGAACGGGAAGCGGAATTCGAGCTGGGCGTCGAACCATTCGGGACGGAACTCAAAACCGTTGAGCTTGAGGTCGTCGAGCACGTCGAGGAAATCGGCCCAGACATGATGCGGCAGCATGAAGCGGTCATGCAGCGATGTGCCCCAACGCACGAAACGGCCGTCGAGCGGGCTCTTCCAGGCACGGGCAATGATGGCGCGGACCAAAAGTTGCTGCGCGAGGCTCATGCGCGCATTGGGCGGCATCTCGAAGCCGCGGAATTCGACCAGCCCCAGCCGGCCGGTCGGTCCGTCGGGCGAGAACAGCTTGTCGATGCAGATTTCCGAACGATGCGTATTCCCGGTGACGTCGGTCAACAAATTGCGGAACAGCCGGTCGACCAGCCATGGCAAGGGTGCGTTGCCCTGGTCTGGATGCGGCACCTGCGCCATAGCGATCTCAAGCTCGTAGAGCGAGTCGTGACGCGCTTCGTCGAAGCGTGGCGCCTGGCTGGTCGGCCCGATGAACAGGCCGGAGAACAGGTAGGACAGCGACGGATGGCGCTGCCATTGCAGCACCAGGCTCTTCAGCAGGTCCGGCCTTCGCAGGAACGGGCTGTCATTGGGTGTCGCACCGCCGACCACGACATGGTTGCCGCCGCCGGTGCCGGTGTGGCGGCCATCGATCATGAACTTGTCTGCGCCAAGCCGTGTCTGCCGCGCCTCCTCGTAGATCGCCGTCGTCGTCGCCACGCAATCCTGCCAGTTGGAAGCAGGATGGATGTTGACCTCGATGACGCCTGGGTCAGGCGCGACGCGGATGACGTTGAGGCGCGGATCGTGCGGCGGGCCATAGCCTTCGATGTGCACGGGAAGGCCTATCGCCTTCGCCGCGTTCTCGGCCGCCGCGACCAGTTCGAGATAGTCTTCCAGCGCCTCGACCGGCGGCATGAACACGCAAAGCTGGCCATCGCGCGGTTCGACCGAAAGTGCGGTGCGCACCGCGCCGCCGATCTCGGTGATCTCCTGCTCGACCCGCTCCTGCTGGCCGGTCGCAGCGGTGAACGATGCCGCCTGCTGGCGGCGCGCCATCTCGTCGGCGCCTTCCAGTTCGGCTGGAGCCGGTCCGGCCAGTATGGCTTCACGCGCGGGCAGCGGGCCGCGTGGCAGTGACGGATCGACCGGCACGATATAAGGGAATTGCTCCGGCGGCACATAGGGCAACGTGCCGAGCGGCAGCCGGTAGCCGACCGGTGAATCGCCTGGCACCAGGAACAGCCGGCCACGCCGCGTCTTCCATTTTTCCGAACGCCAGCGCGGATCCGATGCCTGGCTGTTCCAGCGCTGGACGGGGAGCACATAGCCGGACGGTTTGGTCAGCCCGCGCTCGAACACTTTCGCCATGCGGCTGCGTTCTTCCGGATCCTCCAGCCTGGAGTTGGACGGATCGACATTGTCGGGCAGCTTGCCTTCCTTGAGCAGCCATTCGGCCGGATCCTCATAGGCTTCGCTGACCATGGCTTTGTCGATGCCGAGCTCGCCGGCAATCGCGGTGAGCAGGCTTTCGGCCTGCTTCGGGCCGATATCGGCCTCGCTCTTTTCGCGTGCGATCAGCGACGGATCGCTCCACACCGGCTGGCCGTCGGCACGCCAGTAGAGCGAAAAGGTCCAGCGCGGCAGGCTTTCGCCCGGGTACCATTTGCCCTGGCCGTAATGGAGAAAGCCGCCCGGCGCAAAGCGCTCGCGCAGTTTACGGATCAGTTCGTCCGCCTTTTCGCGCTTGGTGGGACCGACGGCGGCGGTGTTCCATTCGGCCGACTCGAAATCGTCGATCGACACGAAAGTCGGCTCGCCGCCCATCGTCAGCCGCACGTCGCCGGCGGCACGTGCTTTATCGACCTTGTTGCCCAGAGCGTCGAGCGCCTGCCAGCTTTCGTCCGAAAATGGCTTGGTGATGCGCGGATGTTCGGCGATGCGGTCGACCCGCATCTCGAAGCCGAATTCGACATTGGCGAAGCTCGCCATGCCGGAAATCGGGGCCGCGTTGCGGAAATGCGGCGTGGCGGCCAGCGGCACATGGCTCTCGCCGGTGAGCAGGCCCGAGGTCGGATCGAAGCCGATCCAGCCGGCGCCGGGAAGATAGACCTCGCACCACGCATGCAGATCGGTGAAGTCGACGGCGGTTCCGGCTGGACCGTCCAGCGCCACCAGATCGGGCTTCAACTGGACCAGATAGCCGGAAACGAAGCGCGCCGCGATGCCGAGATTGCGCAGGATCTGCACCAGCAGCCAGCTCGAATCCCGGCACGATCCCTTTTTCGCGGCCAAGGTCTCTTCCGGCGAGAACACACCGGTTTCCATGCGCACGATATAGGCGATCTCGCGCTGCAGCCGCGCGTTGAGATCGACCAGGAAATTGACGGTGTTGGCAGCGCTGCGATCGATGGTCTTCAGCAGCGCCGACAGCAGCGGTCCCGCCGGCTCCGGAGTGCGATAGATGGCGAGATCGTCGCGTATTTCTTCCGGATACTCGAACGGAAACGCCTCGGCCGACGGCTCGACGAAGAAATCGAACGGATTATAGACCGTCATGTCGGCGACGAGGTCAACCTCGATCTTCAACTCCGTCACTGGCTCCGGAAAGACGAAGCGGGCGAGGAAATTGCCGTAAGGATCCTGCTGCAGATTGACGAAGTGGTTCGCCGGCTCGACCTTGAGCGAATGGCTCAGCACCTTGGTACGGGAATGCGGCGCCGGCTGCAGCCGGATGATCTGGGGCCCGAGAACCACCGGCCGGTCGTATTTGTAATGGGTCAGGTGGTAGACGGCTGCCAGAATTGCCATGGGGCCCCGGATTTCAGCGTTTCAAACGATTTCGCTGAACCCTGACACATCTGGCGACCATTCTCCAAGCAGAGATGTTGCGGTGCACCTAATTTAAGCAACGGTTGCCGGCTCAGAAAAATGCCTGCAACCCCGTCTGCGCCCTTCCCAGGATCAGCGCATGCACGTCATGCGTGCCTTCATAGGTGTTGACCGTCTCCAGGTTCTGCGCATGGCGCATGACGTGGTAGCCGATCTGGATGCCGTTGCCGCCATGCATGTCGCGGGCCTGGCGGGCGATGTCCAGCGCCTTGCCGCAATTGTTGCGCTTGACGATCGAGATCATTTCCGGCGCCATCTTGCCTTCATCCAGCAGCCGCCCGACGCGCAAGGACGCCTGCAATCCCAGCGCAATTTCGGTCTGCATGTCGGCAAGCTTCTTCTGGTAGAGCTGCGTGCCGGCCAGCGGCTTGCCGAACTGCTTGCGGTCGAGACCGTATTGGCGGGCGCGGTGCCAGCAATCCTCGGCGGCGCCCATCGAGCCCCAGGAAATGCCGAAGCGAGCCCGGTTGAGGCATCCGAACGGTCCGCCAAGGCCCTTTGCGTTGGGCAGCAGCGCGTCCTCGCCGACCTCGACGCCTTCCATCACCACTTCGCCGGTGATCGACGCCCGCAGCGACAGCTTGCCGCCGATCTTCGGCGCCGAAAGCCCTTTCATGCCCTTTTCCAGCACGAAGCCACGGATCTCGTCCTTGCCGTTCTCCCCCTTCAGCTTCGCCCAGACGACGAACACATCGGCGACGGGCGCGTTGGAAATCCACATCTTCGAACCGGACAGCTTGTAGCCGTTGGCGGTCCTCTCGGCGCGCGTCTTCATACCGCCCGGGTCGGAGCCTGCATCCGGCTCGGTCAGGCCGAAACAGCCGATCCACTCGCCGCTGGCGAGCTTGGGCAGGTACTTCTTGCGCTGTTCGTCCGAGCCATAGGCATAGATCGGATACATCACCAGCGACGACTGCACTGACATCATCGACCGATAGCCGGAATCGACGCGCTCCACTTCGCGTGCGACCAGCCCATAGGTGACGTAGTTCGCGCCAAGCCCGCCGAATTCTTCAGGGATGTTGATGCCGAGCAGGCCGGCCTCGCCCATTTCACGGAAGATCGCGGTGTCGAAGGTCTCGTTGAGGTAGGCGTCCTCGATCCGCAGCGCCAGTCTGTCGGCGGCGAAGGCGGCCGCCCCGTCGCGCACCATGCGCTCGTCTTCCGAAAGCTGGCCCTCGATCAGGAACGGGTCTTCCCAGACGAATGCGTTCTTGTCGGCGGCCATGACGTTCTCCCAAACCAATGCATGTCGCTCAAAACGATGACACGCATGAAGCAAAATGTTGGCCCGTTCTATCGGCTTGTGCCTCGAAAAAATCAAACGAAATTGATTCACCGATCAATGAGCATTAAGAATGGATCATGAGTGTCCAGCGCCGCCTTTTGCCCAACATCAGCGCCCTTGCCGCCTTCGAGGCTGTAGCCCGGCTGGGCAGTTTCACCGCCGCCGCCCAGGAGCTAGATCTGACCCAGGGCGCGGTCAGCCGCCAGATCAAACTTCTGGAAGATCAGTTCGGCCGCCGGCTCTTCGAACGCGACAGCCGCAATGTCAGGCTGTCGACATCGGGCGAGATCTACGCCGAGGCGGTTCGTTCAGCACTTGGGCAATTGCGTGACGCAGCCCTTGGATTGATGAGCAATCGGCATAGTGGCATGCTGAACCTTGCCATTTTGCCGACCTTCGGCACGCGCTGGCTGATGCCGATGATCCCCGATTTCGTCGAAAACAATCCCGATATCACCATCAACTTCGTCACCCGCGTCGGTCGCTTCGACTTCGCCAGGGAGAGGCTGGATGCCGCCATCCACTACGGCCTGCCGGACTGGCCGGAGGCCGACTCGACACTGTTGGTGCGCGAAACCGTGGCGCCGGTCGTGTCGCCCGAATTCCTCGCCGGCCGCGCCATCGCCTCACCGGCCGATATTGGCCGCCTGCCGCTGCTGCACATGGCGACGCGTCCTGGCGCCTGGACCGAATGGTTCGAGCATCAGGGCCTGAGCGCGCCGACCGGACCCGGCATGCAGTTCGAACAGTTCGGCACCGCCGCCCAAGCCTGCATGGCGGGGCTCGGTGTGGCGCTGCTGCCGTTGATCCTTATTGCAGGCGAATTGCAGCGCGGCCAGCTGGTGCCGGCGCCAGGCCAGCCCATGCAAAGCCGCAGTGCCTACTATCTCGTCGTCCCGCACGACAAGCGCGGCCATCCGCCGGTCGCCAGTTTTCGCGACTGGCTGCTCGGTCAGGTCGAGAAGGAACCGGCCGTTCTGGCGTGGTAGCTACTTTCGCTTCAGCGCATCCGCCAGCGCGGCGCCGAACGCTCCTTGCTGTGCCGGCCGCTCCGGCTGGCGTTGCTGGGGTGCCGGCGAACGTGGTGCCGGCCTGCCGCCACCATTGTCGCGCGGTCCGCTGCGCGGAGCACCCCCCTCGCCGCTATCCTTGCGCATGGAAAGCGCGATGCGCTTGCGCTTGATGTCGACATCGACGACGCGCACCTTCACCACGTCGCCGGCCTTGACCACCTCATGCGCATCCTTGATGAACCGATCGGCCAGCTGCGAGACATGCACCAGCCCGTCCTGATGCACGCCGATATCGACGAAGGCGCCGAAGGCGGCCACGTTGGTGACCGTGCCTTCCAGCAGCATGCCGGGCTTCAGATCCTTGATGTCGTCGATGCCGTCGGCGAAGGTCGCCGTCTTGAAGCCTGGGCGCGGGTCGCGGCCGGGCTTTTCCAGCTCCGCCAGGATATCGCGCACCGTCGGCAAGCCGAAACGCTCGTCGACGAAGACGCGTGGGTCGAGTGCCTTGAGCGCGGCGCTATCGCCCATCAACGACCGCACATCGCGCCCGCAGGCAGCGACGATCTTCTTCGCCACGCCATAGGCCTCCGGATGCACCGACGAGGCGTCGAGCGGCTCGCTGCCATTGGCAATGCGCAGGAACCCGGCGGATTGTTCGAAGGCCCGAGGTCCGAGCCGCGGCACCTTGAGCAGGTCCTTCCGGCTGGCGAAGGGCCCGGTCGCATCGCGATGCGCAACGATCGCGTCGGCCAGCGATGCGCCCAGACCTGAAACGCGCGCCAAAAGCGGCGCCGAGGCAGTGTTGAGATCGACGCCGACGGCATTGACCGCGTCCTCGACCACCGCTTCCAGCGAGCGGCCGAGCCGGTACTGGTCGACATCGTGCTGGTACTGGCCGACGCCGATCGATTTGGGTTCGATCTTGACCAGTTCGGCCAGCGGATCCTGCAGCCGCCGGGCGATCGAGACAGCGCCGCGCAACGACACATCGAGACCGGGGAATTCCGCCGCCGCCGTTGCCGATGCCGAATAGACAGAGGCGCCGGCCTCGCTGACGATCACTTTCAGTGGCTTCGGCCCGCCGTCCGCCGGCATGTCGGACAGCATGTCGGCCACCAGCTTTTCGGTCTCGCGGCTGCCGGTGCCGTTGCCGATCGAAATCAGCTCGACCTTGTGCAGGCGGATGAGCTTGGCGAGTTCCGCCTGCGTGCCACGCACATCGTTTCTGGGCGGAAATGGATAGACCGTCGTCGTTGTCAGCACCTTGCCAGTGCCGTCGACCACCGCCACCTTGACGCCGGTGCGGATGCCGGGGTCGAGCCCCATCGTGGCGCGCGAGCCGGCGGGAGCGGCCAGCAGTAGATCCTTGAGATTGCGGGCAAAGACGTGGATCGCTTCCTCCTCCGCCCGCTCGCGCAGATCGCGCATCAAATCGAGCGTCAGATGCAGCGACAGTTTTATACGCCAGGTCCAGCCCGCCACCTCCATCAGCCATCTGTCACCCGGAAGGCTGCCGCCGATGGCATAGGCATTGGCGATCATCCGCTCGACCGGCTTCACCGGTGAGGTGTCATCGGCATCGACCTCGATGTCGAGCGACAGCACTTCCTCGTTGCGGCCGCGCAGCATCGCCAGCGCGCGATGGCTCGGCACATTTGCCCAACGCTCGACATGGTCGAAATAATCGGAGAATTTCGCGCCGGCCTCCTGCTTGCCGTCGACCACCCTGGCGCGCATGAAGGCGCGCTCCTTCATGTAGCTGCGCAATTTGCCGACCAGATCGGCATTCTCGGCGAATTGTTCCGACAGGATGTCGCGCGCGCCCTCGAGCGCCGCCTTGGTATCGGCCACCTCTTCGTTGACATAGGCCAGCGCCAGTTCGGCAGGCACCAATGAGCGGTTCGCCAAGATGGCTTCGGCCAGCGGCCCCAGCCCGCGCTCCCTGGCGATCTCGGCCTTGGTCCGGCGTTTGGGCTTGTAGGGCAGGTAGATGTCCTCAAGTTCCGCCTTGGTGGTGGCGGCGACGATCTTGCCTTCAAGCTCCTCGGTCAGCTTGCCCTGTTCGCGGATCGAGCCAAGGATGGTGTCGCGGCGCGCGTCGAGCTCGCGCAGATAGGCAAGGCGTTCGGCAAGATCGCGCAATTGCGTGTCGTCGAGCCCGCCGGTGACTTCCTTGCGGTAGCGCGCCACGAACGGCACTGTCGCGCCCTCATCGAGCAGTTCGATCGCCGCGGCCGCCTGTTCGGGCCGCGCGCTGATCTCGGCCGCGATGATGGCTGCAATGCGCTTGATGTCGGATGCCATGTCGTTCCTGCTCTCATCCAAAGAGCGGCGACCATAGGCGCAGACGTCCGGCCCGCCAACCGCCGCGCTTCGATCAGCCCGGCGGTCCACAGGAAAGCGTGCGCCAATGTGGCGATCGCGGCGCGCCTAGATCAGCCGGCTCAGCGCCTCGAAGAACGCGACGATCTCGATATCGAGCGGATCGTCGACAGGCTCCGGCTGCGACGACATCTTGGCGATCACCACTTCGGTCCTGGGATCGACATACAGCCACTGGCCATGAATACCGATGCCGCAATAGGCGCCGTTCTCGTGTCCAGTCTGGTACCATTTGTTCCGGTAACGGCCTTTGGGAAACAGTGGCAGCATCGCGCCGCGCTGCCAGGCGTCCGCACTGCCGCCAGTGCTGGTCGTGTCGCGCACCCAGGCTTCCGGTACGATGCGGCGGCCATTGGCCATGCCACCTTGCCGCATCATCTCGCCGACACGCGCCAGGTCGCGCGGCGTCACCGAAATGCCGCCGGCCGTGCGCGCCGTGCCTTCCATGTCGACGCCGATCGAGGCTTCGCTGACAGCGCCGAGCGGCAGCCACAGCTTCTCGCGCATCAGGTCGGTGAACCGCTGGCCCGACGCACGCTCGAGCAGCAGGCCGAGCAGGTCGGAATTCGGCGAGCGGTAGCGGAAGGTCTGGCCATGCGGCTCTGCAAGGCGTTGCAGGGTCAGGATGAATTCGCGCAGGCTCTCCGTGCCACCGCCCGGATTCCACAGCGTGGCACGGCGATAGCGGGCGAAAGCACTTTCCGGATCGAGATAGGCTTCCTCGAAATCGAGACTGACGCTCATATCGAGCACATGCCGCACGCTCGCATCGCCATAGGCCGAGCCGGCGGCTTCGGGGATGTAGGCCGTCACCGGCGCTTCCGGGTCGAACACCCCCTCGCCTTCTAGTATGCCGGCAATGATGGCGGTCAGCGACTTGCTGATCGAAAAGATGATGTGGCGGGCGCCGAAATCCATATGCGGCGCGAACCAGTCGCCGACGATCCTGCCGCCTTTCATCACCGTCAGTGCGTCGGTGCTCGAACGTGCGAGAAAATCAGCCACCGTCTCCGGTGTGCCGGCGATCGCGACCTTCTCGCCGAGCAGGCCGCCCATATCGCGCACGGGGGTTTCGACAACGCCCGACGTCGCCGCCACCCGGGCGGTCGGCACCAGTTCGCCGAGATTCTGGAACGACCACCGGTTGAACGGGTTCTCGCGCCAATTGGCGAGCACGACCTGGTTGCGCCGGAAGCCATAGCGGGTCTCGAACACGGTTTTGCCGGTCATGGCGTTTCCTTCCGGGTCGTTTCTTCTTTGTGGGGCTCAGCGAAGCGCCGTGGCGATAGCGTGCACGGCTTTCAGCGTCGCTATGGAATAGGCACCATTGGCGAAATCCGGCCAGGTCGAAAGCTTCACCACGACCATTCCGGTGTTCCACTCGATATGGATCATCTGACCGAACACGCCGCGGCACATCAGTGGGCGCGAGCGCGGGTCCTCGATCCAGAACTGGTTGCGATAGCTGCCCTCCGGCAGGCTGGGGCTGAAGTCCGGCCCATGCCTGCCGTTGCGCGTGTCCTCGACCCAGCCGGCCGGCACGACGCCGCCACCATTGTCGAGGATCAATTGGCCGAAGCGGCCATAATCGCGCAACGTTGCATTGAAGCCGCCATCGGCCACCGCATAGCCGGCGCTGTCGACGGTGAAGCAGGCGCTTTCATCAGCACCGAGCTTTTGCCAGAGTTCTTCCGAAACCAGTTGCGGCAGCCGTTTACCTGTCACCCGCTCCATGATGAAAGCAAGCACGTCGGTCTCGATCGAGCGGTATTCGAATTGAGCCCCGTGCGGGCGGATCGTGTCCTTCAAGCCCAGGATCAGCTCGAACATGTGCGAGGGCCAGCGAAAATCCGGATCGCTGCCCGGCGGCACCGGCTTCCAGCCGGTGGCGACATCGACCTGGCCGATGTCGGAATAGCGGTCGGTATATTCCTCGGAGAAACGCACGCCGCTCGTCATGTCGAGCACATGCTGCACATTGGCGCCGGCCCAGCCGGTGGCGCCGAGCTCCGGCAAATAATCCGTGACCGGCCTGGCCGGATCGATCAGGCGGCGCCCGACCAGTATGCCGAATACCGAACCGGTGACGGACTTGGCCATCGACTGCGACAGGTGCAGCGTGCGCTCACCCATGCCGTTGAAATAGCGCTCATAGGCTATCTTGCCGTCCTTGAGCACCAGAAAACCGTCCGTATAGGTCTCGTCGAGCAGCCCGGCGAGTGTCGTCGGCTTGCCCTCGCTGTCCTCGACCGCCAGCCCGTCAAGATCGACCTCGGCGCGTTCGAGACGGCGGCGATGGCCGTTGCCGCGCCAGACTTCGGCGGTCGGCAGAATTTCACGGATGTGCTGGAACGCCCAGCGGTTCCACGGCGGCCGGTCCCAGTCGAGCTTCGGCGGCACCATGGCGGGCGGCGAGCCCTGCATGATCGGCGGCCGCGGATCGCTGTTGCGATAGGAGTCCATGAAAGGCCATTCCCGGAAAAGAAAAGACCCGGCGGCATGTGCCGCCGGGTCTCTCATGCAGCGATTACTTCTGCAGTTCGGTCCAGATCTTGGTGTAGAGTTCCTGCGTTTCCGGCGGGCACATCTTCTGGAATTCGCCTTTCGGCTTGGCATCGGCCGGAATGACGACTTCCGGCGCATCCTTCATGTCCGCCGGCATGTATTTGTCCGAGCCGGTGATGGCGTTGGCATAGCGGTGGAAGGCCGAGAGGCCCGCCGCGTTTTCCGGATCCATGATGAAGTTCTGGAACAGCTTGGCATTGTCGACGTTCTTGGCTTCCTTCAGAACGACGACGTTGTCGCTCCACAGGCCGAAGCCTTCCTTCGGATAGTTGTAGTGGATGGCCGGATTGGCCAGCCGCTGGCGCAGTGCCGAGCCGTTCCAGTCGCTGGTCGCCTTGAAATCGCCGGCGCCCATCTTCTCGATGGTGTTGTATTCCATCGCGATCCAGTTCGGCTTGGCCGCCACCAGGAGGTCGCGCACCTTCTTCAGCACCGCCTTGTCGTCGGTGCACTGCTGGCCGCCGACATATTTGATCGCCGCGAAGATGACGTCGCCCATCTCCGGAACGACGTTGACCTTGCCCTTCAGCTCGTCCGGCGTGTTGAAGACGATGCCCCAGCTGTCGGCCGGACCCTTGTAGGCATCGGTGTTGACGACGACGCCGATCGTGCCCCAGGCCCACGGCACCGAATATTTGCGGCCCGGATCGAACTCGGGATTGGCCCATTCCGGCGCGACGTTCTTGAAGTTCTCCATCTTGCCCGGATCGGTCTCGAGCAGGAGACCTTCCTTGATCCAGATCGGCACATAGGTCTGCGACGGCACCGCGATGTCGAAGCCGGTGCCGCCCTGGCGAACCTTGGCCAGCGCGGTGTCGTTGGAATCGTAATCGGTGATGGTCACCTTGACGTTGTATTTGGCCTCGAACTTCTTGATCACGTCGGGGCTGGTGTAGTTGCCCCAATTGTAGATGTTGAGCACGCCGTCGGCGCGGGCCAGGCCCGTCGAGGCGAGCAACGCCAACCCCATGGCGGTTGCTGTTGTCTTCCAGTTCATGGTTTTAACTCCCATTTTTCGGTTCAGTCTCGTTTCCTGCTGACGAAGAAAAACAACGTGACGATGGCAACCGAGAGCAGCAGGAAGGCGGTCGATATCGCGTTGATCTCGGGTGTGATGCCGCGGCGGATCTGGCCGAGCATGTAGGTGGGCAGCGTGTCCTGGCCGCCCGATTTGACGAACTCGGTGATGACGACGTCGTCGAGCGAGATGACGAAGGCCAGCATCAGCCCGGCCAGGATGCCGGGCCACAGAAGCGGCAACGTGATGCGCCGGAACGTCTTCCAGGGCGTCGCGTAGAGGTCGGCTGCGGCACGCTCCAGCGTCAGGTCCATATTCTCAAGCCGCGCCCGGATCGGCAAATAGGCAAAGGGAATGCAGAACGCCGTGTGCGCGGCGACCAGATAGCCGATGCCGGAATAACCGGTGAAGATCTTGATGCGCGAGAAGAAGATCAGCAGCGCCACCCCGGTGACGATCTCGGGCACCATCAGCGGCTGGTTGATCGCCGCATACTTGAAGGTGAGGCCGGGATAGGACGCGGTGCGGGTGGTGGCGAGCGCCGCCATGGTGGCAAAGATCGTGGAGAGCACCGCCGCGATGGAGCCGATCTGGAAGGAACGCAGCGTGGCATCGACGACCTGCGTGTTCTGCCATGCCGACTGGAACCATTTCAGCGAAAAGCCGCCCCATTCGGAGGTCGAGCTCGCCGCGTTGAAGGCATAGATGACCAGCACGATGATCGGCAGATACAGCACGATAAAGCAGGTCGCGGCGATCGCGCTGAATCCTGGCTGGTGCTTGATGGAAAAGTTCTTAGCCATGACGCACCCCCGACTTGCCGGCATTGCGCACATAGGCAAGCAGCGCCACCATGACGATGATCATGACGGCGATCGACAGCGCCGAGCCGAGTGGCCAGTTGCGGCCCTGCCCGAACTGCAATTCGATCAGGTTGGACAGCATCATGTTCTTGCCGCCGCCAAGCACGCTCGGCGTCACATAGGCGCCAAGCGCTGGAATGAAGACCAGGATGGAGCCGGCGATGACGCCCGGCTTGACCATCGGAAAGATAATCCGCCGCAGCACCTGGAAGCGCGTGGCGTAAAGGTCGTAGCCCGCCTCGACCAGCCGGAAATCCAGCTTTTCCATGCTGGCGTAGATCGGCAGCACCATCAGCGGCAGGTAGACATAGGCCATGCCGATCAGGATCGCCGTGTCGGTATAGAGGATCTGGATCGGCGCCGAGATGATGCCGAGCTTGAGCAGCATCGTGTTGATGATGCCTTCGTTGCGGATGATCTGCAGCACCGCGAAGGTGCGGATCAAAAGGTTGGTCCAGAACGGAATGGTGATCAGGAACAGCCAGAGATCGCGGGTCTTTTCGCTGCGCGTCGCCATGAAATAGGCGGTCGGGAAACCAAGCACCAAGGTGGCGATCGTCGTCACCACCGAGAGCTTGATCGAGCGCAGGAAGATGGTGACGTGGGCGGCGGCGATCGAAAGCGTGTCGTCGAAGATATCGCGTTCCAGAAACACCGCTATCCAGGCTTCCGGCGAGAACTGCCACTTCACGTCGCCATAGGAGCCTGGCGTCAGGAACGAGTAGACGAGCACGATCAGCAAAGGGCCGGTCGCGGCGAGGAAAATGACCAGCAGCGCTGGCGCTGACAAAAGCCAGCGGTCGCGGACATCGCGCCGCTCCGCTGCCTTGGCGACTTCTTCCGCGGTCGCCATCGTCAGTCCTTCAGGACCTGGGCGGCATCGCTGCCGATGAGGATGCCGACCGCGTCGCCCTTCTCGAAACCGCAGCCCGCGCTGCGCGTATTCTGCTGGCGTACGGTGAAGAGTTCGCCGCTGTCGAGATGAACATGGATGTGGGTGTCGGTGCCGAAATAGACGATATTATCGACCCTCCCCGACAGTTCGCCCTTGGCCTTGGTCAGCTTGGCGTGTTCAGGCCGAACCACGACCGTGGCATTGGGCTTGGGCTGGAAACCCTGGGCCACGGTCGCCTCGATGGTCGCACCGGACTTGAGCGTGGCGCGCGCCTTGCCGTTGGCCATCTCGCTGATGGCGGCCGTCAGGAAGTTGGTTTCACCGATAAAGTCGGCGACGAAGCGTTCGGCCGGCTTGTCGTAGATATCCCAGGGCGAACCGACCTGGAGGATCTTGCCCGATGACATGACCGCGATGCGGTCGGACATGGTCAGCGCTTCTTCCTGGTCGTGGGTGACGAAGATGAAGGTGATGCCGGTCTCGTGCTGCAGCCGCTTCAACTCGATCTGCATCTCCTTGCGCAGCTTGTAGTCGAGCGCCGACAGTGGCTCGTCGAGCAAAAGCACCTTCGGCTGCGGTGCCAAGGCGCGGGCCAAGGCCACGCGCTGCTGCTGGCCGCCGGAGATCTGGCTGGTGCGACGACCGGCGAGTGCCTCCATCTTGACCAGCTTCAGCATCTCGGCGACGCGCGCCTTGATCTCGGCCCTCGGCTTACCCAGCATTTCCAGGCCAAAGCCGATATTGTCGGCGACCGTCATGTGCGGGAACAGCGCATAGGATTGGAAAACGGTGTTGACCGGCCGTTTGAAGGGTGGCAGCGGCGCGATGTCCTGGCCGTAGAGCAGGATTTCACCGGCGGTTGGAAAATCGAAGCCGGCGATCAGCCTGAGCAACGTCGTCTTGCCGCAGCCGGATGGCCCCAGCAACGTGAAGAATTCGTTCTCGCGGATAGATACCGAGACCGTGTCGAGGGCAGCCACCTGCCCCTCACCTGATCCGAAAATTTTGCTGACGTTTACTACTTCAATCGCATTCCGATCCGGTTTGTCCGGCACGATTACGCCTCACTGTTGACCCCGCTCTTGCTGGCGGAGCTCTTCCCCTGTTCGATGTGACCACATGGCCGGTGGGTTGGCAAGCCCGGCATTGGGTCACAGTTCAGTCAGTCATTGAGGCCGGCAAGCCCCATGCCATAGTCAGGCCTGATAGGTGATCTTGCCGCCGCAAATCGTCGTCACCGGCCGCACCTTGTGCAGATCGGCCGGGGCGGTGTTCTCGATATCCATCGACAAAACCACCAGATCGGCCATGTAGCCCGATCTCAGCGTACCCTTGCGGTGCTCGGCGAATTCGGCGTAGGCGCCCTCGATCGTGTAACCGGCGATCGCTTCATGCAGCGAGAAACTCTGGTCCGGGTCGCTTTCTGCCCATGGTTTGCGCAACACTGCCGCCTGAATGCCCAGGATCGGATCGATCGGCGACACCGGCCAATCGGATGCGAAGACGACATGCGCGCCGGCATCCTTCAAGGTCCGCCAGGCATAGCTCAGCGGCCAGCGTGCCGGCCCGATGCGCGACACCGTCGGCTCCAGCGGAAAATCCATGGCGCCGGGCGGATGCGGCGGTTGCATGGAAGCAATGACGCCGAGTTCTGCGAAACGCGGCACATCCGATGTGGTGGTGACCTCGATGTGCTCGACCCGGTGACGGCTGTCGCGCTTGCCGTTCGCCTTCTGCGCCGCCTCATAACCGTCCAGCACCGCGCGCACCGCGCCGTCGCCGATCGAGTGCACGGCGATCTGCAGCCCGCGCCTGTCGGCCGCGACGGCCAGATCGATGAATTGTTGCGGCGTGAACAGCGGCTCGCCCACCCAGTCGGGCCGGTCGGCGTATGGCTCGACCATGACAGCTGTCCAGGAATCGAGCACCCCGTCGTAGAACACCTTGACCATGCCCGACGACAGCCATTCGCTGTTGTAGCTTTCGGCCATATCAGATGCCTTGTCGAGCATGTCGAGCGTCATGAAATTCTTGTAGTGGAACGGGATCTTGACGCGGCAGGGCAAGCCTTCCTCGGCTTCGATCTCGGCCAGCAGCTCAAGCTGATAGAGATTGCCGTCCATGTTCTGGATCGAGGTGATGCCGTGGCGGGCGCACCAGGCGAGCCCGCGCCGCATGATGTCGCGATCGGCGTCCCGCTCGGCCGCCGTCGGCATCGGGTCCGGCTCGCCGCCGGTCGACAGCCCCAGCCGCACCCGACTTTCGCCGGCAAGGTCGAGCACCGGGCCAAAGGCCTCGCCTTCGCGCAATTCGCCGGCGGCCAGTCCATCGTCACCCATGACAATCTCATTGCCAGGGCCGAGCGTGCGCCCCTGCAGGATGCCGGCCATTTCCAACGCCTTGGTGTTGGCCCACATGGTGTGATGGTCGGGCGCCGCCATGCAGAACGGACGATCGGGCAAAATGGCGTCGAGGTGATGGCGCGTCACGCGCTCGCTGCCGAGCACGGTGTAGTCGACGCCTTGGCCGACCAGCATCTTCGCGTCGGGCCGGGTAGGCGCATAGTCGCGGATCGCCTTCTGCAGCGCCTCGAAGCCATGGATACCGGTGAGTTGAAGGTGGGCAAGTTCAGCCCCGCCCGAGAACAGATGCATGTGGGCTTCAATAAAACCCGGCAGGACGGAGCCGCCCTTGGCATCGATTACCTTGGTGGCCGGTCCCTTGAACTCTTCGATGGAGGCGCGGCTGCCGATGGCGATGATTGCGCCGTCCTTGACGGCGACGGCCTCGGCGGTGGGATTGTCGTCGTCGATGGTCAGTACACGACCATTGATGACGATCAGATCCGCATTGTGACCTGCACCTGTGACAGACATCGCGACTCCGCGCTTTTGACGACTGACTGAGACCGACAACCTCTTGGCCAACGACCTGCCACTCCACCGGAGCGGCGCCATGGGACGAAAAAGAATGCCAGCGCGCTGTCTTGGAAATTCCCCTTGTCATCCCAAGAGGCAGCGTGGATAAAGAATGCGACTGATTATTCGCGTTTGTCAACATACCGAATCTGGAATGTATCGTGGACAGCAAGCTCCCACCATGTTGAGACCGGGCGGGGAACGAGGACATCGGACGGTGAAGCGCAGTCTCGACCGCAAAACCAGGATAGCGCTCGAACCGCGCAAACAGCCGCGGCAACAACGCTCCAGCAAGGTGGTCGACCGGATTCTCGACGCAGCGCTGGTCTTGACGCGGGAGCAAGGAACCAAAACGCCGACGACGCTCGCCATTGCGCAGCGCGCAGGCTTGTCGGTTGGTTCGATCTACCAATACTTTCCCAACAAGGAAGCCATTCTTCTGGACCTCGCCCGGCGCTGGCTGTCATCCTTTCCCGAGGTGATCGCCAAGCGTATCAAGGTCGCCCCGCCCACCAACCGTGAAGAGTTTCGGCAGGAAGTGCGCAAGCTCTTCATCGACACGTCCAGACTCTACCTCGAAAACGCCAGCCTGATGCCGGTGATCGAGGCCATTTCAGGCAACGCCGACCTCAGGCCGATCCAGAACGAATATGACGAGCAGATCATCGCGCTCTACGCCGCATGGCTGCAGCATGTGAACCCGGCGCTTGAAGACAAGATCGCCAGCCGGCTCGGCGTGCTGATGATGGACGTCGGGCACGCCTGCCGGCTTGTCGGGCTGAAAAGAGACCGCAAGACATACGACCTCATCGAGGACGATGTGGAAAGAATGTGGCTCGCTCTGGTGAGCCCTTATCTCAATCTTGAATCTTGACTGATTTCGCACTTCGAGAGGAATTTATGAAGACTGTTTTCTCCCCCCTTCACGCCGGCCATGCCGGTCAAATGGAATTGGTCACATCAGCCATCGTGCCGGGTTTCGAAAAGCCATCGAGGGCCGAATTCATCAAGGCACGGGTCGAAAGCGAGAAACTGGGTCCCATCATCGCGCCGCACGAACATGACCTCGCCGCCGCCAAGCGCATCCACAAATCAGACTATATCGACTTTCTCCCGACGGTCTGGCCGCAATGGCTGGAAGCAGGCCTCACAGGCACGGCGATGCCCTTCACCTGGCCGACGCGCGGCCTGCGCGGCGACGTGCCGCCAAAGCGCGTCGACGCGCTGCTCGGCTATTATTCCTTCGATGCCGGCGCCACTTTCGTCGAAGGCACGTGGGCCGCGATCAAGTCTTCCTACGACGTAGCGCTGACCGCCGCCGGCCTGCTCAAGGATGGCGAGGCTTCCGCCTTCGCGCTCTGCCGTCCACCCGGCCACCATGCCGGGGCTGGCTTCATGGGCGGCTATTGCTACATCAACAACGCCGCCGTCGCCGCGCAATGGTTCCGCGACCACGGCGCCAAACGCATCTCGATCCTCGATGTCGACTACCATCACGGCAACGGTACGCAGGAGATCTTCTACGACCGTGCCGACGTCCAGGTGCTCAATCTGCATGGCGATCCGATGGTCGAGTACCCGTTCTTCCTCGGCCATGCCGACGAACGTGGCGCGGGTGCCGGCGAAGGCTTCAACATCAACTATCCGATGCCCTTCGGCACCGACTGGGATGCCTGGGACGCCTCGCTCGAGGATGCCTGCGGCAGGCTCGCCGCTTATGCACCGGATGTCGTCATCGTCTCGCTGGGCGTCGATACGTTCGAGAAGGACCCGATCAGCCAGTTCAAGCTGAAGACGTCTGATTATCCCAAGATCGGCCGCCGCATCGCCAGGCTCGGCCTGCCGACGCTGTTCATCATGGAAGGCGGCTATGCCGTCGAGGAGATCGGCATCAACGCGGTCGGCGTGCTGACCGGGTTCGAGGATCGGTAAATGCCTGTCGTCCAGGAGCATCTGGCGGTTTTGGGACAACGACAGGCATAAGCAAAGGACCACCGGGACCGGGCGGCAACATCGCCGGGCTCCCACTATCGGGCCAAGGCCCCAGCCTTCGGCACAGCAACCGGCGCGCCCGTCTGTCCAATGCTCCCGAGCCTGGCGAAATCGACCAGCCGCCGAGGTGGCCGGCGAAGACTTCTGCGTCCCGGTCTTCTGTCCAGGGCGCGAAAACCGACTTGTGAGTCGCACATGAGTCCACCGGATTCGATTTTGTCAAATCGCGTTTGATGTCAGATTCAACTGCGGGTAGATTAGACCCGAATCAGCCGGTCCTGGGGGGCGCGGCGACCACCCAAAGTCTTTTGTTCCGGAGCTTTTCCGGCACCAGACGCGGACGGCTTCGCGTTCCCTGAATGGATTCGGGATTTGGTTCGGTGCAGCCCTGCGCCACGCGTGTGTCTTCGTCAAAGTAATGCGTATTCGGGTTCGGCGGCTGGCTTCCAGTATCCGGACAGCAGAAACGATTCCGGCCAAAAGCAACAAGAATGAGCAGTCCCGCCGCACGTCTTCAATCCGACACATTGGGCTCGCGCCTGACGTCGCGCGGCGATCTCACCAGCTTTTTCATGCAACTGACCGCCGAGATCGGCGCCGACAGCTACATGTTGGTCGCCATCGTCCACGACCAGGACCGCAACGATGCGCGCATCGTCTCCTCCAACTGGATTTTCGATGCCATCGAGCTGATCGGCAAGCGATTGATCGCCGGGCTTGCGCAAGGCGCGCTCACCGTCGCGCCAGGCATCCGCCCACAGCCGCTGGTGGCATCTCGGGCACCAGAAGCAGACGGATTGGTCACCGGCGAGGAAGCCCGCCTTCTCGACGTGCTCGGCCATGCCGAAATCTATTCGCTGCGCCTCAATGTCGGCCGCCAGCGCCTGTTTGCCCTGTTCTCTGCGGCGACCGCCGGCAGCATCGACCAGCCGGCGCTGATGCGCGCGCAGCTGAAATGCTGCTACGCGCTCTCGCACATCCCGCAACTGATTGCCGCCGCCGCCATGCAGGACCCGTTGTCGGATCGCGAGCGCGAATGCCTGTTCTGGGTTTCCGAAGGCAAGACCACCGACGAGGTCGCCGTCATCCTTGGCGTCTCCTCCAACACCGTCAACAGCTACATCACCCACGCCATCCAGAAATTCGCGGCCAGCAACCGCGCGATGGCCATCGCCACGGCGATCAGGAGCGGCATCATTTGAAACACGCCGATATCAAGGAAACGGCCGAAGCCCTTTTCAACGAGCAGCGCAACCCGTTCGGGGCCTTCACCCTTGGCTCCGAAACCCATCACGCGGTCACCATTCCCGATGCCGTGCGCCGCTGCCGCTGGATCGCCGTTGACATGAATGCCTCGGCTTTCGGCCTCTTCTTCGTAAGCCCCTCGCCCGAGCGGGCGCGGCTCGTGCCATGCTTCGATTCCGATTATCCCGGCATTGCCGTGGCGACCAAGTTCATCTCAGGCGCCAACGGCGAGGAGATCGTGCGCCACACCCGCATCTCGACCGAACCGCGCTGGTGGACGGATGACGGCGTCCCTGCCACGGCGGAGCTGTTTGGCGATTTCGCCTGGACCGAGCGGATGGCGGCGCTGGTGCCCGGAACCAGCGGCATCGCTTTTCCCGTGCACGCCGACCGCGGCCAATGCGGTCTTGTCGTGTTCCTGGGCTCGGAGATGACCTTGCAGCAGGATGCGCTCTACGAAATACACGCCCGCTGCTTTTCGCTGTTCGCCGCCGTCGCCCGCATCCGTCCGGGCGATGCCGGCCGCATGCGTGCAATCTCCAAGCGCGAACTCGAATGCCTGAAGCTGACCGCCAACGGCAACACCAGCGAGGAGATCGCGCGACTCCTGAAACTGTCGGTGCACACCGCCAACCAGTATCTGACCCAATCGACCCAGAAGCTCAACGCCGTCAATCGCAACCAGGCCGTTGCCAAGGCGCTGCGGCTGGGCTTGATCGAATAGGGGAATTCGGCAGCGCTTCGAACGCGACCGACGGTCAGCGATAGGCCAGCGGCTCGACCTTGCGGATACGCGCCTCTTCGATCACCGCTTCGAGCAGCGCCGTGTTGCGCTCCGGGTCTTCGCCCGGCTTCTCGAACGATACGTAGTTGACCGCCACCGACGCGCCGAGCTCGCTCAGCGTCAGCTGGAAATAGACGGTGACGCCGGGCGGCCTCAGTTCCAGATCGAGCACGATGCGCGGGCTGCCGCTCCAGTCGACATGCGCCTCACCACCATGGCCGAGCCGCAGAGTGCCCGGCATGAAGAACAACTCAACCGCTGAATCGACCAGGTCCGACAGGCATGCGAAATGCTCCAGCCGGATAAAGGCGATGTAGTCGGCGACATCGATCAGCCTCAGTTCGCCCACCACCTGCTCGATGGCGCTGGCGACGATGATCTCGCGGGATTTTGCGTGCGGTTGCCGGTTCATGAAATCTGTCTGCGCTCAGCCTTTTTCGAGTAGACGATCCGCACCAGTTCGGCGACGGCCTGGTAGAATTGTGACGGGATCACATTATCGACCGAAACTTGCTTGTACATGGAGCGGGCGAGCGCCACGTCCTCGAAGACCGGGATGTTGTGTTCCCGCGCGATCTCGCGGATCTTGAGCGCCACCAGATCCTGGCCCTTGGCCAGCACCATGGGCGCCGAGTCCTCGTCGCGCACATATTTCAGCGCGATCGAGAAGTGCGTCGGGTTGGCGATGATCAGCGTCGCGCGCGGCACAGCCGTCATCATCCGTTTGCGCGCCCGGTCGCGCGCCAGGGAGCGCAGCCGCGACTTGACGATCGGGTCGCCCTCGGACTGTTTGAACTCGTCCTTGACCTCCTGCTTGCTCATGCGCAGATCCTGCTTCCAGTGGAAGCGCGACCAGACGATGTCGACTGCCGCGATCAGCCCCATGACGAAGACGATCGCCACCAGGATGTCGACGGCGATGCCGCGGATGACGAGACCGAAGGCGACCGGATTGGTGATCATGCCTGCGAGCAGCTTGCGGTGGTCTTCCGACAGGGTGAAGCTCAGCACGACGATGGCAAACCCGACCTTGCCGAGTGACTTCAGGAACTCGACCCAACCCTGGATGCCGAACAGCCTGTTCCAACCCTTGGCGATCGAAATGCGCGAGAGTTGCGGCCGGACCCGCTCGCCTACGAATTGCGGCATGTTCTGGAACACCGAGGCGCCGACGCCGGCGACGGTCAGCAGCACCATCAAGCTCAGGACGGCGCGGCCGACCTCGAGCAGGACGATCTTGTAAAGCGCGATGACGTCGGTCTCGGTGTCCATTGGCCAGGCTTCCGGCTTCTCCAGGAACATCGACAGGAACATGCCGAGATCGATGATCGCATCCTTGGCGTAGAAGACGGTGAACACCAGTATGGCAACGAACGAGGCAAAGAGCGCTGTCTCCCGCGAATGGGGCAGCTTGCCCTGTTCGATGGTGTCGCGGATCTTCTTTTCCGTCGCCTCTTCGGTTTTCGAATCCTTGTCGACCGCGTCAGCCATGGCGCGGTCCTAGGCGGCGTCTTGGGTCGAGGGGAGTTCGAAGGCGCCTTCGCGCGACAGCCGGATCGTCGTCGTAACGATCGTCTTGCGGGCCGCCATGATATCGGCGAGGGGGATCCCGTCCGAGCCCTGCCCGAGCTCGGCTTCGATCATGCGCCGCGAGCGGGCGCCGATGGCCGACAGCACCGATTCTGCAAGGGCGGCCGACGTGCCACGCAAGGCCAGCGTGACCAGCTCCGTCGACAGCCCGTCGAACAGCAGCACCCGCGCTTTCTGGGTGAGCAGCGGCAGATCGTCGAAAGCAAACAGCCGGGCTCGCACGCCGTCGAGATCAGGCGTGCCGGCGGCTTCCAGATCCTGCATCACCTCCTCGAGCAGCGGCTTGTCGAGTTCGTTGAGGACGCTGGCGACACGCGCCTGCCCGGCCGAGGTGTCTTTGGTCGAGGTTTCGGCCAGCACACTGGTGCGCAACCGGTTTTCGACGATCCTGGCGGCAGCGTCGGGAACATTGGCCATCGTCACCATGCGCTTGATGATTTCTCCACGCATCGGCTTGGTCAGTGTCAGCAGCACGCTCGCCGCCACCTGCGGCGCCAGCTTCGACAACACCATGGCCGCTGTCTGCGGATGCTCACCGGCCAGGAAGGCGCCAAGCCGCGCCGGCTCGAGCTTTTCGAGCTCGGGCCAGATCGGCGGCGGGCCTTCCGGTGCGACCTCGAATTTCCTGTCGCCCATGATCGCGCTCATCTCTTCGGGCGAGAGCGATTCGTTGAGGATGGTGTCCATCCTGTCGGCGGAATCGAGCAATCCCGCCCCTTCGGTGAATTCGGCCTCGAACTCAGCGACAATGCGCTCAAGATCGCTTTGCGGAATCGTCCGCAGCAGCCGGGCGCCCTCGATCAGGGCCTTCAGTTCTTCCTGCTTGAAGAATTTCAGCAGGCGGCTGGCCGACGGCTTGCCCATCGCCACAAGTATGGCGGCCGCCTTCTGCGCGCGGGTCAAGGTCACCGGCGTCGTCATGCCACTCGCCTCCGCTGCCACCGGCAAGCCCCGCAAACCATGTCTAGGCGCCCTTCGTGCCGGCGATGATTTCGGTCAGCCTGATGCCGAAGCGCGACGGATCGCTTTCCAGAACGGTGATCTCGCCGCGCGCGATCTTGCGGCCGTTGACCACGACGTCGACAGGTTCGCCGATGCGGCGATTGAGCGCCACGGTCGACCCTTTTTGCAGCGCCATCAGATCGGAGACCGGCATCTCGGTGCTGCCGAGGATGATCTGGACATCGACGGGGATGTTCATGATCACGCTCGAATTGGCCGATGAGGCCGCCCTGAACGCCGCATCGGGACGTTGCTCCTCTTCATGCAGGACCCCGCGCAACTCTTCGATGGCACGGTCGAGTTGCTCGTCCGGCTGGTCGAGGTCGGCTTCCGCCTTGGTTTTGGCCATGATCGTCTCCAAATGCTCAGGCGCGTCCGGCGGCAGCCGGCATCAGCCCGTCGATAAAGTCCTGCCCGGCATCGTAAGGTTGCCTGATCCGGACGGTGTAATTCTGTCCCAGTTTGCCGAACTCGCATACGAACAGCGTCTTGCCCCGTGCGCTGAGACGCGCCTGGGACTGGGCCGTTTCCTCGAATTCGATGACGTCGCCGATTTCGAAACCGGCGAGGTCGCCGAGCGTCAGCCGCGCCAGCGGCATCGTGGCCTCGAGCGCCACGGTGGAGCGCATCACCTCTTCCGAAAAGCGGGCGCGCCAGCTGGGGCCGTGATCGTCGTCGCTGACAGGCACGGCTCCGTCGCGGCTGGCCAGCACGACGCGCTGCGGCATCGTCACCGTCACGGTGCCACTGTCGGCCGGCGTCGAGATGCCAAGCACGATGCGGATTGCCGCGCCATCGCGCAGCACGTACCGCTTCGCCTCGGTGCCCGACATTGCCCGCGGCGCGGGCAGGCGCAGGTCGAGCGAACGCTTTCCCGATCCGTTGAGGGCCTGTGCGACCTGCTGGAACAGCATGGTCGAAACATCGATTTCGATTTGCGACAGATCGCGTTCGATCGGCGATGCCGGCAGATCCGGGTCGCCGCCGAACAGCGTGCAGACCATGATGGCGATCGCCGGAGCATCGATTACCAGGGTCATCGCATCGGAGGACGCCGACGAGCCGATCACGGTCATCGCAAACGTGTCGCCGGCACGCGAACGCGCCTCGGGAACGCGGCTGACCTCGATCGCTTTGAGATCGACGACGACCGGAACGCCAAACTCGCTGGTCAGGCTTTTCTGCAGCAGCGGCACGGCGCGTTCGGCCATGGCGCGGCCTGCGTCGATGACCTGCGCGGCCTCGCCGCTGTCGCCGACCAGACGCTCGATGATCAGCGAGCGCGCTTCCGCTGGACTGCCCAGGCTGGTCATGACAGTGCCGGGACCGATCTGTCGCGCATCGTTCAGGCGGCCTTCTTTTCGACGGTGCCGGTATTCATCGTGCTCTGCTCGACCGCGTCGATCGTCGGCCGTTCATAGGACGAGATGGTCTTGCGGCCGAACTCGATCGCCACCTGCGGCAGCGCGCCGTTCATGTAGGCCAACAGCGTCTGCTTGACGATGATATAGAGGCGGTTCTTCTTCTCGCGCACTGTCTTGATCTTGGTGGCGACCGGTCCGACCACCGAATAGGACAGGAAGATGCCGAGGAACGTTCCGACAAGTGCGGCACCAATCAAACCGCCGAGAATTTCCGGCGACTGGTCGAGCGCGCCCATCGCCTTGACCACGCCGAGCACGGCGGCGACGATGCCGAGCGCCGGCAGGCCATCGCCCACCGCCACCATCGCGTGATAGGCCTTCATCTTGTCGGACCTGATGGTCTGGATTTCTTCGTCCATCAGCGCCTCGATCTCGTGCGAGCGGGCATTGCCGATGATGATGATGCGGCAGTAGTCGCAGATGAAATGCGTCAGATCGTGGTTATGCAGCACGGTTGGGAACGCCTGGAAAATCGCCGACTCTTCCGGATTGTCGATATGCGCCTCGACCTCGCTGCGGGATTTCGAGCGCAGCTCGCGCATCAGCGAGTGCAGCACGCCGAGCGTTTCGAGATAGTCCTGTTCCTTCGGCACCGCCTGCTTGAAGGCTTCGAGAATGCCCTTGCCGGTATCCTTGACCGTCTTCATCGGATTGGCGACGAGGAAGGTGCCAAAAGCCGCACCACAGATGATCACTGCCTCCCAGGGCTGGATCAGCACGTGAAGATGGCCGCCCATGGCCATGAAGCCGCCAAGGACGCAGCCGAGCGTTACCACCAGTCCAATCAGAATGCCCACGACAGGTCCTTCCGCATTTCACATCAGGAGCTAGGGATAGCCCCCGTGCCTTGTGTGAGGCTTGAATCGAAGGCGTCGGAGACGATTCAGTTTCGCGCAAGGAAGTAGGGGTATTGTCCGGACATAGCTTCGGCCGGAGGCACCTCTTTGCTTAATACCTTTACCAGCTACCAGCTCATCACCAGGGACATTTCAAAGTCGATCGACAGGATCGAGCAGCAGCCCGTGGTTGATCGCGACACCAAATATTATCTGGACAACATCACCAAGGTGAAATCGATCGATGATTTCGTCAAGAATGACCGTTTGTTCAAATATGCCATGAAGGCCTACGGGCTCGAGGACATGGCTTACGCCAAGGCCTTCATGGTCAAGGCACTCAAGGAAGGCGTCTCCGATCCCAACAGCTTCGCCAACAAGCTGACCGACAAGCGTTACGCCGAATTCGTCAAGGCCTTCAATTTCGCGGCCAACGGCACCAGTACGACTGTCTACAACAAGGCGCAGCAACTGGTGACCAGCAACTATG
This sequence comes from Mesorhizobium sp. WSM1293, assembly GCF_000513875.1. NCBI lineage: Bacteria > Pseudomonadati > Pseudomonadota > Alphaproteobacteria > Hyphomicrobiales > Phyllobacteriaceae > Mesorhizobium > Mesorhizobium sp. WSM1293. Next base: position 357,014 of record NZ_AZUV01000005.1, on the reverse strand, counting down.
CGCTGCAAGTCCAGATCGGCGCCTCGCAGAAGGGGCTCCCTTACTACCAGAGCGAAACCGCCTACTACGTCACCAACATCGCCAAGGTTAAATCGGTCGACGACCTGATGGGCGACAGCCGCCTGCTGACATATGCGATGGCCGCTTTCGGACTCGACGCCGCAACCGAACCTGCCGCAACCGTCAAGGCGATGCTCGAAGGTGGCGTCAGCGATCCCGACAGTCCTGCCAACAAACTGCCCGACAAGAGCTACGCCAAATTCGTCGCAGCCTTCGACTTCGCCCAGTATGGCGATCAGACGACCATGCGCGACGATGTCCAGCAGGCGGTGCCGAAAGGATACATGGCCGGAGCCGGACTGACATTGGTCGAGCCAAGCGCGCAATATATCAAGGGCGAGGCCGACTATTACGCGGCAAACATTTCCAAGGTGACGTCGATCGACAACCTCATGGCGGACAAGCGCCTGCTCACCTTCGCCATGGCTTCCTACGGACTTGATGCGTCAACCGAAACGCCGCAGCAGATCCGCACAATGCTCGAGGGCGGCGTCAGCGACCCCGACAGCCCAGCAAACAAGCTGACGGATAAACGGTACGCCAACTTCGTCACGGCCTTCAACTTTGCCCAATATGGCGATCAGACAACGTCGCGCGACGAAGTGCAGAAAGACACCCCGAAAATCTATACGACGGAGTCGGCGCTTGGCCTGATCGCGCCGAATGCGGACTACATCAAGTCGGAGACCGCGTACTACCTTGCCAACGTCACGAACGTGAAATCCATCGACGACCTGATGGCCAACAGCCGATTGTACAACTACGTGCTCTCGGCCTACGGACTGGACCCGGCGACGGAAAGCAAGGACCTCATCCGCAACGTTCTTGCCGGTGGCATTCGCGACGCCGACAGCGTCGCCAACAAGATGACCAACAAGGCCTATGCCGGGCTGGCCGCCGCCTTCAACTTCGAACAATATGGCGAAGCGGCCACCACCATCAATCCGGCGCAGCAGCCGACCGTCGACAAATACATGCGCCAGACCCTCGAAGAGGATGCCGGCCAGACCAACCAGGGCGTGCGGCTGGCGCTTTATTTCGATCGCAAGGCCCCAACCATCACCAGTTGGTATGACGTGCTGGCCGACACTGCGCTTGCCAGTGTCGTGCGCACCGTGCTCGGCCTGCCCGATTCCTTCGCCACCGCCGATGTCGACAAGCAGGCGCAGCTGTTCGAGCAGAAACTCGACATCTCGGATTTCTCCGACCCCGAGAAACTCGGCAAGTTCCTGACGCGCTTCACCAGTATGTACGAGATCAACAACCCGACTTCATCGGCCGTCACCTCGGTCAGCGTGCTGTTTGCCCAGCCACTCACCGTCGGCATCTCCACCGACCTGATGATGGCCATGCAGAAACTGAGGTTCTGAGACCATCATGCGGGACAGCCTGTACGTCGCTCTTTCATCGCAGATCGCGCTCGAGCGGCGCCTCGACACCATCGCCGACAACGTCGCCAACGCCTCCACGATCGGCTTTCGCGCCACCGGCGTGAAGTTCGAGGACGTCGTCTCTGGCACCGGGCAGAAATCGGTGTCATTCGCCTCCCCGGGCAAGACCTACCTTTCCGGCGCCCACGGTGCTTTGAGCGAGACCGGAAATCCCTTCGATTTCGCCATCCAGGGCGATGCCTGGTTCGCCATAGAGACGCCGGTCGGCACCGTCATGACCCGCGACGGCCGTTTTTCAATGAACGAGAACGGCGAACTGATGTCGATCGAAGGCCACCCGGTGCTCGATGCCGGCGGCTCGCCGATCCAGCTTGACCCCCGCAACGGTCCGCCCAAGGCCGGGGCCGATGGTTCGTTGCGCCAGAACGATCAGCTTGTCGGATCGATCGGCCTCTACAATTTCGATCCAGGCGCGAACTTCGTCCGCTATGGCAATTCCGGCATTGTTCCGGCACGCACCCCGGAGCCTGTCACCGATCGCTCCGATATCGGCGTTGCCCAAGGTTTTCTCGAAGAGTCCAATGTCAATCCGGTGCTGGAGATCACCAGGTTGATCATGGTCCAGCGCGCCTTCGAGAACACGGCCGCCCTGATGCGCCAGACCGACTCGTCCACCGACGAGGCGATCAAGACGCTCGGCTCGAAATAGTCCATGTCGCTCGACCAGCCATCCCTGCGGGCACTCGAAAGACAACTCCAGCCGGCACCGGAAGACCGGCTTGCCGCCCTGGAACGGGTCTGGCGGCGTTTCGCCGACGCCGAGGCACTGCTCAAGCGCGGCGGCCGCGTCATCGAAGTCACGCCCACGCACTACAAGGTGCACGGCCTTTCCGGCTTCGCCAGGCTGGGTGACATCGTCGAGCAGCCCGGCCATGCCGGTGCGCGCCGCGGCGAGATCGTCAAGATCGGCCGCGACGAGGCCGTCGTGGCACCCTTCGAACGCAGCGCCGATTCCGGCATCGGTGATGCCGTGTTCCGCCGCGGTCCGCTTGTGGTGGCACCGCATGCCTCATGGCGCGGCCGCACCATCGACGCACTCACCAGGGCGATCGATGGCGGCCCGCCGCTCGCCCGGGGAGACGACACATCGCGCGGCGCCCAGACGACGCCGGGCGCCATGGCGCGGCAACGCGTCGGCACTGCCTTCATGACCGGCGTCAAGGTCATCGATATCTTCACGCCGCTCTGCTTCGGCCAGCGCCTCGGCATCTTTGCCGGCTCCGGCGTCGGCAAGTCGACGCTGCTCGCCATGCTCGCCGGAGCCGACGCATTCGATACCGTCGTGGTGGCGCTCATCGGCGAACGCGGCCGGGAAGTCCGTGAATTCCTCGAGGACACGATCGGCGACAGCATGGCCAAGACCATCGCCGTCGTCGCCACCAGCGACGAAAGCGCCATGATGCGCCGGCGTGCGCCGGACACCGCCATGCGCGTCGCCGAGCATTTTCGCGACCAGGGGCATCGCGTTTTGCTGGTGCTGGATTCGATCACCCGCTTCGCTCATGCCTTGCGTGAGGTGGCGACGGGAACCGGCGAGCCGCCGGTCGCCCGCGGTTATCCGGCCTCGGTGTTCACCGAATTGCCCAAGCTGCTCGAACGCGCCGGGCCGGGTACGGAAGGCAAGGGATCCATCACCGCCATCATTTCCGTACTGGTCGACGGCGACGATCACAACGACCCGGTCGCCGATTCCGTGCGCGGCATCCTCGACGGCCATGTCGTGCTCGACCGCACGATCGCCGAACAGGGTCGCTATCCCCCCGTCAACCCGCTGTCGTCCATATCGCGGTTGGCCGGAAAGGCCTGGAGCGTCGAACAGCGCGCGCTGGTGACAAGGCTGAAGTCGATGATCTCGCGCTTCGAGGACACACGCGATATCCGCTTGCTCGGGGCCTATCAGGGCGGCGTCGATGCCGAACTCGACATCGCCGTGCGCCAGGTGCCGCTGATCTATGAAGCGCTGACGCAAGGGCCGAAGGATCGCCCCTCAGCCGACCCGTTCTCCGATCTCGCCCGCCACCTCAAGAGCAAGCTGAACGCCGATGCCGGAGACTGAACGCGAATACACCGAGCGCATCCTGCGCGACATGATCGCCGAGGCCAATGCCGCGCAGCAGGCAGAGGCTGACACGGCGAGAACTGCCAAAGCAAAGGCCGCCCGTGCCATCGCGGCCAAAGCCGAGGCCGTTCTGGCCAGAGCCGTCAAGCCAATCCTGCCACGGGCTGGCAAAGCCGATCCTGATCTGGCCAGGCCCGTCGAACCCGCTCTGTCCCGGGCTCCCCATGCGGTGGCTGCCGAGATGACGCAGGTCAGCCGGGAATCGCTGATCGACGGCCTGTTCCCGCGCACCGAATGGCCGCAGCCGCCAAAGGCGCCGTTTCCCCGACTGGAGAAGAAGTCCGACCGACGCAGCGATTTCGTCATTGCCGCGCTCGGCATCGCGCTCGGCCTGATCTGCGCCCTGTTCCCCTGGTATATCTTCTTCAACCAGGACCAGTTTGGCGTCCAGGCGATGAAGTTCGGCGGCACAGGCTCTAATTCCGGGCGAGCGGGCGGCGGCGTGGTCGCCGAACGCAGCGCGCCGCTGACGGCAAAGGACGTTCCCGCGGCCAATCTCGATCTTCTTGCCACGGGGACGGTGCGGGATGATGCCGATCCCGCAGCCGCATCCGACGAGCAACCGTTTCCGGCCGACGCGGCGAAATTCCGCATGGTTCATGTCGCCAACGGCCGCGCCATGATCCAGGACGACGCTGGCCTCTGGATGGTCCAGCGCGGCTCGATACTGCCGGATTCCAGCAAGGTATCCTCCATCGAGCAGCGCAACGGCAAATGGGTCATGGTCACCAGTGCCGACCAGGTGATCGAACTGTCCCGATAAACGATCTCCGGCTTCCGGCCATCCGCAAGGCCCGCGCAAGACTGGCGGCCTAGTCTCTGGGTACCTGCTCGGAGATTCCCATGGAGCCCGTTTCCCTTTTCGACCTCGCCGCCAAGCAAGCGCAATGGCTGGCCGTGCGCCAGTCGGCCGTCGCCGGCAACATCGCCAATGCCAACACGCCAGGCTATACGGCAAACGACGTCGAGCCATTTGAAAAGGTGCTCGACCGCGCCGCCGTATCGCTGCAGGCCACCCAGGCCGGCCATCTCGGCAATGCAGCGACCAATGCCGGCTTCACCATCAAGCCGCAGGAAGATGACGGCGTTGTCATGCCGTCCAAGAACTCGGTCGTGCTGGAAGACCAACTGCTGAAGGCCGGCGAGGTGCGCCGGTCCTTCGAGCTCAACACGGCGATTGTCAAGGCGTTCCATTCGATGATGATGATGGCGGTGAAGAGCTGACCATGGACGCACTGACCGCAGCCCTCAAAGTCGCAGCATCGGGCCTCGGCGCCCAGTCGGAACGCCTGCGCGTGGTTTCCGAAAACCTCGCCAACGCCCAGTCGACGGGCACCGCGCCCGGCTCCGACCCTTATCGCCGCAAGACCATCAGCTTCGTCTCCGAGCTCGACCGGGCCTCCGGCAGTTCAACGGTTGCAGTGAACTCGATCGATCGAGATCCCAGTGACTTTCCAGTCGAGTTCCAGCCCGGCAACGAGGCCGCCGACGAGAAGGGCTACGTCAAGATGCCCAACGTCAACGTGCTGATCGAAATGGCTGACATGACCGAGGCCAATCGCTCCTACGAGGCCAACCTTCAGGTGGTCAAGCAGGCCCGCGACCTGATTTCCATGACCATCGACCTGATGAGGAACCAGTAATGATCAGCGGTATCGGAGCCCTTCAGTTCAAGCCGTCGATCGGCGGCGATGACGCCGCCACAAGCCTGCTCCAGGGCGGCGCGACACCGTCGGCCGGTGGCAATGTCGGCACCTCCTTTGCCGAGGCGCTGAGCCAGGCAGCCTCCAAGACCGTCGACACGATGCGGAATGCCGAGCAGGTATCGATGCAGGCGCTCAAGGGCGATGCCGACACCCGCCAGGTGGTCGACGCCGTGATGAGCGCGCAGCAGGCGCTTCAGACCGCAGTCGCCATACGCGACAAGGTGGTCTCCGCCTATCTCGAAGTCAGTCGAATGGGCATCTGAGGAATTCCGCCATGAAAGCACTCGCCATCGCCGCCACCGGCATGAATGCCCAGCAGACAAATCTGGAAGTCATCGCCAACAACATCGCCAACATAAATACCACCGGCTACAAGCGCGCCCGTGCCGAATTCTCCGACCTGCTCTATCAGGTCGACCGCACGCAAGGCGTGCCCAACCGCTCCAACGCCTCGCTGGTGCCGGAGGGCGTCTCGATCGGCCTCGGCGTCAAGACGACGGCGGTGCGCAACGTGCACACCCAGGGCGAACTGACCAGCACCGGCAACAGTTTCGACCTGGCGCTGACCGGCAGGGGCTGGTTCCAGATCGAGGGTGCCGACGGCGGCACGCTCTACAGCCGCGCCGGCGCTCTCAACACCAACGCCACCGGCCAGTTGGTGACGGTCGACGGCGCTGCGGTCATTCCGGCAATCAATGTTCCCGTTGATGCCGTCGAGGTCATCGTCAACAAGACCGGCCAGGTCTTCGCCCGCATCGACGGGCAGACCGACCTGCAGAACCTCGGTCAGCTTCAGATCGCCAATTTCGCCAACGAGGCCGGCCTGGCGCCGCTCGGCGACAATCTGTTCCAGGAAACCACGGCTTCGGGGCCCGCGAATGTCGGCGTGCCTGGCGATCCCGGTTTTGCCACCATCCAGCAGGGCTATCTCGAAGCCTCCAACGTCGACCCGGTCAAGGAAATCACCGAGCTGATCTCGGCGCAGCGCGCCTATGAGATGAACTCCAAGGTCATCCAGGCCGCCGACGACATGGCCTCCGTGGTCTCCAAGAACATCAGGTAACGCATGATGTCGACGCCCGGCCTCCTGTCTGCATTCCGCCGCACCGCGCTCGTCCTTGCGCTGGTGACCGGCACGATGCCGGCTTTTGCCCAGGAATCGGCCAACCAGTCGGCCGCCACCCGGATCGCCAGCAATCAAGCTGGCGGCGAGGTGGTGCTTATTCCGAGCCGGGTTATCTATCCCGGCGAGACCATCAACCTGGCTGCCCTGAAACAGGTCACCCTTGTCGTCGGCAAGCACAAGCCGGAGGCGGTCGCCACACGGGCCGAGGAACTGGATGGCAAGGTCGCCAAGCGCACCTTGCTGCCCGGCCGCTACATTCCCTCCGCCGCCATCCGCGAGGCCTGGCTGGTCGAACAGGGTGCCTCCGTGCAGATCTTCTTCATCGCCGGCGGCCTGACGATCTCGGCGACCGCCGTGACGCTGCAACCAGGAGCCGCGGGCGACCTCGTCAAGGTTCGCAACATCGACAGCGGCAAAATCCTGTCCGGCACGGTGATGGCGGATGGAACCATCCAGGTCAGCGCTTCATGATGCGCGGGCTTACCTTGATCCTGGCAGCCGTGCTTGGCCTGCAGCCGGCGCTGGCCGACGGCCTGACGCCGAAGGCCAAGCGCGAGCTCGCCGCCAAGAATGGCGGCGTCTACAACGATCCCGAATATGATCCGGCCACCACAAGCCGCATGTTCCGGGTTTCGACCGGGCCGAGTTCGCTGCCGCCGGGCCAGGTCGCCTCGCGTATCAAGGACATCGCCCAGCTGCAGAGTTCGCGCGACAATCAGCTCGTCGGCTACGGCCTGGTCATCGGCCTTGCCGGATCGGGCGACAGCCTGCGCAACTCGCCATTCACCGAACAGTCGATCCGCGCGATGCTCGAAAACCTCGGCATCGCCACCGAAGGCGGCAGCGCGCGCGCCAAGAATGTCGCCGCCGTCATCGTCACCGCCAACATGCCGCCCTACGTGCAGTCGGGCGCCCGCATCGACATCGACGTCTCCTCGATGGGCGACGCGACCTCGCTTTCCGGCGGCACGCTGATCATGACGCCGCTGAAGGCGGCGGACGGCGAAATCTATGCCGTCGGCCAGGGCTCGGTCATCGTGTCCGGCTTTACCGCGCAAGGACAGGCCGAGCAGCTGACGCAAGGCGTGCCGACCGCCGGCCGCGTGCCCAACGGCGCCATCGTCGAGCGTGCCGTCCAAGCCGAATTCGACGATCAGGCGATCCTGACGCTGCAGCTGCGCAATCCCGATTTCTCGACCGCTATCCGCATCGCGGACGCCATCAACGACTACACCGGCCAGCGCTTCGGCATGCGGGTGGCGGCCGAGCGCGATTCGCGCACCGTCCAGATCAGAAGGCCGAAGGGTGTCTCGGCGGCGCGCTTCTATGCCGAAATCGAGAATTTGGTGGTCGAATCCGACACGCCGGCCCGTGTCGTGATCGACGAGCGCACCGGCACCATCGTCATCGGCAATGACGTCAAGATCTCAAGGGTCGCCATCAGCCACGGCACGCTCACCGTGCGCATCACCGAAGCGCCGCGCGTCGTCCAGCCCGAACCCTTCTCCAAGGGCGAGACCGCGATCGAACCGTTCACCGCCATCGACGCCAGCCGGCCCGACGCCCGCGTTGCCGTGCTTGACGGGCCCGATCTCCAGACCCTCGTTTCCGGCCTCAACCGCCTCGGCGTCAAGCCGGACGGCATCATCGCCATTCTGCAGGGCATCAAGTCGGCCGGGGCCCTGCAGGCCGACCTGGTTCTGCAATAGGCGATGCCGATGAAGCGCTCCTTCCCACGCCACGACAGACACCGCAAAGCCGCGATCCTGCTTGCGACCGCTTTTCTCGCGGCTCTGCCCTTTGCCGGCGGCACCGCGCGCGGCGAGGAGACGGTCCGCCAGGTCCTGCCGGGAGCACAGGTGGCGGCGGCGCCGCAGCAACTGACACGGGAAAAGGCGCCGGACCAAAGCGAGATCGAGCGCTTCTGCTCAAACATCGCCGACGCCGCCCGCGACCGCCGCTATGTCCTGCAGGCGCAGGAACTGAAGCAGCTCCAGGCTGGCATTGACGAGCGCATGAAAGCTCTTGATGCAAAGAAAGCTGAATACGAGACCTGGCTGAAGCGGCGCGAGGTTTTCCTGGCCCGGGCCGAGGACGGCGTCGTCCAGATCTACGCCGGTATGAAACCCGACGCCGCCGCCGAGCGGCTGGCCATCGTCAACGCCGACCTGGCTGCGGCTATATTGATGAAGCTCGATTCACGCAAGGCGAGCGTCATCCTCAACGAAATGGACCAGAAGGCGGCGGCAACGCTCACCGGCATTATGGCCAGCGCAGCCCGAAGGGTAGATCCGTCATGATCCGGAAGATGCTTGTCCTGTGCGCGGTTGCCATGCTGTCCGGTTGCGGAACCAACCTCAAGGAGGTCGGCAGAGAGCCGGCCCTGTCCCCGGTCGGCTCCGGCATCGATGGCGGCAGCACCGGCTCGCTCTATCGATATCCGCAAACGCCGCCAGTGCCGGTCAAGAAATTCTCGTTGTGGGACGACCGCCAGAGCCGGCTGTTCACCGACCCGCGGGCGCTGTCCCAGGGCGACATCCTGACGGTCAAGATCAAGATCAACGATCGCGCCAACTTCAAGAACCAGAACGACAGGAGCCGCACCGCCAATCGCAAGCTCGGTTATGACCTCAGCGCGCAGTGGGACAAGTGGAGCACCGCCGGCAAGGGCGCCGGGGCTCTCAGCTCCACCACCGACACGACGGCTGACGGCGAGATCAAGCGCTCGGAAACGCTTGAACTCAATGTCGCGGCGATCGTCACCGATGTGCTGCCCAACGGCAATCTGATGATCACCGGATCGCAGGAAGTGCGCGTCAATGCCGAGCTCAGGGTGCTGACGCTCGCCGGCATCGTGCGGCCGGCCGATATCGGCGCCGAAAACACCATCCCCTACGAACGCATCGCCGAGGCCCGCATCTCCTACGGCGGACGCGGTCGCATCACCGAGGTCCAGCAACCTGCCTACGGCCAGCAGATCCTCGACCAGGTTCTTCCGTTCTAGGATCGGGGCAGGGCGCCGTGGCAAATATTGAACAGGTTCAGCCGCGCAAGGGTCCCTCCCCTGTCATTCAGGCCGGCATGCTGCTGCTTGTGACGGCGGCCGCCATTGGCGTGGGTTGGATGTCCGGCGGTTATCTCAAGGGCGTCGGCGCACCGGCCTCGGTACCGGTCGCGCCTGAGAACGAAGGTAAGATCATGCAGCCCGCCGCAGCCGAGCAACCAGGCCTGGGCCCGATGCTTGTCGTGCTGGCGCCGATCACCACCAACATCGCCTCGCCTGCCGGCACCTGGATCAGGATGGAGGTGTCCGTCGTCTATGACGCGCCGCAGCCACAGGCAATGTCGGATGACATCCACCAAGATCTCCTGGCCCTGGTGCGCACCTTGAAGATGCATCAGATCGAGGGAGCCAGCGGCTACCAGCACCTGAAGGCCGACCTCGAAGAACGCGCCGCGATCCGCAGCCAGGGTCACGCCAAACAGGTACTCATCAGGACATTGCTGCTCGAATGAGAAAGTTCCTTCTCGCCACCGCCATGATCGCCGCCGCCACCTCCATCGCGGCGGCTCAGCAGCTCGATCTCGGCGGCATCGGCAAGGCTGACGGCACCACCGTCGGCTACATCATCCAGATGTTCGGCCTGCTGACTGTTCTGTCGGTCGCGCCGGGCCTGCTGATCATGGTGACCAGCTTCACCCGCTTCGTCATCGCCTTCTCGATCCTGCGCGCCGGCATCGGCCTGCAGTCGACACCGGCAAACCTCATCCTGATTTCGCTGTCGCTGTTCATGACCTTCTATGTCATGGCGCCGACCTTCGATCAGGCCTGGAACACCGGCGTCAAGCCGCTGATGGACAACCAGATCACCCAGACCGAAGCCTTCGACAAGATTTCCGATCCGTTCCGCACCTTCATGCTGCACAATGTGCGTGACAAGGATTTCGACCTCTTCGCCGATCTCGCCCGCGAGCGCGGCCAGACCGTTTCGCGCGACACCGTCGACCTGCGCATCCTGGTGCCCGCCTTCATGATCTCGGAGATCCGGCGCGGCTTCGAAATCGGCTTCCTGATCGTGCTGCCATTCCTGGTCATCGACCTGATCGTCGCCACCATCACGATGGCGATGGGCATGATGATGCTGCCGCCCACGGTGGTGTCGCTGCCGTTCAAGATCCTGTTCTTCGTCCTGATCGACGGCTGGAACCTGCTTGTCGGCAGCCTGGTGCGCTCCTTCAACTGACTCTGCCGCGCCGGCTCGAAATTCCAGCAATATATTTTCGATTAACCGTCCGGTTTAGCCCTTTGGTAGGGACTTGCCCGCATATTCGCTCGCAGATGGCGGGTGATCGATTTCAGAGATCATTGGCATGATGCCGCACCGTCATACCGGGAGGCCCGGTATGTCAAAAAAACACCTGTAAAAACCAAGGTACGAGTACCATGTCCAGCATCATGACGAACTCCGCCGCGTTGACGGCTCTGCAGAGCCTTAACGCCACCAGCAAATCCCTCCAGGACACCCAGGCCCGCATCTCGACCGGTTATCGCGTCTCGCAGGCCTCGGACAACGCCGCTTACTGGTCGATCGCCACCACGATGCGCTCCGACAACCAGGCAATGTCCACCGTTTCGGACGCTCTCGGCCTCGGCGCCTCGAAGGTCGACACCGCCTATACCGGCATGAACAGCGCGATCTCCACCATCAACCAGATCAAGGCAAAGCTGCTGGCTTCCTACGGCCAGACGGACGCCTCGAAGGAAAAGACCCAGACCGAAATCACCGCTCTTCAGGCGCAGATGAAGTCCTACGCCGACGGCGCCACCTTCTCCGGCACCAACATGCTGTCCGTAGACAGCGGCTCAACCGCCACGACGGCTGCCGATGTGAAGATCCTTTCGGCCTTCAACCGTGACGCGGCCGGCGCATCTTCGATCTCGACCATCGACGTCAAGGTGGAAAGCATCAAGCTCTATGAAGCTGGTACCACCTCGGGCCTCGCGAAGGGCATCCTTGACACGTACCGCCTCGGCAGCGACGGCAGTGTGGCCGCAGCGGTCTCCGGCACGCAGACAGCTCTAGGGGCGGCTGCACTGGCCACCGACACCTATTCGGCCGCCTCGCTTTCCATCTTCTCGGGTGGCACGGCTGCCAGCGATTCGCAGATCAAGCAGATGCTGACCGTCATCGACTCCGCGCTCGCCGATATGACCAACTCGGCCACCACGCTCGGCGCCGCCAAGAGCAGTATCGACCTGCAGAAGACCTTCACCTCGGACCTGATGGACTCCATCGACCGCGGCGTCGGCCAGCTCGTCGATGCCGACATGAACAAGGAATCGACCCGTCTGCAGGCCCTGCAGGTCCAGCAGCAGCTCGGCGTGCAGGCGCTGTCGATCGCCAACGGTTCCTCGCAGTCGATCCTGTCGCTCTTCCGCGGCTGATCGCCTCCGCTCAACCACGGTTCGCACTAGAAATTCGGGCCGCGCCAAAAGCGCGGCCCTATTTGCGTTTGCTCCAGCCCCGCACAATCCTCGATCCTTAACTCTCAAAAGCCAGCTTTTAACAGGCTGTTAACCATGCCGCGCTAGTTATGGTTAACCAATAGCTTACGACAGTTGGCGAATCGGTCCGACCGGCACGATGCCAATCGTTGAACAGGCCCATCCGGCATGTCTGAGCATGTCGGCTTTTGAGAAGGAGCGACTTTCTTGGCGAGCATCATGACCAACGCCTCGGCGTTAACCGCACTTCAAAGCCTCAGCGCCACCAACAAGTCGCTCGAACAGACACAGGCCCGCATATCGACCGGCTATCGGGTCTCGCAGGCTTCGGACAACGCCGCCTATTGGTCGATCGCCACCACCATGCGCTCGGACAATTCGGCCCTGTCGACGGTGCAGGATGCACTCGGCCTCGGCGCCTCGAAAGTCGATGCCGCCTACACCGGCATCACCAACGTGCTGACGACGATCGGCCAGATCAAGACCAAGGTGTTGTCCATGGTCGGCCAGACGGATGCCGCCAAGGCGAAGACCCAGACCGAGATCAAGGCGCTTCAAACGCAGATGAAGTCCTTTGCCGATGCGGCCACCTTCTCCGGCTCGAATTTCCTCGCGGTGACCTCCAAGCAGGTCACGGCCGCCAATGATGGCGTCCAGCCCGACTCGCAGATCGTGTCCTCATTCAATCGGTCTTCATCCGGCGCTGTCTCGATCGGAACGATCAACATCAATGTCGAGGGCACCAAGCTTTTCGACTACGGCCTTGCCGCCGAGGTCAAGAACCAGGGCGTCCTCGATCGCCAGACCTCCATCTATTCCACGGGCGCCGCCCAGACCCTGTATGACAACGCCTATGCTGGCGTGATCGCGGGCGGAGGAACGGATATCGCCGCGAACACTGCCGGCCAGACGGCGGCGGGAGCGGTCACCAAGGTCGACAATATTTCCGCCTACAACCTCGACATCACGGCCCCAGGGGTGACCGACGGCATCATCACCCAGATGGTCACCATGATGGACAAGGTCATGGCCCAGTTGACTGATTCCGCCACCATCATCGGTTCGGCCAAGAGCTCGATCGACCTGCAGAAGACCTTCACACAGAGCCTGATGGACTCCATCGACCGCGGCGTCGGCCAGCTCGTCGACGCCGACATGAACAAGGAATCGACCCGCCTCCAGGCCCTGCAGGTGCAGCAGCAGCTCGGCATCCAGGCACTGTCGATCGCCAACAGCTCCTCGCAGTCGATCCTGTCGCTGTTCAAGAACTAATCGCGGGCGCCACCGGCGCCCTCCTTTCGCATCCCAACTGACGGGCCGCGCCGCAAGCGCGGCCCGATTTCATTTTCGCACAAGCTTCGAAGACTAGAGTTCCGGCGGACAATCATGCTGGGAGTCGTCGAACCGTGCCGGAACAGATCCAGAGCATCATCTCGTATCTCCGCGGGTTTGGCGTGAAGCGCCTCGCCATGCTGGCGGGCATCGCCGTTCTGGTGATGGGCGTCATCGGCATCGCCTCGGTCTATCTCAACCGCCCCGCCTACGACACGCTCTATGTCGGGCTCGACCGCGCCGACGTGAACCAGATCGGCCTGGTGCTCGGCGAAGCCGGTATCGGCTTCGATGTCGGCGCCGACGGAACCTCGGTTCTGGTGCCGGCCGGCACCACCGCCCAGGCGCGCATGCTGCTCGCCGAAAAGGGCCTGCCGACCAGCGCCAATGCCGGCTACGAATTGTTCGACAATGTTGGCTCGCTCGGCCTCACCTCGTTCATGCAGCAGATCACCCGCGTGCGAGCGCTGGAAGGTGAGATCGCCCGCACCATCCAGTCGATATCGGGCATCAAGGCGGCGCGCGTCCACATCGTCATGTCCGAACGCGCCAATTTCCGCCGCGACGAGCAGCAGCCCTCGGCCTCCGTGGTCATCCGCTACGCCGGCATCGACGCCGAGAAGAGCGCCATGTCGATCCGCCATCTCGTCGCCGCCGCCGTCCCCGGCCTGTCGGCCGACAAGGTGACTGTTCTCGATTCCAGCGGCAATCTGCTGGCCGCAGGCGATGATCCTTCCAACACCAGCGCCGCCCGCACGCTCGGCGTCGAGCAGACCGTCGAGGCGCAGATCGGAGACAACATCCGCCGTGCGCTGACGGCCTATCTCGGCCCCGACAATTTCCGCGCCAGCGTCAAGGCCGAGGTCAACACCGACACCCGCCAGACGGAAGAGACCATCTTCGATCCGAATTCCCGCGTCGAGCGCTCGGTGCAGTCGGTGCGCGCCAACGAGAACAACAACCAGAAGCAGGCTTCCACTCCGGCCAGCGTCGAGCAGAACCTGCCCGAGACCCAGGCAACCGCCACCGATGGCCCGCAATCCTCCTCGCAGAACGACCGCAGGGAAGAGATCACCAACTACGAGATCAATTCCAAGAAGATCGCCACCGTCTCCAACGGCTACACCGTCACCAAGATGTCGATTGCCGTGGTCGTCAACCAGCAGCGGCTGACGACCATCCTCGGCAAGGATGCCACACCGGAGCAGATCGCCAAGCGCGTCGCCGAGATCCAGAAGATGGTCACATCCGCCACCGGCCTGGATGAAAAGCGCGGCGACATCATCGACGTCTCGGCGGTCGAGTTCATCGATGGCCTGGATGGCGAGGCGATCCCGCAGGCGGGAATGCTCGATTCGATCGGCCAGCATGCCGGCACGATGATCAATGCAGGTGCCTTCATCGTCGTGGTGTTCCTGGTGGCCTTCTTCGGCCTGAGGCCGATGGCCGCGGCGCTGACGGCAAAGGCTGCTCCAGCCCTGGCAGGTCCCAGCTTCGACGACGTCCAGCGCTCGCTGCCGACGCCGGAGGCAATGGCGGCCACCGACAATGCCGCGGTTGGCGCCTTGCCAGGCACACGCCCAGGCCCCACTCCGCTCGACGATCTTCGCCAGAAGATCCGGCCGGCGCCGCAGGACCGGCTTGCCAGGATGGTCGACCTCAACGAGGAGCGCACCGCGCAGATCCTGCGCAAATGGGCTTCCCAGGAAGTGGCGGTGTAAACCATGCCTTCCGTAGCCCTCTTCGACCTTCTGCCTGATTTCGGCACGCGCGCGCAGCGTGCCGGCCAGCCCCGGGCAGCAGTCGATCCCGAACACAAGCCCGAGACGCCGGCGCCACAAGCCGATATCGGCACGCTGATCGCCGAGGCGGTTGCCCAGGCGGAGGCAGCGCTGGAGGGCCGCCTGGCGGCTGCGCATGACGCCGCGCTCGAAGCCGAACGCCAGGCCAGTGCTGAGGAAGCAAGGATATTTCTCGAAAGCCTTGGCGACGATGTCGGCAAGGCGGTCTCGTTGCACATCGATGCGATGGAGGCGCGCGTGACCGGACTTGTCGCCGGCACGGTCGCCCGCATCATCGGCGGCATCGTCAGCGACGATCTGCAGAAACGTTCGATCGATGCGTTGGCAGACGCCGTCCGCGAAGCGGTTGGCGACGCCGAGGCTGTGCGCATCGTCGTGCGCGGCCCGCTCTCGATGTTCGAAACACTGAAGGCATCGCTCGGACCCCGCGCCGCCAATCTCGATTTTGTCGAGGCGCCAGGCTTCGACCTGACCGTGGCTATCGACGAGGCGGTGTTCGAAACGCGCATGGCCGAATGGTCGACGACCCTCTCGGAGGTCCTGGCATGAGCGTCGCCAACGCCGATCAGGGCCGCCACGAGATCATCATCGTGCGGCGCAGTCATGACGACCATGACGAGGCCCACCATGGCGGCGTCTGGAAGATCGCCTTCGCCGACTTCATGACGGCCATGATGTGCTTCTTCCTGGTCATGTGGCTGATCAACGCCGCCAACGAGCAGACCAAGGCAGCCGTCGCCAGCTACTTCAACCCGGTCAAGCTGGTCGACCGCAATTCGAGCCGCAAGGGCCTGGAGGATCTCGGCGACGGCCCGCGCGCCATGGGACTGACGGCCGACGATCCGCAAGAGGCGACCAGCAAAGCCGGACAGAACGGCAATGCCGGCGCGGGCGCGTCGGAGCGCAAGCAGGACAAGCAGGAGCCACAGCAGGCGGAACACTCCGACGACCATCTCTTCGCCGACCCCTACGCGGTGCTTTCGGAAATCGCCACAGATACCGGCGTCATGCAGAATGTCAGCCAGAAAGGCGATGGCGGCGTGCAGGCTGCCGGCCCGGCTACCGGCGCCTCCGGTGGCGCCTCCTACCGCGATCCTTTCGAGCCGGATTTCTGGTCGCAGCAGGTCGCCGCGCCCGGCGCCGAGGCCAGCGCCCAGCGCACCAAGATCGAGGGCGATCCGGCCAAGCCCGGCGACAAGACCGCCGAAACGCAGGTGCTCAAAGTCAAAGCCGTGCCGCCTGTCGCGGCACCGCTCGAGCCACTGGCAAAGGACGCGACCAGTAAACAGGCCGCGAACCCTGCCACGGCATTGGCCGGCGAGACGAAACCGGACGGCACCAAGGCCGCGGTAGCGAAGGCTGAGCCTGAGGCGCAAAAGGCCGTCCAGCCCGACATCGGGGAGAAGGCGCCAACCGCTGCTGCCGTGAAGGCAGCGGCCGACGTCAAGCGGCAGTTGGCCGATGCTTTCAAGCCTGGCGACAAGCTGCACGACGGCGTCTCGGTCGAAGCCACCGACAAGGGCGTCGTCATCTCGATCACCGATCAGCTCGACTTCGGCATGTTCGAGGTCGGCTCGGCGTTGCCGAGACGCGAACTGGTGCTGGCGATGGAGAAGATCGGCCGCATCGTCAACAGCCAGAAGGGCACCATCAGCATCAACGGCCACACCGATGCCCGGCCGTTCCGCAGCGACAGCTACGACAATTGGCGGCTGTCGACGGCGCGCGCGCATTCCGCGTACTACATGCTCGTGCGCGGCGGCGTCGACGAACGCCGCATCACCGAGGTCGCCGGTTTCGCGGACCGCCAGCCGAAAATAGCAGCCGATCCATTGGCGGCCGCGAACCGCCGCATCGAGATCCTGATGGCGACCGGCGGATGAAGCGAGCGGCCGTCACCCGCCGGTTGATTGGCCTGTTGCTGCTGGCCGGCGGACACCCGTCCACTGGTTTCGCCCAGGAGGCCCTGCAGCCGTATCAGTTGGTGCGCTCGCTGCAGCTCATCCAGGACCGCATAGCCGCCGGCGATCATGCCGCCCTGCCGATGCAGGCCAAGCTGCTCGAGATGACGGATGCGCGCCTGCGCGCGGCGAATGCCGAGGACTACAAGGATCCCAAGAATTTTCGGGCCCTGCTTGTCTACGGCATGAGCGGCGGCAACCCGGTGACCGTCGAAGCGGCCACGTCGCGCGCTACGGCGGACCCGCAAAGCCTTGCCATCGCCAAAGGCGTGATTGAGTACCTCAACGGCCGGCCCGGCAAGGCTATCGAAGCCTTGAGGCCGATCGATCCCATGGCGCTGCCTCCGGATCTCGGCGCCTTCCTCGCTTTGGTCAAAGGCTCGCTGCTTGCCGGCGATCAACCGGCGACCGCACTCGGTCTGCTCGACGAGGCAAGATTGCTCAGCCCCGGCACGCTGGTCGAGGAAGCGGCACTTCGCCGTTCGGTCGGCCTTGCAGTCGCGCAAGGCGACGCGGCACGTTTCGCCCTTGCTTCCACCCAGTATGTCGAGCGCTACCTCTATTCGCCCTATGCCAGCCAGTTCGCGGACTCCTTTGTCTCCGGCGTCATCGCGCTGCACATGTCGATCAGCCAGGACAAGCTGGGCGACATCACCTCGATGATGGATGCCGAGCGCGAGAAGGTGATCTATCTGCGCATCGCCCGCCGTGCCGCGATAGACGGCCTGAACGACCTTTCGGCCTTCGCTTCGGCGCGCGCCGAGCAGGGCCGCGACGGCAACACCAATCAGGACGATCCACGCGCCCTGCTCTATGCCAGCCTTTCCACCGTCACCTCTGGCACAATCGAGGACATTCGTGCCAAGCTCGGCAAGATCGATCGCAGCCGGCTGTCGGAGGGCGACCGCGCCTTGCTCGACGCCGCTCAGGCCATTGCCGGCGAGGTCGTCGCGCCGCCCACCGCCCTTCCGGCGGAAAAGCCTGCCCCTGTCGCGGCCGAGCAACCTCCGGCTCCCGAGATCGCCACGCCGCAAAACGCCGATGACAGTGGCTTGCCACCAGTCGAAGGCGCCATCTCGGAGCAACCCGCCGCCACCGCGGCCTCCGGCGGACCGGCCCCCAATGCGCCGGACACGGCGGCAGTTGCAGCCACATCCGCCGAGCCTGCGACCGTCGTGCCGGCGTCGGCACCTTCGCCCGCCGCCGGTCCAGAGCCCGCCGATCCGACCGACGCCGCCATGACCAGAACACGTCGACAGCTCGATCTGATCGACCAGATGCTTGGAGCCGCCCCTAAATGACCACCAGCCTCGGCTCGGCCTTGCCAGGATTTGCCTCCACGCGCGCGACGTCGGAGCAGCCTGCCGCGAACGGCAGGAACGATGACGCCGGCTTCGGCAAAATGCTGCGCGACGACGCCCGCCCGGAACGGCAGGCGTCGACAGAGGCGGGATCGCGCGACCGGCGCTGGAGCAAGCTCGCTGCCGGCCTCGCCGGGCATGGCGCCAAGGCCGAACCGGCATCGGCCGAGCCCGGAAGGACCACCTCGGCCAAAGGCGCAAGCGTGAAAACCGGCAAGGACGATTTGGAAGCAAAGGCGCACAAGGCCGACGCCGAACAGACGGCGTCGGATACCGCGCCGCTTCAGGACGACCTGCCGCTGCTGATCGCGTTTCATGACCTGCGGCATTTCTCGACAGCGGCCAAGGCAGCGGGGGGCAATGCGGCCACCGGCGAGAATCCCTCGGACCCGATGCTCGGCGGACAGGCTGCACTGCCAAAGACCTACCGCTCAAAATCGTCGGGCGGACGCGAAGCACTCGAAACCATGTCGAAGCCGGAGCAGGCGTCGATCGTCGACGGACCTTTGACGGCGCTTGACGGTCAGTCGCCGAGCGCTGCCTCCAGCGCACCAAAACGCGACGTCACAGCGGCGGCCCGGAAGCTGTCGGACGCGCCGGCTGCCGATGTGCCCGGCGTGCCGTCGAAGCCCACCACGAATGCGATGAGGAGCATCGAGGATGTGCAGTCCTCGATGCGTCCCGAAGCGGGAAAACAGTCCCTGTCCGCCGCGCGCATCGACGTGGTGTCGGAACGGAGCTTCCCCGCGCCGCCGCAGGGTCCCATCAGCCAGGCGGCCCTCAATGTGATCAACGCCATAGCCGCCGACGCCGGGCCGCAAAAGGCGCTTTCAGCCTCACCCACGACCACCCATCTGGCCAGCTCTGTTGCCGTTCCGACACATGTGTTGAAGATCGAACTTCACCCTGCCGAACTCGGCATGGTGACGGCCAATCTTCGCCTCTCCGGGGAACAACTTTCGATTGAGCTGAAGCCTGAAACACACGATGCCTATCGTCGGCTGTCGGCCGACAGCGAGGCCATCGTCAAGTCGCTGCGAGGGCTCGGCTTCGAGGTTGACAAGGTCACGATAATGCAACCTTTGGTAGCAGTTCCCGCTACAACCCGGACGGATGCAACCGCTCCGTTGGCGGCCGCAACAGGCCGCGATCCAGCATCCTTTCAACCGGGGAATTCGGGCGGCGGCAATGGTGGAGCCGGCGGCCAGCAACCGGGTCAGCAATCCTCAGGGAACCGCAACGATGACGCGCAGGACTACGGCCGCGGCACTTCGCCTTCTCGCGAGCGCGCTGGCGGCGATATCTTTATCTAGCGCGGTAACAGCTGCCGCAGCCGCGACCAACCCTTGCGAGCCGGAAATCCTGCGCGCCGCCGACCGCTATGGCGTTCCCGCCGGCATCCTTTATGCCGTTGGCCTGACGGAGACCGGCAACAAGGGCAGCCTTCAACCCAACGCTTTGAATATAGAGGGAAAAGCAGTCTTTCCCAGAAGCCGGACCGAGGCCCTTGCCGCCTTCGCCAATGCCCGGCGCGAGGGCAAGACCCTGATCGATCTCGGCTGCATGCAGATCAACCACCACTACCACGCATCGCATTTTCGCAGCGTCGAGGACATGCTCGACCCACGTCAGAACGTCGACTATGCGGCGCGCTTCCTGGCCAGCCTTCATGCCCGTCACGAGACCTGGTCGATGGCCGTGGCCCGCTATCATGCCGGCCCCGACAATGACCCGGCGCAGAAGATCTATGTCTGCCGCGTCATTGCCAACATGGTCGCCACCGGCTTTGGAAAATGGACCGCGAACGCCCGCGGATTCTGCAACCCATAAGCGCATTTCCCATTACTGATAGACCTACCACACAACCCCGAATTGTTGTTCTGGCCTGGCCAAAACTTGGCGCCGAATGCGTATCTGGCTGCACGCTAATGCAACCGATACGATTCCAGACTCCCAAGAAACTAGCTATAAGAAATGACGGTTGTTCAGGATTCTCGCCAGCGGATAGGCCTCTCTTCACGGGGCAAATGATTTGATTCGGAAGGCGGGGCCGATGATTGTGATCGTTGACGAGCGCGAGCTCGTAACAGAGGGATACAATTCACTTTTCGATCGTGAGGGCATCGCCTGTGCAGGCTTTGCATCCGGCGAATTCGGTGAGTGGGTGAATTCGGCCGCCGACACCGATCTGCGCTCGGTCAGGGCCTTCCTCATCGGCGATTGCCGCGAAGGTTCCATCTCTCCGCGCCAGATCCGCGACCGCACCGGCGCCCCGGTGATTGCGCTGAGCGAACAG
The DNA here is from genome assembly GCF_000513875.1 of Mesorhizobium sp. WSM1293. Classification (NCBI taxonomy): domain Bacteria; kingdom Pseudomonadati; phylum Pseudomonadota; class Alphaproteobacteria; order Hyphomicrobiales; family Phyllobacteriaceae; genus Mesorhizobium; species Mesorhizobium sp. WSM1293. The sequence continues at coordinate 336,294 of NZ_AZUV01000005.1, read as the reverse complement.
CATTCGCTGGAGAACACGCTGCGGTTGTTCGAGAGCGGCGTCGATGACGTCATTCGCAAGCCCGTCCATATCCGTGAGATCCTGGCCCGCATCACCGCGATCCGCCGCCGCGCCCAGGAAGACGTCGCCTACACCGAGATCGGCGCCATGCGCATCTTCATGGACGGCCGCGACCCCGAGATCGACGGTCAGCCCCTCCCCCTGCCGCGCCGCGAGCGCCGCATCCTCGAATATCTGGCGAGCAATCGCGGACGCCGGGTCACCAAGACCCAGGTCTTCAACGCCATCTACGGCATCTTCGACGAAGAGATCGAGGAGAACGTGGTGGAAAGCCACATCAGCAAACTGCGCAAGAAGCTGCGCGAGAAGCTGGGCACCGACCCGATCGATTCCAAGCGTTTCCTCGGCTACCGGCTCGTCTTCTGATGCAGCGCCGCGCCAGCCTCGCGCAAGAAAACATGCGTAGCCTCGCAGCCAGCAGCATGGACACAGCGGAGACGTTTCGATGAGCCTCTATGGAATGATGCGGACCGGCGTTTCCGGCATGAACGCGCAGGCAAACCGCCTGTCGACGGTCGCCGACAACATCGCCAATTCAGATACCACGGGTTACAAGCGGTCCTCCGCCGAATTTTCGACGCTGGTCATGCCGTCGACCGGCGGCGCCTACAATTCCGGCGGCGTCACCACGACGATCCGTCAGGCCGTCAGCGATCCGGGCGTGCTTCAGTACACGACCTCGGTTTCCGACCTTGCCGTCAGCGGCGATGGCTTCTTTGTCGTTCAGGATCCGAGCGGCACCCCCTATCTGACCCGAGCCGGCGCTTTCGTTCCCGACGGTCAGGGCAGGCTGGTCAACTCGGCCGGCTTCCAGCTGATGGCCTACAGTTACGAGAACGGCGTACCGGCAGCGACGGTCAACGGCTTCGAGGGATTGGTCCCGGTTGTCATCTCCGACCAGGGCATGACCGCAACGCCGAGCACCGAGGGCAGCTTTGCCGGCAACCTGCCGGCGGGTGCGACACCTGTCGCGACCGCCAACCTGCCCGCCGCCAACGCTGCGACCGCGCAATACACGTCGAAATCCTCGATGGTCGCCTACGACAATCTCGGCAACAAGAAGCTGCTCGACGTCTACTTCACCAACACCGGCGCCGGCACCTGGCAGGTGGCGGTCTTCGATCAGTCGAAGGCCACCGCTGGAACATCGTTCCCCTACACCGCCGGCGGCTTGCTGGGCTCGGCCAACCTGACCTTCGACACCACCACCGGCAAGCTCACCGGCACGCCCACCAACGTTTCATTTACTGTGCCGAACGGCGCCACCCTCAATCTCGATCTGTCGGCGCTGACCCAGCTTGGCACCGGCTTCACGGTTTCCGACGCCCAGGTCAACGGCAACGCACCGAGCACCATCGACAAGGTTCAGATCAGCAAGGACGGCACCATCTACGCCCAGTACAAGGACGGCTCGACCAAGCCGCTCTACAAGATCCCGCTCGCCGACGTACAGAGCCCGGACCAGCTCAAGGCGCTGCCTGGCAACGTCTATTCGCAAGGCACCGAGTCCGGCGCGGTTCGTGTCGGCTTTGCCAATGAAGGCAAGCTCGGCTCCATCATCTCCGGCGCGCTCGAGAATTCCAACGTCGATATCGCCGAAGAACTGACCAACATGATCGCGGCACAGCGCAGCTACACCGCCAATTCGAAAGTCTTCCAGACCGGTTCCGATCTGATGGACGTCCTTGTCAACCTGAAGAGATAAGACGGGCGTCGCCCGCGAAAGACCCGCATGTCACTGTCTACCGCATTGAGTATCGCCCAGTCGGCGCTTATGAACACCGCGCGACAGACCAGCGTTGTCTCGCGCAATGTCGCCGACGCCTCCAACCCGGACTATTCGCGGCGCCAGGCCGTCGTCACCAGCACGGCGCCGGGTGCGCGCTCGGTCGATATCCAGCGCGCAGCCAACGAGCTTCTGTTTCGCCAGAATCTCGCCGCGCTATCAGCCTGGAGCGGCCAGAACGCTCTCTACAACGGCATGGATCAGTTGGGTGTTGCGGTCAATGGCGTCGACAATGCGTCCTCGCCCTCGACCGCGATCGCCAACCTGCAGCAGGCGCTGCAGCTCTACGCCACCTCGCCGTCGAATCAGAACCTCGGCGCCTCCGTCATCGACGCCGCCAAACAGGTCGTGCGCTCGCTCAATGAGGGCTCCAAGGCAGTCCAGGATATCCGCACCCAGACCGACGGCCAGATTGCCACCGCCGTCGACGACCTGAACTCGCTGCTCGGCCAATTCCAGGATGCCAACACGGCCGTCATGTCCGGAACCCGTTCCGGCACCGACGTTTCCGATGCGCTCGACCAGCGCGATACGCTTTTGAAGAAGATTTCGAACTATGTCCCGGTGTCGACCTTCACGCGAGGCGACAATGACATGGTCATCACCACCGGCGACGGCACGACCTTGTTCGAGACGATACCGCGCACGGTCACCTTCGCGGCGTCGGCAGGCTATACCGCGGGTGCCGCCGGCAATGCCGTCTACATCGACAATGTGCCGATCTCGGCGGGAGCCGGTGGCAACACCAGCGCCAGCGGCACGCTTGCCGGCCTGCTGCAATTGCGCGACGGCGTCGCCTCGACCATGCAGAGCCAGCTCGACGAGACCGCGCGTGGCCTGATCACAGCCTTTGCCGAGACCGCACCCTCGATGGCCAACGCCGCCGGCCTGTTCACCTGGTCTGGTGCGCCGGCCGTGCCGGCCGCCGGCACGCTGGTCAACGGCCTTGCCGCGTCCATCAGCGTCAATGCAGCGATGGACCCGGGCACCGGCGGCAACCCGATGCTGCTGCGCGACGGCGGAGCCAACGGTGCGGCCTACGTCGCCAACACGGGCGGTGGCGCGTCCTATTCCACCCTTCTGGTTGCCTATGGCGACCGGCTCGACCAGCCGATGACTTTCGACCCCGCCGCCGGGGTTTCGGCAACGTCCAGCGTGTCCGACTACGCCGCCAGTTCGATCGGCTGGTTCGAGGGCGTGCGCCAGCAGGCTTCGACCGCCTCCGACGCCAAGGAAGCACTGGCGTCGCGCAGCGCCGAGGCGCTGTCCAACGCGACCGGGGTCAATGTCGACCAGGAAATGTCGCTGCTGCTCGACCTCGAACACACCTACCAGGCATCGGCCCGGATGATGAAAACCGTCGACGACATGATGACGGCCTTGCTCAACGCGGTGGGATAATTCCATGACTTCAGTCTCCTCGGCCGCAATCTCCAATGCCATGCGCTCCCAGCAGATGCGCATGCAGGCCGAACTCGTCAAAGCCACGAAAGAATCCTCGACGGGCAGGGTCGCCGACGTCGGCCTGGCTCTCGGCGGGCGCACCACCCAGGCCGTCACTTTCCAGCGCGATCTTGACCGGCTCAACGTCATCATCGATTCCAACGGCCTGGTCGGCGCCCGGCTCTCCTCGACGCAGACCTCGCTTGGTCAACTCTCGACCGCCGCTCAGACGTTCCTGTCCGCCCTGACCACCGCCTCCTCAAGTGACTCATCCAACAGCCTCACCCAATCCTCCGGCAAGGCGACCATCCAGCAGTTGACCTCGATCCTCAACACCAGCGTCAATGGCGAATACCTGTTCGCCGGCACCAACACCGACGTCAAGCCAATCAACGACTTCACAGCTGCCGGCTCCCCCGCCAAGGCGGCATTCGACGCCGCTTTCGTCGCCAATTTCGGCTTCACCCAGGACGATCCGCTCGCGGCCGACATCACGGCTGCCCAGATGGACGATTTCATCACCAATGATGTCGCCCCGCAGTTCACGGGCGCTGGTTGGCAGGGCAACTGGTCGAACGCCACCGACCAGCAGATCGTCAGCCGCATCGCACTCAACGAAACCACACCGACGTCGACCAGCGCCAACAGCGCCGGCATCCAGAAGCTCGCAATGGCGGCAGCCATGGTCAGCAGCCTGATGTCCAGCAACATCAGCCAGGCGGCGAAGAATACGGTTGTCAGCCGCTCCACCACATTGGTTGGCGAAGCGCTGAGCGGCATTGGCCAGCTTCAATCCGAGACCGGCATCGTCCAGAAGCGGGTTTCCGATGCCAACGATCGGATGAAAACGCAGGTCGACCTTTTCGAACGGCACATTCTCGACCTGGAAGCTGTCGATCCGGCCGAAGCCGCGACACGGGTCGCGGACCTGACACAGCACATCGAAACGTCTTTCGCGTTGACCGCACGCCTGCAGCAGCTCAGCCTGTTGAATTACCTGACCTGACAACGCTTAACGGAACGGTAGAGCCCCAACGATGTACCAATTCTCTTACGCCGACATCCAGAGCAACTCCGTTGCCGACGCGAAGGACCGCGAGCGCGAGCTTCTGACCCGCTCGATCGACATGCTGGCGGCGGCAGCAGTGGCCGGCCACGGTTCGATGGAGGCGATAGAGGCGCTTCACTTCACCAACCGCGTCTGGACCGCCTTCGTCGAGGATCTTGGCTCCAGCGACAACGCCCTGCCAAAGGAACTGCGCGCCAACCTCATTTCCATCGGCCTGTGGCTGCTGCGCGAGGCGGAGGACATCCGTCAGGGCCGCACCAACAATTTCGAAGGGCTGATCGAGGTGTCCCAGATCATCAGGGACGGCATTCAATGACCAACACGCTGAAGATATCGCTGAAGCCGAACGAAAAGATCTACATCAACGGCGCCGTCATCCGGGTCGACCGCAAGGTCACCGTCGAATTGATGAACGACGTCCAGTTCCTGCTCGAAAACCACGTGATTCAGGCCGAAGATGCCTCGACACCGCTCAAGCAGCTTTATTTCATCCTGCAGGTCATGCTGATGAACCCGGCCGGCGCCGCCGCCGCACGCGAGATGTTCCGTCGTTCGCTGCCGCTGCTTCTGGCAAGCTTCGAGGACGGCCAGATCTGCAGCGCGCTGAAACAGATCGACCGCATGGTCGGCGAGGACCATATCTACGAAGCGCTGAAGGCGATCCGCGCACTTTATCCGCTCGAACGCCGCGCGCTGGGTGGCAATGACGATGTTTCGGGTGCCGAGCGCCCGTTGGCTGTGGGAGCACGATACTGATGAACGTGGACATGACGACGACGATTCCGACCGGCGCCAATCAGGCCACCGCGTCCACCTCGAAGACAGCAGTCGACTACCAGTCCTTCCTGAAGCTTCTGATCGCCGAGATGAAGAACCAGGATCCGACCAAGCCGATGGATTCGACGCAGTATGTCGCCCAGCTCGCCACCTTCTCGCAGGTCGAGCAATCGGTGCAGACCAACACCAAGCTCAATCAGATCATGCAGTCCTCGGCGCTGTCGCAGGCCGACGCACTGATCGGGCGCTCGATAACCTCCGCCGACGGCCTGACGACGGGCACCGTGGCTTCGGTGCGCCTCGCCAGCAACGGTCTCATCGCCGTGCTGCAGAACGGCACCGAAGTCGCGGTCGGTCCGGGAGTTTCGGTCAAGGCGGCAAGCTGACGCTTTCGACAGAGAGCCAGTCCCATGAATGAGGCCGACGCTCTCGACATCGTCCAGTACGCGGTATGGACGGTGCTCGTCGCGTCCGCTCCGGTGGTGCTGGTCGCCATGGTGGTCGGCATCGGCATCGCCCTCATCCAGGCGCTGACCCAGGTGCAGGAAATCACCTTGACCTTCGTGCCGAAGATCGTCGCCATCATGCTGGTGGTGGCGCTGACCGGCCCCTTCATCGGCAGCCAGATATCGGCCTTCACCAACGTCATCTTCGAGCGCATCCAGAACGGGTTCTAACCTGTTTTGGGAAGGCGTGCCGCGGCATGCCGTTCGTAATTGTCCGAAGACAGACGCCGCCGATCCCCTTGGCGCCTCCGCACGCACGGCAGACAAGGCCTGGACCGCCTCTATCCCATTGTTGGACCATGAGCTTTTTTGCCCTTTGCGGCGCCATGCCCTACTTTCGGCAAACGGTCTGCGCAAACGGATTGTCTGACGGGCAGGCACGACATGGCAGGAATCCCAAATGATTGACGAAAAGCCGGACAGCGAGAGCGTCTCGGCGCTGGCGCCCTTCCGGCACGGCATTTTCCGCGCCGTGTGGGGCGCAAGTCTCGTCTCGAATTTCGGTGGCCTGATCCAGGGTGTCGGCGCCGCCTGGATGATGACCACGATCGCCACCTCGCCCTATCAGGTGGCCCTTGTCCAGGCTTCGACCACCTTGCCGATCATGCTGTTTGCGTTGGTCGCCGGCGCCATCGCCGACAGTTTCGACCGGCGCAAGGTGATGCTGGTCGCCCAGACCTTCATGCTGGTGGTGTCGGTGCTTCTGACCCTGTTCACCTATTCGGGCCTGATCACGCCATGGACGCTGCTTGCCTTCACCTTCCTGATCGACAGCGGCACGGCGCTCAACAGCCCGTCATGGCAAGCCTCCGTCGGCGATATCGTTCCCCGCAACAAGGTGCCGGCGGCCGTCGCCCTCAATTCGATGGGCTTTAACCTGACGCGCAGCGTCGGTCCGGCGATCGGCGGCATCATCGTCGCCGCCGCCGGTGCGGCAGCCGCCTTCGCGGCGAACGCGGTGAGCTATATCGGCCTGATCGTCGTGCTGGCGCGCTGGAAGCCGAACGTGCCGGTATCGACCTTGCCGCGCGAGTCGCTGGGGGCCGCCATGGGCGCCGGCCTGCGCTATGTCGCCATGTCGCCCAACATCGGCAAGGTGCTGGTCAGGGGTGCTGCGTTCGGCTTCAGTGCAGGCGCTGTGCTTGCGTTGCTGCCTCTGGTGGCGCGCGACGTCGTCAAGGGCGATGCGCTTACCTATGGCATCATGCTCGGCGCCTTCGGCATCGGCGCGGTCGGCGGCGCCTTGATCAGCGTCAGGCTGCGGCAGTTGCTCTCCAGCGAGACGATGGTGCGCTGTGCGTTCGCCGGCTTCGCCGTCTGCGCCTTCAATGCCGCCGTCAGCCAGCATGCCTGGCAGACGTCGCTCGGCCTGCTTGTCGGCGGCGCCTGCTGGGTGATCGCGCTTTCGCATTTCAACGTCACGGTGCAGATGGCGACGCCGCGCTGGGTGGTCGGCCGGGTGCTGTCGGTCTACCAGACCGCGACCTTCGGTGGCATCGCGCTCGGCAGCTGGATCTGGGGCGTCGTCGCCGATGCGCACGGCGCCGAAACCGCGCTGATCGCCGCCAGCATCGCCATGCTGGCCGGCGGCGCCATCGGTCTTTTGCTCCCGCTGCCGCAACAGCAGGTGCTCAACCTCGACCCGCTCAATCGCTTCAAGGAACCGCATTTGGCGCTTGACCTGAAGCCGCGCAGTGGTCCCATCGCCATCATGATCGAGTATGTGATCCGCCACGAGGACGAACCGGAGTTCCTCGCCATCATGGCCGAACGCGGCCGCATCCGCCGCCGTGACGGCGCCCGCAACTGGACGCTGGCGCGTGATCTCGAGAATCCCACCATATGGATCGAGCACTATCACACGCCGACCTGGATCGAATATATCAGGCACAATGGACGCATCACCCATGCCGACGCCGTCATCGGCGAGCGCCTGCGGGCACTGCACAGCGGCAACGAGCCGCCCCGCGTACGACGCATGATCGAGCGCCCGACCACCGCCGGCACGGCGCTTGTGATGGCCAAGGGGCCGATCGAGCATTAAGCCCGTAACCCCTTTTGCCCGCTTACCCCTCGCCCGACAGGTCCCGGCGCGCCTTGTCGAGTTCCTCGGCATAGCGCCGCATCAAATGGCCTTCGGTCAACAGGCCCAGCACGATATGGTCGGTGAAATCTTCGACCACGGCGAGTTCTTCCGCGCCCGCCCGCTGGAATGTTTCCGCGGCGGCCTGCACGTTCATGCTCGGCACCAGCACCGCGTCCTTGAATTTGGCGAGATCGCGCACCGGCACCTCGCCATCGGACGGATCGCTGTGCAGTTCGGCCACGATCAGCACACCGACATAGTGGTCGCCCGCGTCGACGGCGATGACGCGCTGGGCAGAGCCGAGCGGCACCTCCTTGCGGAAGGCTGCCAGCGTCGTCGAGGCATAGATGGTCTTGATGTCCTTGCGCATCATCGAGCCGACTGTGAGGCTGCGCATCCAGCCGACATCGTGGGCGCTGCGGATGGTCTCGCCGCGCAGATGGAAGCGCCATGTCGAGAACGAGTAGCCGAAGGTTTCGCGCACCAGGATGGCCGACATGATCGAGGCGGCCAGCACGACGCCGGTCAGCGTCAGGTCGCGGGTCGATTCCAGCGCCAGGAAGGTCATCGTCAGCGGACCGCCGACGACACCGACGGCGAGCGACGTCATGCCGACGACGGCGGCGACGGCAGGGTCGATGCCGGTTGCCGGAGAAATAACAAGCATCACATCCGCGAACGCCTTGCCGAGCAGCGCGCCGAGGAACAGCGAGGCAAAGAACAGTCCGCCGCGAAAACCCGACCCCAGCGAGACCGCCGACGCCGCCAGCTTGAGCACGAAGACGCTGGCCACCACGGCCAGCCCGTAATTCATCGAGAATTCGCGATGCAGCGCGCCATGGCCGCTGGACAGCACTTGCGGCGTGATCAGCCCCAACAAGCCAACGATGACGCCGCCAATGACGGGGCGCAGCGACGCATCGATCGACAGCCTGGCGAAACCGCGCTCGATCAGCGTCACCAGATGCATGATGGCGATCGAGGCGGCACCGCCGAGCAGCCCGAGCAGCAGGAACGGCACATACTGGCTGGCGGTGAGCGCCGGCAGACCCGAAAGCTCGAGCGGGAAAGGCACCCCGCCGAACATTTCAGCGGTCAGCGAGGCTGAGATCGCGGCGGTCATGACAGGCGCGACATTGGCGACCGAGTAGATGCCGATTACCAATTCGAAGCCGTAGAAGGCGCCGGTCAGCGGTGCATCGAAGGCAGCGGCGATGGCGCCGGCCGCACCACAGCCGACCAGGATACGGACATCGTTGCGGCGCAGCCTGAAGATGCCCGCCAGCCGCGATGCCAGCCCGGAGCCAACCTGCGTGTAGCCGGCTTCCAGCCCGACCGAGGCGCCAAAACCGCTGGAGATCATCGTCTGGCCGGCGATGATGAAGGTGTCGGTCAGCGACATGCGCCCGCCATAGAGCGCATTGGCTTCGATCGGGTCGATCGGTGTGCGGAATTTCCGTATCCGGAGCCAGACCACCGTCAGCCCCAGCAGTATGCCGCCGATCGCCGGTATCAGCGCCTGCATCGGATTGGCGAGCGAGAACATGCCGGAAAGCCGGCCGCCTGGCTGAACGCCGAACAGCAGCCCGTGCAGGTCCTGCACGATCTGGCTCATCGCCGTGACCAATATGCCAGCCATTACGCCTACGACACCGGCGAGGATGACCACCACGATGCCGCGTGCCTCGAGCAGGGGCAACGACCTGATCAGCACCGCGCGCAGCCGGCGGGCATAGACTTCGCTGTGGTTTCTGGAAAGCACCCGGGCGGCTCGCCGATATCGAAAGGCAGTGGAAAACCAGCCTGATACGCCCGGCGGCACGGCATGGCAACCACAATGCCGACAGACACCATGTTGGCGACAGCGCGATATCGATCGGCCTATGGACCGTTCAGGTCGACATGGGCTCGCCGGCTTCATAGAGCACGAGGTTGCGCTCGCCTATGCCAAGCGCCGGCCAGCTCGCACGCCAGTCCGCAATGTGCGGCGAGGCGAAGTGCGCGTCGAGCGCTGCCCTGTCGCTCCAGACTTCCGTGACCCGGATGAGCCCGGCATCGAAAACATCCTGCGCATAGGAATATTGGATGCAGCCGACCTCGGCGCGGCTGCCTGAAACCATGCGTTCCATTGCGGGCTTGGCTTCCTCAAATTTGTTTGGCGGCAAGCGGATGGTGCCGATGATCAGAAGCATGGGTTCCCTTTCCTGGCGAGGCTAGCCGACACGGCGACCTGCGCATGATCGTTCGAACTAGCCAGTCTCCCACCCTCGCGCAAGCTTGGCGGACTACCCTCACAGGGCTGTCGCGCGCTCGGCAGTCTATGGGGTTTGAGGACGATATGGCGATCAGCGAAAGCATTCAGCCCGGCGCGGCCGCCAAGAACGGCCGCGACGTCTTCTTCGCCATCGGCATCGTCATCATACTTGCCGTGCTGTTCCTGCCGATCCCGGCCTTTCTCATCGATGTCGGCCTCGCCTTTTCGATCGCGCTTTCGGTGCTGATCCTGATGGTGGCGCTGTGGATCCAGCGGCCGCTCGATTTTTCGTCTTTTCCAACCGTGCTGCTCATCGCCACCATGCTGCGGCTGTCGCTCAACATCGCCACCACGCGCATGATCCTGTCGCATGGCAATGAAGGGACGCATGCCGCCGGCTACGTCATCGCCGGCTTCTCCAAGTTGGTGATGGCCAGCGACTTCGTCATCGGCCTCATCGTCTTCATGATCCTGATCGTGGTGAACTTCATCGTCATCACCAAGGGCGCCACGCGTATCGCCGAAGTCGGCGCGCGCTTCACCCTCGATGCCATCCCCGGCAAGCAGATGTCGATCGACGCCGACCTCTCGGCCGGCATGATCGACGACAAGACCGCGCAGCTGCGCCGCCGTGAACTGGAAGAAGAATCTTCTTTCTTCGGCTCGATGGACGGCGCCTCGAAGTTCGTCCGCGGCGACGCCATCGCCGGCCTCATCATCACCGCCATCAACATCGTCGGCGGCATTGCCATCGGCTACATCAGGCACGGCATGGGCATGGGCGAAGCCGCCGACGTGTTCATCAAGCTGTCGGTCGGCGACGGCCTCGTCACCCAGATCCCGGCACTGATCGTGTCGCTCGCCGCCGGCCTGCTCGTCTCCAAGGGCGGCACCCGCGGCTCGACCAACCAGGCGGTGTTCGGCCAGCTCGGCGCCCACCCGCGCGCCCTCTATGTCGCGGCATCGCTGCTGGTCCTGCTCGGCCTGATGCCCGGCCTGCCGCTGTTCCCGTTCTTTGCGCTCGCCGCCGGCATGGCCGGTCTCGGCTACGTCATCCCGATGCGCGCCAACCGTGTCCTCGCCGAAGCCGAGGCGATCAAGGACCAGGAAAAGGCGACCAAGGTCGAGGAGGAGAAGAACTCGGTCAAGGCCTCGCTCGCCACCGCCGAGATCGAGCTTTTGATCGGCAAGCAGCTGTCGACAAGGCTGCTGACGTCGCATCAGGAACTGGTTTTCCGCATGGGCAAGATGCGCAAGAAATTCGCCACCCAGTACGGCTTCGTCGTGCCGGAAGTGCGTGTCGCCGACGATTTCGCCATCCCGCCGAAAAGCTACCAGATCAAGGTGCACGGCACCGTGGTGGCCGAATACCAGATGCGCGTCGGCGAGATCATGGTGCTGCTCGGCAATCGCGACGTACCCGAGATACCGGGCGAGGAAATCCGTGAGCCGGCCTTCGGCATGCGCGCCTATTCCGTCGTCGAAGCCTTCGCCGAGGATCTGAAGCGCGAGAACTACACCTTCGCCGACAACATGTCGGTGCTGCTCACCCATCTCTCCGAGGTTATCCGCAACAACCTGCCGCAGCTTCTGTCCTACAAGGATATGAAGGCGCTGCTCGAACGCCAGGACCAGGAATACCGCAAGCTCGCCGACGAGATCTGCACCACCCACATCTCCTATCCCGGCCTGCAGGCGGTGCTGAAGCTGCTGCTCGCCGAGCGCGTCTCGATCCGCAACCTGCACCTGATCATCGAGGCGATCGCCGAGATCGCGCCGCATGTGCGCCGCACCGAGCAGATCGTCGAACATGTCCGCATCCGCATGGCCCAGCAGATCTGCGGCGACCTGTCCGAGGGCGGCGTGCTGAAGGTGCTGCGCCTCGGCAACCGCTGGGACCTCGCCTTCCACCAGAGCCTCAAGCGCGACGCCAAGGGCGAGGTGCGCGAATTCGACATCGACCCGCGTCAGCTCGAGGAGTTCGGCCAGGACGCCACCAAGGCGATCAAGAAATATCTGGAAGCCGGCGAACGTTTCGTCCTCGTCACCGCGCCCGACGCCCGCCCCTATGTGCGCATGATCATCGAGCGGCTGTTCACCACGCTGCCGGTGCTCAGCCACGTCGAAATCGCCAAGGGCGTCGAGATCAGGGTACTCGGAACCATATCGTGAGCGTGCTGTCGCACGGCGTCGTCATCGCGGCGTTTCTCGCCTTCTGCCGCATCGGCGCCTGTTTCATGCTGATGCCGGGCCTGTCCAGCGCCCGCGTCCCGGTCCAGGTCAGGTTGTTCGTGGCGGTCGCCGCCACCGGCGGCCTGCTCGCCTTCCTGTGGGACAAGATCTTTCCTTTCGTCGACCCGCGCCCGCAGATCCTGGTGCCGATGATCATCTCGGAACTTCTGGTCGGCGGCCTGATCGGCGCCATGACCAGGCTCTACATGGAAGCCCTGCGCTTCATGGGTTCGGCCATCGCCATGCTGGTCGGTTATGGCGGCACCGGCGGACCGGCGATCGAGGAGCCCGAACCCCAGGCAGCCCTTGCCGCCATCATCTCGTTCTCGGCGCTGTTGATGCTGTTCGTGTTCGATTTCGACCACGAGATAATACGCGCGCTGGTTTCCTCCTACACGGTGGCGCCGGTCAACATCTTCTTCAACCCGCAGGCAGCCCTCGTCGATGTCACCGACACGGTGTCGGACACCTTCTTCCTGGTCATCCGCCTCGGCAGCCCGTTCGTCGCCTATGCCATTCTCGTCAATCTGACGATCGGCTTCGTCAACAAGCTGACCCCGCAGATCCCGATCTATTTCATCTCCCAGCCCTTCATCATCGCCGGCGGCATGATCATCTTCTATTTCGCCGTCGGCACCATGCTGTCGCTGTTCGTCGACGGCTTCGTCGACCTGACGCTGGCGAGATGACCATGAGCACGCGCAAGGACCGCCTCAAGAAACTGGTCAAGGTGCAGGAACAGCTGAAGGCGCTGCACGAAACCCGCCACGCCACCTTCCTTGCCGCGGCCAGTGCCGCCGAGGCTGAAGCCAGGGAACTGGTCGGCCATTTCGACCAGCCCGATTCGCTTTCCGCCCTGTTCCCCGATCTCTACCACCGCCGCATCGCCCAAGCGGTCGTGCGCCAGGAGGCGAACCTGGCAAGCGCGAAGCAAGAAGCCGGCCTCATCGCCGCCGCGACCGCCCGCACCAACATGGTTGAGCGTGCCTACAAGGACGTGCGCAACCGCGACGAGCGCGAACGCTCCGACCGCGAGCGGCTCGACATCATCGCGCAGAAGCAGGGCGAGGAGTAAGCTGAGGGTGTTCCGCTATGGGCCAACGGTGAGCGTCATTGACCAGGTTGCGAATGGCGGCAATCTCGGTCTTTGGAGCGGGCATGGTGGCTTCCTGAGAGCGGACATTGCAGGCTGCACATCGAGGTCCTGCCGCGCCATGAACAGTCGATGCTTCGGTCTGGAAGCAGCCGTTGAGCAGACGTTCATTGCACGGCGGCGGCCGCGGTGAAGATGTAGCCAACGCCATAGACGACCTTGATCGGCGCGGGCAAGCTGATGTGCTCCTCCAGTTTGCGGCGTAGCCGGCTGACGACTGCGTCGAGATGCCTGTTGTCGAAGTTCGACCTGGGACGGGCGACAAGCTCCACCAGATCCTCGCGCTGGCAGATTTCGCCGCTACGGTTGCAGAGCACGTTCATGAAGGCGAACTCGGCCGCCGTCAGTTTAAGCGAACGGTGATTGGGCGCGATCAGCATCCAGTTCGTGCCGTCCAGCACCCACCGATCGCTGCTGCCGTTGGCAGAGTCGGGCGGGGCTCCCGTCCGTCGCAGCAGGCTGCGAATTGCGGCGTCGATCTCGCGCAGCGTGCTGTGCTTGACCAGGTAGATGTCGGCGCCGCTCTCAAAGCCACGGATACGGTCGTCGCTGTCACCGAGCGCCGTCAGCATGATGATGCCGCAGGCATGTGATTTGCGGATTTCGGTTGCCAGATCGAACCCGTTCCCATCGGGCAGCCCGACATCGAGGATGATGACAGCGGGCGAGCTGCCGTTGGCCAGCGTCTGGCGCAATTCCCCTGCCGTGGCGACGCCTTCGGCCGTGAAGCCCGTCAGTTCCAGGAAATCCGCCAGATCCTTGCGCAGCCGGGGCTCGTCCTCGACGATCAGAATATGCGTCATGCGGTCAGTTCCTCGGGCGAAAGTCGATCCGTTGCCTCGCCTGCCAGAGGCAGGCTGACGATGGACGTAATGCCCTGGTCGTCGTTGGCGAGCAACTGCAGCTTGCCGCCGTGATAGGCCAGCAATTTGCGCGAAGAATAGAGGCCGAGCCCGGTTCCGGTTCCCGCCATCGTATTGGAGGCCCGGAAGAAGCGCCTGCCGATCTTGTGAAGCTCGGCCTGTGGAATACCGATGCCACGGTCACGGACCCGAATGACCACACTTCGACCTTCGCTGCGCACATCGATTTCGACTGGCTGGTCCTCTGACGAATATTTGAGCGCGTTGTCGATGAGGTTGATCAGGACGGTCGCCAGCATCTCGGGATCGGCGACAAGCGAAACGGCGTCGTCATCGGCCATAAAGATCAGGCGCTCGCCGCGCCCGGTCATCCCGAAATGCAACCGCACATCGGCAACGAGCAAACCGACGCGTATCGTCTCCGGCTGAAACCCGCTGTCGCGGTCATTGGCCATGAAGCGGTCGATCAGGGAAAACAGGCGATCGAGCGCCTCGCCAATGCCGGCGATCCGTTCTCGTGTCGCTTCGGGCGACTTGTCGCCGACAAGGCCGATCATGTCGGCCGCGTTGCGGATGATTGCGAGCGGGGTGCGAAACTCGTGGCTGACGACGCGCATGAAGTCCGCCTGCTCGTCGCGAAGCACGCGTTCGGCCGCCAGGCTCGCGTTCAACCGGCCTTCCAGCCGTCGTCGTTCCCGTACCTCCCGCGACAGGGCGATGTTTTTCTCGAGCAGCGCGGAGGACAGCCGCGAACTGACCATGAACAGCAGGCAGCCGAAAAAGGCGATCAGGAACAGCGCGCCCTGCAGCAGATACCAGGCGTTGCGGTCGGCCAGAACCGAGGCGCTTTGAAAATCGACCGGCAGCCGGTATTCGATGATGCTCTGGAGAACGCTAGCCGCGATATACTCGGCTAGCACACCGATCGTGATCCAGCGCAGGAGGGATGGTTGCGTCCGGTCCCGCATCAGCCCAAGACACATCACCGACATCATGACGACCGTAAAAAAGGTCGATGCGTGAATGCGTATAGCAATGTCGCCCGGATCCATCGCGAGGGCGGCACTCCACACGACAATTTGGATAATCAGCAGTGAAATGCTGATCCAGGTATAGCGTGGCTGCCCCAGAAAGCGCGCCAGACCCTCGGCCAGCAACACCAGGCCCAGCTTGATGATCGTGTTGTGGAGCACGATGGCCCAGGCCGCCGGCTGCTCCCCGCGCAGGAGAATCAGCAGCACCCCCGCCGCGATAGCGACGAAGCCGGCCGCAAGAAACTTCAACTCATAGAGACGGCGCCACGCCAGCCAGACAAACAACCAGGTGACGGCCTGCAGGCTTGCGGTTGCGAACGTGACAACCAGAACGGTCTTTAGATCAAGCATGGTCGAGTATTCGCACGGGTTCCCCTGCCACACCCCCCGATGCGCCAAATGTTGAATCTCGCAGGAGTTGTGCAGGGAGGCAAGCGCGATCCGCGCGTGCAAGAATTGGTCAGAATTCAATAGAATTGATCGGTGGAATTGTCGGGAGAGGACGTTTTATCATCGACCGCGATCGTCGTGGTGGTTTCGCCGGGCGGATTGTGAGGAAGCAGTCGGGGCGGTGTGCGTGGCGGACGCATGCGAACCGACGCTGCGGCAAGCGATGATTTTCGCAGGACGCCCGGCGATCGGGCCGGCGGCGGAATCGTTGCTTGCGGCACACGAGGGGGAATTCCATGACAATTCGCGATCGTCGCTCGCTTATGCGCCCGCTTGTACTTTTGTGCTCCACGGCGCTCGCGGGGTCGTTGCTGCTGCCAGTCGTCCTGACGGCGCCGGCGCATGCACAGGCTCTTTATGGTGCGACCGGAGGCCGGGGCGGTGATGGTGACGTAGACAGCAACGGTGGCGATGGTGGCGATGCAGGTGACGCCGGCGTCGCGGGCAACGGTCCGGATGCAGGGACCGGTGGGGCGGCCGGCACGCAGGCCATTCCAGACGGTGGAAATGGTGACAACGGCGGCTCCGGTGGCGGCGGCGGCGGCGGTGGTTACAGCAATATCATTGCTGGCGATATTTCCGCGCCCCTCAATGGTGGCAATGGAGGCTATGGCGGCGGCGGCAGCTTTTTGGACGGAGGCTATGGCGGCGGCGGCGCTGGTGGCGATGGCGTGCGTAATGCAGAGACGAACCCGGCAATTTCCGTGACGGCTGATGTTCATGGCGGCGATGGCGGCGATGGCAATGGCAATGGCCCGTTTGCCGGCGGCGGCGGCGGGGGCGCCGGCATGGTGCTTTTGAACAACGGCGCCATCACTGTTGAAAGCTCGGCCACCGTTGCTGGCGGAAACGGTGGCAATCCTGGCGCCAATTTCGGCGGTGGTGGTGGTGCGGGCATTGTTTTGAACACCGGCGGCGACTTGACCAACCATGGCGATGTCCTCGGTGGCACGGGCGGGGCTTTAGCCACCGGCGGAACAGCCATTGTGATGGGAGATACTGGCAGCATCGTCAACGACGGTCGCATTACCGGTGGCCGCGCCGGGGTTTCTGCATCCGCCGGTGCAGCGATCGACCTCAGAAATGGCGGGACGGTTTTTAACAGCGGAGTGATCATCGGCGGCGAGGGCAACGGTGGCCATGCCGGCGGCTCTGACGGCCCTGCTGGCGGAACCGGCAGTGGCGGCGCCCACGGCTATATTCCCCTAACGCCCAGTAATGGAAACGGTGGTACCGGCATCATTGGGGCCAATTTGGCGGTGCTTAACGTCGGGGAGATTACTGGGGGAGATTCTTTCTTTGGCCGGGCTAACGCCATCACCTTCACCGGCGGCGCCAACACGCTTTCCCTGCGAAACGGCTCGATTATCACCGGCAATGTCGTGGTGGAGAGTGGCGCGACCGGCTCTTTGATGCTCGGGGACTATGACACGCTGCCTTCCACACCGGCCTTCGATGTCTCGAAGCTCGTGAATACGGCCACGGTAGGTGCGAGTGACGAGTTCGTCGGCTTCACGAGCTTTAACAAGGCCGGGACGAATACCGTGACCCTGACCGGCACGGGTGCGCAGGACTGGACCATCGATCAAGGCACCTTGGTCGGCGACACCAACAGCTTCGGCGGCAATCTCACCTTCTCAGGCCTGGGCAGCGGCATCGTCGTCTTCGACCAGGCGAGCGACGGTAGCTATGCCGGGACCATTACCGGCCCCGGCCATTTCGCCAAGACCGGCGCCGGTACGCTGACGCTGTCGGGCGACAGTTTCGGCCTCGCGGGCAACGTGGCCGTCTCGGCAGGCACGCTCGACATCCACACACAGCTCACCTCAGCTACCGGGATCATTGATACTGACGGAACTGATCCGGACGAGTCGGCCACCGCAAGAGTTTCAGGGTCGTCCACCTGGACTACCAACCTCCTTATTGTCGGAGATCACGATAAAGGGAAAGGGAGCTTGATCGTCGAGAATGGCGGTCAGGTTTTCAGCGCTGCGGGAGGAGTTCTGGCGCAAGGCGCGGGCAGCACTGGCTCCGCGGTGATCTCCGGGAATGATTCGAGTTGGACACTCGATGGTACCATCTCAGTTGGTCACTATGGCAATGGATCGCTCAGCATTGAAGATGGCGGGCAGGTTTCCAGCGGCAACGCCCTTATTGGTGCGGATGCTCAAGCCACCGGAGTTGTGAATATTACGGGCCGCGGGTCGGTTTGGACAGGCAACGCCTTCATTGCCGTTGGCTTCGTTGGCAAGGGCACGCTGACTCTGTCGGAGGGCGGGCAGGTTTCGGTTGCGGGGGGGCCTGCTATCGTTGGGTTGGCGGCCCAGCCAGGATCATTCGGAACGCTCAACATCGGTGCGGCAAGTGGGGAAGTGGCGAAGGCCGCCGGCACGGTTGATACGGCGTCGATAGCGTTTGGCCTTGGCACCGGTACGGTTGTGTTCAATCATCTGGGAAATCCCGATGGCTCCGATCTGATTTTCAGGCCATCCCTGACCGGCTTGGGGACCATCCTCCATGAAAGCGGCACGACCGTTTTGGCTTCAGACAATTCCGGCTTCACCGGTGCCACCACTGTTGCAGGCGGCACGCTTCTTGTCGGGGACCATGCCAGTGCCGGCTTCCTCGGTGGCACGATCAATGTCGAGGACGGCGCCACGCTGGGTGGCTCGGGCACGGTGGGCACGACAACGGTTGCCGATGGCGGGCATATCGGGCCAGGCAATTCCGTGGGTACGCTGACGGTCGATGGCAATCTGGAGCTGTCGGCCGGATCGATCCTCGATTACGAGCTGGGTAGTCCCGGCACGGCCGGAAATCCGGCCACGGGCGTGAGCGACCAGATAGCAGTGCGTGACAACCTTACGCTTAATGGCACGATTAACCTGGCACAGAGCGGAAACCCGGGAGACGGGTCGGCAGGCTTGGGTTATTACCGGCTGATGACCTATGGCGGAACGCTGTCCGGCGATGGGTTGACGATCGGTGCGGTTCCCTATCGCGATGCCAGTCTTTATGAAATCCAGGCCGGGAATGGCAATGTCGATCTGTTTGTTCCCGCTTCGGGCACGCCGGGAGACGACACGCTGCAGCACTGGCAGGGCGGCGACGGGACCTGGAACACCACGAACGAAAAATGGCTGAACCAGGGCGGCGATACTCTCGTCTCCTGGGCAGGCAACCATGCGGTGTTCAAGAACGAACCGGGCGGCTTCGACGGCGGCACGATCGCCGTCGAAGGAGCGCAAAGCTTCAAGGGCCTGCAATTCGTCGACAGCGGCTACCGCCTGGAAGGTTCCGGCACGCTCGCGATAGATGGTTCCGACAGCGCCGATGGCAATGCCGAGATCCGCGTGCTGGCCGGCACGGCAGCCACCATCGCGACGACGATTACCGGCGCGGGCGGGTTCAGCAAGACGCAAGGCGGCACGCTCGTCCTGGAAGGCAGCAACAGCTATCAGGGCGGCACGCGGCTTCTAGGCGGGATTATTTCCGTTTCTTCCGATGCCAATCTCGGCGCTGCAAGCGGTGCCCTGACATTCGATGGCGGCACGCTGCGGAACACGGCGGCGTTCGCGACGGCGCGCAACGTCACCCTGGATGCCGGCGGTGGGACGTTCCAGACCGATGCCGACCTGACGGCGAACGGCGTCATCTCCGGGACCGGCGCGCTCACCAAGACCGGGGCCGGCGGGCTGGTGCTTTCGAGCGCCAACAGCTACGCCGGTGGGACGACGGTTTCGGCAGGATTCATCACCGCGGCGACGACAGGCGCGCTGGGCAGCGGACCGGTGAATGTCAAGGCCGGTGACCTCCGCTTCATCAATGATGCAAGCGCCGAGAGCCTCGACATCGTCATGGAAACAAACGCAACGATGCGCTTCGATGGCAGTGCGTCGGCGGGAACGGCGACGATCGTCACTACCCAAAGCCGCATCAACTTCAACGACGAAACATCGGCCGGTGCGGCTTCGATCACCGGCAATGGTAGCAGGACGTCCTTCAACGGCAATTCGAGCGCCGCCAATGCCACGATTGGCGTTACAACCCAAGGAACGCTCGACTTCTACGACACCGCGTCTGCCGGCAGCGCCGCCATCACCAACAAGGGCGGCTTCGTTGGCTTCCATGGCGCCAACACGGCGGATGGGGCCGCGATCATCAACGATACGGGGGGAAAGGTCGACATCTCCGAAATGACGTCGGACGGTATCGCGATTGGCTCGCTTTCGGGCGATGGTCTCGTCTTTCTCGGCTCGAAGTCGCTGACGCTTGGCGGATTGGATAAGAACGACACCATCGGCGGCGTCATCCAGGATGGCAGCACTGGCATCGGAGGGAGCCTCGTCAAGACCGGCGCCGGCACGCTGACGCTGAACGGCGTCAGCACCTATACCGGTCTGACCACCATCGGCGGCGGCAAGCTCGTTGTCGGCGACGGCAGCCATTCCGGGGCAAGCATTGCTGGCGCCATTGCGGTTGCAGCCGGCGGCACGCTCGGCGGTTTGGGAACGGTGGGTACGACCACGATCGCTTCTGGCGGCACGATTACGCCGGGCAATTCGATCGGCACGCTGAATGTGTCAGGCGATTACACGCAGGAGATAGGCTCGACCTACGAAGTCGAGATCAATCCGGCCGGCAATTCCGACCTGATCGACGTGACGGGCAAAGCCACCATCCAGGGTGGCACCGTCTTCGCGCTCAAGGCGCCGGGCGGCTACAGTGCCGGAACCCGCTACACGATCCTGAGCGCGGATCAAGGCGTGACCGGCACCTATAATGCGTTCGACCAGAACGCCCCGTTTGTCGACCTGGCACTCGCCTATGACGCCAGTAATATCTATCTCGACGTTGCCCGCAATGACGTGTCGTTCTGCGACGTGGCCGGCACCCGCAACCAGTGTGCCACCGCCAATGGCGCCGAAAGCGCCGGGCCGGGCAACCCGATCTACGATGCAATCGCCGGCCTTCCGGACGATGAAACCGCACGCGAAGCCTTCGATGCGTTATCTGGCGAGATCCATGCGTCCGCCAAATCGGCGCTGATCGAGGACAGCCATTTTGTCCGCGATGCCATCAATGACCGCCTGCGTGCGGCCTTCGAGGGGGTAGGTATCCCGGCAACGCCGGTGCTGGCCTATGGCGAAGGCGGTCCGATGCTGGCGCCTGCCACCACCGATCGCTTTGCCGCCTGGGGCACGGCTTTCGGGTCATGGGGCACCTTCGACGGCGACGGCAATGCCGCAGGCCTCGATACCTCCACCGGCGGCTTTCTTACCGGCGTCGACGGCCTTGTCGCGGAGGATGTGCGGCTTGGCATCATGACTGGCTACAGCCACACGAGCTTCGATGCCGACGGCCGATCCTCGTCAGGCTCGAGCGACAATTATCATCTCGGCCTTTATGGTGGCACGCAGCGGGGCGCTCTCGCCTTCCGCTCCGGGCTTGCCTATACGTGGCATGACATGAAGACATCGCGCTCGGTGGCCATGCCCGGCTTTGCCGACAGCCTGAGCGGCGACTACAACGCTGGCACCTTCCAGGCGTTCGGGGAACTCGGCTATCGCATCGATACGCCAGTCGCGGCCTTCGAGCCTTTTGCCAACCTCGCTTATGTCAACCTGCATACGGACGGCTTCACGGAAAAGGGCGGTGCGGCGGCATTGACCAGTGCAAGCCAGACCACCGACGCCACCTTCACCACGCTTGGTCTCAGAGCCTCCGCCGGCTTCACGCTCGGCGCCATCAATGCCACAGCGCGCGGCATGCTGGGCTGGCGCCATGCCTATGGCGACGTCATACCGACCAGCACACATGCCTTCTCTGCCGGTGATGCCTTCACGATCGCTGGCGTGCCGATCGCCAAGGACAGTGCCGCCATCGAAGCGGGGTTCGATCTCAACCTGACCGATTCCGCAACCCTCAGCGTCGCCTACCAGGGTCAGTTCGGCTCCGGCGTCCAGCAGAACGGCTTCAATGCAAAACTCAACGTGGAATTCTAATCAAGCGGGAAGGATCGTTCCGGAATGACTGCCCCTGACGGAAAAGGGGCTATTCAATCCGCTTGTCGCATCGCCCAGGCGGTCGTACGCCAGGAAGCGAACCTCGCGAGCGCCAGGCAGGAAGCCAGCCTTATCGCCGCCGGTCGGAGCGCACCTACAAGGACGTGCGCAACCGCGACGAACGCGAACGCTGCGACCGCGGGCGGCTGGACCTGATCGCGCTGAAGCGGACGCAGGAGTAGCTGGAAGCATTGTGTGGCGCGAAGCGGACCCTCCAAGATTCGGGCCTTCCCGTAAACGCTTTACAGCCCGGTTTGGTAGCGCTACCGTTTGGCCTAGCGTGAGCCTGGGAGGAGCCAAGGCTGTCGCTGGCGGAAGCGTTTGTTCCTTCGACGACGTCGCAGGAATTTCTTGGGAGGACCGATGGCGTCTGTCGCAATTGGCGAAGTCTATAAATCATTCGGCGCTGTCGAGATCCTGCACGGGGTCAGCGTGAAC
Source organism: Mesorhizobium sp. WSM1293 (assembly GCF_000513875.1). NCBI lineage: Bacteria > Pseudomonadati > Pseudomonadota > Alphaproteobacteria > Hyphomicrobiales > Phyllobacteriaceae > Mesorhizobium > Mesorhizobium sp. WSM1293. Next base: position 314,078 of record NZ_AZUV01000005.1, on the reverse strand, counting down.
ATCGAGGACGGCGAGTTCGTCACTCTGGTCGGGCCGTCGGGCTGCGGAAAATCAACCCTTCTCAGAATGATCGCAGGCCTGGAAAAGATTTCACGCGGCCAGATCGCGATTGGCGAACGTGTCGTCAACAACGTTGCGCCCAAGGAGCGCGACGTCGCCATGGTCTTCCAGAACTATGCGCTTTACCCACACATGACCGTTGCCGAGAACATGGCGTTCTCGCTGATGCTCAAAGGAGTTTCCAAGCCGGAGAGCGATGCAGGCGTGCGCCGCGCGGCCGAAATCCTCGGGCTGGTGCCGTTGCTGGCGCGCTATCCTCGGCAGCTTTCCGGCGGCCAACGCCAGCGCGTCGCGATGGGCCGCGCGATTGTGCGTGATCCGGCGGTCTTTCTCTTCGACGAACCGCTGTCCAATCTCGACGCCAAACTCAGGGTGCAGATGCGCGCCGAGATCAAGGAACTGCACCAGCGCCTCAAGACCACGACAGTCTACGTCACACACGATCAGATCGAAGCCATGACCATGGCTGACAAGATCGTGGTCATGCATGACGGCATCGTCGAGCAGATAGGGCCGCCGCTGGAACTTTATGACCGGCCGAACAATCTTTTTGTCGCCAGCTTCATCGGCTCGCCGGCCATGAATTTGCTGAGGGGCGAGATCGCTACCGACGGCTCACCCTCGTTTCGCGGTGCCGGGGGGATTTCAGTCCCGCTGGCCTCGGCTCTTTCTATCCCCAATGGCGAGCCTGTGGTGCTGGGAATAAGGCCCGAGCATTTGCGGCTGTCCGACGACCAGGGCATTCCGGTCACCGTCGCGGTGGTTGAACCAACCGGGTCCGAAGTGCAGCTCATCGGCCGGACAGCCGGCGGCGAAGAGATCGTCGCGAATTTCCGGGAACGACATTCCTTCACGCCGGGCGAAACCATCCGGCTTACGGCCGAGCCCGGCCTCATCCATCTCTTTCACGGAGAAACCGGACAGAGGTTCCAAACACGTGCCGATCAGTAGGACCACAGGCAAGGACAACAAGCAGGAGGAAACGAGCATGAAGTTCACCAGACGTGACGTGATCCGCACCACCGCCGGCGCGGCGGCGGGTGCCTTGGGAAGTCGGTTCATCAGCTCTCCGGCCCTTGCCCAGGACGGACCGAAATACAAACCCGAGGATGGCGCCAAGCTTAGGCTGCTGCGCTGGTCGCCCTTCGTCCAGGGCGACGAGGACCAATGGCTGGCCAACACCAAGCGCTTCACCGAAGCGACCGGTGTCGCGGTCCGCGTCGACAAGGAAAGTTGGGAGGACATCCGCCCCAAGGCGGCGGTCGCGGCAAATGTCGGCTCCGGCCCCGACCTGATGTTCGTCTGGTTCGATGACCCGCACCAATATCCCGACAAGCTGCACGACGTGAGCGAACTGGGCGAGTATCTCGGCTCGAAATACGGCGGCTGGCATGATGGACCAAAGCAATATGCGACCCGGGAAGGCAAATTCATCGGCCTGCCACTGGCCACGATCGGAAACGCCATCGTCTATCGGGAAAGCTGGGTGAAAGAGGCCGGCTTTTCGGAGTTTCCCAAGGACACGAAAGGCTTCCTGGAACTTTGCAAGGCCTTGCAGGCGAAGGGACATCCGGCCGGCTTCACGCATGGCCATGGCGTCGGCGACGGCAACAACTATGCTCATTGGCTGCTGTGGAGCCATGGCGGCCAGATGGTCGACGAGAGCGGCAAGGTAACGATCAACAGCCCTGAGACCCTCAAGGCCATCGAATACGCGCAGGAGCTGTACAAGACCTTCATTCCAGGCACCGAAAGCTGGCTCGACGTCAACAACAACCGCGCCTTCCTGGCCGGCGAACTGGCTGTCATCGCCAACGGCATCTCGGCCTACAACACCGCCAAAATCAATAAGGACAATGATCCGAAGCTGGCTGAAATCGCCAAGGACATACGCACCACCAACCTGCCCATCGGTCCTGTCGGCAAATCCGTCGAATTGTTCCAGGTGACCACGGCTGTCATCTTCAATTACACGCCCTACCCCAACGCGGCCAAGGCGTATTTGCAGTTCATGTTCGAGGAACCGCAAATGAAGGACTGGATCACCTCCTCGGCCGGATATTGCTGCCAGACCCTGAAGGCATTCGACAACAACCCGGTATGGACTGCCGATCCCAACAACGCCGCTTACGCCAAGGCTTCGGCTACTCTGCGGCCTAACGGCTATGCCGGGCCGCTCGGCTATGCTTCGGCGGCAACCATGGCCGACTACGTGCTGGTCGATATGTTCGCCAAAGCGGTGACCGGCCAGGCGACGCCGCAAGAGGCAATGGAAGAGGCCGAGAAGCGGGCAAATCGCTATTATCGCGTTTGAGCCGGTTCAGCCGGGCAGCGCGGCTGCCCGGCTGGCTTCGGATTGCATCGTGGCCGATCCGGCCGATCAATGAGACCTCAGCAGGAGCCGACCCATGGCCGTGCCGTCAGCTGCTATCCAGCCGCGATCTTCGATCTTCTCACGGATTCTATCGCGCTGGAGCGAAAGCCGGAACGCACTTGGCTTCGGCTTCATGCTTCCGGCGGCTGCACTGCTGCTTGTCTTCCTGACCTATCCGCTGGGGCTCGGTGTCTGGCTCGGCTTCACCGATGCCCGCATCGGCCGCCCCGGCATCTTCATCGGCATCGAAAACTATGAATATCTGTGGAGCGACGCCGTCTTCTGGCTCTCCGTCTTCAACACCTTGCTCTACACGATCAGCGCTTCGATCCTGAAATTCGCGCTCGGCCTCTGGCTGGCGCTCCTCCTCAACCAGAACCTTCCCTTCAAATCGTTCTTCCGCGCGATTGTCCTGCTGCCGTGGGTGGTGCCGACGGTGCTCTCGGCCATCGCCTTCTGGTGGATCTACGATTCGCAGTTCTCCATCCTCTCCTGGGCGCTGCAGCAGATGGGACTGATCGACCACCGCATCAATTTCCTTGGCGATCCGGAGAACGCGCGCGCCTCGGTGATCGCCGCCAATGTCTGGCGCGGCATTCCTTTCGTGGCCATCACGCTGCTGGCCGGCCTGCAGACGATTCCCCAATCGCTTTACGAGGCCGCGACGCTCGACGGCGCCAGCCGTTGGCAGTTGTTCCGCTATGTGACGCTGCCGCTGCTGACGCCGATCATCGCCATCACCATGACCTTTTCGGTCCTGTTCACCTTCACCGATTTCCAGCTGATCTATGTGCTGACTCGCGGCGGGCCGGTGAATGCCACCCATCTGATGGCGACGCTCTCGTTCCAGCGCGGCATTTCCGGCGGCCAGCTTGGCGAGGGAGCCGCGATCGCGGTGGCGATGATCCCGTTCCTGCTTGCGGCGATCCTTTTCAGCTATTTCGGGCTGCAACGTCGTAAATGGCAGCAGGGCGGTGGAGACTGACATGGCCGCGATAGAAACGAGCAACCGCCCGAACACGGATGAAGGCGGCATGGGCTATCTCCAGAGCCTGCCCCGGCGCGTGGTGACCGTTTATCTGCCGCTCCTGATCTTCGTCATCGTGCTGCTGTTCCCGTTCTACTGGATGACGATCACGGCGGTGAAACCCAATCTCGAGATGACGGATTATGCCAATTTCAACCCGTTCTGGGTCGTCCATCCGACGCTCGAGCATATTCGGTATCTGCTCTTCGAGACGTCCTATCCGGGTTGGCTTCTCAACACGATCATCATCTCGACCGCCGCAACTTTCCTGTCGCTGCTGGCGGCGGTGTTCGCTGCCTATGCGATCGAACGCTTGAGGTTTTCCGGGGCGCGGCAGGTCGGCTTGGCGATCTTCCTGGCCTATCTCGTGCCGCCCTCGATTCTGTTCATTCCACTGTCGGTAATGGTGTTCAACCTCGGCCTTTACGATACGCCGTTCGCACTGATCCTCACCTATCCGACGTTCCTCATTCCATTCTGCACGTGGCTCTTGATGGGCTACTTCCGCTCGATACCCTTCGAACTGGAAGAATGCGCGCTGATCGACGGAGCGAGCCGCTGGCAAATCCTGACCAAGATAGTTCTGCCGCTGTCGGTGCCCGGCCTGATCTCCGCCGGCATCTTCGCCTTCACCCTGTCATGGAACGAATTCATCTACGCCTTGACCTTTATCCAGTCGTCCGAAAACAAGACCGTGCCGGTCGGCGTGCTTACCGAGCTGGTACGTTCGGACGTCTATGAATGGGGAGCCCTGATGGCAGGCGCGCTGATCGGCTCCCTGCCGGTGGTGGTGCTCTATTCATTCTTTGTCGAGCACTACGTCTCCTCGATGACGGGGGCGGTCAAGGAGTGAGGCTGAGGCGCAAATCCCACCCTCGGCCGGCAGCTTCGATCCGATCCCCGCACTCCGCTCCCTCTCCTTCCCGCAAGCCTGCCACAAGCTTGTTGAGGCATGGTCTGGTCAGGGAAAACCGGTAAAAGGCGGACTTTCTTGGCGATTTCTCCACCCAGCGACATCGTTATGGATGTGGCCCGAGCCGTCGACCCGGCGGATATCGAGACCGCCCGCGCCGCGCTGGCAAAGCGGGCCGGCGGCGCTACGGGCACGTTTTCACTCGACACAGCCGCTTCCGTCGATGCCGGCTCGATCCTGTCGCGCGCCACAGCCGACAAGGCCGCCGCTGCAACCGACCCGGCCAAGAAATTCAAGAAGTTCGAGGCGATGGTGCTGCAGACCTTCATCCAGAACATGCTGCCCAAGGACACCGAGGGCGTCTACGGCAAGGGCTTGGCCGGCGACATGTGGAAATCGCAGCTTGCAGAGCGGGTGGCCGACGTGATGGCCGAACGCGGCGGCATCGGCATCGCCAAATCGATGCTCGCCGACCACTATCTCGAAGGCAAGCGCGTCGTGCCCGTCGGTCCGGTTTCGGGCGGGCCGGAAAAGACCGAGGTCGACCAGCAAAACAGCCTGTCGACCTCGCTGGTCCATCAATTGCAGCGCAAGGCTGCGGGATCGATGACCGGTGACGAGACGACCATAAAAACAAATATCAAGATCTAAACTGGGAAACGCCATGGCCGACTTTTCGGAATCCACCCCCAACCTGCCAGCACGCACGACCACGTCGGAAGCGCCGATCCCGTTCGCGCGGCCCGGCAATCTCGCCGCCATCATCGGCCGCATCGAGGAAGTGGTCGAGGAAGAGACGGCAGGCATCCGTAACGCCACCAACTATGATCTCAAGGCATCGAACGCCCGCAAGAGCCGCTACCTCTACGAGTTGACCCGCGCCATGAAGGGCGGCAGCGAAGCCGAATTCCTCGAGCAGCACCGCGAGGGCCTGACCCGGCTGCGCCAGAAGCTGGCGAAGAACGAAGCGGCGATCCTGGCGCATCTCAGCGCGGTCAACGAAGTCGCCAGCCTGCTGCGGCACGCCATCCAGCGCGCCGAGACCGACGGCACCTATTCCGCCGGCGAGTTCGGCTGGATAAAGGCGTGATGGCGAACACAGGCGACACATCGGAGATCCTGCCTCGGCAACGGCGCCGTGCCGCGTTGCCATTGCAAGGGACTGACCAAGGGACTGACAAGGCCCGATGATCAAGGTCATCGCCATCGCCGTCTGGATCTGCGCCGCAACGCTGGGCGCCGTGTTCTATTCTTTCCAGGCGGCCGGCGAGCGCGGTGTCGGCGAAACGCCGAAGCCGATGCTGGGCGGCCTCGACTACGTCAAGACCGACATCATTTCGGTGCCGCTGATCCGCGACTCCGAGATCGGCGGCTATTTCCTGACCAAGCTTGTCTACACGGTCGAACCCGAGCAGATCAAGAAACTGTCCATTCCGGCCGAAGCGCTGATCACCGACCAGGTTTATTCCTACCTCTATTCCAATCCGCAGATCGACTTCACCAACAAGGCGACGATCGATCTCGATGCCTTCCGCGCCGCGATCCGCGATACCGTCAACACGCGTGTCGGGGCGCCTTTGGTGCATGAGGTTCTGATCGACCAGGTCAATTTCCTGTCGAAGGACGAAATCCGCGACAACTGGCTGCGCCGCAAGAAAAGCGAGACGGCGAGCGAAATGACCAAGGCGTTCAAGGAACACTGAGTTGCCGGGCTCGCATTCCCGGCCTCCTCCAGGCTCGCCTGCCGCAACGGCAGGAACCAACCGCCTGAATTCGCGTTGACGTAAACGTCAACCCAAAGCTATATGCGGCAGCGACCGTGATCGCGAAACCGCGGCACGGGCTTCGGCTGGATCGAAGCGCCGTTGCGAGACAGATGCAACCAGACAAGGAGAACAGCGTGAGCGTTCAGGAGATTGCCGAGAAGATCAAGTCGCGCGTGGCCAGCAGCGGGTTCGATCGTTCCGTGAAATTCGACACCGGCAGCGACGGCGTCATCGTCATCGACGGCGCAACCGTCTCGAACACCGATGCACCCACCGACTGCACCATCAAGCTCTCGCTCGACGATCTCGATTCGCTGATCGCTGGCGACCTGAACCCGACAATGGCGTTCATGACCGGCAAGATAAAGGTCGAAGGCGACATGACCGTTGCCATGGCGCTCAGCCAACTGATCGGCTGAAGGCATGCAGGCGCCCAAGGTGGCGCCCACCAATCGCGAAAAAACGCCGCCTTTTCGGGCGGCGTTTTTGCATGAAATGCTGGCGGCTTCGTATCTCAGGCCGCCGATATCAATTCCGCCTTCAGCTTGCGGCCGGCCGCCCTCAGCGTGCCGTGCACGCCGTCAAGCGCGCCTTCCACCAGTTCCAGCGCCAGCAGGCGGTGCCGCTCATAGGGTCCCGGCATGGCAAGTGAACCGGTCTTCTCGGCCGAGAAGCCGAAGCGCGCGTAATAGGGCGCATCGCCGACCAAAAGGATCGCGGCATGGCCAAGACGTGCCGCCTCGGCGATGGCATGGCGCATCAGGGCCGAGCCGATGCCGGCGTTCTTGAGCGACGGATCGACGGCAAGCGGGCCAAGCAGCAGCGCGGCCGCACCGCCCTCGCCCAGCCTGACGTCCCACAGCCGCACGGTGCCGGCGACGCCGCCCGAGCCATCGCGGGCGACGAAGGCCAAGCCTTCCGAGGGCCGCCGGCCACGCCGCAGCTTCTCCGACGACTTTTTCCTGCGCTTCGGCCCCATGGCCCGATCGAGCAACGCCTCGCGCGCCGCAACATCGGCGGCGGTTTCGGCAACCATCACAAAGGCCGGTGCGTGGCCCCCAATTTCAACTGGCATTTCCATTTCCGTAATCCCTGGCGAGCGGAGATCTGTTCCACAGGCGAGCCCGGGTGGACGAAAGTCGCCCACCTGGGATGATCTGATCGGCTCTCTCAGCGCATTTTCAGGCGAAGTTGTGTCCGGTTCGCCGTTCGAAAATGCGCTGAGCAAGCGCCGTCAGATCACGTAGGATCGGAGAGGCTCGAAGCCGTTGAAGGCGACCGCCGAGTAGGTGGTCGTGTAGGCGCCGGTGCCTTCGATCAGCACCTCGTCGCCGATGGTCAGCGACAAAGGCAGCGGATAGGGCGTCTTCTCGTACATCACGTCGGCCGAATCGCAGGTCGGGCCGGCGAGCACGCAAGGTGCGGTCTCCGTGCCGTCATGCGCGGTGACGATCGGGTAGCGGATCGCCTCGTCCATCGTCTCGGCCAGGCCGCCGAACTTGCCGATGTCGAGGAACACCCAGCGCACATTGTCGTTGGCCGCCTTCTTCGAGATCAGCACGACTTCCGACTTGATGACGCCGGCATTGCCGACCATGCCACGGCCCGGCTCGATGATGGTCTCGGGAAGCGCATTGCCGAAATGCTTGCGCAGCGCCGAGAAGATCGCCTGGCCATAGGCCTGGGCGGCCGGCACGTCACGCAGATAGCGCGTCGGGAAACCACCGCCCATATTGACCATCTTCAAGACGATGCCTTCCTCGGCCAGCGTCGCGAACACCACCTTGGCGTCGGCCAACGCACGGTCCCAGGCGGTCAGGTCGGTCTGCTGCGAGCCGACATGGAACGACACGCCATAGGCGTCGAGGCCGAGCCCCTTGGCATGGCGCAGCACGTCGACGGCCATCGCCGGCACGCAGCCGAACTTGCGCGACAGCGGCCACTCGGCGCCCTCGCCATCGGTCAGCACGCGGCAGAACACGCGCGCACCGGGCGCGACGCGGGCGATCTTCTCGACCTCTTCGACGCAATCGACGGCGAACAGGCGGATGCCGAGCTGGTAGGCGCGTGCAATGTCACGCTCCTTCTTGATGGTGTTGCCGAAGGAGATGCGGTCCGCCGGCGCACCAGCGTCCATCGCCATCTCGACTTCGGCAACGGAAGCGGTGTCGAAGGACGAGCCCATCGCAGCAAGCAGGCGCAGGATTTCCGGCGCCGGGTTTGCTTTCACCGCATAGTAGATCCTGGAATCGGGCAGCGCCTTCTCGAAGGCGCGGAAATTGTCGCGCACGACATCGAGGTCGACGACGAGGCAGGGGCCGGTCGGACGTCGGGTGGCGAGGAAGTCAAGGATGCGCTGGGTGGCCATCGGGGTCTCTCCATCAGCGCCTTTCGGCGCGCAATAAGGCTGCGGGACGCGGGCTGTCGGCCTCGCGAACTCGCGTTGGACAAAGGCGGGACGGAAATCCATGGAACCAGCCGGTGGAGACCCCGGAACCATGAAGCGCCGTCTCGCGGCGGTGAACCTTGGCCTTGCCCGGCCTCGGTTCGCTTTGTCTGCCTTGGCTTGGATGGGAGACCCGTCCGCACTGCCGGCAATGAAGGTGTGCCTCTTCAGTAACCCCGGTTTTTGGACAACCGGCAGAACACCAGAAAGGCCCGCACCGTCGTTGCTTCAAGGTGTCCTCGGGCTGGCGGTTGGCCGCTAGACCGACTGGAGGGGTTGGCTCCAGTTACCTTACCGATTTCCCTCACCATTCGAGGATCGGCGGACACCCACAGGCACGTGCGACTTTGGGCAAGCGCGATATAAGGGCGAAGACTTTCACAATCAATAAAAATCGTATCGCAGGTTGTAAAATTTCTGGCGTCGAACAATGTTGCGGCAACCGTATCCGGATATCGAACGATGACAGGCACGCACGGCCCTCTCAACGCCTTTCTCGATCTTCGCCAGATGCCCGTGGCACATGCCCAGCTCGGCCCGCTGGCCGGCCTGCGGCTGGCCGTCAAGGACATATACGACGTCGCCGGCTACCGCACCGGTTGCGGCAATTTGCAAAAATTCGCCGAAAGCCACGCAGCCTCGCGCACCGCACCCGCCGTGCAGATGATCCTCGATGCCGGCGCACGCTTCGTCGGCAAGACGCAGACCGACGAGCTCGCCTTCGCGCTGTTCGGTCAGAATGCGCATTTCTCGTTTCCGGTGAACCCGGCGGCACCCGACCGCGTCACCGGCGGCTCCTCATCGGGGTCGGCGGCGGCGGTGGCGGGCAGGCTGGCCGATATCGCCACTGGTTCCGACACCGGCGGCTCGATCCGAGCACCGGCGAGCTTTTGCGGACTGATCGGGCTGCGCACCACGCATGGCCGCATTTCGCTCGACGGCACGATGAAGCTGGCGCCGAGCCTCGACACGTTCGGCTGGTTCGCCGACGACATCGAGACCTACGAGACCGTCGGCAAGCTGCTGCTCGGCCGCGATCCGCACCAGCACGTGTTGGACCGGCCGCTGGCGCTGGATTGGCTGGACGGATTGGTCGCCCGCCCGGCGCTGGCCGAATATGCCGGAATGAAGGGGCTGGCGGGCGCGGTTTTCGGCGCGCCGGCGACGCCGGCAATCCGCTTCTCCTCATCTCCCGATGAACTTTACTGGTGCTTTCGCCGGCTGCAGGCCAGGGAGGCCTGGGCGGTGCATGGCGAATGGATCACCAGCGGCGAGCGCGGCCTCGGCCCCGGCGTCGAGGAGCGATTCGGCTTCGGCCGCGCCGTCGACGACAAGACAGCCCAGGCCGAGAAGGTGCGGCGTCTGACCTTTCGCGGCGAACTGAGCGCCCTGCTCGGCAAGGACGGCTTCCTTGTCCTGCCGACGGTGCCTGGTCCGGCGCCTTACGTGGACAGCACGCCGGAGCAGTTCCAGGCCTATCGCGAACGGGCGCTCCAGCTTCTGTGCCTGGCCGGCCTGTCCGGTTTTCCACAGATCACACTGCCCGTCGGCTCGGTCGCCGGCGCCCCGTTCGGCCTGTCGCTGCTTGGCCCTTCCGGCAGCGACATTGCCCTGATACGGCTCGGCCGGAAACTTCTCGACGCGGCACGAAAGGCCTGACCATGGACACACTGACGCGCATGCGTGCCTTCATCGACGTGGTCGAGGCCGAGGGCTTTTCGGCGGCGGCGCGCAAGATCGGCCGCTCCAAGGCCTTGCTGTCGAAATATGTGCGCGAGTTGGAGGACGAACTCGGCGCTTTGCTGCTCAACCGCACCACGCGCCAGTTCTCGATGACCGAGGCCGGCCACACCTATTACCGGCGCGCCTCGGAGATCGTGCGCGAGGTCGACAGCCTGGCCGACGCAGTGCGCGAATCCTCCGGCGACGTGCGCGGCCGGATCAAGCTGTCGGCGCCGCGCACCTTCGCCGACGCGCCGATCGGCCAGTCGCTGATCGACTTCGCCAAGCAGCATCCCGACATCGTGCTCGACATCCAGCTCGACGACCGCTTCGTCGATCTGGTCGAGGAAGGCTTCGACCTTGCGGTGCGCATCTCGCGGCTGGAGAACTCGTCGCTGATCGCCAGGCGTCTGGCGCCGTTTTCGATAAAGCTCTGCGCCTCCCCCGAACTGATCGCCAAGCACGGCACGCCGACACGGCCGCAGGATCTCAGCCGCATGCCTTGCATCGTCGACACCAATGGCCGCGGACTGAACAACTGGCCGTTCAAGGGCGACAATGGCGATCCGGTCAGCGTTTCGGTGTCGGGTCCGATCGAGGTCAACAGCCCGATGACGGCGAGAGCCGCGGCCGTGTCCGGGCTGGGATTCACCGTCCTGCCGGATTTCATTGCCGCGCCCGACCTCGCGAGCGGCCGGCTGGTGTCGGTGATAGATGACCGTATCCTGTCGGGCGGCGGCATCTTCGCCGTCTACCCGCACCGCCGCTATCTGCCGGCCAAGGTCCGCGTTTTCGTCGACTTCCTGGTGCAGTGGTTCAGGACGCGTGAAGTTGCCTGACCCACTTCAGCCGAGCAGCGGTCCCAATTTCGCCCCCTTTCTGGTAACTCTCGGCAACTCTTCCGAAGCCTAGGGAATCGCGACCGAGAATGCACCTGAAACGGCACGCAATCATGCTGGCTTCGGCCTTGGCGGCTAGCTTTGCCGCCACTGGACCCGCTTACGTGCATCCACACGTCTTCGCCGAGGCTCGCCTCGATGTGATCCTCTCCCCGGATCACCAAAGCGTGAAGGCTCTGCGTCATCTCTGGCGCTTCGACGATCTGTTTTCCTCGACGGTGATGATGGAATTCGACAAGAACTCCGACCTGAAGCTCGACGACAAGGAGCTGAAGGAAGTCGCCGACACCGTTCATGCCTCGTTGGCGGAGTTCAATTACTTCCAGCTCGTCACCGTCGACGGCAAGGACGTGGCGATGACGCCGCCGCCGCATCTGATGGCCAATTTCGACAACGACCAGCTGATCATCCTGTTCGAGTCCGAACCGAAGGTGCCGATCAAGCTCAACGGCAAAATCGATATCGGCGTCTACGATCCGACATTCTACACGGCGATCGACTTCACCGAGGACTCCAACATCACGGTCGAAGGCCTGCCCTCGAACTGCACCAGCAAGGTGGTCCGTCCCGACCCCGACGAGGCCATCAAGGAAAACCAGAAGACCCTCACCGATGCCTTTTTCAATGACCCGACCGGCACCGATATGAGCAAGATCTTCGCCACCAAGCTCGAACTGACCTGTCAGCCAGAAGGATGAAGCCGGTGACGAAACCGTCCCTGCGTTTGGCATTCGGCCTGTTGGCCCTCACAGTCGCCATGATGCATTTCGCCGACGCGGCTCATGCCCAGAGTTCGCTCGGCATCGGCGTCAATGACGGCATGGCGCCCACCACCGGCCCGTTCGCCCATATCCTGATGTGGATCAATCTCAGGCAGCAGGAATTCTACCGCGCGCTGGCAACGGCGATGAAGGCGATGCGCCAGGACGGCAGCAAGATCTGGATACTCGTCGGCCTGTCCTTCGCCTACGGTATTTTCCATGCCGCCGGCCCCGGTCACGGCAAGGCGGTGATCTCGTCCTACATGGTGGCCAATGAAGTGGCGTTGCGGCGCGGCATCCTCTTGTCCTTCGTCTCGGCGCTGCTGCAGGGCCTGACCGCGGTCGCGGTGATGGGGGTCGCCTATTTCGTCCTGCGCGGCACCTCCGTCTCGATGACGGACGCAGCCTGGTTCATGGAGATCATGAGCTTTGTCTTCGTCACCCTGTTCGGCGCCTGGCTGCTGTGGCGCAAACTCGGTCCTTCCGTCCTGCGTCTGTTCGGCAAGGGCCCGGCCTACAGCCTGTCGGCGGCTCATGCCGGCCATTCTCACGCCGGTCATTCTCACGGGGGTTATTCGCACGGCGCGCATTCGCATGCCGGCCATTCCCATGCAGCTCACAGCCATTCGGCGCATGCCCATTCGCACGCGCTACACGCGCATGACCATGTGCACGGCCCTTCGCACGATCATCACGATCATGCCGAACACGATCATGCTCATCACGATCACGCGGCCGGCGAAGTCTGCGACACCTGCGGCCATTCGCACGCACCCGATCCGGCGCTGCTGTCAGGCGACCGCTTCGACTGGCGCACGGCCTGGACAGCGGTGGCGGCGGTCGGCATCCGCCCCTGCTCCGGCGCGCTGATCGTGCTCAGCTTCGCCCTGCTCAACGGCCTCTGGCTCGGCGGCCTGCTGTCGGTGCTGGCAATGTCGCTGGGCACCGCCATCACCGTTTCGGCACTGGCGACGCTGGCGGTGACCGCCAAGAACTGGGCGGTCTATTTCGCCGGCGACGGCCGCATGGGCAACCGCATCCACTCGATCGTCGAGATCGGCGGCGCCGCCTTCGTGTTCCTGTTCGGACTGCTGCTGCTGTCGGCAAGCCTGGCGAGCGGCGGATGATGCCCGGCGCCAAGAGGCTCGGAGTTTAACCCGCGATCTTGCCGCCCAGCTCATCCTCGATGTGAGCGCGGATGATCTCGTCAAAACTCTTTTCGGCGCTGAAGCCGAGCTCCCGTGACCGCTTTGCCTCGAAGCGCGTCGGCCAGCCCTTGACGATCGCCCAGATCGTGTCATCCGGAACCTCGCGGATCAGGCTTACCGCCTTCGGCCCGGCGATGCGTTCCAGCGCCTCGATCTGCTCGCCGACGGTGACGGCGACGCCGGGCATCGTCAGATTGCGGCGTGGCCCGACAGCGCTGCCGTCGATCCCCGCCGCATGGATCAGGAAGTTGACCGCCGAGCGCGGGCTGGCATGCGTGTGCACGACCGAGCGCGGCACCGGCAGGATCGCCTCATGGCCGCTCAACGGCTCGCGGATGATGCCCGAGAAGAAGCCGGACGCCGCCTTGTTCGGCTTGCCCGGCCGCACGCAGATGGTCGGCAGCCGGATGCCGATACCGTCGAAGAACCCGCGCCTGGAATAGTCCGCCAGCAGCGCTTCGCTCATCTGCTTCTGGGTACCATAAGAGGTCAGCGGCGTCGGATGGAAGTCATCGGGAATGACGTCCGGGAACGGCGCGCCGAACACCGCGATCGACGAGGTGAAGACGACGCGCGGCGCAAAGCCCGCCACCCGGATGGCATCGAACAGGGCGCGCGTGCCATCGAGATTGACGCGGTAGCCGAGTTCGAAATTCGCCTCCGCCTCGCCCGATACGATGCCGGCGAGATGAAAGACGACGTCGGGGCGCGATGCGACCAGGCGCTCGGTGGCACCCGCTTCGGCGAGATCGCCGGTGTGCAGCGTGACGCTGACGCCATCCAGGCTCGGCGCCTGTGGCGGCACGATATCGTGGAGATCGAGCGCGGTGATCTTGCCCCCGCGCAGCGTCCCGTCCTTGGCCAGCCGGGCGATGAGCTTGCGGCCGACCATACCCGCGGCGCCAGTGATCAGAATGCGCATGTCGATATCCCTTGCCTATTTACCCTGGTTTTTGCGCTGGTTGCGGGCGCGCAGCCAGAACACCGAGAAGAACGCCAGCACGAAGACGATGCCAAAGGCGCCGGCCAGCACGGTGGAAAGGCTGCCGAGTGCCAGCATTACCGTCGGCAGATAGTAGGCGCCTATACCGAACAGCAGCATGATCCACGCGGCGGCGATGACCGCGTTCCTGGTGTCGCGGTCCATCATGCCGCGTCCGGAGGATGGGCGTTCGTCAAGCTGGTTTTCAAGGTTTTGCAACTCCTGAGGCAGGACGATCGACATCGATCGATCCGGTCCTAGTGATGGTGGTCGTGGTATGCAGCCGCTTCATGCTCGTGCCCGTGGTCGTGCTCGTCGCCATCGTCGGCGCACTGGCCGAATTCCGGTTCCACGGTGGCATGGCTGATGCCGTGCTCGCTGGCAAGCCGCTTCTTGACGGCACTCACCGCCTGATGCGCATCGACGCCCTCGTCGAGACAGGCATGCAGCGTCGCCATATTGCTGGTCCCGTCGAGCGACCAGACATGCATGTGGTGCACTTCGCGCACGCCCTGGATGGTCGCCTCGATATCGCTGGCGATCAGATCTCGGTCGAGGCTTGGCGGCACGCCCTCGAGCAGGACATGGGCGGCCTCCCGCATCAGCGACCACGCCGTGTAGAGGATCAGCAGTGAAACCAGGACCGACAGGATCGGGTCGATCGGCGTCCAGCCGGTCGCCAGGATGACCAGCGCCGCCGCGATGGCCGCCGCCGAGCCGAGCAGGTCGCCAAGCACATGCAGGATGGCGCCGCGCATGTTCAGGCTCTCGCGGTCGCCGCCATGCAGCACGAAGAACGAGCCGAGGTTCACCAGCAGGCCGAGGATCGCCACCACCAGCATCGGCCCGCCAAGCACCGGCGCCGGCGCCTGCAGGCGTCCCCAGGCCTCATAGACGATCCACAGCGCGATGACGAAAATGGCGATGCCGTTGGTATAGGCCACCAGCGTCTTGACCCGGCCGAAGCCATAGGTGAGGCGAACGGTCGCCGGCCGGCCGCCAAGATGAAACGCATACCAGGCAAGGCCGAGCGCGATCGAATCGGCGAGCATGTGGCCGGCATCGGCCAGCAGCGCCAGCGAGCCCGTGAGGATGCCGCCAAGCGCCTCGGCGACCATGAAGCCGCCGGTCAGGCAGGCTGCGATCAGAACGCGTTTCTTGTCGGTCGAGCCATGCACATGACCAGGGCCGTGACCGTGCCCGGTGTGATCGTGGGTATGTGCCAATAGTGAACTCCTAAGCGCCGAATTCCGCGCGAAAATCCTCGAGCCGTCGCTTCTGCCGGCCGTCGCCATCGAAATTGGCCGGATCGAGCCACGCCTCATAGGCACTGCGCAGCGCCGGCCATTCCTTGTCGATGATCGAATACCACGCAGTGTCGCGGTTTTCACCCTTGACGATGAGATGCTGGCGGAAAATGCCTTCGAACTTGAAGCCGAACCGCTCGGCCGCCCGCTTCGATGGCTCGTTGCGGTTGTTGCACTTCCATTCGTAGCGGCGATAGCCGAGCCCGTCGAAGATGTATTTCATGAACAGGAACTGCGCTTCGGTTGCTCCCGGCTTGCGCGAGATGAGCGGTCCCCAATAGATGTTGCCGATCTCGATGACGCCGTAGGCCGGATCGATGCGCATCAGCGTCTGGCGTCCGGCGACCTTGCCGCTGGCCTTGTCGATGACGGTGAAGAACAGCGGATCCTCGCTGGCCTCGACCTTGTCCAGCCATGGCTGGAAGGCGGCGCGGGTCTCCGGCGGATGGTCGGGCAACCAGGCGAAGCGGTCGTCGATGTCGGACACGGAGGACGCTTCATAGAGGCCGTCGCCGTGTTTTGCAGCGCTTAGCGGTTCAAGCCGGACGTATCGACCGTCGATGGTCTTGCGTTCGGGCCGCGGACGCGGTTGCCAATCCTTCAGATTTTCCGACACCGAATGCTCCAATCCGTTTGACTTTTGCGGGCTGAGGCTCACAAAAACGCGACCCAACAGCAAGAACCACACGGACGGGAAAAATGCTCCACACGATTTCGGCCTTCGACCGCCTTGGCGAGGAAAACGCCTTCGCCGTGCTTGCGAGGGCCACAGCACTTGCCCAACAAGGCCGCGACATCGTCAATCTCGGCATCGGCCAGCCCGACTTCAAGACGCCGCAGCACATCGTCGAGGCGGCGATCAAGGCGCTGCGCGACGGCCATCACGGCTACACGCCGGCCAATGGCCTGCTGGCGACGCGCGAGGCGGTGGTGCGCCGCACGCTAACCACCACCGGTGTCGAGATATCGCCCGAAACGGTGATGATCCTGCCCGGCGGCAAGCCGACCATGTTCGCCGCGATCCTGATGTTCGGCGAGCCCGGCGCCGAGATCCTCTACCCGGACCCCGGCTTCCCCATCTACCGCTCGATGATCGAGTTCACGGGTGCGGCACCCATTCCCGTGCCGATGCGCGAAGAAAACGGCTTTGCCTTCTCGGCCGAGGAGACGCTGGCGCTGATCACCTCGAAGACCAGGCTGCTGATCCTCAACTCGCCCGCCAATCCGACCGGCGGCGTCACGCCTCGCGCCGAGATCGAGAAACTGGTCAAGGGGCTGGAGGCGCATCCGCAGGTCGCGATCCTCTCCGACGAGATCTACGACGTCATGACCTATGATGGCGAGACGCATTGCTCGCTGCTCGGCTTTCCCGAAATCCGCGACCGGCTGATCGTGCTCAATGGCTGGTCGAAGACCTGGGCGATGACCGGCTGGCGCATGGGCTGGTCGATCTGGCCGAATGGCGACAAGGGCGCCCATCTCTACGACAAGGTGCGCAAGCTGGCGGTCAATTGCTGGTCCTGCGTCAACGCGCCGAGCCAGTTTGCCGGCATCGCGGCCATCGACGGCCCGCAGGACGACGTCGACAAGATGATGCGCGCCTTCGACCGCCGCCGGAAGATCGTCGTCGAGGGACTGAACGCCCTGCCCAACATATCCTGCATCACGCCCAAGGGCGCGTTCTACGCCTTCCCCAACGTCTCGAAGACCGGCTGGAAGGCCAAGAAGCTCGCCTCGGCACTGCTCGACGAGGCCGGCGTGGCGCTGATCGGCGGTCCCGATTTCGGCATTCTCGGCGAAGGCTATATCAGGCTCTCCTACGCCAATTCCGAGGAGAACATCCTGCGCGCGCTGGAGCGGATCGGAGCGTTCCTGGCGAAGTAGGCTTCAAAGCAGGCCGGTGGCCTCTTTCCGGGTGGTTGCGGCTGGCGACCATGATGGTGTCATGATCTGTCCGGACACGCACGGCCAAGGCTGGGCGGGCGTGTCGGGAACCGCTACGCTCCCTGGATCAGGATCGAAGCAGGTGACATAAAATGTTCTACGCAATCCTTGCCTATCACGTGGAAGATGCGATCAAGGCGCTGACGCCGCAGGAAGATGCAGCACTTATGGCCGACCTGCTGAAGATCAACACCCGGCTTCATGAGGAAGGCACGCTTGGACCGTCCGCGCGTCTGGGCGCGACACAGGATGCCATCACCCTGCGCGGCCCGGGCGACGGTGTGATCATCGACGGTCCGTTCGCCGAAACCAAGGAACAGTTGCTCGGGCTCTATGTCGTCGACTGCGCCACGCGAGACGAGGCCATCGCGATCGCCCGCGACCTTCGCCGCGTCAATCCCACCGCCGTTTACGAGATCAGGCCCATTCTGCTGTTCAAGCCCGGCGTGCCGCTTGCGGGGAAATAAAACCATCCGGCTGGGTCCCCGCTGCTTCGCAGCGTCCCAGCGTTCGCCGGCCTTTCATCGTGCCACTGGCACGATGAATTCGCTTACGCGAACCGGGCTGCTCACCCACGCCCGACAAACGGCATCTTGGTCGCCATCACGGTCATGAACAGCACGTTGGCGTCGAGCGGCAGGCTGGCCATGTGGACGACGGCGTCGGCGACGCGCTGAACATCCATCACCGCTTCGGCTGCGATCGAGCCATTGGCCTGCGGCACACCGACCGTCATCGGCTGCGCCATGTCGGTCAGCGCATTGCCGATGTCGATCTGGCCGCAGGCGATGTCATAGGGCCGACCGTCGAGCGCCAGCGTCTTGGTCAGTCCGGTGATGGCATGCTTGGTCGCCGTGTAGGGCACCGAGCCTGGGCGTGGCGCATAGGCCGACACCGAACCGTTGTTGATGATGCGGCCACCCATCGGCTTCTGCTTGCGCATGGCGCCAAAGGCGGCACGGGCGCACAGGAACGAACCGGTGAGGTTGACGCCGACGATATCGTTCCACACTTCGACCGGTATCTCGTCGATCGGCGTCGATTTGTAGCCCATGCCGGCATTGTTGAAGAGCAGGTCGACACGGCCGAAGGCCGCCGCCACGGTCTCGAACAGATCGTCGACCTCGCCTGCCTTGCTGATATCGCAGGCAACCGCCAGGGCCTTGGCGCCGGTGGACCCGGCCTCAGCCACGGCTGCATCCAGCACGGATTTGCGGCGTCCGCAGAATACCGTGTTCCAGCCGGCCTTGAGCAGCGCCGTGGCGACGCTCTTGCCGATGCCCGTGCCGGCCCCGGTGACGATGGCGGTTCTTTGCTCGGTCATGGCTATTGTCCTCCGGCAGCGCTGCGCTTGCTCGACTGATTTTGGGGGGGTGGCTCGAAAAGGAAGGCATCGCAAATGACGGCGGCGATGGCAAGCGTGTCCATCCGGCCGGACCGACAAAAAGGGCGGCCATTGGCGACCGCCCCTGATCTGAACCGGGCTTGGGAGGAGGAAAAGCCGATCCGACTGTGTTGAATGATGCGCTTGCTGGGTTAATGAGCGGTTAACCCGGAAAGTGCCCCCTGTGCCGTTTTGGCCTACCAGCGCGGATTGGGTGACGTCCCGGCCTTGGCCGGCACCTTGGCCGCCGAAACCGTCGCCTCGACATGGTCGACCAGCGCGTCCGGCAGGCCGAGCCGGCCGGCAAGCAGGTCGAGATAACCGCGCTCGGCGCGTGTGTCGGGATCGATGGTCAGGCGCGACGCCGTGTAGAGTTCGAGCTTCTGCGCATCGGTCTTGGCGCCGGCCACCAGCGTGTCGAGGTCGAGCGGGCTTGCCAGCTCCGCCATCAGGAACTTTTCGGCGTCGGAGCCTATGCCGGCCAGGCTGAGCTTGCCGGCGATCTTCTGGCGCTCATCATCGTCGATATGGCCATCGGCCTTCGCCGCCGAAATCATCGCCCGAACCAGCGTCAGCGTGAATTCGTCCTCGCCTTGCGGCGCCTGCGACGGGTGGAAGGGGGTTCCTTGGGCGGCGGCAGCAATTCCGGTTCACTGGCCGCCGGTGCTTCCGCGGGCGCGTTGCCGGCCTTGTAATTCTGGTAGGCCTTGTAGGCGAGGCCGCCGATCGCGGCCAGTCCGCCAAGCTTCACTGCGGCGCCCGTCACGTTGCGGCCAGTACCGGTTCCGAGCAGCACCGCGGCCAGCGCACCGGCGGCCAGCGGATTGTCCTTGGCCATCTGCACGGCCTGCCCCGCCTTGTCGCGAACAGTGCCGCTGGTGCCGGGGATTTGCGAGCCGAGCAGATCGTCGAGAAGCTTCTTGGGATCGAACATTCAGTGCCTCCAGGATTTGCCCGGCCAACGGGCGGGTTTCGAACGTCGAAGACGTAGGTCCCGAAACTTGACATTGCAATGACAGGCAGCCGCTTTGCAGCAGCACGATGCTGGATCAGGAGCCGATATGCGGCCCCCTGCCCCGCGCCTGCGCAAGCTCGACCTGGCGCTGGCGCTCGGCATAACGCTGGCGGTCCTCGTCCGAACGCGCATCGAAGCAATGCGGGCACGAAATACCGGCAGCGAATTTGGGCGACGTCAGCTCGCCCGGCGTCAGCGGGTGGCGGCAGGCGCGGCACAGTTCCGCGTCGCCCTCGGCAAGGCCGTGCGACACCGAAACCCGCTCGTCGAAGACGAAGCACTCGCCTTGCCAGAGGCTCTGTTCGGCCGGAACCTCTTCGAGGTATTTGAGGATACCGCCCTTGAGATGGAAGACATCCTCGAAGCCGAGCGATTTGACATAGGCGGTTGCCTTTTCGCAGCGTATGCCGCCGGTGCAGAACATCGCAACCTTGCGGCCTTCGAGCTCCGCCCGGTGCGTTTCCACCCAGGCCGGGAACTCGCGAAAGCTTGCGGTGGCCGGGTCGATCGCACCCTTGAACGTGCCGATCGACACCTCATAGGCGTTGCGCGTGTCGATGATGACAGTGCCGGGCTGCGAAATCAGAGCGTTCCAGTCGGCCGGCGCGACGCAGGTGCCGGCACTTTTCGAAGGATCGATGTCATCGACACCCATGGTGACGATCTCGCGCTTCAGCCGCACCTTCATGCGATGGAACGGCATGTCCGCGGCCGCGCTGTACTTGACCTCGAGTCCGGCAAGCCCTTCGATGGCTTCGAGATACGCGATCAGTTCGGCAATTGCCGTCTCGCTGCCGGCGACGGTGCCGTTGATGCCTTCATGCGCCAGCAGCAGCGTGCCCTTTATGCCGCGCCCGCAGCAGAATGCGGCGAGCGGCGCGCGCAGTTCTTCGAAAGCGTCGAGCCGGGCAAACCGGTAGAGCGCGGCGACGCGAAGGAGTGGAAGTGATGTCATCGCCGAAGCCACTAGACGCTCGAGCAAGCCGATTCAAGGCAAAGCAGGCATCCTGTTCGGCGGGTCACTGGCGCAAATCTGCACCATGGGTGAATTTGTACCATAGCTGAGATCAGGGAGTCAAGAAAAAATTCCTATCCTGAAAAGCCACCCGGACAAAAGCTGTCGGCACCATCGAGCCGGCAGCCACCCTTGTCAACTTGGGCTTGGCGAGTATGGGCGACGCGTGACATCGCGACACGGCCGGTTTCGTGGACAGGAAAACGGCCTTCTGCTAATCGGTTGAATTGTCCCACGCCACGGAGAGACACATGCCCAGCAAGACCGAAAAACTTCTGTCGCTCCTCAACGGCCAGCCCGTCATCCCGGTGCTGAAGATCTCCGATGTCGCCAATGCCGTGCCGCTGGCCCGCGCTCTGGCGCGCGGCGGCCTGCCTGCGATCGAGATCACGCTGAGGACCGCCGACGCGCTGGAAGCGATCCGGCGGGTCGCTGGTGAAGTCGAGGAAGCCATCGTCGGCGCCGGCACCATTCTTGATGCCAGGCAGTTCGAAGAGGCTGCCGCCGCGGGCTCGCGCTTCATCGTCAGCCCCGGCATCACCCGCGAGCTTCTGTCGGCAGCCGCCGCCAGCGATGTTCCGCTGCTGCCCGGTGCGATCACGCCCGGCGAGATCATGGCCGCGCGCGAAGCCGGCTTGCGCTTTCTGAAATTCTTCCCGGCCGAGCAGTCGGGCGGCATCGCTTCGCTGAAGGCCTTCGCCTCGCCGCTCGCCGATGTGAAATTCTGCCCGACCGGCGGCATCTCGGCCAAGAACGCGGCTGACTATCTAAGTCTGCCCAACGTGGTCTGCGTCGGCGGTTCCTGGGTGGCGCCCGACGACCTCGTCAAGGCCGGCAAATGGGACGAGATCGAAGGCTTGGCGCGCGCGGCGAGCAAGCTCACAAAATAAGGCTTTCATGGCGGCATGGAAAAACCCGGCCGACTTGCGTCGACCGGGCTTCCGCCGGATGTTTTTTCCAGGCCTGCCTTGGCCGGATCAGTTGCAGACCCTGACTTCCCTGACCACCCTATGATGATGCTTCCAGGTCGTGACAACCTTGGTCCGGCAGTGCTTCTTCATGTGCATGTGATCGTGGGTCTTGACGACAATGGTTTCCGCCTGCGTAGGGGCGATGGCCGCCGAAGCGGTTGCCAACGCGATGACCGATGCCAGTAGAATCTTCTTCATGGGTATCCCCGGTTTGAACGAACGGGGGAGAAACCGCTGACGGCCCGAGGCGTTCCACGATCACGGCAATGTCAGGCCGGTGTGATCGGAAGCCGGCGGGCCGCGCGACCGGATCCGGCCACGCAGCAAAAAGCCGCGCTGGTTGCCCGGCGCGGCTTTGTCGGTTGATTTGCCGTCATTTGGTCTGGAAGCGGGCTACCGACATGAACTTGACGGCGTTGCCGGTGAAGCGATTGGCATCGGCCACCTGGCTGCTCGGCTGGAAACCAGCGGTGTAGACCTCGCTCGGCGGCGTGTGCACGATGCTGTAGGCGTAACCCGGCGCCGTCGTCGCGCTTGAAACGGTGGCGACCTGCTCGCCGCTGGTCAAGGCCCAACGGGCGGCCTGCGGTGCGGCTGCAACCACCATGGCCTTGGGGCCTGGCTTCAGGTCGCGGGCGGTGGCTCTCGATTCCTTGCGCGTCGTCTTGACGCCGGCGCCGATCGCGGCGGCCGGATCGGAACCGACTGGGCGGGCCACGACAGCATCGCGCGGCGATGCGGTGTTGGTGCCCGGATCGTTGAACGCCGAACGCGGCTCGGACCCGGACAAGGAAGCAAGCTGGTAATCGGCCGCACCGACCTGGGCATTGGCCTCGTCGAGCACGGCCTTGACCGCGTCCGGCCTGGCCATCTCGGGCCGCGCCGTCGGCAGCACCGAGAACGCATCGGTCGCGGTCTTGCCTTGGTCGGCCGTCTCGGCCAGCGCCATCAGCACATCCTTGCTGGGCGGCGCAGCCAGAGCGGCCGGCAGCGAATTGTCGGGACGCCATGTCGGCAACGGTATGTTGTTGACCGCGACCTGGGTCGCATCAGCCGAAGCCGTTGCATCGGCCATGCCGAAAGGAACGCTCGCCGGCGCATGCGCGGTCGCCACGGCCTGCTCGGTGGTGGCTGTCGCCTCCGCCATCGCGAAGGGAACATTCTCAGGCTGCTGCGCGCCGACATCGGCTTTCGGCCGCGGTGCGAAATCCGGCAGCGGAATGCTTCGGGCCGGCAATGCCGCGATGATCGTCTCCGGCGTGTCCTGTTCAGGCTCCGGAGCCTGCTGTTCGGTCACCTGCGGAATCTCGGCGCGCCGCGCATTCTCCGGCGCCACGATGGCGATGCCCGGGAGGTTGCTGGTCTTGGCCGCCGCTGCCGGCTTCAGGTTTCTCGCCTTGGGCGGGGGGGCGGCCGAAGCGGTCTCGACATCGGCGCTGTCGTCGGCCTCGTCGTCGCCGCCGCCACCGAAGAAAGCCGACAGGAATCCACCCGATTTCTTGCTGCTGCCGCCGGCACTGGCCATCTCGATGGCCGGCGAGCCTGAACCCTTGCGCGCCTTGTAGGAGGCGAGCGCCTGCTCAAAACCGGGCAGCGGCCTGCCGTCGCTCGGCACATGCAGCGTCTTGCCATTGGGGAACAGGCTGACCAGTTCCTGCCGGCTGATACCGGGCCAATGGCGCACATTGCCGACATCCATATGGACGAACGGCGAACCCGATGACGGATAGTAGCCGACGCCGCCGCCCTGCATCTTGAGGCCGATGTTGCGCAGCTTTTTCAGCGGCACGCCGGGAATATAGAAATCCATCGCCTTGCCGAGCATGTGCTGGCTCTTCTCGGCCACGCCCCTGCTGCGGCTGCGCAGCATCGAGTTCGTCGACGGCGAGCGATAGCCGCACACGACCTGGATGTAGTCCGTGGCACCTGCTTCCCGATACGCCTCCCAGACGAGATCCAGCAGGCGCGGATCCATCTTGGTCGGCTCGTTGCGACGCCAGTCGCGCAAAATGATGTTGATCTTGCGGAGACCCTCGGGAACGTAGCGGCCGTTGCGCTTGTAGACGATCTCGGCCTTCTCATGGGTGTGGAGATGATAAAGCTTCAGCGACCGTGTTTCGGCGCTGGCTCCGCTCGCAGCCGCGGCAACAAAACCAAAAGCGACAACCAACACTGCCAGCCACTTCGGCCAGACGCTCAAATGATGGTGCCGCCTGTTTGTGTGTCGTTCGATTCTGTTCAAATCAAAAGGCCTTGCAGGCTGCCGTTTGTCCCCGGATTTGTCCAAACGGATGTGGCATTAGCACACCCGAATATCGATCCTAATGGTTAATCATCGCTTATTGAAGCCGAAATGCGGTAACACCGTGGCGATATCCCGTCAAAAATTGTTCACAAGGTTTCTTGGTAAACCGCTGGTTTAGATCAGATTTTCGCCTTCGCCCCGAACACGATCTGTTACCGCTAGCCTTAATGCGTGAACAGAGCTGTCCACGGGACAGCCACAATGCCGCTGAAACGGCGATACAAGGCCCGTTGTGGCATTGCAAGCTGGCGCCGGCCTTGTGGCAAAGCCGGAAGCCGGGCCAAAGCTCAGCCCGGCATCGCCCTTAGGAGGCTAGTCGATCGACGCGGCCTGTCTCCGGATCGATGCCGTGTTCCTTGAGCTTGCGATAGAGCGTCGAGCGGCCGATGCCGAGTCGGCGGGCGACTTCGCTCATCTGTCCGTTGTAGTGATCGATGGCAAGCTTGATCATCTCGAGTTCGACATCGGCAAGTGCCCGCACATTGCCGCGCTCGTCGAGCGCCCGCAACGTGCCGAAGCGAGGCTGCAGCCTTGCCGGCGGATCGAACGCGATTGCCGGGCCGCCCTCGCCGGGCAAGGCTTCGTCATCGCGCGCCTGCAAAGGCAAGGACGGCGACGGCGCGTCGCCATCCATATCGAGGTTGACGGTGCCTTCCACTTGCGCCCGGATCTGCGGGAAGTCCTCGGCGGCAAGCACATCGCCTTCGCAAAGCACCGAGGCGCGAAAGACGGCGTTTTCGAGCTGCCGGATGTTTCCGGGCCAGTCATAGGCCTGCAGCACGGCGAGCGCTGCCGCCGAAATACCTTGCAGGCGACGGTGCGGGTCGGCCGGCGCGACCTTCTCCATGAAATGGGTGACCAGATACGGGATGTCGTCGCGGCGGTCGCGCAGCGGCGGCACGAAGATCGGATAGACGTTCAGCCGGTAGAACAGATCCTCGCGGAACTTGCCGTCCTTGACCTGCTGTAGGAGGTTGCGGTGCGTCGCCGAAATCAGCCTGATGTCGACCCTGACGGTCGAGCGCCCACCGACCGGGTCGACCTCGCCGTCCTGGACCGCGCGCAACAGCTTGACCTGCACGTCGAGCGGCAGGTCGCCGATCTCGTCGAGAAACAGCGTGCCCGAATGCGCTTCGACGAACTTGCCGGTGTGCTTGTCGGTGGCCCCGGTGAACGAGCCCTTCTCGTGACCGAACAGGATCGATTCGACCAGATTGTCTGGAATGGCGCCGCAATTGACGGTGACGAAGGGCTTCGTGCGGCGGTCGCCACTGCCCTGGATGGCACGCGCCACCAGTTCCTTGCCGACGCCGGACTCGCCCTCGATCAGGATCGGAATGTTGGATGCCGCCGCTTTCTGGCCAAGGCGGATCACCCTGTCCATGGCCGGGCTGTGCGTGATCATGTCCTTGAAGGTCAGGAGGCCGCCGCGCCGGCGCGATGTGCGCTTGACCTCGCCCTCGACGGCCTCGACCTTGAGCGCATTGCCGATCGATGCCTGCAGCCTGTCGGGAGACGCCGGCTTGACGACGAAATCGAAGGCGCCATGACGCATCGCCGAAACCACGGTCTCGATGCCGCCCTGCGCGGTTTGCACGATCGCCGGCACGTTGATGTCGCGCTCGCGCATTGCCTTCAGCACGCCGATACCGTCGAGACCGGGCATGACCAGATCGAGGATGACCACCGACACCTCGCGGGCGCCGGGTCCATCGAGGATGTCGAGAGCGGCCGCGCCGCCGTCGACCACGATTGCGCTGTAGCCGAACCGCGTCACCGCCGCTTCGAGCAGCCGGCGTTGCACCGGATCGTCATCGACTATGAGTATGGAACCTGTCATGACTGGTGTGACTGCCCGCCCGAGGAATTCTGCCCTGTGGACCATCTTGGCACAGGGTTCTAAATAAGGTTTCAAAAAACCCGGTGAATGAATTCCTTAGGATTTGACCGGCTTCTCGTTTCTCCTTGAACCTTGGCCACGGAAGGTGTCGGCAATGCATAGGGATTCTGGGCACATGGTTTCCGCACGGCGGCTGGCGGCGCCGGCGTCGGGTCAAGGCGCGGCCGAGCTGGGCGACTTGCCGGAATGGAACCTTGCCGACCTCTATGCCGGCATGGACGCGCCGGAGCTGAAGCGCGACATCGCCAAGGCCGCCACCGATGCCACCAGCTTCGAGAGCCGCTGGAAGGGTACGCTGGCCGCCGAAGCCGAGCGCGGCAGCGCCGGCAGGCTGGGCGAGGCGCTTGTCGCCTACGAGGCGCTGGAGGAACTGATCGGCCGCATCGTCTCCTATGCGGGACTGGTTTATGCCGGAAACACCGCCGATCCCCAGCGCGCCAAGCTCTATGGCGACATCCAGGAGAAGATGACCGACGCCAGCGCGCACCTTCTGTTCTTCGCGCTCGAACTCAACCTGATCGACGATGCGTCGATCGAAGGCGCGCTCGCCGGCGATCCCGCCTTCGGCCACTATCGGCCATGGGTGCTCGATCTGCGCAAGGACAAGCCTTACCAGCTCGAGGACCGCGTCGAGCAGCTCTTCCACGAAAAGTCGATCACCGGACGCGGCGCCTGGAACCGCCTGTTCGACGAGACGATGACCGACCTTCGCTTCCACATCGACGGCGAGGAATTGACGTTGGAGCCGGCGCTGAACCGTCTGCAGGACGCCGACGGCGAGGTGCGCCGCCGGGCGTCCGAGGCGCTGGCCACGACCTTCCGCAAGAACTTGCGCACCTTCACGCTGATCACCAACACGCTGGCCAAGGACAAGGAGATATCCGACCGCTGGCGTGGCTTCGAGGACATCGCCGATTCACGCCATCTGGCCAACCGCGTCGAGCGCAGTGTGGTGGACGCCTTGGCCTCCGCCGTTCGCGATGCCTATCCGCGCCTCTCGCACCGCTACTACGCGATGAAGGCACGCTGGCTGGGCATGGAGGTGATGAACCATTGGGACCGCAACGCGCCGTTGCCGGATACGCCCCAGGCGATCATCGGCTGGGACGAGGCCAGGAACACCGTGCTGTCCGCCTATCAGCGCTTTTCGCCCGACATGGCCGAGATCGCGCGAACCTTCTTCGACCGCAACTGGATCGACGCGCCGGTGCGGCCCGGCAAGTCGCCTGGCGCCTTCGCGCATCCGACCGTACCGTCGGCGCATCCCTATGTCCTGCTCAACTACATGGGCAAGCCGCGCGATGTGATGACGCTGGCGCACGAGCTTGGCCATGGCGTGCATCAGGTGCTGGCCGGCGGCCAGGGTGCGCTGATGGCCTCGACGCCGCTGACGCTGGCCGAGACGGCATCGGTCTTCGGCGAGATGCTGACCTTCCGCTCGCTGCTCGACCAGACCACCGACCGGCGTGAGCGCAAGGCCATGCTCGCCCAGAAGGTCGAGGACATGATCAACACGGTCGTGCGCCAGATCGCCTTCTATGAATTCGAGCGCAAGGTGCATGCCGAACGCAAGAACGGCGAACTGACCTCCGACAGGCTCGGTCAGTTCTGGCTCGAAGTGCAGGCCGAAAGTCTGGGTCCCGCCATCAAGCTGCGCGAAGGCTACGAGGTGTTCTGGACCTACATCCCGCACTTCATCCATTCGCCCTTTTATGTCTATGCCTATGCTTTCGGCGACTGCCTGGTGAACTCGCTCTACGCGGTCTACCAGAACGCCGAGCGCGGCTTTCAGGACAAGTATTTCGAAATGCTGCGCGCCGGCGGCACCAAACATCATTCCGAGCTTCTGGCGCCCTTCGGGCTCGACGCCACCGATCCCGCCTTCTGGCAGATCGGACTTGGCGTCATCGGTGGCCTGATCGACGAGCTGGAAGCGCTTGACACTTGAAATGCCCCCAGGCGTCGCTCTAACAGTTTAGCCGGAATGCATGTTGGGACAGCTCTACTATCGCCCTAAATATCTGTTCTTGAAGTACTCTCCACCGAAGTTTTCCGATAGCTTTCCACAAGCTCTATGATAGCCTTCGCTCCAAGCTCAGCCGGAGCGCATGCGGATCGGCGAGGAGAAATCTCAGCCGGCCGTGGCGCTCAGGCGAACGCGACAACGGCCGTTGGCCATGGGCAAGCAAAGCCGATCGCCGACAGCTCGAACCGAAGCCGGCTGTTCTGCTTACCGCGGAACCACCAAGAGTAGTCCTTCGCCGAAGATCATGACCCACGGCAGACGGATCTGACTGGAGAGAGACAATGGGCACTTTTTTCTACGTGGTCCTGGCGTTCCTGATAGGCGTATTGGTCGGCTGGTTCCTTTGGGGGCGCCTGCGCGGTGAACTCGACAGCTTGCGCGGCGATCTCGACCGTACACGCAGCGAACGCGACAGGCTGCGCACCGACAGCGACCGCCTGACCGACGAACTCGATGCATGCGGCAAGACCCGCGCCGACCTTGAGCGCCGGCTGCGCGAAGCGTCGGCCGCACCTGCCGCCGGAAGCAGCGCGGCAAAACCGGCAAGCCAGGCGCCGGCGGCCCTGATGTCGACCCCCGCGACGGCCAAATCCACAAAGCCCGCGCCGGCCAAACCGGCCGCTGCGAAAGCGGTCCCTGCCAAGGCGGTCCCTGCCAAGCCGGCGGCGAAACCCGCCGCCACCAAAACCTCGGCTCCAGCCAAATCCGCAACGAGCAAGCCTGCAACAGCCAAGCCTGCATCCGGCTCAGCATCCGGAAAGCCCGACAATCTGCGTCGGCTGATCGGTATCGGTCCGGTCAATGAGAAACTGCTCAAGGCACAAGGCGTCACCAGCTTCGCCCAGATCGCGTCCTGGACAGCGGCCGATATCAAACGGATCGAAGACGTCATGAATTTCGATGGCCGCATCGCGCGCGAACGCTGGATCGAGCAGGCCAAGCTGCTCGCCGCCGGCAACGAGAAGGAATTCGCCAAGCAGTTTCCAACAGCCGGAACCTCCAGCAACAGCTGATCGCCAGGCACGACCTGAAGATTGCAAGCGGCGGCGCCATATCGGCGTCGCCGTTTGCTCTTGGTTCCTGAGTTGGCCCAAAGGTCGGCTTTAAGAGGCAGCGTGCCGTTCCCTCGATTGCGCGCGGGCGGCACCCCATATAGAGCGGTTGATGGCTTCATTGACCGCAGCATTCGGTGCCCATGTCCCTGCCCGCCGCAATTTTCCGCAATGACAAAAGCGCGCGCCAGCTCGTTTTCGACCGGCCGGCCGATATCATCGTGGCGCACGACGCAGGCGATTTCGGGCCGGCTCTGGAAGCAGCACAAGCCGCGCATGATGCAGGCAAATGGCTTGCCGGCTATTTCTCGTATGAGGCGGGCTACCTGCTCGAACCCAAGCTCGTTCCCCTGCTGCCGAATGGACGCCGCGCCCCACTCGTGTGCCTTGGGGTTTTCGATGCCCCGGTCGAACAGGCGGTGCCGCCGCGCAATATGGCGGCGACCAATGGCCCGATCTTCGACGCCCGTGCGACGTGGTCGCCCGAGGATTATGAAAAACGCTTCTCGCGGCTGCACCAGCACATCCGGCAAGGTGATTGCTACCAGGGCAATCTGACCTTTCCCGTGCATGCGCAATGGTCAGGCGAGCCGCTGGCCGCCTTCGATGCGTTGACTGAACGTCAGCCGGTGAAATATGGCGCGCTGATCGCGCTCGGTGAACCCATCGTGCTGTCGCGCTCGCCTGAACTGTTCTTCGAGATCGACGCCGAGGGCATGATCGAGACGCATCCGATGAAGGGAACGGCGCCGCGCGGCGCCACCAAAGCCGAGGACGAACGGCAGAAGATCTTCCTGCGCAATGACGAGAAAAACCAGGCCGAAAACCGGATGATCGTCGATCTCCTGCGCAACGATATCTCGCTGATCAGCGAGGTGGGCACGCTGGACGTGCCGGCGCTGTTCCGCATCGAGACTTACCCGACCGTGCATCAGATGGTGAGCGACGTCAGGGCCAAACTGCTGCCGGGTCTCTCTATCCGCCAGATCTTTGCGGCGCTGTTTCCCTGCGGTTCGATCACCGGCGCGCCTAAGATCCGTGCCATGGAGATCCTGCGCGACCTGGAAGGCACGCCCCGCAATGCCTATTGCGGCGCCATAGGCTGGATCGCGCCCGGCGGCCCGATGCGCTTTTCCGTGGCGATCCGCACCATCTCGTTCTTTTCGGGCGGCGAGGCCGTCTACAATGTCGGAGGCGGCGTCGTCTTCGATTCGACGGCGCAGGAGGAGTATCAGGAGTGTCTGCTGAAAGCGCGCTTCGCGACGGGAACACCGCCGACTTTCAGTTGATCGAGACCATGCGCTGGGAACCCGGCTCGGGCTTCCTGCGCTTCGATCGTCATCTTGCGCGCCTCTATGGCTCGGCGGCGGAACTCGGCTTCCGCTGTGATCCAGGCACGGTCGGCGAGGCGCTGAGCAGCGCGGTCGGCGGTTCCGGCGTTGCCACGCGCACGCGTCTCGTCCTGTCGCACGATGGCGAGGTGACGGCCTCTGCGCAGCCTTATGAACCGCTCGCCGCCGACAAGGTCTGGATGCTGCGGCTGGCGCGGACGAGGCTCGATTCGAACGACACGCTGCTGCGCCACAAGACCAGCCGGCGACAGCTTTACACGCGTGCCCGTGCCGAACACCTCATCACGCAGGCCGACGAGGTGCTTATGGCCAACGAGCGTGGCGAGATCTGTGAAGGCACGATCACCAATGTCTTTGCCGATCTCGGCGACGGCGTGCTGGCGACGCCCCGGCTCGATTGCGGCCTGCTGCCTGGCGTATTGCGCGCGCAGCTTCTGGATGAAGGCCGCGCCCGCGAAGCGATCTACAGCTTGGACGATCTGAAATCCGCCAAGTCCCTGTTCGTCGGCAATTCGCTGCGCGGACTGATCCCGGCAAGACTGACCTGAGACATGACGTCCCCAAAACATACGCTGCCCACCCACACGCCCTATGACGGCTCGTCGAAACTGTTCAGCATCGGGCTGAAGCCGCTCGACCCGGCGGCCTGGATCGAGGTCGACGGCCATCTGCTGCCGTATCTCGCCGAAAAGCACCGGCTCTATGCCGAAATCCCAGAGCGCGTTTTCGTCGAGGAGGACGGCACGCGCGACGCCCAGCAGGAAGTGCTCGACTTGCTCGCTGCGCATCTCCCGGAGAGGTTCCCCGAAACCCATCGGCTCGGCGGATCAGGCGTCGAGGTGGCGGGCGCGGCGAGCCGTCTGCCTGCTTCCCTCGCCGATGCGCCGCTGGCCAAAGCCTCACTGCTCGTCCAGGAAGACCTGATCCTGATGCGCAGCAGTGACAGCGGCTGGCGGCTGGTCGCCGGCTCGCTCTGCTTTCCCTCCTCCTGGTCGCTCCTGGAAAAGTTCGGCAAGCCGCTGCAGGACATCCACGCGCCGGTGCCGGGTTTCGGCCCGGGCACGCGTCCGGCGGGACTCATCAACCGGATGTTCGATGGCCTCCAGGGGCAGGCCGTCGAGCGCTACAACTGGTCGATCCAGTCCGACAACGCGCTCTACCATCCGCTCTCCGACCTGCAGCGCATCGACCGCGCCACCAACCGGCCGTCGCGCTTTCCCGATGGCGACATCGACGCCCATGCCTTCATTCGCGTCGAGCGGCAAACCCTGCGCAAACTGCCTGTTTCACGCGATATCCTGTTCACCATCCGCATCCATCTCGACCCGCTCGCCGTGCTGGCCAGGCACCCTGATCGGGCGAAGCTCGCGGTGTCTTTCGCCGCCCAGCTCGAAGCACTCGATCTCGCCCAGCTCGACTACAAGGGCCTGACATCGGACCGCGACCGGCTGATGACGGTCCTTAACCACATGGCCAATGACGACTGATCGCTGGTTGGCGCTTTTCGCTGGTTTGTGACAATGATCTGTGATGTAGCGCATGGCCGCCGGGCAAAGATGCCCGGTTTTGTGTGTGCGTTTTCCCAGTTTCCTGGGCTTTGAAGGAGTGCTCGATAAAATGGCGAATGAAAACTGGCCCGTTTACGGTGAGATCAGCGGCCCTGTCGTGATGATCGGCTTCGGCTCGATCGGCCGGGGAACGCTGCCGCTGATCGAACGCCATTTCAAGTTCGACAAGTCGCGCATGACGGTTATCGATCCGCGCGACACCGACCGCAAGCTGCTCGACGAGCGCGGCATCACCTTCGTCCAGGAAGCGGTGACCGAGAAGAACTACAAGAAGCTCCTGACCCCGCTTCTGACCAATGGCGGCGGCCAGGGCTTTTGCATCAACCTGTCGGTCGATACCGGCTCGGTGGACCTGATGCGGCTCTGCCGCAAGCTCGGCGTGCTCTACATCGACACCGTCGTCGAGCCGTGGCTCGGCTTCTATTTCGACGCCAAGGCCGATAACGCCAGCCGCACCAATTACGCGCTGCGCGAGTCGCTGCTCAAGGAAAAGCACGACAAGCCCGGCGGCGCCACGGCGGTCTCCACCTGCGGCGCCAATCCAGGCATGGTCTCGTGGTTCGTCAAGCAGGCGTTGGTCAATCTCGCCACCGATCTTGGCCTGGAGTTCTCGGAGCCCGCGCAGGACGACCGCGAGGGCTGGGCCAAGCTGATGAAGAAGGCAGGCGTCAAGGGCATCCACATCGCCGAACGCGACACCCAGCGCACCAAGAAGCCGAAACCGATGGATGTGTTCTGGAACACATGGTCGGTCGAAGGCTTCATCTCCGAGGGCCTGCAGCCCGCGGAGCTTGGCTGGGGCACACACGAGTCATGGATGCCGAAGAACGCCAAGAAGCACAAGCACGGCTCGAAGGCAGCCATCTACCTGGAGCAGCCGGGCGCCAACACGCGCGTGCGCTCGTGGTGCCCGACGCCCGGCGCGCAATACGGCCTGCTGGTGACGCATAACGAGGCGATCTCTATCGCCGATTTCTTCACCGTGCGTTCGAAGAAGGGCAAGGTGCATTACCGCCCGACCTGCCACTATGCCTATCATCCCTGCAACGACGCGATGCTGTCGCTTGACGAGATGTTCGGCGCCGCCGGCAAGCCTCAGCCGGTGCATCATGTGCTCGACGAGAACGAGTTGATCGACGGCGTCGACGAACTCGGCGTGCTGCTCTACGGCCACGACAAGAATGCCTACTGGTACGGCTCGCAGCTGTCGCTCGCCGAGGCGCGCAAGCTGGCCCCCTACCAGAACGCCACCGGCATGCAGGTCACCTCGGCGGTGCTCTCGGGCATGGTCTGGGCGCTGGAGAATCCCAAGGCCGGCATCGTCGAAGCCGACGAGATGGACTACAGGCGGTGCCTGGAAGTGCAGTCCCAGTATCTCGGACCGGTCAAGGGCTACTACACCGACTGGACGCCGCTCGATAACCGTCCCGGCCTGTTCCCGGAAGACCTCGACCGGAACGACCCGTGGCAGTTCCGCAACATCCTTGTGCGATAGCAGCACCGCCCACCTGCCTCACTGCCTTGCAATCGCCCGGAAATCGGGCGATTGAAGGGATGCGGACCATAGCGATACGTATTCATCTGGACGCACGTCGCTCTGGAAACTTGGATGCACGCCTCGTGCTTGTCGAAAATCGATTTCCGATTTTTGGGCCGAAGCGAGAGGAGAGGATTTTCACATGATCATTGCGCGCAAAATTCTTTCGATGAGCGTGGCGGGTGCCATTGCGGCGATGCTCGCCGCCTGTGCGACCAGCGGCCCCGATCAACCGCCGATGGCAGCGGCGCCGAAAGGCGTCGAGGGCTCGTGGATCGACGCCAAGGGCACCGGCCTGTCGACCTTCACCGGCGGCACCTTCACGACGGTAGCCACCGACACCGGCCAGAAGCTTGCCGACGGCAGCTACACGATGACCGGCGCCACATCGGTGCAGATCAACGGCACCTCGCTGATCCGCCAGACCGCGGTCAGCTTCAACTGCCTGATGGTGTCGACAAGCCAGCTCAACTGCACGAGCTCCAGCGGTCAGAATTTCGTGCTGACAAGGCGCGTCTGAACCCACGACCATTTTCCAAGGACGGCGGCCGGTTGGCCGCCGTCCTTTTTTGTGCCGGCAAAGGGTCCCGGATTCCGCTTGCGTCATCCGGAACGCGATGGGAACATGGCCAAAGCGCCGGCTGTTATGTTCCAGTCAAGCAAGAGCGCTAATGGCCTCTGATCAGCTTTCCGGGAGACGAAGATGAAGAAGCTTGCCGCCATTGCAGCCCTGTCAGCCTCAACCCTCGGCCTGTCGGCCGGCGCGTCCTTTGCCGACTACACGCTGAACATCCTGCATATCAACGACTGGCACAGCCGCATCGAAGGCAACAACAAATATGAATCGACCTGCTCGGCGGACGAGGAGACCAAGGGCGAGTGCATCGGCGGCGCGGGCCGGCTGATCACCGCGATCGCCCAAGAACGCAAGAAGCTGGAAGGCCAGAACGTGCTGCTGCTCAGCGCCGGCGACAATTTCCAGGGCTCGCTGTTCTACACGACCTATAAGGGCAAGGTCGAAGGCGAATTCCTCAACGACATGAAGTTCGATGCCATGGCCCTCGGCAACCATGAATTCGACGACGGCGAGGCCGCCTTGGCGCCGTTCCTCGACATGATCAAGTTCCCCGTGCTCGGCGCCAATGTGAAGGCCAACGCGCAATCCAAGCTCGGCGACCGCGTCAAGCCATCTGTTGTCGTCGAGGTCGGCGGCCAGAAGATCGGCATCATCGGCGCGATCACCAACGACACGCCGGATCTCGCGTCTCCCGGACCCAACGTCGCGATAGAGGACGACGTCAAGTCGATCACCGCCGAAGTCGAGAAGCTCAAGGGCGAAGGCGTCAACAAGATCATCGCCGTGACCCATATCGGCTACAGGCGCGAACGTGACGTCATCGCCAAGATCCCGGGCATCGATGTCGTCGTCGGCGGCCATAGCCATTCCCTGCTGTCGAACACCGACCCGAAGGCGGAAGGCCCCTACCCGACGATGGTCGACAATCCGGACGGCTACAAGGTGCCGGTGGTGCAGGCGGCCTCCTATTCGAAATATCTCGGCGAGTTCAAGGTGGTGTTCGACGACAATGGCGTCGTCAAATCGGCCAGCGGCGACCCGATCTATCTCGACAAGTCGATCACCCCTGACCCGGCCGTGCTCGCCCGCATCAAGGAGCTTGGGGCGCCGATCGAGGCGTTGAAGAACAAGGAAGTGGCCGAAACCACCGACGTCATCGACGGCAGTCGCGAGAGCTGCCGCACCCGCGAATGCGCGATGGGCAATCTCGTCTCCGACGCCATCCTCGACCGCGTCAAGGGACAGGGCGTCGAGATCGTCATCTCCAATGGCGGCGGCCTGCGCGCCTCGATCGACAAGGGCACCGTCACTATGGGCGAGGTGCTGACCGTGCTGCCCTTCCAGAACACGCTGGCGACCTTCCAGATTTCGGGCAAGGATCTGGTGGCCGGCCTCGAGGGCGGTCTCAGTCAGGTCGAGGACGGCGCCGGGCGCTTCCCCCAGGTCGCCGGCCTGAAATATTCCTTCGACAAATCCGTTGCGCCCAATGCCGGCCGGGTCAAATCGGTGGAGGTCATGGAAGGCGGTGCCTGGACGCCGATCAAGCCGGAGAAGGACTATCTGGTCGCCACCAACAACTATGTTCGCCAGGGCGGCGACGGCTACAAGGTCTTTGCCGACAAGGCCAGGAATGCCTACGACTACGGCCCCGGCCTCGAACAGGTGGTTGCAGACTATCTCGGCGCCCACCGGCCCTATACGCCGAAGCTCGACGGCCGCATCACCGAAATAGCCGCGACCGTCGCCGCGGCGCCTGCGGCCCCGGCAAGCGATCCGGCCAAGCCAGCCGAAGCAGCGCCGGCCACCCCGGCGCCCGCACCGGCTGAAGCCGCCAAGCCTGCCGAAGCGGCACCGGCAATGCCTGAATTGCCGGCCAACTCGGGCGATATAGCCAACACACCACCGGCCATATCGACGGAAGGAGCACCTCCCCCGCCAGCGCCACCAGCCGCGCCGGCACCGGCCGAGCCGGCAAAGCCTGCTGAGGCCGCGCCAGCGGAAGCCAGCCATGTCATCGTTGCCGGCGACACCTATTGGGATCTGGCCAAGAAAGCCTATGGCGACGGCGCCAGGTGGAAGGTCATTTCGGGCGCCAACAAGGGCTACGAGCCCCGCCGGCTTCCTGTCGGCGCAACGCTGACCATTCCGCCGAAATAGCTCGCTTATATGCCTGAATGACACCGCCCGTCCGAAAACCGGACGGGCGTCCTGTTTTCGGGCTAATGCATGTCGCTCAAAAGTGACCTCGGTTTTGGGAGAACGACATGCATAAAAACAAAGACTTAAAGCGGGCCGTCTGAATCCATTCGGACAATCCGCTTTAAGGTGCGGCCAGACGCTGCATTGAATGCGCGCGCAAGATGGTTAGGTTCGCGTCTCCCGGAGAACCCTTATGACGCTTCCCACCCCTGCCGATCCCAAGGTCGCAAAAGCGCTCGGCCCGTTGCCCGCTGGGCATCCGCCGGTCAAGGCGGGCAAGATCGGCGTCATGCTGGTCAATCTGGGCACGCCCGATGGCACCGATTTCAAGCCGATGTGGCGGTATCTGCGTGAATTCCTGTCCGATCCGCGCGTCATCGAGCTCAACAGGGCGATCTGGTATCCGATCCTCTATGGACTTGTGCTCACCACGCGCCCCAAGAAGTCCGGCGCCAATTACGCCCGGATCTGGAACCGGGAAAAGAACGAGTCGCCGCTGCGCACCTACACCCGTGCCCAGGCCGAAAAGCTGGCCGAAGCGCTGCGCGACCTGCCTGATGTCGTCGTCGACTGGGCGATGCGCTACGGCAATCCTTCGACTGCAAGCATTGCCCAGCGTCTGGCCGACCAGGGCTGCGATCGCATTCTTTCGTTTCCGCTCTATCCGCAATATTCGGCGACGACCACGGCAACAGCCAACGACCAGCTGTTTCGCGCGCTGATGAAGATGCGCCGCGCGCCGGCCGTCCGCAGCGTGCCGCCCTACTATGACGAGCCGGTCTATATCGAGGCGCTGGCGCGTTCGATCGAACGGCATCTGGCGACGCTGGATTTCGAGCCGGAGGTGGTCATCACCTCCTATCACGGCATTCCAAAACCCTATTTCGAGAAGGGCGATCCCTATCATTGCCACTGCCAGAAGACGACGCGGCTGTTGCGCGAACGGCTCGGCTGGGATGACAAGAAACTGATCATCACCTTCCAGTCGCGCTTCGGCGCGCAGGAATGGCTGCAACCCTATACCGACAAGACGGTGGAGAAACTCGCACAGGACGGCGTCAAGTCGATCGCCGTCGTCAATCCCGGCTTTTCCGTCGACTGCATCGAGACGCTGGATGAGATCGGCCGCGAGGCGGCCGAAACCTTCCACCATGCCGGCGGCAAGAATTTCGCCCATATCCCTTGCCTCAACGACAGCGCGGAGGGGATGGCGGTGATCGAGGCGATGGTGCGGCGCGAACTGTCTGGCTGGGTCTAGGAGAAATTCCAGGAAAAGTGTGAAACGGTTTTCCCGGGAAAAGCGAATAGCGCTTTCCCTTGGGAATTTCGTCAACGGGAGTTAGAGCAGCTCGCCGCTCTAACTCCGGAACAACACAAGCTCCGGGGCGTTAAGGCGCGCCGCCGGAGAATGCGATGTCCCGCAAACTCGACCTCAGAACTGGCCAGCCCGTCTGGTCAGCCTATCGCGCGCCTGCGGTGCCGACGGACGGCCTGGTCCGGGACGTCAAGGCAGATGTGCTGGTCGTCGGCATGGGCATCAGCGGCGCCATGATGGCCGAGGCGCTGACGGCCGATGGCCATCGGGTGATCTGTATCGACCGGCGCGGTCCGCTGAAGGGCTCGACGGCCGCAACCACCGCACTGGTGGCATTCGAAATAGACCAGCCTCTCTCCACGCTTTCGAAGATGATCGGCAGAGCCTCGGCGCAGCAGGCCTGGCGGCGCTCGCGGCTCGCCGTCTCCAATCTCGCCGGACGCATCGCCGAACTCGGCATCAACTGTGGCCTGAGCCGGACGCCGTCGCTCTATCTGTCTGGCACGATACTTGGTCCGTCGGAACTGCGCGACGAGGCCAAGGCACGGCGGCTAGCCGGCATCGCCGCGACCCATCTGACGCCGGCGCCGCTGGCGGAGACATTCGGCATCGACCGCGAAGGCGCCATTCTCAGCCACGGCAACATCGCGCTCGACCCGCGTAAGCTGACGGCTGGCCTGCTGCTGAAATCCCTTCAGCGCAAGGCCCGCTTCTACGCCCCCGTCGAAGCGACAGTGATCGAGGATAGCGCCGAAGCTGTTGTCGTCGCGACCAGGGATGGCCCGACCATAACCGCGCGACATGTTGTTCTGGCCACCGGCTACGAACTTGTGGAGATCGTGCCGGCCGCGGCCCACCGGATCATCTCGACATGGGCGATCGCAACACGCCCGCAACCGCGAAAGCTCTGGCCGGACGCAGCGTTCATCTGGGAAGCGTCGGAGCCGTATCTGTATATGCGCACGACGATCGACGGCCGGGTCATTTGCGGCGGCGAGGACGAGGATTTTGTCGACGAAGCGCGGCGCGACGAGCTGATCGCCGACAAGAGCACACGCATCGCCGAGAAGTTCGGCCTGGTATTTCCGCATCTCGACACCAGGCCCGATTTTGCCTGGACCGGTTCGTTCGGCACCACAACCACCGGCCTGCCCTATATCGGTGCCATTCCCCGCCACCCGCGCATCCATGCGGTGATGGGCTACGGCGGCAACGGCATCACCTTCTCGCAGATCGCTTCCGAGATTGTCCCGGCTTCGATCAACGGGCTGGAGGACACGGATGCAAGATTGTTTGCCTTCAACCGCTGATCGCACCCGCAAACAATCCGTCATCACCTGATTGTAACGCATCTGAAACACACTTAAGTCTTTGGTGAAGTCGGCCGCGCGAGAATGGCTTGTGCGGCCTTCGTCTGAGGGAGAGCCAAATGGATTTCAGTGGTTTCGATATTGCGGTTGGTGCACTTGCCCTTCTGGTATTGGTGCTGCTGATCAAAGGCATCAGGACAATCCCGCAAGGCTACAACTATACGGTGGAGCGCTTTGGCCGTTACACCAAGACACTGAGCCCGGGTCTCAATTTCATTTACCCGTTCATCGACCGCATCGGCGCCAAGATGAACATGATGGAGCAGGTGCTCGACGTTCCAAGCCAGGAAATCATCACTCGCGACAACGCCATCGTCGGTGTCGACGGCATCGCCTTTTTCCAGATCCTCAACGCCGCGCAGGCCGCCTACCAGGTTTCCGGCCTGCAGAACGCCATCCTCAATTTGACGATGACCAACATCCGTACCGTCATGGGTTCGATGGATCTCGATGAACTCCTGTCGAACCGCGACGCCATCAACGAGCGCCTGCTGCGCGTCGTCGATGAAGCGGCCCACCCGTGGGGCATCAAGATCACCCGGGTCGAAATCAAGGACATCAACCCGCCGGCCAACCTCATCGAATCGATGGGCCGGCAGATGACCGCGGAACGCAACAAGCGCGCCCAGATCCTTGCCGCCGAAGGCCTCAAGCAGTCGCAGATCCTCGAGGCCGAAGGCCGCAAGGAAGCCGCCTTCCGCGATGCCGAGGCGCGCGAGCGTTCGGCCGAGGCGGAGGCCCGCGCCACCCAGGTGGTGTCGGAAGCGATCTCCAAAGGGGATGTGCAGGCGCTGAACTACTTCGTCGCCCAGAAATACACCGAAGCGTTGGGCAAGATCGGCACCGCGACCAACAGCAAGATCGTGCTGATGCCCTTCGAGGCATCGTCGCTGATCGGTTCGCTCGGCGGCATTGGCGAGATCGCCAAGGAAGTCTTCCGCAGCGAGGGCACGACCGGCTCGCAGAGGCAGGCCGCGCGCCCGCCAGTCGTTCGCCCAACCGACAACTGAGGTCGAAACCAATGATCGACCGCATCGTTTCCGAACTCGGCCCGTGGAACTGGATGGTTCTCGGTTTCGTCCTGCTGGTGATGGAAATCATCGCGCCGGGTATCTTCATGCTGTGGATCGGCATCGCCGCGCTGATCATCGGCGCTGTGT
Organism: Mesorhizobium sp. WSM1293; assembly: GCF_000513875.1. NCBI lineage: Bacteria > Pseudomonadati > Pseudomonadota > Alphaproteobacteria > Hyphomicrobiales > Phyllobacteriaceae > Mesorhizobium > Mesorhizobium sp. WSM1293. Next base: position 273,923 of record NZ_AZUV01000005.1, on the reverse strand, counting down.
CGCTGCTGATCTGGGACACCGGCTTCTGGACATGGCAGGTCCAGGTCCTCGCCTTCCTGGCGCTGTCGCTGGTCTCGGCCTATGTCGGCAAGAAGCTGGTCGGCAGCCGCAACGACCCGACCGATCAGCCGCTGCTCAACCGGCGCGGCGCGCAAATGGTCGGCAGGATGGCGACACTTGCCGAACCGATCCGTGACGGGCGCGGCCGCATCAAGCTGGGCGACACACTGTGGCGTGTCTCCGGCCCTGACCTGCCGGCCGGCACGCAAGTGCGCGTGACGGGTGCGGCCGATACGGATCTGGAACTGACCGTCGAGGCGGTCTGAACGTTCAGGCGGCGCCGATACGCAGCAGATCATGCAGGTGGATGAGGCCGACTGGTTTCCGGCCCTCCACCACCATCAGGCTGGTGATGGCTGAATTGTTGATCGTCTGCAGCGCCGTTGCCACCAGCGTGTCCGGCGTCGCGGTCTTCGGACCTCTTGTCATCACCTGATCCACCGTCATCGCCAGCAGATTGCTGCCGATGTGACGGCGGATGTCGCCATCGGTGATGATGCCGACCAGCGCACCGTCGACATCGGTGATCGCGACGCAGCCAAATCCTTTGCGCGACAGTTCCAGGATCGCGTCCTGCATGCCAGTGCCCGCAACCACCAGCGGCAGCCTGTCGCCGACATGCATGATCTCGCGGATCTGCGTCAAATTGGCGCCGAGCTGGCCGCCCGGGTGAAAGGTGCGGAAATGGTCCGGCGTGAAGCCGCGTGCTTCGAGCAGCGCGATCGCCAGCGCGTCGCCCATCACCAGTTGCAGCAGTGTCGATGTCGTTGGCGCCAGGCCGTGCGGACAGGCCTCCGGAGCGCGCGGCAAAAGCAGCACCACGTCCGCCGCCCGCGCCAGCGCCGATGTCTCTCCGGCGGTGATGGCGATCAGCGGAATGGAAAAGCGCCTGGAATAGGCGACGATGCCCATCAGTTCCTTGCTTTCGCCCGACCACGACATGGCGATGATGGCGTCGTCCCTGGCGATCATGCCGAGATCGCCGTGGTTGGCTTCGGCGGGATGGACAAAGAAAGCCGGCGTGCCGGTCGAGGCCAGCGTCGCCGCGATCTTCGAACCGATATGGCCGCTTTTGCCGACGCCGGTGACGATGAGCCGGCCTTCAATCCCCGAGATCATCTCGACCGCCTGGGCGAAAGGCGCGGCCAGCCCATTCTCCAGCGCCTCGGCGAGGGCTGCGACACCAGCCTGTTCTGTCGCCACCGTCCTCAGCGCCGAAGCGATCGAGGCTTGCCTGTCCAAAGGCTTCTTATCCAGGGATCCCGCATGCATGGCTGATGCGATTAGCGCTTTGCCGGCGCGCTGTCCAACGGAAATGGCCCCAGGCATATCGCCCAAACGTGTGCGGTGGTTTCAGACGACGGCAGGCGAGAAACGCACGCAGTATGAATCCCTTTGGAAATCAGCGCTTCAGGCAGCTGACGGGCCGCTGCCTCAACCCTCCGTTAACCATCCCCATTTACGGTTCGGTAAGTATGGCGCGCGTGCGCCGCGCAAGCAGTGGTGGCGATGTCCGGGGTCCAGCCAGAAAATTCGACGCGACGTGGGGGCAAGGCGGTCTGCGCCTTGCTGCTGGCAACCAGCATGTTTGCCTTGCTGCGCCCAACGGCGCTCCATGCCCAGGAAACCGAACTGCGCGGCGAAGTTTCGGAATCGGCGATCCTGTCCGACCAGCAGCGCAAGGCGAGACAGCTGGCCTTGGCAGCGCAGGGTCAACAGCCGGCCAACGCCGCGCAGGACAATACGCCGGCCCGCACCTATCTGCCGGCCAGCGCCGGTGCCGTGCCTGATGACGCCGACGCTGGCGACGCCACCGCGACCGGCAGCCTCTTTGACCCGCCGGCAGCCACTGACGACACGTCCGCCGACACGGCGGCGCCGCCCAAGCCGCGCCGCCGCTCATCGGCCGCCAGGCAGAATGCGGCTGACCAAGCCAAGGACAAGGCTGCCGACAAGTCGAAAAAGAAGAAGAAATCGACGGCCGACACCTCCGACATCACCGCTTCCACGACCGCCTCAACGGCGGACGCCACCGATGCTGCAGAGACCGATGCGGACACGGCCAACCGCCGCGCACTCACCATCGACAGCGCCGACAGGCAGAAGCTCGACCCAGGAGCGGAGCGTACGGACGCCATCGAAGGCCAGAAGAAGAAGCTGGAGGATGATCCGTTTGCCGCCACCGGCGTCAAATGGGGCTCCTTCGTCATCCGGCCGACGATCGAACAGGGCCTGACCGCCACCTCGAACGGCGATTCGAGCAGTGCAGGCAAGTCGGCGCTGCTGTCCGAGACGGCGCTGCGCTTTTCCGCCGCCTCCGACTGGCGCGAGAACTCCGCCACGATCGACGGCTATGGCCTTTTTCGCGAGACCGTCTCGGGTTACCCGGTTCACGACGAGCAAGGCCGCATCGAAGGCCAGCTCAATGTCGATCTCGACAATGAATTGCGCGCCATCGCCAAGCTCGGCTACGAGGCCGTGCCGGAATCGGCATCATCGCCGGACGCCATTGCCGGCGTCAGCAAGCAGCCGCTGCGGCAGACCATCGATGGCAGCCTGGCCGTCGAAAAGCATCTCGGCAAGATGCAGTACACCTTGACCGGCGCGGTCTCGCACGACTTCTACGGCGACGCCAAGCTCTCGGACGGCACCTCGCTGTCGCAGAAGGATCAGGACTCGACGCTCTACACGGCGACGTTGCGCACCGGCTACGAGATCTCCCCCGCCCTGACCCCCTTCACCGAAATCGAGGTCGGCCGCCGGACCTATGATCAACGCATCGACAATGAAGGCTTCGAGCGCTCGTCGACGCGGCTCGGCGCCCGCGCCGGCCTTGCACTCGACATGGGTGAGAAGCTGTCGGGCGAATTCTCGGCCGGCTGGCTCAGGGAAGCGATCGACGACAAAAACCTTGATGCGATCTCGGGTGCCACCGTCAACGCCGACCTCAAATGGTCACCCGAGCGCGGCACCATAATCGGCCTGACCGGGCGGACCACCGTCGAGCCCACGACCACATCGGGCGAGAGCGGCGACATCCTCTATTCCGGTCGCCTGACAGGCGAACGCCAGATTCGCGCCAACCTCACCGCCAACGCGGCTCTGGGTCTCGACTGGCGTGATTACATCGGCATCGACGGCCATGACAGGGTGTTGAGCGCCGAGGCCGGCCTGACCTGGTGGCTGAACCGCTACGCGGGCCTGACCACAAGAGTGAGGACCGAGAAACTGACCAGCAACCTGCCGGGCCGGGACTACACCGCCAACAGCATCTTCCTCGGCGTCAAGGTGCAGCGCTGAACGGCCGCACCAACGACATCCGGCCGCTCGCTAGGATGTTTTAAAACGCAGCGCCACGGCGCTCTGACGGCTTCAGCTCGTCGAGAAGCGTCCGGATGACGCCCGCCATGTTCTCGTTCATGTCGCTGCGCCACAGCGCGAAGGCGACATTGGCCTCGACAAAACCCTCCGGCGATCCGCAGTCGAACGTGCGGCCTCGATAGTGGTAGCCGTAGAAAGGCTGCTGCTTTTCCAGCTTCAGCATGGCGTCGGTGAGCTGGATCTCGTTGCCGGCGCCTTTTTCCTGACCTTCTAGGATCTTGAAGATCTCCGGCTGCAGGATGTAGCGGCCGTTGATGTAGAGGTTGGACGGCGCGGTGCCGGCCTTCGGCTTTTCCACCATCTCGGTGATACGGAAGCCGTGATGCGTGTCCTCGCCGCGGCCGACGATGCCGTATTTGTGGGTTTCGGCGGGATCGCATTCCTGCACCGCGATGATGTTGTTGCCGGTCTCCTCGTAGAGCTCGACCATTGCCTTCGTGCAGCTCTTCTCCGACTGCATGATCATGTCGGGCAACAAAAGCGCGAAGGGCTCGTCGCCGACGAGCTCGCGGGCGCACCAGACGGCGTGGCCAAGTCCCATCGGCACCTGCTGGCGTGTGAAACTGGTCTGCCCCGGCGCCGGCTGCAGCCGCTGCAGGCGGGCGAGCTGGTCGTCCTTGCCGCGCTGGGCCAGCGTGTCATAGAGTTCGAACTGGATGTCGAAATGGTCCTCGATGACGGCCTTGTTGCGACCGGTGACGAAGATGAAATGCTCGATGCCGGCCTCGCGCGCCTCATCCACCACATACTGGATCACCGGCCGGTCGACGACGGTCAGCATTTCCTTGGGGACAGCCTTGGTGGCCGGAAGAAACCGTGTGCCGAGACCGGCGACCGGGAAGACTGCCTTGCGAACTCTCTTCATGCTTTCAATTATCCGTTTGAGGGCCAGCTCCGCAATCCCCGTTTCAAGACATTTTCACGCCGGAATTGGGGATTACTGGGAAACTGAGGGGAACGTCCACCGGTAAAGCTTCGAAGCGTCTTTTCGTTCCCGGTGGCACCTATGGTAAACTAATTCCTAACCTGGTTCGGCGATGAATGGTCTTTCCTGAGACAGAGAAGGAGGAAAAGATGTCCGTTCGCAATGCCGCAAAAATTTTTACCAGCGTCATGGCGGCAGCCAGCCTATCGCTCGCTCTGCTGATGCCTGGCCCCGCTTTCGCAGATGCCGGTTTCCGGCAATGGGTCGCCGGCTTCCGCGCCACCGCCGTGCAGAGCGGCGTTTCCGGCGCCCTCTACGACCAGGCCTTCAGGAACATCAGGGATATCGATCCCGTGGTGCTGGAAAAGGCGCGCACGCAGCCTGAATTCACGGCCCCTGCCTGGGACTATTTCGACAACCGCGTCCATGATCAGTCCGTCGCCGTCGGCCAGCAGATGGCCAGGAAATGGAAGCCGTGGCTGGATCGGATCGAGGCCAGGTTCGGCGTCGACCGTTACATCCTGCTGGCCATCTGGTCGATGGAATCGAATTATGGCGAGATCCTCAAGCGCGACGACATCATGCGCAACGTCGTGCGCTCGCTGGCGACCTTGGCCTACGCCGATCCGAAGCGGGCGAAATTCGCCCGCACACAGCTGATCGCCGCGCTGAAGATCCTGCAGACCGGCGACATCGACGAAAGCCATCTGAGCGGATCCTGGGCCGGCGCCATGGGCCACACCCAGTTCATCCCGACCAGCTATCTGCACTATGCCGTGGACATGGACGGCAATGGCAAGCGAGACATCTGGAATTCGATCCCCGATGCGCTGGCGACATCAGCCAATTTGTTGAAGAAGAATGGCTGGCAAGCCGGCAAGACCTGGGGCTATGAGGTCGCCTTGCCAGCCGGAAAACTTCCCGGCGGTTCCAAGACACTGTCGCAGTGGCAGGCGCTCGGCGTCGTCAGGGCCAACGGCAAGCCGTTCAAGAACGGCTCCGACAAGGCGACGCTGAAGGTGCCGGACGGCCGCAGCGGGCCAGCCTTCCTGATGATCAAGAATTTCACGGTCATCAAGGCCTACAACAACGCCGACAAATATGCGCTGGCCGTCGGCCTTCTTGCCGACGAAATCGCCGGCTCGAGCGGTCTGGTGCAGGACTGGAAGCGGCCTTTCACCAAGCTTACTTTCGAGGAAAGACAGGAGCTGCAGAAGCGGCTTTCCCAGCATGGCCTTTACGACGGCAAGTTCGACGGCAAGATCGGCGACGGCTCGAAGACTGCCATCATGGCCTTCCAGGCCAAGGCCGGCTTGACCCAGGACGGCTATCCGAGCATGGAAGTGCTGAAGTGGCTCCGGCAGAAATAGAGCCGCCTGCGGTGCCGCGCGGCCTTCCAGGCGCGCAAAGGACACTGTAGCAATCTGGCGCGGCATTTGCCGAGAAACCGATGCGGTTTTTCGGCAGGACTGCGCCAAGGGACGGAGGAAACGATTGGCTTCGGCTGCGCGCATCGCAGGGCTTGTTCGTCGCATGCCGGTGCTCGTCCTGGCCGTGGTCGTGCTTGCCGTCGGCGTGGCTGGCGCCTTTCATGCGCCGGCCATGGCGCAGGAGCAGCAAAACCGCGGCTGGTCGTTGCGCGACCTTTTGTTTCCGCGCCGCAGCGAGCGCATTGAGCCGCCCCTGGATATCCAGAAGCCGAGGCCCAGGCCCAAGGCGAAAAAACCCCGCGCCCCGCGCCCGCCCGCGGAACCGGAAATCCCGGTGGTCGACAAGGCGCCGGACGCCCGCACCGTCCTGGTGGTCGGCGACTTCATGGCGGCCGGCCTCGCCGAAGGCCTCGACACCGCTTTCGCAGAGAATGCCGGCGTCAGGATCGTCGTTCGCAGCAATGGCTCGTCCGGCTTCGTGCGCGATGATTTCTACAACTGGCCCGAACAGATCAAATCGCTGATCGAGACCGAAAAACCCGCCGCCGTGATCGTCATGCTGGGCTCCAACGACCGCCAGTCGATGAAGGTGGGCGACGTGCGCGAACAGCCACGCTCCGAGAACTGGACCAAGGAATATGAACGCAGAACCGACGCGCTGGGCAAAGCCATCGCCGCGGCCAAGGTCCCCTTCCTTTGGGTCGGCATGCCGGCGTTCCGGGTGCCGAAGATGACCTCGGATATGCTTGCCTTCAACGACATCTACCATCAGGCCGCAGAAAGCCATGGCGGCGAATTCGTCGATATCTGGGACGGCTTTGTCGACGAGAACGGCGCCTTCGTCACCAGCGGCCCCGACATCAACGGCCAGCCGGTGCGGCTGCGCGCCGATGACGGCATCAATATCTCGAAGGCGGGCAAGCGCAAGCTCGCCTTCTACACCGAAAAACCGCTGCTGAAGATCCTCGGCCTGACCGCGCCGGGAAGCATGATTACACCGTCCGCTCCGGCGGGCGCCCCTGTCGAGACGCCGGCGCCGGCCGCGCCCCCCATCGTCATCGACCGCACTGCGCCGATGCTGCTCAGCGATCCGGCACTCGACGGCGGCTCGGAGCTGCTTGGCGCGGCACCGCCGGCAAAGGCCAATCCGGACCTGCCCGGTGAAAAGCTTGTGGTCGAGGGCAAGGCACCGATTGCATCGCCCGGCCGCGCCGACGACTTCTCCTGGCCACCGAAGGCCGCAGCCGCGACCGACACCACGACCGCGATCAATCGTTAGTGTCGCAGCGCGGCTCTGAGGCCGGGCTCAGCGCGGGAGAACGCTCGACCCCATCAACGCCTCGTCGATCGCGCGCGCCGCCTGGCGGCCCTCGCGGATCGCCCAGACGACCAGCGACTGGCCACGACGCACGTCGCCGGCCGCATAGAGCCTGTCGACGCTGGTCTTGTAGTCGCGGTCATTGGCCTCGACATTGCGCGAGCGGCGGCTGTCGGTGGCGATCTTCATCTCACCCTCCAATTCCCTCGCCACACCGGCCGCGGCCGGCCCGGCAAAGCCGATGGCGATGAAAGCGAGATCGGCACGAATGACGAATTCGGTACCGGCGATCGGCTTGCGCTTGTCGTCGACCTCGCAGCACTTGACGCCGGTCAGCTGGCCTTCCTCGCCGATGAATTCGAGCGTCGCCACCTGGAATTCGCGCTCGGCGCCTTCGGCCTGCGAGGACGAGGTGCGCATCTTCGTCGCCCAGTATGGCCAGACCGAAAGCTTGTCTTCCTTCTCCGGCGGCTGCGGGCGGATGTCGAGCTGTGTGACGCGCACCGCACCTTGGCGGAAAGCGGTGCCGACGCAGTCGGACGCGGTATCGCCGCCGCCGACGACGACGACATGCTGGCCGCCGGCGATGATAGGATGCGACGGCCACGCCACCGACTGGATCGGTTCGCCGCCTACCCGCCTGTTCTGCTGCACCAGATAGGGCATCGCGTCATGCACGCCGCCGAGATCGTCGCCGGGAATACCGGCCGCGCGCGGCGTTTCGGAACCGCCGCAATAGAGCACGGCATCATGTTCGGCGAGCAGTTCGGCAACCGGCTTGTCGACGCCGACATTGACGCCGCAATGGAAGGTCACGCCCTCGCCCTGCATCTGCTCGATGCGCCGGTCGATATAGTGCTTCTCGATCTTGAAGTCGGGAATACCGTAGCGCATCAGCCCGCCGGGCCGGCTTTCGCGCTCGTAGACATGGACGTCGTGACCGGCGCGGCCAAGCTGCTGGGCAGCCGCCATGCCGGCCGGGCCGGAGCCGATGACGGCGACCCGCTTGCCGGTCTTCTTCTCCGGCGGATAGGGCCTGATATGGCCGGTTTCATAGGCCTTGTCGGCAATCGCCTGCTCGACCGTCTTGATGGCGACGGGAATGTCCTCGAGGTTCAGCGTGCAGGCTTCCTCGCAAGGCGCCGGGCAGATGCGGCCGGTGAACTCCGGGAAATTGTTGGTCGAATGCAGGTTGCGGATCGCATTGTCCCAGTCGCCATTGTAGACGAGGTCGTTCCAGTCTGGAATCTGGTTGTGGATCGGGCAGCCGGTCGGCCCGTGGCAGAACGGAATGCCGCAATCCATGCAGCGCGCGGCCTGTTTCTCGACCTCCTTGTCAGACATCGGCAGCGTGAACTCGCGGAAATGCCGGATGCGGTCGGAGGCCGGCTGGTACTTGTGCACCTGCCGGTCGATTTCGAGAAAGCCTGTTACCTTGCCCATAGTCCAGTTCCTGCTGTCCAGATGGTGCGGTTTTCGCCGCACCCGTTAACCCCTTGAGGCAGCCATGGCAACCTTGCGCCGGAGGTCAAACTGTCGGTGAAGATGGGCCGGGAAGCCTGGGCTCCCCGGCCATTGCAAAGCCTATTCCGCCGCGACGCCCATGCGCATGCGTTCCATCTCGATCAGGGCGCGGCGGTATTCGACCGGCATGATCTTGCGGAACTTCGGCCGGAACGTCGCCCAGTCGTCGAGAATCTCGCGGCCACGCACCGACCCGGTGTAATGCACATGGTTCGAGATCAGCTGGTAGAGCCGCTCCTCGTCATGGCTGGTCATGTCGCCGGAGACGTCGACGCGACCCTTGTGGTCGAGGTCGCCGCCATGGTGCAGCAGCCTCTCCATCAGATCGTCTTCTTCCGGAACCGGCTCCAGCTCGACCATCGCCATGTTGCAGCGCTCGGCGAAATCGCCCGCCTCGTCGAGCACGTAGGCGACGCCGCCAGACATGCCGGCGGCGAAGTTGCGGCCGGTCTTGCCGATGACGACGACGATGCCGCCAGTCATGTACTCGCAGCCATGATCGCCGACGCCTTCGACGACGGCGGCGACGCCCGAATTGCGCACGGCGAAACGCTCGCCGGCGACGCCGGCGAAATAGGCTTCGCCCTCGGTTGCGCCATAGAGCACCGTGTTGCCGACGATGATGGATTCAGCCGCGACGATCTTGGCCTCTTCCGGCGGCCGAATGACGATGCGGCCGCCCGACAGGCCCTTGCCGACATAGTCGTTGCCGGCGCCGACAAGCTCGAACGAGATGCCGCGCGCCAGGAAGGCGCCAAAGGACTGGCCGGCAGTGCCGGTCAGCTTCACCGATATCGTATCCTCGCGCAGGCCCTTGTGCTTGAAGCGCTTGGCCACTTCGCCCGACAGCATGGCGCCTGCGGAGCGGTCGACATTGCGGATATCGACCTCGATCTTGACCGGCAGCTTGCTCTCGAGCGCCGGCTTGGCCAGTTCGATCAGCTTGCGGTCGAGCACGTCGTCGATCGGGTGCTTCTGCCGCTCGGTCCAGTGCACCGCTTCATGCGGCGCATCCGGCTTGAAGAACATCTTCGAGAAATCGAGCCCGCGCGCCTTCCAGTGCACGATCAGGTCGCGCTTTTCCAGAAGATCGGTGTCGCCGATGATCTGGTCGATATGGGTGTAGCCCATCTCGGCGAGCAGCTCCCTCACCTCTTCCGCGACGTAGAAGAAGAAGTTGATGACATGCTCGGGCGTGCCCTTGAAGCGCTTGCGCAGCACCGGATCCTGCGTCGCGACGCCGACCGGACAGGTGTTGAGATGGCATTTGCGCATCATGATGCAGCCGGCCGCGATCAGCGGTGCGGTCGAGAAGCCGAACTCGTCGGCGCCGAGCAGCGCGCCGATGATGACGTCGCGCCCTGTGCGCAAGCCACCATCGACTTGCAGCGCAACGCGCGACCGCAAGCCGTTCAGCACCAGCGTCTGGTGTGTCTCGGCAAGGCCCATTTCCCACGGGCTGCCGGCATGCTTGAGCGACGTCAGCGGCGAGGCACCGGTGCCGCCGTCATAGCCAGAGATGGTGATGTGGTCGGCACGTGCCTTGGCGACGCCCGCCGCAACCGTGCCGACGCCGACTTCCGACACCAGCTTGACCGACACGTCGGCCGCCGGATTGACGTTCTTCAGGTCGTAGATCAGCTGTGCCAGATCCTCGATCGAATAGATGTCGTGATGCGGCGGCGGCGAGATCAGGCCGACGCCCGGCGTCGAATGCCGGACCTTGGCGATGGTGGCGTCGACCTTGTGGCCGGGCAGCTGACCGCCCTCGCCGGGCTTGGCACCCTGCGCCACCTTGATCTGCATCATGTCGGAGTTGACGAGGTATTCGGCCGTGACGCCGAAACGTCCCGAGGCGATCTGCTTGATCGCCGAGCGTTCCGGGTTCTTGCCGCCGCCCGGCAGCGGCAGATAGCGGTCGGCCTCTTCGCCGCCCTCGCCGGTGTTCGACTTGCCGCCGATCTGGTTCATCGCGCGCGCCAGCGTCGTGTGCGCTTCGCGCGAGATCGAGCCGAACGACATCGCTCCGGTCGAGAACCGCTTGACGATGTCGGCCGCCGGCATGACGTCGTCGAGCGCCACCTTCTTGCGGCCGGTTTCCCCGGCCAGCTTGAGCTTGAACAGGCCGCGAATGGTCTGGGCGCGGGCCGTCTCGCTGTCGATCTGGGCGGAATAGTCCTTGAAGGTTTCCCACGATCCCTGGCGCACGGCGTGCTGCAAGGTGGCGACAGCATCTGGCGACCAGATATGCGCCTCGCCGCGCATGCGGAACATGTATTCGCCGCCGACCTCGAGGCTGTTGCGCAGCACGGGGTCGTTGCCGAAACCGTCATTGTGGCGGCTGAGCGTCTCGGCCGCGATCTCGTCCAGGCCGACGCCTTCGATCAGCGTCGCGGTGCCGGTGAAGTATTGCTGCACGAAATCGGTCTTCAGGCCGATGGCGTCGAAAATCTGCGCGCCGCAATAGGACTGGTAGGTCGAGATGCCCATCTTGGACATCACCTTGAGGATGCCCTTGCCGATCGACTTGATGTAGCGCGAGACGACTTCGTAGGCGTCCACTTCCTTCGGCAGTTCGCCGCGCTTGTGCATGTCGAGCAGCGTGTCGAAGGCGAGGTAGGGATTGATCGCCTCGGCGCCATAGCCGGCGAGGCAGCAGAAATGATGCACTTCGCGCGGCTCGCCGGATTCGACGACGAGGCCGACCGAGGTGCGCAGCCCCTTGCGGATCAGGTGATGATGGACCGCCGCCGTCGCCAGCAGCGCCGGGATGGCGATGCGGTCGGGCCCGACCTGGCGGTCGGACAGAATGATGATGTTGTAGCCGCCGGCAACCGCCGCCTCCGCCCGCTCGCACAACCGATCGATGGCGCCCTGCATGCCCGCGGCGCCTTCGGCGGAGCCATAGGTGATGTCGATCGTCTTGGTGTCGAAACGGTCCTCGGTGTGGCCGATGGAGCGGATCTTTTCGAGATCGCCATTGGTCAGGATCGGCTGGCGCACTTCGAGCCGCTTACGGCGCGAATTGCCGACAAGGTCGAAGATGTTGGGCCGCGGCCCGATGAAGGACACCAGGCTCATCACCAGCTCCTCGCGGATCGGGTCGATCGGCGGGTTGGTGACCTGGGCGAAGTTCTGCTTGAAATAGGTGTAGAGCAGCTTCGACTTGTCCGACATCGCCGAGATCGGCGTGTCGGTGCCCATCGAGCCTACCGCTTCCTGGCCTGTCGTCGCCATAGGCGACATCAACAGCTTGGTGTCCTCCTGGCTGTAGCCGAATGCCTGCTGGCGATCGAGCAGGCTGACATCCTTGCGCAACGCGCGCGGTTCGACCGGCTTCAGATCTTCGAGGATCAGCTGCGTGTTGGCGAGCCAGGTCTTGTAGGGATGCTTGGTCGCGATCTCCGACTTGAGCTCCTCGTCGGAGACGATGCGCCCCTTCTCCAGGTCGATCAGAAGCATGCGGCCAGGCTGCAGCCGCCACTTCTTGACGATCTTCTCCTCCGGCACCGGCAGCACGCCGGCTTCCGAGGCCATGATGACGCGGTCATCGTCGGTGACGATGTAGCGTGCCGGGCGCAAGCCATTGCGGTCGAGCGTGGCGCCGATCTGGCGGCCATCGGTGAAGACCACCGCCGCCGGTCCGTCCCACGGCTCCATCAATGCCGCATGGTATTCGTAGAAGGCCTTGCGATCGGCATCCATGAGCTTGTTGCCGGCCCAGGCTTCTGGGATCAGCATCATCATGGCATGGCTGAGCCTGTACCCGCCCTGGAACAGGAACTCGAGCGCATTGTCGAAGCAGGCGGTGTCGGATTGGCCGTCATAGGAAATCGGCCACAGCTTCGAGATGTTGTTGCCGAACAGTTCGGAATCGACCGACGCCTGGCGCGCAGCCATCCAGTTGTTGTTGCCGCGCACGGTGTTGATCTCGCCATTGTGGGCGACCATGCGGTAGGGATGCGCCAGCTTCCATGACGGGAACGTGTTGGTCGAGAAGCGCTGGTGGACGAGGATCAGCGCGGTTTCGAAGCGCGGGTCCTTGAGGTCCTTGTAGTAGGCCCCGACCTGATAAGCCAGGAACATGCCCTTGTAGACGATGGTGCGCGCCGACAGCGACACGCAATAGGCGCCGATGTCCTTGTTGTCGTTCTCGGCATAGATGCGGCCCGAGATGACCTTGCGCAGCAGATAGAGCCTGGCCTCGTATTCCTCGTCATCGGTAATGTCTGGCGTGCGGCCGATGAAGATCTGCCGATGGAACGGCTCGGATGCCACGATGTCGGGCGCCTTCGACAGCGACGAATTGTCGACGGGCACGTCACGGAAACCGATGAGCGGAAGTCCCTCGGATTGCGCCGATTCGGCAATGATGTCCTCGATATGGGCGCGAAGGGCCGCGTCCTGCGGCATGAACCAGTGTCCGACGCCGTACTGGCCCGCCGGCGGCAGCTCGATGCCCTGGGCTGCCATCTCCTCACGGAAGAACTGGTCGGGAAGCTGCACCAGTACGCCGGCGCCATCGCCGACCAGCGGATCGGCGCCGACAGCGCCGCGATGCGTCAGGTTTTCGAGCACAGCCAGCCCGTCCTCGACGATCTGATGCGACTTCACGCCCTTCATGTTGACGATGAAGCCGACGCCGCAGGCGTCATGCTCGTTGCGCGGATCGTAGAGGCCCTGGGCGGAAAATCCGTTGGCGCTTCGGCCAATATTGGATCGCAAGGTGGTTTTGACGGTTGCCGCTTTCGTCTGCGCGGCCTGGCCGTTCGTCGCAGAGTGCGTCATGTCCGTCATCTCCTGTCCTCCTTCCCAGCCATTCAGGCGCTGGTTTGCCTCGGCAAGCGCTTGGCTCACCCTGATCCTTGTGGCACGTCTTGCGAAATCCTGTCGAACCAGGCGGCTTTCCGCATGGATCGCATCCGGTAATCGTACAGGCCAGAGTCTGGCTGTCCACCTGTCGCTCGCGGCAACAGCCGGAGAGGCCCAAATGATACGCCAATCCAGCTCGTTTTGTGCGACAAAATAAGACAGCACTACTGTCCTAAATTTTTATGGCAGAAATCCCGGACGCACACAAGACCGATTTGCAAAAAACTTGGGGCATTCGCGACAGAAAATGTCGTGAAGCTGAGGAAAAACGTAAGCTTCAGTCGTCGGCTTGGGCTTTGCCCGTTGGCTGGCTTTACCGTTTTTCCGGCGCCTGGCCCTTGCGATCAGCACGCGAAACCGGTCAACTTCAGTCTGATTTTCCCCAACCCCCCGTTCTCCCAAGACATAGGCAGATGCATGTTCTTCGCTTCCGACAATTGGGCAGGCGCCCACCCCAACATTGCCGCCGGCCTGTCGGCCAATGCCGGCGGCTTTTCCACCGCCTATGGCGACGGAGCGCTCGACCAGGCAGTCTACCAGCGCTTCAGCGAGATTTTCGAACGCGAGGTCGCGGTGTTCTTCGTCGCCACCGGCACGGCCGCCAACTCGCTGGCGCTGACCGCTTACAACAAGCCGGGCGGCATTTCCTTTGCTCATCGCGAATCGCATGTCATCGAGGACGAATGCGGCGCGCCGGTGTATTTTTCCGGCGGCTCACGCCTGCATGAGATCGATGGCGCGCTGGGCAAGATCGATCCGCACAATCTGGAAAGGACCATCGGCCGTTTCGCACCGGAAATCGTCCATTGGGGACGGCCGATGGCCGTTTCGATCACCCAGTCGACCGAGGTCGGCACTATCTACGGCCTGGATGAGATCGAGACGATCGCGGCGATCGCCAAACGATATTCGGTGCCCTTGCACATGGACGGCGCCCGCTTTGCCAATGCGCTGGTCGCGCTCGACACGTCGCCAGCCGAAATGACCTGGAAACGCGGCGTCGACATCCTGTCCTTCGGCGGCACCAAGAATGGCTGCTGGTGCGCCGAAGCGATCGTGCTGTTCGATCTTGATCGTGCCAGGGAATTGGCGTTCCTGCGCAAGCGCGCCGCCCAGCTGTTTTCGAAATCGCGCTTCGTCGCGGCGCAGTTCGAGGCCTATTTCAAAGACGGATTGTGGCTGGACACCGCCCGCCACGCCAACGCCATGGCCGCACGCCTTGCCGCCGCGATCGAGGATTCGGCCACGGCCAAGCTGGCATGGCTGCCGCAGGCAAACGAGGTTTTCGCAGTGATCAAGAAAGCCGAAGCTGAAAAGCTGCAGGCAGCGGGTGCGGCGTTCTATGATTGGCACAAGCCGCACGGCTTTGACGGCCACATCAGCGAGGACGAGTTGCTGTATCGCTTCGTCACCAGCTTCGCGACGACGGCCGATGAGGTCGACCGTTTTGGCCAGCTGATCGCCTGATACCGAAATCCCCGACAACAAAAAAGCGGCGCCTTTCGGCGCCGCTTCCGTCTCGGGAGGAGACTTGTACTTTAGGCAGCGGTCTTGGCCTCGATCTGCTTGGCCTTGGCCGAAGACGCCGTAATGGCGATCTTGCGCGGCTTCAGCTCCTCGGGGATGTTGCGCTTGAGGTCGACGAACAGCAGGCCGTTCTTCAGCGAAGCACCGACAACTTCGACGTGGTCGGCAAGCTGGAAGCGGCGTTCGAAGGCTCTCGAGGCAATGCCGCGATAGAGCAGTTCAGAGCCTTCGCCGGTGCCCTCGTCCTTGCGCTCACCCTTGACGGTCAGCACGTTGCGATGGGCTTCGATCGAGATTTCCTCGTCAGAGAAGCCGGCAACCGCCATCGAGATCCGGTAGGAATCCTCACCGGTGCGCTCGATGTTGTAGGGCGGGTAGGTCTGCGCGCCATCCGGCTGCGCAAGCGAATCGAGCATCGTGAACAGACGATCGAAGCCGACGGTCGAGCGATAAAGCGGGGAAAAATCAACGTGACGCATGAGGTGTTCTCCTGTTGAGCAACATGGTTTGCGTATGGCCGGTGCGAAACCCTTGAGCGGCGTTTCGGGTGGGCCAGCGGCCCCGACATTGGCGACCGCACGAGACATTTGGGGAGCGCTGGAAAGCATTTCAAGATTTCACCTGGCGGCAAAAGCCACGGCGGCCGGACCCTTGATGAACGGCAGATGAACCGGCACTTCGGCGCGCGTTCAGGCAGCCGGCGCTAAGGTCCATTCCAGGATCAAGGACTGGCGGCGCCGATTGCACAACAGGCACCGCAACGAGGCCGACCGGGTGTAACGTCCCTTCCTCCCGGATCGACAGAGGCCGGAAGCACGCTTTCAAGCGGCTTCCGGCCTTCCCTGTTGCAGCCCAGTCAGTCACCGGGAATTCCTTGGCTTTTGGCGCATGGGCGTCTATCACCTTAGCGGAGCCGGCCAGCGCAGGCGGGCATGCGAGACGCCGAGCACGAAGCGCCGAATGACGGATCTTTTCACCGAAAACTCCCTTTTTCACGAAATCGAGGGCAATCCGCGGCCGGAAAACGCCGCCGGCGGCTTCTTCACCACGCGTGACCGCAAGAATATCCGCTACGGCCTGTTCGGCGCGGTCGCTCGCCCGATGAAGGGCACCGTGGTCCTGCTCACCGGCCGCAACGAGTGCATCGAGAAATATTTCGAAACCATCCGCAACCTTGCCGATCGTGGCTTTGGCATCGCCACGCTCGACTGGCGCGGCCAGGGCGATTCAGACCGGCTGATCCGCGATCGCCAGCGCGGCTACGTCAGCAGCTTCCGCGACTACACCGCCGACCTCGAACAGTTCTTCGAGGAGATCGTGCTGCCCGATTGCCGCGGACCCTACTACATCCTGGCCCATTCGGCAGGCGCATTGATCACCCTGCTGGCCGCGCCGTCGATGGTGAACCGCGTCCGGCGCATGGTGCTGATCGCGCCCTTCCTGACGCTGCCCGACCTGCCGGTCTCGATCTCGACGGTTCGCCGCGTCTGTTCCCTGTTCTGCGCTCTTGGCCTCGGCCGGCTCTATGCCGCCTGGGGTCCGCGGCCGAGGGTAACGGCCCCTTTCGAGACCAACAAGCTGACATCGGACCCGGAACGCTATCGGCGCAACACACGGATCTATGAAGAATACCCGCAACTGGCGCTTGGCGGGCCGACGATCCGTTGGCTGCGGGCAGCCGCGAAAGCTTCGGAAGCCGTCAGCGACCCCGACTTCATGGCCCGGATCCAGGTCCCGCTGCTGATCATCGCCGCCGGCGCCGACCAGGTCGTCTCGACCAGGGCTGTCGAAGCCTACGCCAGGCGTCTGCGGCTCGGTTCATTGCTGATGATAGACGGCTCCCGCCACGAAATCCTGCAGGAAGCAGATCTGTACCGCGAGCAGTTGCTCGCCGCCTTCGACGCTTTCATTCCCGGCAGCGACGACCCCACGGCCTGACGGCCGCCGGTCGCTGGTCAGCCGCGCAAGGCGGCCATGGCAGCTGCGTGGAGTTCCGGCGTTGCAGCCGCCAGGACATCGCCGCCCTTTTCCGCCGGCCCCCCATCGAATGTGGTGACCACACCGCCTGCCTTCTCGATGATCGGGATCAGCGCCACGATGTCGTATGGCTTCAAACCGGGATCGGCGACGATATCGACGCTTCCCGAAGCGATCATGGCGAAGGCATAGCAATCGGCGCCATAGCGGGCGAGTTGGATCTGTCTTTCGAATGCATCGTAACGGTTGCGCGCTTCGCCTTTGAATAGCGCCGGCGTGGTGGTGAACAGCGTCGCCTGGTCCAACTTCGTCGTCTTGCGGGTCGTCAGTTTTCGCGGCCCGCCCGGCCCCTCATAGTGCGAACCTGAGGCGTTGGCGTAGAACAGCTCGCCGGTGAAGGGTTGCGCCATCATGCCGGCAACGGCGTCACCGTCGACCGTCAGCCCGACCAGCGTGCCCCACACCGGCAGGCCGGAAATAAAGGCGCGCGTGCCGTCGATCGGGTCGATCACCCAGACATGCCGGCTCGAAATGTTCTCGCTGCCATGCTCCTCGCCAAGAATGCCATGGTCGGGATACTCGGCAGAGATCAACGCCCGGATAGCGCGCTCGGCCTCGCGATCGGCCTCGGTGACCGGATCGAAACTGCCCTGTTCCTTGTTGGCGACCGCGCCTTGGGCACGAAAGCGCGGCAAGGTCTCCGCCGCCGCCACCTGCGCGATGCGGCGCATGAAATCGACACTGATGTCCAACTGATTCTCCCGCACTGCAGCATGTCCGAGCCGTGCTCTGCCGCCAATTTCGTACCAAAACAAGTGTGTTCGACTACTTCTCCGCGACGGCATCTGTTGCCCGGATGTCACATAAGCGTCGTCGAAACGCAATTTCCACATCAGAGTGAATTAAAAAAGCCTGAAGGTCGCTTGACATTTGTGCAACGCACAATACCCTTGACCTCGGACAGGGTTTCCTGTCCATGCCCTCCTTGGGCGTTTCCTCCCTAGACTTCGACCGTATCGTGCAAACGATGCGGTCTTTTTTTACGCCGCGATTTCACTCCGCGGCCAGCGGCAGGTCGATGAAATGATGGTCGGGCATCGACATCAGGTCGGCTGAGAACCGCGTCAGATCGTCGGCCAGCGCATCGAAGCCGGCGGCCTTCTCGAATGTCCGTTCGTTCATGTAGAGCCCGCGATTGACCTCGATCTGCAGCGCATGCAGATGGCGCGCCGGGCGGCCGTAATGCTCGGTGATGAAGCCGCCGGCATAGGGTTTGTTGTGGGCAACCGAATAGCCCATGGCGCTGAGCAGGCCGATCGCGGTCTCGGTCAGGGCGGCGGTTGCCGAGATGCCGAAACGGTCGCCGATGATGAAGTCGGGCCGCAGCCCGCTGTCGCCGACACGGATGCTCGCCGGCATCGAATGACAGTCGATCAGCACGGCAAAACCGAACCGCGCATGGGTCCGGGTCAAAAGCCGCTTCAGCGTCTCGTGATAGGGCTTGTAGACGGTTTCGATCCGGGCAACGGCTTCCGACAGCGGCAGGCGGCCGGAATAGATGTCGAGCCCCTCGCCGACCAGCTTCGGCACCGTGCCAAGCCCACCCGCCACCCGCGCCGAGCGGATGTTGCAGAAGGACGGCACTGGCTCGGCGAACATGCGAGGATCGAGCTCCCACGGCTCGCGATTGACGTCGAGATAGGCCCTCGGAAAATTCGCCGCCAGCAGCGGCGCGCCGAGCGCCACGGCACCGCCGAACAGCTCATCGACGTAACAGTCTTCCGACCGGCGGATGGCGTTGCGGTCCAGCCTTGCCATGGCCAGGAACCGTTCGGGATAGTAGCGGCCGCTATGCGGCGAATTGAAGAGGAAGGGGACGCGCTGCTCGGCGCCCGACCGGATTTCGAAGGGTGGAAAGACCGAAAAATCCTCGGCTGCCGTCTTCAATTTGAACGAACCCGAAAACACCAGTGCATCATGATGTGAAAGTGCCACCTTGCAGGCCGCGTGTCCAGCATTTCAGCGGCGGCACACCCCCGGCAAATATGGATCATCGCCGTCCGCGTTCACTTGATGTTTACCCTCACCTCCTCATATACAGGATGGTTAACGGGCTTGCCCAACGGCAATCTCG
The DNA here is from genome assembly GCF_000513875.1 of Mesorhizobium sp. WSM1293. NCBI lineage: Bacteria > Pseudomonadati > Pseudomonadota > Alphaproteobacteria > Hyphomicrobiales > Phyllobacteriaceae > Mesorhizobium > Mesorhizobium sp. WSM1293. Next base: position 254,775 of record NZ_AZUV01000005.1, on the reverse strand, counting down.
GGCGGGTGATTCGGACAGGATATCATGGCACGCATTCTTCTGGCGGAAGACGACGACGATATGCGTCGGTTCCTCGTCAAGGCGCTGGAGCGCGCCGGTTACCAGGTCAGCGATTTCGACAATGGCGCCAGCGCCTATGAGCGGCTGCGCGAAGAGCCGTTCTCGCTGCTGCTGACCGACATCGTCATGCCGGAGATGGACGGCATCGAGCTGGCGCGCCGCGCCACCGAGATCGATCCCGATCTGAAAGTCATGTTCATCACCGGTTTCGCCGCCGTTGCGTTGAACCCGGATTCCAAGGCGCCGAAAGACGCCAAGGTGCTGTCGAAGCCATTCCATCTGCGCGACCTCGTCAACGAGGTGGAGAAGATGCTGCAGGCGGCCTGAGCCGTTTTCTAGGCGAGGCGCCGCACCTCTTCGCCACTGCGGCGAGACGACGCCTTCTTTCCTTTTTCCTGCTATTGACGCGCTGGATCAAAAATGGTGTATGCGCGGCTTCGGATGGGCGTGTAGCTCAGCGGGAGAGCACTGCATTGACATTGCAGGGGTCACAGGTTCAATCCCTGTCACGCCCACCATCCAACCAGACAAATCAGACTTGGATCGACATGCTGGCCGGCTCGCCAGACAAAGCGCGTGGGCATGACGCGCGGGATGAGCAGCGTCGAGGTGCTGGCGGAAGAACGCCTCACTTGGGATAAGCAGGGCACAGCGTGGCACAGGGCCGTCCAGGGCGCGCGTTACACAGAGGTGGACGATTTCGGTGCCTCAAGGGGAGGCTGGACGTTGGCGAGCTTTCGAGCGCAACCCGCCCGTCCCAGCGCTGACCGGAACGGGCGACACGCAATCAGATCATTGCGGCGCTGGATCAGGCGTATTTCCCGGCCTGTCGCCGCCGCCCTTGCCTTCGCGGCAAGGCTCGCCGATGCCGCAGCATTTGCCGTTATAGGTGACGCCAGGCTTCAGCTTGTCGCATTCCCTGGGAGCGGTTGTCTTGCAGCCGGCCAGCACCGAAACGGCGATGGCGGCCAAAAAGACGTTTCTCGAGACAGTAAACATAAGACGTTCTCCTTGATGAACCATGTTTGGACACATCACTTGGTCGCGCCTCGGGTGAATTGGTTCACAAAAATAGTGATGGCGGCGAAAACAACCCTCACGGTTATTCGACAGAGGACACTCCTGGGCAGGCGCAGCAATCGCGTGGCGACGTGTCGGCGACGGCGAACACGCCCACGATGACGATGGCGGCCGATGCGGCGGCCTAGATGAATTGCGTGGTCATCTGGTCTAGAATCCAGCCAAAGCCCTGGTGATGCCGACAAGATGGCAACGAAGATCACGGCGGCAATAAGCTGAGCACGGTGTTCCTGGGCCTGGGGCGGGAACGCAGCACTGATTTGGGTTGAAGATAAGCGGGCCTTGCGGCATGCGTTCCGGGACAAGGTGAAGTGAGGAGTTTATGCGGGGCGTTGCGATTCTTACAGAGGGAAGAAGCGGTTCGAACTGGCTGGGAAGCCTGACGAACGCAACTGGCCTGATGGGACGGTCGGAGGAATGGCTTGATCCGGCCTATCTACGTTTCGATCCCCGCACCTATGATGATCTTGAAAAAGCGGTCATCGAGAAAGCGTCGACCGACAACGGGCGGTTTGCGATCAAGTTGTTTCCGCGCCATCTGGCCTGGTGTAAGGAGAAATTCGGAAAGGATTTTCTATTCGAGATTCGAAGAAAACACGGCTTGGAATTCATTTTGTTGGAACGTCGCGACCGAATTCAGCAAGCTATTTCGTTCTACCGAGCTAGGATGTCTGGAGTGTGGACGAGCCGGCACGAAGGGAAAGTCAATCCGCGCTCTGTTCCTTATAGCTTCGCCGACATCAGCCAAGCGTATTTCCAGATTGATCGAAGCTATGCGTTCTGGAGGTCCTACCTACAACTTGCGGGGCTGGATTGTCGTCAATTCGTCTACGAAGATTTGCAGCAAGACCCACGGCCCTATCTGGAAGCTGTGGCGGATTATATGGGCGTCCAGGTCCCGGAAGACACCGCCAATTCGAGATTCACTGTTCAACGGGACAGCCTCACGGAAGAATGGATAGTGCGCTTTCGTGAGGACGCAGCGGCCAAGGGCGCCATTGAGGGCATCGGGGAGATGGCGGTGCCAAGAACGCTCGACAATATCGCCCGCTTTGCCCTGAAACGGCCCCTGATCCGAAAGCGCTTCTAGAGGCAGGTACTTTCTTCGGGGAAATTCGATGATCGTTGCAGCTGGCTCGGTTCCAGCGCTCAATGCCCCGGCTCTTCCTCCAGAACACCTGGAGTAAATCGCGCCGGTCAACCGTCTGCCTGCGGTATGAGCATGGATAGAAATGCTCTCTTCCGGGATATCCTGGCCGCCGTGCAGCTTGCTGGGAACGGCGGGCCAGGGGTCAGATAGTTTCGTCATGTCGCTCGAACCTGCCATTGCGGCAAAAAGTTCCGGAACCATCCTTCAAGCTGATGGAATCGCGGATCGCGTGTGCAGGATCGGCATTTCCCGGCTGTTCGCCAGAGGTAGAGCGGTTCGCATTTGGGTTGACTTCTAGCCTGCACCTGGCGCAACGCCGCATGTAGTGCTTGAAGTTGGCGAAGGGTTTCTCGATTGGGTTGAGGTCCGGACTATAGGGGGCAGGAAGGAGAGCCTCGCGGAGCCAGCCTACTGGTCATCGTCATCGTTATTGTCTGGATTGTCGACCAAACATCCCGCGCCGTGACACCCTTGGTAATTGCCTTGAGTGTCGAAATTCGGATTGCCGTCCTTGTCGTAACTCGGCCTTGGATCGATGTAGCTGTCGTCCTTTCGACGCGCTTCCTTGCGATCCTTGTCTCTCTGTTCTTGCGCGGCCATGCGATCCAATGAGCGCTGCTCATCTTCTGAACGTTGTGAGGTCTGTTGCATCATGCAGTCGGCAAACCTGTTGGTTCCTGGCCTGTAGCCGTAAGACGCGCACTGTTGCTGATCCATTGCGCGCTGATCCTCAGCGCTGACGCAACCGGCAACCGTCAACGGCACAAGCGCGATCAGCACATATCTCATCTTGAAATTCGGCATTTTGTCACTCCAGATTATTCTGATGGCACCGGGCAAGAGAGGTCACCCTCCTGGCAGTTCAGGTAGGCCTTCAACTGCCTGGTGCGAGCCTTGGTCAGGTCAGCCTGACAAGCAGCGGCAACCATCGGCGCCGCGGAGCCACCATCGTCACCGCTGGATTGAAACGTGCATTCGGCGTTGCGGAACGCAATCCACGCTCTCTGCGCTTTCACGAACCGTGCCTTGCCGTCGGAATCATCCGTAAGCCGCTTCTGGATTTGCTTGAAGGTCTGGTTCAATGCCTGATCGGCTCTTTTGAAATCCGAAGCTGGATCGGCCAGAGCCGCGGTGGCGGCGAACGACAGCATGGCGACCGCAGCAAGTAGAAAACGCATGATTGTATCCCCCTCATGAAAACAACCACAAGTAAGCACGCATAGGAGCAGCCGGCAAGGCCTGGAAAACCGTATAGTAAGCAAAGGGTTGTCGGGTTCAACAATGCAGGACGGACGAGGCTAGGGCCGTGAGGCGATATGCGGGGAGTGGCAGATAACTCATGCATTCGATGCAATGGCGGTCGAATGCGGCCGCCACAACCATGTTTGGACACATCGCTTGGTCGCGCGCCGGGAGGATTGGTTCCAAGAAAATTGCGATCACCGGCGCATCTTTTGCGAGCTTGCCTTTGCGTGAAGGCGAATCGCCGATGCCGGGGCATTTGCCATGCTATGTGGTTTTCGGATTTGATTTATCGCATTGTCCTGTCGGCGTTGCCTGGCAACCTGCCGTCACTTATGCAGCAGAACGTAACAGGACATTCGCAACGTTACATGCGAGAGACGTTTTCCATGATTGATCGTGTCGCACAATTCAGGGCTTCGTCGCCTCACGCTCAAAAATGGTCCAGGATCGAAGTCGGAATGATTGGCGAAACCGCGCGCATCCCCGAGGCGGTGATCGGGATCCGGTCTCCCTGCGTGCCGTCATGAGTTCACAGTCCGGTAGGACAAAACTATCGTCCTGGCCGAAGATATATCGCGAACTGAACCGTGTGCGCACGCAATTGCGGTCGCCGTGGTCGACATTGGGCAACGCGCTCATTTCCGCAAAGCAGAACGCTGAATACCGGCGCGGACTCGGCAAGCGGATCGAGGCCGCCCGCGAGACTTACACGGCGTCGCCGATCTCGCAGATTGCCGACAGCTTCATGCTTGTCCGGATCATCGGCAATGATCTGGAACCGCGACACCGCAAGGGCCAGTCATTCGACAACGTGCTGTTCATTCTGGACAACGAACCGGTCTTCGACGCCTGCGAAAAATTCTGGATCGTCAATCGAATAGTCGACACCGACGAGGAAGCCCGGATCATCGGCCTGCTCGAAAGCCGCCGCCAGAATTTTCATACAATCCCCTTCGAACTCGATCAGTACCGGAAGATATCCTGGGACGTCGACCAGCTTGTTGCCGGCGACCTCCGATTCTCAGAGAAGGGCCGGGCGAGCGGACAGTCCGCGCGTTACGAAACGCACATCCGCCGCAGCAAGAACCTCTATGTGATGAACAACAATGGGGCTCGCAACGCCGCGCTCGCGATTGCCCGCGACAGGGCAAAATGGCTGATGCCCTGGGACGGGAACTGCTACCTGACAGACTCTGCGTTCCAGCGGATACGGTCCGCGATCGAGAAAAACCCGCACCTTCCCTACGCTGTGGTGCCCATGGCGCGCATTGTCGACAATGCGCTTCTGCTGGACCAGAGCTTCCAGCCGCCGGCCGAGGAAGAGCCGCAGATCATGTTTCGAGCCGATACCACGCAACTGTTCGACGAAAACTATGGTTACGGAAGGCGGCCAAAAATCGAGATGCTGTGGCGGTTGGCAGTTCCCGGCCCCTGGGACCGCTACCGCGACGACGCCTGGGATTTTCCACGCCCGGTCCGGGCAGCGGATGCCGGGCTGCTCCAGAAAGCGGGCTGGGTGGCGCGCCTGGATTCAGGGCGTTCGCATCTGGAGATCGGCAAGGCCGGCTTCGTCGCGCGTCTGGTCAGCCGCGATCAGGCGATCGTCGATATGGTCGATCAATGTGACGCCAAGGCAGTCGCCGCTCGGCTTGATGCCTCCCGCCTGGCCTTTTATGACGAAGACGCCCTGGCCCACGCGGTGAAGGACGGGCCCATCCTGCACCATCTCGAAACCGCGGCCGGACAGGCACTCGCCCGCGGTCCGTTCAGCGTGCTCGACAAGACTGGCCTAGCCCCCAGCGGGGATCCCCAGGACTATTTTCACCCCGCGCCTTACTGGTGGCCCGACCCCGACAGACCCGACGGCCTGCCCTATATCCGGCGCGATGGCGAACGCGTGCCCGGCACGGCATTGTATGCAGCAGGAAGCGAAACCTACGATCGCACACGCTTGCAGCGCGTCTTCGACGACACAACCGTGCTTGCGCTCGCCGCAACCGTGCTTGATGGGCATCATTATGCCGTCCACGCCGCCAGGCTCATTCGCGCATGGTTTATCGATCCCAGGACAAGAATGAACCCGCATTTGCGCTATGCGCAGGTGCGGTCGGGCCACGACAACAATGAAGGGTCCGGCCACGGCATCATCGAGCTGAAGGATTTCTATTTCTTCCTGGATGCCGTACGCCTGCTCGAGCGAACAGGAGTACTGGGCGACGAGGATCGCGAGGCGTTCAGAGCCTGGCTCGGTTCCTACTGCGAATGGCTGGACACCGCGCCGGCAGCCGCGACGGCCTTCTGCAGCAGCAGCAACCAAGGAACATATTACGATTTGCAGCGGGCATCGATCGCCACGTTTCTTGGCGACAGCGCCACCCTGGCCAAGATCAGCCTCTATGCTCGGGAGAGACTAGCAACCCAGATCGCAGCCGATGGCTCCTTGCCCAGGGAACTGTCCCGCACGCGCCCCAGGCACTACGCCATGTTTACCTTGCAAGGCTGGACGTCGCTGGCCCGTGTCCTGTCTTCGGTCGGTGACAATCTCTGGCAACACAAGACAGCCGAGGGACTGGGACTGGTCCAGGCGCTGCACTGGCTTGTTGCGCACGAGAACAAGCCACACACCATGTCGGCCGAAACTGTCGATCCGGATCGGCTTGGGCCGCTGCTTCTCGACCTGACGCACCATGATCCCGCAGGAATGCCACCTGCCGATCTGGGAAGGGCGACCAAGCCCATTTTTCATCCAGACGAGGCAATCGCGCCTTTTTGGCTGTGGCGGAGACATTAGCGACGCCCGGCATTCCTGGCCTGTTACGTCGATGATGAGAACCACTTTCCGCGCTTCAAACACCCGCGACGGTGCAAAGGCTCTTCATCCTGGTCACCGCCAGTTCCGGATCGGCCAGCAATCCGGCCTGGTCGGCAAGGCGGAACACGTCGGCATAGTGACGGATGGCGCGCGCCGACTGCATACCGCCGACCATCGCAAAATGATCCTGATGGCCGTTCAGCCAGGCCATGAGGACGATGCCGGCCTTGTAATACTCGGTCGGCGCCTCGAAGATCTTTCGCGACAGCGGCACGGTCGGCGCCATCAACGCGTCAAAGCCGGCGCGGTCGCCTTCCGCCAGTTTCGCCAGCGCCGCGTTGGCAACCGGCGCAATCGCGTCGAAAATACCCAGCAATGCGTGCGAGTGCCTTTTCTCGTCGCCGGCGATCAGTTCGGGATAATTGAAATCGTCGCCGGTGAACATGACGACGCCGTCCGGCAGACGGTTCCTCAGCGCGACCTCCTTGCCGGCATCGAGCAGTGAGATTTTTATCCCCTCCACCTTGGCAACGTGGCATTCGATGATGGCAACGACTGTATCGAGAGCGACCTCGAAATTCTCGCTGCCCCAATAGCCCCTGAGCGCCGGATCGAACATGTCGCCCAGCCAGTGCAGGATGACCTTGCCGGAGGACTGTGACAGGATGCGGTCGTAGACGCTGACATAGTCGTCCGGCCCTTTGGCAACTGCCGCCAACGCCCGGCTGGCCATCATGATCGCCTTGCCGCCGAGCCCTTCGACAAAAGCGAACTGCTCTTCATAGGCCTTGATGACGTCATCGATTGTTTTGGCGGCGGCGGGCGCCAGATGGTCGGTGCCGGCGCCCGAGGCGAGATCGGCGCCATCGACCGTGCGCGCCTCGGCGATCGAGCGGCGGATCAATTCCTGCGCATTTGCCCAGTCGAAGCCCATGCCGCGCTGCGACGTGTCCATCGCTTCGGCGATGCGAAAGCCCAGCCGCCACAGATGGTGACGGAACGCCATCGTCCTCTCCCAGTCGATCACCGGTCTGGACCACGGATCGGTCATGGCGAGCGGATCGGCAACGACGTGCGCGGCGGCATAGGCGATACGCGAAAATCGCGCGCCGATGTCAGGCTGCACGGGCTCGCCAACCAGCGTGTACCGGGTGCTGCCGCCACCCTCACCAGGCAAGGAAATGTCCATCCATCGCTCCCTTCACAACGCTACTAAATGGAACGTTCCAATAAATCAAGGACCTTTAAGATTCGAACTCCCTGCAGGATGAAATGCTGCATTGCAACAGGAAAGCCTTATGGAGTATGCCATTTGAGTACGCACAATCGATGTTCGAGGCGCGGGAAAAATCCCGATTGACTCACGAGCGGAGCAGAGATTAGAACGTTCCAATAGTTTTGGGCCTGCAGTCGGGAGGATGCATCTGGATGGCCAACCGGGCCAAGGCGACGATATTCGACATCGCCCGCGAAGCGGGCGTGTCCAAATCGACGGTATCGCTCGTGCTCCAGGGCAGCGGACTGATCCGGCCCGAAACAGCGAGCAGGGTGCGCAAGGCGATCGAGGATGTCGGTTACGTCTACAACCGCGGCGCCGCCAATCTGCGCAAGGCGCACTCCAACGTCATCGGCATGGTCATCAACGATCTCACCAATCCTTTCTTCGCGGAGCTGGCGGTTGGCATGGAGCGGGTCTTCCAGTCGGCCGGCATCGTGCCGTTCATCGCCAACACGGCGGAAAATCCGGTGCGCCAGGAAGAAGTGCTGAAGTCGCTGATGGAGCAAGGCGTCGCCGGCCTCATCGTGTCGCCGGCTCGCGGCACGACGCCGGGCGCCTTCAGGCGGATCGAGACGGCAGGTCTGCCGGTGGTCTTCGCCATGCGCCGGCTTCCCGAGAGCCGCATTCCGGTCATCGCGCCCGACAATCATCGCGGCGCCTATCTCGCCACCGCTCATCTGATCGGCAAGGGACATCGCCGGCTGGTCTTCTTCGGCGGCTCGTCCGATCTCGTCGTCTATCACGAGCGGCTTGGCGGATTTCGCGAAGCCTGCGAGACGCAGGGCATCTCCGACCGCGACACTCTGGTCGTCGAGGGAGAGACCAGCCGCAGAGGTGGTATCGCATGCCTCGAAACCGCTCTCGCAATGGCTGAACCGCCGACCGCGGCACTCTGCTTCAACGACGCCGTCGCCTTTGGCGCCATGCTGGCGCTGCGCAAGCGCGGGCTTGAGCCGGGAGTTGATTTCGCCATCGTCGGCTTCGACGATGTGGCCGAGGCCGAGCACTACATGCCGGCTCTGACCAGCGTCGCGGTGGACTCGGCGGGCCTCGGCGAACGCGCCGCCCATGTCATGTTGAAAATGATCCAGTCACGCACAACACGGGCCGAAGACCATATCGGCGCGGTCAATCTGGTGGTCAGGGAAAGCTGCGGCCCGGATCGCCGCATTCGAAACAGGGCGGCCGGTTCGGGAGGCGCTGCATGAGCCTCAAATGGAGCTTGATCGGTGCCAGCACGATCGTCAGGCAGTTCATGATCAACGCCATCCGCGCGCAAGGCGAGGACAGCATCTGGTCATCGGCGTCAGTCGAAGCAGCATTGCAAACCGCGAAATCAGGCAAGGCGGTCGCAATCGAGCCTAAGCTCGGGAGTGTGAATTGAGCAAGGTGGTCTCCGCAGCGCAGGCAGCCGGCCTGGTCAAGGACGGCATGGTCGTGTCGGTGTCCTCGTCGAGCGGCCTCGGCTGCCCCGATGCGGTGCTCGCCGCGATCGGCGAACGCTTCGACGCAGAAGGCCATCCGAAGAACATCACCACGCTGCACCCGATCGCAGCCGGCGACATGTATGGCATCAAAGGCATCGACCATCTGGCGAAGCCGGGACTGCTGAAGCGTACTTTGTGCGGCTCCTACCCGTCCGGCCCCTCCTCTTCCGAACCGCCGCAGATCTGGAAGATGATCGGCGACAATTCGGTCGCCGCCTACAACGTGCCGTCCGGCATCCTGTTCGATATGCACCGCGAAGCCGCGGCCAAGCGGCCGGGCGTGCTGACCAAGGTCGGCCTCGACACCTTCGCCGACCCGCGCCACCAGGGCTGCGCCATGAACGCCGCCGCCAGCGAGCCGATCGTTTCGGTGCAGCAGTTCGACGGCGAGGAATGGCTCTATTTCCGCTCCATCGTGCCGCAGGTGTCGATCATCCGCGCCACGTCGGCCGACGAGCGCGGCAACCTCACCTACGAGCATGAGGGCGCCTATCTCGGCGGCCTCGAACAGGCGCTCGCCGCCCGCAACAATGGCGGCATCGTCATCGCGCAGGTCAAGCGCGTCGTCGAGAACGGCACGCTGAAACCGCATGACGTGCGCGTGCCCGGCGTTCTGGTCGACCATATCGTCGTCGCGCCCGACCAGTTGCAGACGACGCTGACACCCTACGACCCGGCGATCTCCGGAGAAATCTTCCGGCCGCTGTCGAGCTTCCGCACGCCGGAGATGAACGTGCAGAAGGTGATCGCGCGCCGCGTCGCCATGGAGTTGCGCGACGGCATGGCCGTCAACATCGGGTTCGGCATTTCCGCCAATGTGCCGCGCATCCTTCTCGAGGAAGGCCAGCACGGCAAAATTACCTGGGTGATCGAACAGGGCGCGGTCGGCGGCGTGCCGCTGCTCGACTTCAAATTCGGCTGCTCATCGAACGCCGACGCCTTCATGCCCTCGCCGCACCAGTTCATCTATTTCCAGGCCGGCGGCTTCGACGCCTCGCTGCTGTCCTTCCTGCAGATCGATCGACACGGCTCTGTGAATGTTTCGAAGCTGTCGGCGCGGCCGCATGTCACCGCCGGCGCCGGCGGCTTTGTCGACATCACCGCACGGGCGAAGAAGATCGTCTTCTCCGGCTTCTTCAATGCCGGCGCCAAGCTGTCTCTGGCCGATGGCGGCATCCGCATCGACCACGAGGGCAAGGTCAAGAAGGTGGTCAACGAAGTCGAGCACATCTCGTTTTCGGGCAAGCGCGCGGTGGCGCAGGGACAGGACATCACCTATGTCACCGAGCGCTGCGTGATGAAGCTGACGCCGGAGGGGTTGGTCGTCACAGAACTCGCACCCGGCATCGATCTGCAGCGGGATGTGCTGGCCCAGTCGGAAATTCCGTTGGCCGTTGCCAGGGACCTCAAGACGACACCGGCAGCCCTCTATCAGGAGCAACCGATAGGCCTGTCGCTGAATGGCGGCGCCTCGCTCGGAGGCGCGCGTGGCTGAGCCTCTCGTCACCTTCGAGCAGGATGGCGCCATCGGTACCATCACGCTGCGCCGGCCGGAGAAATTCAACGCACTGGACATTCCGATGCTGCGGGCGCTAGAGACGGCGCTCGACGCGGCCGAGATGGCCGAGGGCGTCCGCGTCGTGCTGCTGCGCGGCGAAGGCAAGGGCTTTTGCGCCGGTGGCGATGTCGAAGCCTGGGCGCAGATGAGTGCCGCCGATTTCCAGGTGCAGTGGGTGCGCTACGGCCACCGCGTCTTCGACCGCTTGGCGCGGCTGCGGCAGCCGACAATCGCCGTCCTGTCCGGCCATGCGCTTGGCGGCGGCCTGGAACTGGCTGCGGCTTGCGACTTGCGCGTGGCGGAAACACAAGTGAAATTAGGCTTCCCGGAAACCTCGATTGGCGTCGTGCCCGGCTGGTCCGGTACGCAGCGCGCCGTGCGCCGCTTCGGCGCGCAGACGGTGCGCCGCATGGCGCTGGGCGGCGAGATCCTTCTCGCCCCCGAGGCACTCGCCCTGGGCATCGTCGACCGGGTGGTCGCAACTGGCAACGCACACGACGAAGCAAAGGCGTGGGCGGAAAAGATCGCCGAGCGCGGCCCGCTGGCGACGGAAGCCGCCAAGCTGATGATCGCGGTCGCCGAAGGCGAGGAAAGTGCCGCCGCCACCGAAGCGCTGGCCAGCGGCTTCATCGCCCTGACCGGCGATCTGAAGGCCGGCGTCGATGCCTTCAAGGCCAAGCAGAAGCCGGCCTTTTCGAGATCCTAGAGCAAACATATGAACGCACCCCTGAAGATCGCCATGCCGGCCGAGGCGGCCGAAGCCCCGAAAGGCTACAAGCTGCTGATCGACGGCAAGCATGTCGATGCCCGCCGCACGATTGCTCGAAACAGCCCCGGCCACGGCTTCACCGTCTCGCACTATGCGCAGGCCGGTGAGGCCGAAGTGGAAGCCGCTGTGCTTGCCGCCCACAGGGCTTTCGAAACGGGTCCATGGCCGCGCATGAAGGCGGCCGAACGTGCCGCGATCCTGCTCAAGGCAGCTGATCTGATCGAGGGCCGGCTGGAAGACATCGCCCGGCTCGACGCACTGGAATCGGGCAAACCGATCGCCCAGGCGCGCGGCGAGATCGGCGGCGCCGTCGACATCTGGCGCTATGCCGCCTCGCTTGCCCGTACGCTGCATGGTGAAACCTACGCGAATCTCGGCGACGCCATGCTGGGTGTCGTCCTGCGCGAACCGATCGGCGTCGTCTCGATCATCACCCCGTGGAATTTCCCGTTCCTGATCGTCAGCCAGAAACTGCCCTTCGCGCTCGCCGCCGGCTGCACGGCGGTGGTCAAGCCGAGCGAAATGACCTCGGCCTCGACCTTCGTGCTCGGCGACATCCTGATGCAGGCCGGCCTGCCCGCCGGCGTCGTCAATATCCTGGCCGGACTTGGCGCCGATGTCGGTGCGCCGATGGTCAGCCACCCGCTGGTCGAAATGGTCTCGTTCACCGGCTCCACCCGCGTCGGCAAGATGACGATGGCATCCGCCGCGCAGTCGCTGAAGAAAGTCTCGATGGAGCTCGGCGGCAAGAACGGCCAGATCGTCTTCCAGGACGCCGACCTCGAAGCGGCCGCCGATGCGGCGGTGTTCGGCGGCTTCTTCAATGCCGGCGAGTGCTGCAATGCCGGCAGCCGGCTGATCGTGCACGAGGCGATCGCCGACGATTTTCTCAGCACCGTCAAGGCGCTTACCGCCAGGGTCACGGTCGGCGATCCGCTCGATGACCAAACCAAGGTCGGCGCGATGATCTCGTCCGACCATTTGGCCAAGGTGGCCGGTTACGTTGCGGCAGCCGCGACCGAGGGCAGCAGCATCTACAGCGGAGGCAAGCAATTGGCCTCCAATATCGGTCAATACCTCGATCCCACCATCATCCGCGGCGTCACCGAGGACATGGCCATAGCGCGCGAGGAAGTGTTCGGCCCGGTGCTCTCGGTGCTGACTTTTGAATCGATTGAAAAGGCGTTGCACATCGCCAACAACACGCCCTATGGTTTGTCGGCGGGCGTGTGGAGCGCCAGCATCGACACTTGCATGTCGGTCGCGCGCGGCGTGCGTTCGGGAACCGTTTGGGTGAACACATTCATGGAAGGTTATCCCGAGCTGCCTTTCGGAGGCTATAAGCAGTCCGGTCTCGGACGCGAACTCGGCAAACGCGCCGTCGAGGATTATACCGAGGAAAAGACAATCCAGTTTCATCGCGGCCAGCGCACCGGGTGGTGGGTCGGCTGAGTTGAGAAGAACCCGGCGGCATCCGCCGGTCGTGTAATGCAACAAGGGAGGAAGTACATGTTGCGCAAACTGCTTATCGGAACGGCTCTCGCGTCGGGCCTGGCTTTCGCGGCCCACGCCGAGGACGTCAAGGAAGTCCAGATGCTGCATTGGTGGACCTCGGGCGGCGAAGCGGCTGCTCTCAACGTCCTCAAGGGTGATCTGGCCAAGGAAGGCTATGCCTGGAAGGATGTGCCGGTGGCCGGCGGCGGCGGCGATGCCGCCATGACCGCGCTGAAGGCGATGGTCGCGGCCGGCAATTATCCGACCGCCTCGCAGATGCTCGGCTACACCGTGCTCGACTATGCAGCCGCCGGCGTCATGGGCGACCTGACCGAAACGGCGAAGAAGGAAGGCTGGGACAAGTCCGTTCCGGCAGCCCTGCAGAAGTTTTCGGTCTATGACGGCAAGTGGGTCGCGGCGCCGGTCAACGTTCACTCGGTCAACTGGCTGTGGATCAACAAGGCCGTCCTGGACAAGATCGGCGGCACCGAGCCGAAGACCTTCGACGACTTCGTTGCCCTGCTCGACAAGGCCAAGGCGGCAGGCGTGATCCCGCTCGCTCTCGGCGGCCAGAACTGGCAGGAAGCCACCATGTTCGACTCCGTCGTGCTGTCGACCGGCGGACCCGAGTTCTACAAGAAGGCCTTCAACGACCTCGATGACGAGTCCCTGAAGTCCGACACGATGAAGAAGTCGTTCGACAATCTGGCCAAGCTCGTCACCTATGTCGACCCCAACTTCTCGGGCCGCGACTGGAACCTTGCCACCGCCATGGTCATCAAGGGCGATGCCCTGGTGCAGGTCATGGGCGACTGGGCGAAGGGCGAGTTCCACGCCGCCAACAAGACCCCGGGCACCGACTTCCTGTGCTATCGCTTCCCGGGCACCGACGGCTCGGTGATCTACAACTCCGACATGTTCGGCATGTTCAATGTTCCCGACGACCGCAAGGCCGCCCAGGTCGCACTGGCCACCGCCACCCTGTCGAAGAGCTTCCAGTCGGCCTTCAACGTCGTCAAGGGTTCGGTTCCGGCCCGTACCGACGTTCCGGACACCGACTTCGACGCTTGCGGCAAGAAGGGCATCGCCGACCTGAAGGCCGCCAATGAAGGCGGCACGCTGTTCGGTTCGCTGGCCCAGGGCTACGGCGCGCCGCCGGCGGTCGCCAATGCCTATAAGGATGTCGTCTCCAAATTCGTCCATGGTCAGATCAAGACCTCGGACGAAGCCGTGACCGAGCTGGTCAAGGCGATCGACGACGCCAAGTAAGCGCCACGCACCAAAAACGCCTTCCCCGCTCCGGCGGGGAAGGCCCAGATCCGCGAACATAGATCCGCGAAGCTGGTTGGCCGCGAGTCGACGGGAGGAGCCCCATGAGCACAGTAGCGACAAGCCAGATCAAGCTGACGCCGGAGCATGCGCGGCCACGCGCCTCGGTGCGCTCGCGCCTGCAAGACGCATTGCCGAAGATCGTGCTGGCGCCGAGCTTCGCCATCACCATCGTCTTCGTCTACGGCTTCATCCTGTGGACGATCTATCTGTCCTTCACCAATTCCAAGACCTTCCCGTCCTATGTCCTAACCGGCTCGCGCGCCTATCAGCGGCTGTGGGGCTGGACCTTCGACACAGACCCGCCGTCGAGCTGGTACACGTCGATCACCAATATGGGTATTTTCGGTTTCCTCTACATCGCAATCTGCCTGGCGCTCGGCCTGTTCCTGGCCATCCTGCTCGACCAGAAGATCCGCGGCGAAGGCGTGTTGAGGCCGATCTATCTCTATCCGATGGCGCTGTCCTTCATCGTCACCGGCGTCGCCTGGAAATGGTTCCTGGATCCCGGCCTCGGTCTCGAGCAGACCTTGCATCAATGGGGTTGGACGAGCTTCCATTTCGACTGGATCAAGAATAAGGATTTCGTCATCTACACGGTGGTCATTGCCGGCGTCTGGCAGGCCTCCGGCTTCATCATGGCGATGTTCCTGGCCGGCCTGCGCGGCATCGACGGCGAGATCATGAAGGCGGCGCAGATCGACGGCGCCACCACCTTCCAGCTCTATCGCCGCATCGTCATCCCGCTGCTGCGGCCGATCTTCCTGTCGGCATTCATCGTGCTCGCGCACCTCGCCATCAAGTCCTACGATCTCGTGGTCGCACTGACCAGCGGCGGGCCCGGCGGCTCGGCGTGGCTGCCGTCCAACTTCATGTATGAGTACACGTTCAAGCGCAACGAAATGGCCGTCGGCTCGGCCAGTGCGGTGATCATGCTGATGACCATCGTCGCCATCATCGTGCCCTATCTCTATTCGGAACTGCGGGAGAAGCCGCGATGAGCGCCGTCACCACTCCCGCCCGCCAGGCCTCCGGCGGCGTCAACGTCAAGACCCTCAACCGCATCGTCATCTACGGGCTGCTGGCGCTGTTTGCGCTGTTTTACCTGATGCCGCTGTTCGTCATGCTGGTGACTTCGTTCAAGACCATGGACGAGATCCAGAACGGCAACATGCTGGCGCTGCCCAAGGCGCCGACCTTCGACCCGTGGCTGAAGGCGTGGGGCGAGACCTGCGTCGGCCTCACCTGCGCCGGCATCAAGGGCTATTTCTGGAACTCCATCAAGATGGTGGTTCCGGCCGTTCTGATTTCGACCATGCTGGGCGCGCTGAACGGCTACGTTCTGACCAAATGGCGTTTTCGCGGCGCGACGCTGGTGTTCGGGCTGATGCTGTTTGCCTGCTTCATTCCGTTCCAGTCGGTGCTGTTGCCGATGGCGACCATCCTCGGCAGCCTCGGCCGCTTCGGCGTCACACTGCAGAACTCGGTCGGAACGAGCTTCGGTCTCGGCAACCCGACGGTCAACCTGGTCTTCGTCCACGTCGTCTACGGCATCGGCTTCACCACGCTGTTCTTCCGCAACTACTACGAGGCGTTTCCGACCGAACTGGTCAAGGCGGCACAGGTCGACGGCGCATCCTTCTTCCAGATCTTCCGCCGCATCATGCTGCCGAACTCGATGCCGATCTTCGTCGTTACCGTGATCTACCAGTTCACCAACATCTGGAACGACTTCCTGTTCGCCTCGGCTTACGCCGGCACCGGCGACGCGATGCCGATGACGGTGGCGCTCAACAACGTCGTCAACACGTCGACCGGCGTCGTCGAATACAACGTCAACATGGCCGCCGCGATGATCGCGGCACTGCCCACCCTTCTCGTCTATGTGCTCGCCGGCCGCTACTTCGTGCGCGGTCTCATGGCTGGCGCCGTCAAAGGATGATCTGATGGCTTTTCTGGAAATTGATGGTCTGAGAAAGCGCTTCGGCCAGGTCGAGATCCTGAAAGGGATCGATGTCGAGCTCGAGAAAGGCGGTTTCCTGGTGCTGGTCGGCCCTTCCGGCTGCGGCAAGTCCACTTTGCTCAACACCATCGCCGGCCTGGAGACGATCACCTCGGGCGAAATCCGGGTCGACGGCCGCGCCATCAACGATCTGCACCCCTCCAAGCGCGACATCGCCATGGTGTTCCAGAGCTATGCGCTCTACCCGAACATGACGGTGGCCGGAAACATCTCCTTCGGCATGGAGATGCGCGGCGTGCCGGCGGCGGAGCGCCAGAAGGCGATCGACAAGGTGGCCAAGGTGCTGCAGATCGGCCACCTCTTGCAGCGCAAGCCTAGCCAGCTTTCGGGCGGCCAGCGCCAGCGCGTCGCCATGGGCCGGGCGCTGGTGCGCGACCCCAAACTGTTCCTTTTCGACGAGCCTTTGTCCAACCTCGACGCCAAGCTGCGCGTCGACATGCGCATCGAGATCAAGCGCCTGCATGCCACCACCGGCACCACCATCGTCTACGTCACCCACGACCAGATCGAGGCGATGACGCTGGCGACCAAGATCGCCGTGATGCGCGACGGCGAGGTGCAGCAGTTCGGCACGCCGGCCGAAATCTACAACAACCCGAGCAATCTCTTCGTCGCCGACTTCATGGGCTCGCCGGCGATGAACCTGATCCCGGCGACGATCGGTACGTCAGGCAATGCGTTGTCCGTCGTGCTGCAGCGCGAGGCGCGCGAGCCGATCAACCTGCCGATGGCCAATGCGCCGGCGGGCCTGTCGGCATTCCAGGGCAAGCCGATCATCTTCGGTGTCCGTCCCGAAGCCCTGACCGATCCGGAAGGTGCCGAGCGCAACGCCTCGCACATCGCAACCGCGGACTGTCACATCGAGGTCGTCGAGCCGGCAGGTTCGGACACCTTCGCCGTCACCAATCTCGGCGGCAAGGGCGTGGTGGCGCGGCTGCGCGCCGACGCCAACATTCAGCCGGGCACCAACACGCCGCTCGCCTTCAACCTGACAAAGGCGGTGTTCTTCGATCCGGCGACCGAGACCCGTATTCGCTGATGTATGTCGCCCAAAAGTGGATCCGGTTTTGGGGCAACGACATGCATCAAAACAAAAAACTAAAGCGCGTCGGGACGCGATTTAGGCCATGAGAAATCCGGACATCGTCATCATCGGCTCCGGCATCGGCGGCGCCACGATCGCTTCCGGCCTTGCCGGCAGCGGCGCCTCGATCTTGATGCTCGAGCGCGGCGAGCCGTTGCCGGCGACGCCGCACGCGCGCGACACGCGCTCGATCTTCGTCGACGGCCATTATAGGCCGAAGGAGATGTGGCGTGAGGCCGGCGGCGCCGCCTTCAACCCCGGCAATTATTATTATGTCGGCGGCAATTCGAAGTTCTATGGCGCGGTGCTGATCCGCTACCGCAAGGAAGATTTCGCCGCCATGGAGCACTTTGGCGGGGTCTCGCCGGCATGGCCGTTCTCCTATGAGGAATTCGAGCCCTGGTATTCGAAAGCCGAACAGCTGTTTCGCGTGCGCGGTGCACTGGGCGAGGATCCGACCGAGCCGTTCCATTCGATCCCCTACGCCTACAAGCCGGTGCCCGACGAGGCGCCGATCGCCCGCGCCCGCGCCGAGCTGAAAAACCTCGGCCTGCATCCGGCCTCGCTGCCGCTCGGCGTCGACATCGACACCTGGCTGAAAGAGGGCAAGACCGGCTGGGATGCGTTTCCCAACACCGGCCAGGGCAAGGTCGACGCGCAGACAGGACCGCTGACGGCGGCCCTGAAGGACACCAACATCCGGCTCGAGACCGGCTGTTATGTCGAGTACCTGGAGGCATCGACCGACGGCAAAACCATTGCTGCCATCCACTATCGGCAGAATGGTGAGCTGAAAAAGGTCGCGCCGAAACTGGTCATCCTCTCCGCTGGCGCGGTCAATTCCGCCGTCATCCTGCTGCGATCACCGTCTCCTGATGGCAAGGGCCTTGCCAACCGCTCCGATCAGGTCGGGCGCAATTTCATGAACCACAATTCCAGCGCCATGCTGGCGATCGATCCGCGCCGCCGCAACGATGCCGTCTACCAGAAGACGCTGATGCTCAACGACTACTATCTGTCCGACGGCAAGGGCGGTAAGCCGCTGGGGAACGTCCAACTGCTCGGCAAGATCGACGGCAACATGCTGCGGGCCAATGTCAAGTACACGCCGGGATTCGCGCTCGACTTCATGGCCGGCCACGCCGTCGACTGGTACCTTATGTGCGAAGACCTGCCCGACCCGGAAAGCCGCATCATGGTCGACGGCAAGGACATCGTCATGCAGTGGCGGCGCTCCAACATGCAGTCGCTCGACGGGCTGAACAAGGTAATGCGCGAAAACTTCCGCGCCTGCGGCTATCCCATCGTGCTGTCGCGCCCCTTCGACAAGCGCACGCCGTCGCATCAATGCGGCACGATCAAGATGGGCGACGATCCGGCGACGGCGGCGCTCGACCCCTACTGCCGCTCCTTCGACCACCGGAACCTGTTCGTCGTCGACGCCGGTTTCCTGCCGAACTCGGCGGCGGTCAACCCAGCGCTGTCGATTGCAGCCCAAGCGCTGCGCGTTGCTGACCACATCCGCAAGACGGACCTCGTCGCATGACCCGCCCCGCCGCCATCGTCACCGGCGGCGCGCGCGGCATCGGCCTCGCCTGCGCCCAGGCACTGGCGGATGCCGGCTTCGATATTCTGGTCGCCGACCTTGCCGAAACAGCCGCTGACGGACTTGCCCCCGACATCGCCAAGCGTGGCGCAAAATTCGCCTATGTCAGGTGCGACATCGCGGACCTCGACACCCATACAGCACTTGTCGATGCCGCGATGCGCGCCTTCGGCCGCATCGACTGCCTGGTCAACAATGCCGGCGTCGGCGCCGTGGTGCGCGGTGACCTCTTGGACCTCAAGCCGGAGAATTTCGACCGCACGCTGGGCATCAACCTGCGCGGCACCGTCTTCCTCAGCCAGGCTGTCGCCAAGGCGATGCTGGCTGCGCCAGGCGATCAGAGATCGATCATCACCATCACCTCGGTCAGTGCTGAAATGGCGTCGCCGGAACGGCCGGACTACTGCATCTCGAAGGCCGGGCTTTCGATGTGGGTGAAGAACCTGGCGTTGCGGCTTGCGCCTGAAAACATCGGCGTCTTCGAAGTCCGGCCCGGCATCATCCGCACCGACATGACCTCAGGCGTGACCGCCAAATATGACGCCCTTATCGACGGCGGCCTGGTTCCGGCCAAACGCTGGGGCGAAGCATCGGACATCGGCGCGGTGGTGGCGACGCTCGCCGGCGGCAAGCTCGGCTTTTCGACCGGCTCGATCATCAATGTCGACGGCGCGCTCTCGGTGCCACGGCTATGAATGGATCAGGAAATGACTGACTATATCATCGTGGGCGCCGGTCCTGCCGGCTGCGTTATGGCCAACCGGCTGAGCGAAGATCCCAGCAATTCGGTCCTGCTGCTGGAAGCCGGCGGCAAGGACTGGCACCCCTACATCCACATGCCGGCGGGCTTCGCCAAGATGACCAAAGGCATTGCTTCCTGGGGTTGGTCGACCGTGCCGCAAAAGCACATGAAGGACCGCGTCTTCTGGTACACGCAGGCCAAGGTGGTCGGCGGCGGCTCGTCCATCAACGCGCAGATCTACACGCGCGGCAATGCCCGCGACTACGACGCCTGGGAGAAGGAAGAAGGCCTCGCCGGCTGGGGCTATCGCGACGTGCTGCCCTATTTCAAGCGCGCCGAAAACAACCAGCGCTACGCCAACGACTTTCATGGCGACCAGGGCCCGCTCGGCGTGTCCAACCCGATTTCGCCGCTGCCTATCTGCGAGGCCTATTTCCGTGCCGGCCAGGAGATGGGCATCCCCTTCAACCCGGACTTCAACGGCGCTGCCCAGGAAGGCGTCGGCTACTACCAGCTGACCCAGAAGGATGCCCGACGCTCCTCCGCCTCGGTCGCTTATTTGAAGCCGATCCGCAGCCGCAAGAACCTGACCCTCCGAACCGATGTGCTGGTGACGCGCATCGTCGTCGAGAACGGTCGCGCTATCGGCGTCGAGGTGGTCGACAGGCCGGGCGGCGAGAAGAAAATCCTGCGCGCCGAACGCGAGGTGATCGTCTCGTCCGGCGCCATCGGCTCGCCGAAACTCCTGATGCAGTCGGGGATCGGCCCCGCAGACCATCTGAAGTCGGTCGGCGTGACGCCGGTGCATGACCTGCCCGGCGTCGGCTCCAACATGCAGGACCATCTCGATTTGTTCGTCATCGCCGAATGCACCGGCGATCACACCTATGACAACTACGCCAAGCTGCACCGCACGGCCTGGGCCGGTCTGCAATATCTGCTGCTGAAGAAAGGCCCGGTGGCCTCCAGCCTGTTCGAGACCGGCGGCTTCTGGTACGCCGACCCGACCGCCGCCTCGCCCGACATTCAGTTCCATCTCGGCTTGGGATCCGGCATCGAGGCCGGCGTCGAGAAGCTGAACAATCCAGGTGTCACCCTGAACTCGGCCTTCCTGCGGCCGCGCTCACGCGGCACGGTGCGGCTGAAGAGTGCCGACCCGTCCGACCACCCGCTGATCGATCCGAACTACTGGTCCGATCCCTATGACCGCGCCATGTCGATCAAGGGGCTGCGACTGGCGCGCCAGATCATGCGACAGAAGGCGCTTGCCCCTTACGTGCTGCGCGAAGTGCTGCCCGGGCCGTCGCTCGCCAGCGACGACGAGCTGTTCGACTATGCCTGTCGCACCTCCAAAACCGACCATCACCCGGTTGGCACCTGCCGCATGGGCCATGACGACATGGCCGTGGTGACACCGGATCTGCGGTTGCGCGGCATCGAGGGCCTGCGCGTTTGCGACGCCTCGGTGATGCCGCGCGTGCCTTCATCCAACACCAATGCGCCGACAATAATGGTCGGTGAAAAAGGAGCCGATCTGGTCCTCGGCCGCGAGCCGCTGCCGCCGGCGGTGTTTTCCGGAAACCGGGCTGATTAGCCGCTGAGGAGCAAGACATGATCAGGCACTGTGTTTTCGCTAGATTTCGCAATGATGTCGCCGCTACCGAGCGCACGGCGGTCCATGCCGATCTCGAGGCGCTGCGACAGCTGATCGACGGCATGGACGCCGTAAAATTCAGCGCCAATGTCAGCCCGGAGCCGTTCGCACGCGGCTTCACCCATGGCTTCACCATCGACTTCCGCGATGCTGCCGCGCGCGATGCCTATCTTGTGCATGAAGCGCACCAGCGCGCCGGCGCACGCCTGGTCGCTGCCCTGGAAGGCGGCACGGACGGGCTGATGGTGTTTGATCTCGAAATCTAGACTCACCGTCAAGCCACGATCGAGTTCATCGACAGATGGCACCGGTCGCCCCTTATTGCACCTCAGCGGGCGTTCGATCAAATGAGCCGCGCGAAAAAGTGACCACCGGTCTTCCCTGAACTGGCTGATAATTCCTCACATCGATGATGGTGGAGGAGGAAGATTTGCCCCTTAATTCGCAGCAGAAGAAGACCGTCCTCGCCTCGTTCCTGGGCTGGACGCTCGATGCTTTCGATTTCTTCCTTCTGACATTCCTGCTCACCGATATCGCGACCGAATTCCACGCCGACGTGCCCGCGGTCTCCAAGGCGCTGTTCCTGACCTTGGCCACACGCTTCATCGGCGCGTTCTTCTTCGGCATGCTTGCCGACAAATACGGGCGCAAGCCGATCCTCATGCTCAACATCGTGAGCTATTCGGTGATCGGCGCGCTGGCCGCCTTCTCGCCCAATCTCGGCATCTTCCTCGCCCTGCGTGCGCTGTTCGGCATCGCCATGGGCGGCGAATGGGGGCTTGGCAGTTCGCTGGCCATGGAATCCATTCCGCCGAGCGCACGCGGCATGGTCTCCGGCATCCTGCAATGCGGCTATCCGGCCGGCTATCTGCTGGCGGCGGTGGTCTATGGCCTGCTCTATCAGCAGACGATCGGCGGCTACACGATCGGCTGGCGCGCCATGTTCCTGCTCAGCTTCGTGCCGGCGCTGATTGTGCTCTTCATCCGCTCGCATGTGCCGGAATCGCCGGCCTTCGTCGAAGCGCAGAAGACGGCTCGACCGGGCATGTGGGAAACCCTGCAGAAACACTGGGGTGTCGCGCTCTATGCCGTCGTGCTGATGATGTTCTTCAATTTCTTCAGTCATGGCACGCAGGACCTCTACCCGACCTTCCTGAAGAAGCAGCACGGCTTCGATCCGCATACGGTGAGCTGGATCACCATCATCGCCAATATCGGCGCCATCGTCGGCGGCCTGGCGTTCGGCGCGCTGTCCGAAAAGATCGGCCGCGTCAACGCCATCACGCTGGCCTGCCTGATCGCCTTGCCGTCGATCCCGCTATGGGCCTACTCGACCACGCCGTTCATGCTCGCCATCGGCGCCTTCGTCATGCAGGTCGCGGTCCAGGGCGCCTGGGGCGTCATCCCCGTGCACCTCAACGAGCTTTCGCCCGGGGCGGTGCGGGCGACCTTGCCCGGCTTTATCTATCAGGCGGGCAATCTCGCCGCGTCCTATGGCGGCCCCTATCAGGCAGGAATCGCGGAAAGCGCCGAAGGCAGCTATGGCTATGCCCTGGCGCTGTTCGCAGGCGTGGTCGCCATCTGCATCATCGTCGTCATCCGTTTCAGTCCGGAACGACGTGGCCAGCTGATGACCGTGCTCAATTAGGGTCGAAATCAGCCGAGCCTGAGCGCAACGACACCGGCGACGATGCTGAGCGCGGCGGCACCGCGCCAGCCGGTCATTTTTTCGCCGAGAGCGAAGACCGAGATCATCATGGCAAACAGGATCGAGGTTTCGCGCAGCGAGGCCACGGAGGCGATCGGCGCCTTGGTCATCGCCCACATGACGATCCAGTAGGCGGCGCCGCTGAGCACGCCCGTGAACAGCCCTGCCTTCCAGTCGCGCGCCAACACCGGCAGCGCCTTCGGCCCGCGGAAGATGAGGCACAGCACCAAGGCGCCAAAAGCATCGCAGATGAACAGCCAGGCTGCATAGCTCTGCGCGGTTGCCGCCAGCCGCGCGCCGCTGCCGTCGGACAGCGTGTAACTGGCAATGAAGATGGAAGTGCCGAGCGCAAAACCGACCGCGCGCAGATTGAGTTTTTCCAGATGTGCGCCGCCACGAAACGACATCACCAGCGTGCCGGCCGACAACAGGAAGATGCCGAGCATGGCGAACGGGCCGGGAATCTCGGCAACGACGAACATGCCGCCAAAGGCCGAGAGCAGAGGTGCGGTGCCCCGCGCCAGCGGATAGGTCTGGGCGAAATCGCCCGCCTTGTAGGCGCCGATCAGGAAGGTGCGGTAGCCCATGTGGAAAATGACGGAGGCGATGATGTAGGGCCACACCTCCGCCTTCGGCACTTCGACGAAAGGCAGCACCACGAGTGCTGCCGCGCCCATGCCGAGCGTCATCAGCGTGATCGACAGGAAGCGGTCGAGATGGACCTTGACCAGCGCGTTCCAGATCGCGTGCATGGCGGCGGCGGCAAGCACTGCGAAAAAGACGAAAAGCGTCATGTGGCAATGCCGGGCGTTTCCAGGTCGATGTCGACCCGCAACGGAAAATGATCCGACGCAACCTCGTCGATATCGGCACCGATCGAACGCACCCGCCCGGCGAACATGCCGCCGACGAAGCAATGGTCGAGCCGGCGCTTTGCCAGTCTGCCGTCGATGGTCTTCACATGGGTGTGGAAGTCCGGAACCGGCTCCCCGGCAACAGCGGCGGCATCGACGAAACCGCTGAGATAGGCGGCACCCCGATGGTAGGGCGTGCTGCCGACGATGCGGCGATATTCGGCGCTGCCCGGCTCCATGTTGAAATCGCCCATCCAGATCGCCGCCAGCGGGTTTTCCGGCTCCGCTTCGCCGCTGGTCCAGTTGCGCGTGGGCTCGTCGTCGACGCCGCTCCACGGCCCGCCGTCGGACGGTGCCCGGCGATGCTCGGCCAGGAGATAGTCGATCTGCTCCAGCCGCTCCTCGGCCGCGATATGGGCGAGATGCAGCGACAACACCCGCGCCGGCCCTGCCGGCGTGCGGATCATGCATTCAAGTGCTGCATTGCGGGTGTTGAGCGGCCGCAGCGTGCGGCGCATCGGCAGCGCATGCAGCCGCGACCAGACGATCGGCAGTTTCGACAGCACCATGGTGCCGAACTGGCGGCGCCGGTTGACCAGGCGGCCGTCATGCCGCTCGCTGGCGTCCATGTCGAAGGCCGGGCCATAGACCCAGTGATAGTCGGGCAGCAGGCTGGAAAGCAGTTCCGGCTGATCGTCGAAATTGCTGCGCTGCCAGTGACGCTCGACTTCCTGCAGTGCAATGACGTCGGCGCCGGCAACGATGCGCGCGGCGCGCGAAAGATCGTAGCGCCCGTCGCTGCCGAACCCGTACTGGATGTTGTAGCTGACCAGCTTCATTGCTTATCCGGCTCAATTTCGTGTTGGCAGTAGCGGTTCGATGCCGCGGTTGCAATGTGCAGGAGAATGGACGTGGCTTGGACCAGCCTTGCCCCTGACCGGGATCATGCACCGATCCCGAAGCACTTCGGTATCTTCCGTGCGCCGGAAAACGGCGTGCGATGCCTCAAGTATTCAGCGGCTGGAACCGGCCGGGTGGCGACGCGGCCAGTTCGGTCCAGTCGATCTCTTCCTCAAGGCGATGATAGGCTTCGTCGCCAATCGTCCCATTGCGGCGCAATTCCTCCAGCGCGTCGCGCTGGCTCTTGATCGCATAAAGACGCAAGCGGTCATACTCGGTCGCCGCCTGGGCATCGTCGGGGTTTTTGGCGATCTTGCGTTGAGCGGCATATTGCTCGCGCACCGCGGCCGCCGCGTCCGATGTCTTGCCGCTCAATATGTCGAGCGCCGCCTGCATGACCACAACACGCGCCTGCGCAACCTCGCGGTCGACCGTTTCGTCAGGGTTGAGGTTCAAAAGGCGCAGCAGCGGCTTCAGGCTCATGCCTTGTAGCACCAGCGTGCCGAGGACGACCGTGAAGGCAGCGAGCACGATCGGGTCGCGGGCCGGGAATTCAGCCGGCAGGGCGAATGCCGCCGCAAGCGTCACCAAACCGCGCATCCCGCACCAGCCGATCAGCACGCCGCCACGAAACGACGGAGCGTCACGCTGACGATCAGCCACGCCGAAACGGTCAAACCACCTGATGATCGCGCCGCACCCCAGAACCCAGACGAAGCGTGAGACGATGACGATGGCGAGCACTGTCCCGGCCAGGACGAACGCATCGGTCTGCCCCTGCCCGGCAAGCCGGCCGACGATCGTACGCGCCTGCAGGCCCATCAGCACGAAAGCCAGAACATTGAGCACGAAGACCGCCGTTTCCCAGACGGAATAAGAGCTGATGCGGTTTCTGGCCGGCATGCGGCGCGGCGCGGTGCGGGCGATCGTCATGGCATAGACGACTATGGTGATGATGGCCGACAGTCCGATCCTGTCGGCCAGGATCCAGACCCCGAACGTGCCGGCAAATTGCACCACAGTGCCGCTCGCCGGGTCCTCGATCCGGCCCAGCGTCATCAGAGACAACCGGCCAAGCAGATAGCCGGCCGCAAGACTGCCGAGCGTGGACAGCAGGATCATCGGAACGGCGCTGCTCAGCAGAATGGAGCCTGCTGCCGCAGAAATCGCCATTCGGTAAATCAGCAGCGCGGTGGCGTCGTTAAGCAGGCTCTCGCCTTGCAGAATGGCAGTGATGCGATGCGGCACCTTGAACTGGCCAAGCACGGCCGATGCCGCAACCGCATCGGGCGGCGCCACGATGGCGCCAAGCGCTATGGCCGCGGCAATCGGCAGACCTGCCATCGCCCAGCCGGCCAGCGCCACCGTCGCTGTCGTGAAAAGGACGGCACCAAGCGCCAGCAGCACAAGCGGTACCTTGTAGCGGTTGAGATCGCGCAGCGACGTGTCATAGGCGGCGTCGAGCAGCACCGGCGCGATGAACAGGGCAAGCGCCAGTTCCGGGTCGATCTCGATGGTCGGCACGCCAGGCACGAAGGCGATGGCCACCCCTGCCAGCGCCAGCAAAGAGGGATAAGGAACCTGCACGCGCCGCGACAGCGCCGTCAGCGCAACGGCGATCAACAGCAGAACGAGTGTCAGTTCGAAAAGAACCATGGCCTCTTATAGCCGGGAAGCGAGATTCTGGCAGCGGCAAAGCGGCTGGAAATTGTTGATTGCCCGGCAAGCTCGAGCCGGCAGAAAATACCTCGAATTGCTTCCTGACAAATCGCCGTCCACACCGACATTGAAATCATCTGATATGGGGCGCGCTTAAACGCGGACTTCCCTGCACTGCAGCCCATGCCACGCGGGCGGAAGCATCCTTCCCCCTTCGCTAACCGGGATACAGCCATTCATTCCAAACAAGCGCAGCAGCCTAGTGCAGCACGAGCATATCGCTCGAAGAAAACGAGATCTCGGCCTTCTCACCAACTGCGGGGGGCGGCGTTGCCGGGCTGTTGAACGTGTCGAGCGAGACCGTGTTGCCGCCGATGCCGACACGAACCCGGATGACCGATCCGAGGAAATGCACTTCGGAGATTTCTCCGGATAGGCTGGAGTCACGGCCAGGCTGGCGGCCCAGCGAAATAGCTTCCGGACGCAGCGCCAGGGACAGCGTGTCGCCCGACTTGGAACCGTTGAGCTTGCCCTTGAGCGAGACCTGTTCGGAATTGACCCGCACCGTGCCCGCGGCGGCATCGGTGACGGTGCCTTCCAGCACATTCAGCGTGCCGACGAAATTGGCGACGAATTTGGTTGCCGGCCGATTGTAGATCTCGAATGGCGTGCCGACCTGCTCGGCCTTGCCGCCATACATGACGGCGATGCGGTCCGAGATCGACAGCGCTTCTTCCTGGTCGTGCGTGACGAAGATGGTGGTGATGCCGAGCTTCTTCTGGATCGACCGGATTTCCTCGCGCAGCGACACGCGCACCTTGGCGTCTAGCGCCGACAGCGGCTCGTCGAGCAGCAGCAGCTTTGGCTTCGGCGCGATGGCGCGGGCTAGCGCGATGCGCTGCTGCTGGCCGCCCGAGAGCTGGTAGGGATAGCGATCCGCCATCTGCGGCAGCTTGATGATGCCGAGCATCTCGGCGACGCGGGCATCGATGTCCGCCCTCGGCATGCCAGCGACCTTCAAGCCGAAGCCGATATTCTGCGCCACGGTCAGGTTCGGGAACAGCGCATAGGCCTGGAACACCATGCCGACATTGCGCTGGTTGGGCTTCAGTCTCGTAATGTCCTTGCCGCTGACGACGATCGTGCCCGCGCTCGGCTCCTCGAAACCGGCAACCATGCGCAACACCGTCGTCTTGCCGCAGCCGGATGGCCCGAGGAAGGAGACGAATTCGCCGCGCTCTACGTCGAGATTGAAATCCTCCACCACCGTGGTGGCGCCGAAAGATTTTCGAACGTGCTGGATGGAGAGGAATGGGTCGGCCATGGCGTGGTTCTCTCGATCAATTTGGGCGGTTCGCCGATTTCGGCGCGAAGCGGGACAGGATCTGGATCAGCGACATGCAGCCCCAGGTGATGGCGAAGGCGATCACTGCAAGGGCTGCGGGCTCGTATGCACGGTTGGCGCCGATGTTCTGCAGATACGGGCCGAAAGCCGGACGGCTGAGCAGGCTGGCCATTGTAAACTCGCCAATGACGATGGCGAAAGTCAGGAATGCGCCGGACAACACCGCGATCAGCACATTGGGCAGGATGACGCGGGTGATGATGGTGCCCCAGCCCGCACCCAGAATTTGCGCGGCTTCGGTCAGCGTACGCACATCGATGGTGCGCAGACCGGTGTCAACGGCCCGATACATGTAAGGCAGAGACAGCGTCGTATAGCCAATGACAAGCAACGCGTTCGCACCCCAATTGCTTGCCAAGAATGGCAGCGGCGAGTTCGAGCCGTACATCCTGATATAGCCGAAGACGATGACGATTGCCGGAATGACCAGCGGCAAAAGGGTGATGAATTCGACGATTGGCCTGAGCTGAGGCAGACGCAGCCGGATCCAGTATGCCGCCGGCACCACGATCAGCACCCCCAGGATAATGGTGCAGAGCGCAGCGATGACTGAAAAGAGGAAAGTTGACTGGAAGCGCGCGTCTCCCAGCACGACTTGATAGGCGTCGAAGGAGTGGACGCCGCGCCGCATGCGCAGCGAGAACTCGACCGTCGCCATCAACGGAATAAAGAAATAGGCAGCCCCGACAACAAAGACGACCCAGGCCCAGAACTTACCCGACTTCATTTGAGCCACCTTTCGGACCGAGTCCGAAACCAGATGTAGAAGACATTCGCAAGCCCGGTGATGACGATCATGCCAAAGGCTATGGCATAAGCGAGTTGCGGGTTGTGCAGCACGTCGCCATTCATCTGCGAGTAGAGCTTGATCGGAACGATATTAAGCGTCGGACCGGCAAACGCATAAGCGGTGGCGATGGCGCCGAAGGCGTTCGCAAACAACAGGATGACCGTACCGAGAAAACTCGGCCATATCACAGGGATGACAACCATGCGCCAGTACTGCGCCTGCGTGGCACCGAGCGTGGCCGCAGCCTCGCCCCACTCCTTCTTCAAGCCGTCGATGGCTGGCACGATGATGACCACCATCAGGGGAATCTGAAAGAACAGATAGACCGCGATCAGGCCGGTTGTGGTGAGAAAATTGAAGCCCATCGCGTAAATGTTGATGTTGAGCACGTCACGCAGAAGCGTCGTGACGATACCGACACGGCCGAGCGTAGCCAGGAACGCGAAGGCGAGCGGCAAGCCGGCAAAATTCGAGGCGACGCCCGAAAACGTCAGGGTCGCGGAGCGCGTCCAGCTTGGCAGTCCGCCGCGCACGATCGCGATCGCGATGGCGAGCCCGGCAAACGCCCCGATGATGGCCGACCAGAAACTGATCTTGATCGAAGACCAGTAGGAATTGCTGATCGACGGATCGCTGACCAGCTGCAGAATATTGTCGAGCGTGAACCCGCCTTCACCGTTCCGGAAGGCTCCCACGACGAGATAGAGCGTGGGCAGGATCAAGAACATTAGGGCAAAGATGAAGAACGGCGCCACGCCTATCCATTGCGTCGGCAAGCGGAAGGCGGTCGCCTCCTTCGGCGGCACCGGCTTGGTGGCGAATGCCTGATTTGAAAGCGAGAGATCGGTCATGCGCCGGCTACCGTCTTCGAGGAAGGACCGGGCGGCCTCGCGGCCGCCCGGTGGATTTCAAGTCTTACTTGACGTTGGCGCCGACAGTGGCGTCCCAGTTCTTGCTGATAGCTTCCTTGGCCTTAGCCTGCTCGTCGAGCGACGGGAACGCGGCCGAGGCATAGGATTCCGCCGGCGGCAGCTTGGCCAGCACGTCCGCCGGGATCTTGCCGTTCTTGGCGAGATCGTTGAAGCGGATCGGGTGGCAATAGCCCTTCAGCCAGCCGATCTGGCCTTCGTCGGAGTAGAGGTATTCCATCCACAGCTTGGCTGCATTCGGATGCGGCGCGTAGGCGCTGATCGCCTGCACGTAGACGCCGGCGACGACGCCGGTCTTCGGCACGATGACGTCGACGGGCGGGTTGCCCTTCAGCGTGTCGCGGCCGGCGAGCGCGTTGTAGTCCCAGTTGATCAGGACCGGGGTCTGACCCTGGGCAAGCGTTGCCGGCTTGCCTACGACCGGAACGAAATTGCCGGCGGCGTTGAGCTTCTTGAAGAAGTCTAGGCCAGCAGTGCCGGCAGCTTCACCGGCTGCGGCGCCACCGGAAAGGCCGGCGGCGTAGACAGCCTGGATGGCCTGGTTTGAAACGCGCGGATCGCCGGCAAGAGCGACCGCGTTGGCGAATTCCGGCTTCAAGAGGTCGGCCCAGTCGGTGGGCGACTCCTTGATCAGGTCCTTGTTCACCATGAACGACAGAACGCCGTAATAGTCGCCGTACCAGAAGCCGTCGGCATCCTTGGCGCTGTCGGGGATCGAGTCCCAGGTCGACACCTTGTAAGGCTGGATCAGGCCATCGGCCTTGGCGGTCGGGCCGAAGGACAGGCCGACGTCGATGACGTCGGGCGCCTGCGGGCCCTTGTTGTCCTTGTTGGCCTTGATCGCCTCGACCTCGTCGCCGGAGCCGGCGTCGGGGTTGAGTTCGTTGACGGTGATTTCCGGATACTTCGCCTTGAAACCTGCGATGACATCGCCATAGCCGCACCAGTCATGCGGCAGCGCGATGGTGGTGAGCTGGCCTTCCGCCTTGGCAGCCTTGACGAGATCGTCCAGCGAATCCGCGGACGAAATCACCGTCGACGCGAAAAGCGCCGCGGCCGAAAGGGAAAGCACTTTCCCCGTGAACTTGAACATGTGTTCTCTCCGTTGAACTGACGCCGTTGGACGCCTGCGATGCGGTATCGTTTTCATGTGACAGCCAGATGAAAGCTTTGTGAAAGCGGCTGCTCGCAGTGCGAAAAAGTAAACTCTTTTTAACCTGATGTAGCAATCGCTCCGCGATTCTTTTTCCGGCTAACTAGTTTGTGCCTTGCCCGTCATCCTCCCCCTTGTTTTCATAGCCCCTTTTCAGATCACTTTGCGGCGCGGAAAACGCCTCAGACCGTGCCGGCAATGGCGTTTTCGAGCAAGGTCAGCGCCGCCTTCTTGGTCAGCTTGACCGGGTTGCCGCCGGCGGTCGGATCGACCACCGCCATGTCGGCGATCAGCGCCTTGCGTTTCTTGTCCATGTCGAGCCCCTTGATAAGGCCCGGCAGCGCATGCGGCACCTTCAATTCCTTGCGCAGCTTGATAATCGCCTTGGCGAACCCGTCGAAGCCGCCCTTGATGCCGCAATAGGCGGCGAGCCGGCCGATACGCTCCTCGATGGAGTCACGGTTGAAGGCGAGCACATAGGGCATGAACACCGCATTGGTCATGCCGTGATGGGTGTCATAGAGCGCACCGACCGGATGCGACAGCGAATGGATGGCGCCAAGCCCCTTCTGGAAGGCAGTGGCGCCCATGGCGGCGGCGCTCATCATGTGGGCGCGCGCGACGAGATCCCTGCCGTTGGCATAGGCCTTCGGCAGGTTCTCGAAGACCAGCCTCACACCTTCGACGGCGATGCCGTCGGCCATCGGATGATAGCCCGGCGCGCAATAGGCCTCGAGACAGTGGGCGAGCGCATCCATGCCGGTGCCGGCGGTGATGAAGCCGGGCATGCCGACCGACAGCTCCGGATCGGCAATAACGATTGCTGGCAAAAGTTTCGGATGGAAGATGACCTTCTTGGTGTGCGTCGCCTCATTGGTGATAACGCCGGCGCGGCCAACTTCCGATCCGGTCCCGGCGGTGGTCGGCACGGCGATGATCGGCGCGATGGCGTCCGAATTGGCGCGCGTCCACCAGTCGTCGACATCCTCGAAATCCCATACCGGCCTGACCTGCCCGGCCTGGAAGGCGATCAGCTTGCCGAGATCGAGCGCCGAACCGCCGCCGAAGGCGATGACGCCGTCATGCTTGCCCTTCTTGAACACGGCGATGCCGGCGGTCAGATTGGACTCGACCGGGTTAGGCCTGACCTCGGAGAAGACGCCGTAGGGAACCTTGGCGTCGTCGAGAATCTTCAGCGTCGAGGCGACGACCGGCAGTTTCGCCAGTCCAGGGTCGGTGACGAACAACGGCCGCTTGATGCCGGTGGCCGCCAGCACCTCAGGCAATTCCTTGATGCGGCCGGCGCCGAAGCGGACGGTGGTGGGGTAGTTCCATTTGGAGATCAGCTTGGACATTTTTGTCTTTCAATAAATCAGATGGCTTCGCGCAGATGGAATGATTTCGGCCGGGTCAGATTGTCGTAGCCGATGGCCGACAAGCCCGCACCCTTGCCGGTGTCCTTGACGCCGGTCCAGACCAAGGCCGGGTCGAGGTAGTCGCAGCGGTTCATGAACACCGTGCCGGTCTCGACGCGGTTGCCGATCGCCACGGCATGCTCGGTATCGCGCGTCCAGATCGAAGCGGTCAGCCCGTAGGGACTGTCGTTCATCAGCGCGATCGCCTCTTCGTCGTTGCGCACCTTCATGATGCCGACGATCGGGCCAAAGCTTTCCTCGCGCATGACGCTCATCTGATGATCGACTTCTGTCAGCACCTCAGGTGCCAGATAAGGCGAACCAGCCTTGTCGTTAGCCACCTTCATGTTGATGTGCGCCTTGGCACCCTTGCGCAGCGCTTCCGCCTTCTGTTCACGGATCAGGTCAGCAAAGCGCGCCTGCGCCATCGGTCCCATCGTCGTCGCCTGATCGAGCGGATTGCCGACGACATAGTTCTTTGTCTCGGCGATGAAGCCTTCGACGAATTCGTCATAGACCTTCTCGTGCACATAAACGCGTTCGATGCCGCAGCAGCACTGGCCGGAATTGTAGAAGGCGCCGTCGACCAGATTGGCGACCGCATGGTCCATCTTGGCGTCGGGCAGCACATAGGCCGGATCCTTGCCGCCAAGCTCGAGGCCGAGCGTCATGAAGGTGCCCGCCGCCGCCTTTTCGATGGCGCGGCCGCCGCCGACCGAACCGGTGAAATTGACGTGGTCGATCTTGCCCGAGCCGAGCAGCCTTTCGGTCTGGGCGTGGTTCAGCACGACATTCTGGAACACGCCCTTGGGCAGACCCACTCCGTCGAAAGCCCGTTGAAAGCGCTCGCCGACCAGCAGCGTCTGCGCCGCATGCTTCAGGATCACGGTGTTGCCGGCCATCAGCGCCGGCACGATGGTGTTGACGGCGGTCAGATAGGGATAATTCCACGGCGCGATCACCATGACGACGCCAAGCGGGTCTTTCTTCACATAGCGGCGGAAACCGTCCTTCGGGTTGGAGGCCGGCACCGATTTGAGCGCCTGCTCGGCGATCTCGACCATGTAGTTGGTGCGTTCCTTGACGCCGCCGAATTCGCCGCCATAGCGCACGGGCCGCCCCATCTGCCAGGCGATTTCCGGCACGATCTCGTCGGTCATCGCGACCAGCGCTTCCAGCATAGCCAACATGTACTTGCCGCGCTCGACGATAGGTGTCTCAGCCCACTTCTCTTGCGCCGCCTTGGCGCGTTCCACTGCGGCGTTGATCGCCTGGTCTGTAGCAATCGGCCGCTCGGCATAGATCGAGCCATCGACGGGGGTAATGAGTTTGACCGTCTCGGTCATTTTGTAAGTCCTCGTATTCTACAACAAAATCGTGTGGCCTGGCGCTGCCCCTCATCTGCCTGCCGACAGCCTCTCCCCACGGGGAGAGGCTAAGAGTGAAGGGGGGGGGCGCCGACGAACCGTCGATACCTAATACCGCTCGAACCCTCTGTGCAGTTCCCAATCCGTAATCCGGCGGTCGTATTCGAACTGCTCCCACTTTGCGGTGTGGACATAGTGTTCGAGCACATCCTCGCCGAGCGCCTGCTTGAGCATCTTCGACTTCGCCAGCGTGTCGGTGGCATCGCGCAGCGTCTTCGGAATCTCCGGCAGGCGAGATGCCTGATAGGCATCGCCGACGAACGGCTTCTGCAATTCCAGCTTTTCGTCGATGCCGGCAAGGCCGGCGGCGATCAGGGCTGCGAAAGCAAGATACGGGTTGAGGTCGGCGCCACCGATGCGGCATTCCATGCGGATGCCCTTGGTGCCCTCGCCGCACAGGCGGAAGCCTGCGGTGCGGTTGTCCTCGCTCCACATGATCTTGGTCGGCGCGAAGGTGCCGGCCTGGAAGCGCTTGTAGGAGTTGATATAGGGCGCCAGGAACCAGGTGAATTCCTTGGCGTATTTGAGCTGGCCGGCAGCCCATTGCTGGCCGAGTGTCGACAGCGTCCAGTCGGCCTTTTTGTCGAAGAACAGCGGTGTCTTGCCGTCGGCGCTCCACAGCGAATTGTGGATGTGGCTGGAATTGCCGGCGAGCCCGTAATTGTACTTGGACATGAACGAAATCGCCTTGCCCTCGGACTCGGCGATTTCCTTGGCGCCGTTCTTCAGGATGACGTGGCGGTCGGCCATGTCGAGCGCCTCGGCATAGCGCACATTGATCTCTTCCTGGCCCGGACCCCACTCGCCCTTGGAATTCTCGATCGGAATGCCGGCCGCTTCCATTTCGTTGCGAAGCCGGCGCATGACGCCTTCTTCCTTGGTGGTGATGCCGATCTGGTAGTCGCCGATATAGGGCGATGCGGTGTCGAGACCTTGCCAGTGCTTCTTGCGGGCCGAATCGTAGGTCTCGTTGAACAGATAGAATTCGAGCTCGGATG
This sequence comes from Mesorhizobium sp. WSM1293, assembly GCF_000513875.1. Taxonomy (NCBI): domain Bacteria; kingdom Pseudomonadati; phylum Pseudomonadota; class Alphaproteobacteria; order Hyphomicrobiales; family Phyllobacteriaceae; genus Mesorhizobium; species Mesorhizobium sp. WSM1293. The sequence continues at coordinate 220,165 of NZ_AZUV01000005.1, read as the reverse complement.
CGAAATAGCCGATATAGCCGCGCTCGCTCAGCCGCTTGACCTGCTTCTTCAAGATGGCGCGCGGCGAATGCGGCAGGTCGTCATGCGTGTGGTGGTCGAGCACGTCGCAGATCACGAGCGCGGTCTTTTCCAGCCAGGGAATGCGCCGCAGCGTGGCGAGATCCGGCTTCATGACGAAATCGCCATAGCCCTTCGACCAACTCGCCGCCTTGTAGCCCGGCACCGGCTCCATATCGATGTCGGCGGCCAGCAGATAATTGCATCCATGCGTTTCGTCATGCGCGGAATCGACGAAGTACTGCGCCAGGAAGCGTTTTCCCGCCAGCCGTCCCTGCATGTCGACGATGCAGGCCAGCACGGTGTCGATCTCACCGCTGGAGACCGCTTTCTTCAACTGATCGAACGAGAAATTTCCGGCCATTCCTTTGGCACTCCAGCGCTTGGGCTTTGAATGAGTTGAACGAAACCATGGCCGGCACGATGCCGGCCATGGCCATGATGGTGGAGGTCAGTGGCCGGTTTCGCCGACTGCCTGTTCGGCCGCCTTGATGGCCGCCTGACGCGCCGCAATGATGTCGCCGAGCGGCGGCCCCTGGAAGCGGCGCTTCTCGAAGCCGAACCAGACGACTGCCGTCAGGATGAAGAAGCCGACGGTGATGTAGAGCGCCCAATCGTTCGGCGGCTGGATGCCGATGATGAAGATCAGGATCATTGAGACGATCGACAGGAAGGCGAACAGCATGAACACGCCGCGCCCCATGTTCCAGGGACCCATCTTGTCCCACTTCGGCGTGCCCCAGGCGAGCATGCCGAGCACGATCGGCACGGTGAAGGAGAGGAACAGGAAGATGACAGTGCAGGAAACCACGATGGTGTAGGCCGAAGTGCCTGCGACCGAAACCAGCGTCGAACCCCAGACGAACAGCACCGACAGGATCGAAGCCGTCCAGATCGCCGCCACCGGCGTGCGGTAGGTCGGGCTGACCTTGGCGAGTGCCGCCGAACCCGGCAGGCCGCCGTCACGCGAGAAGGCGAAGATCATGCGCGAGGCAGACGTCACCGTGGCAAGGCCGCACAGCAGCTGCGCGACGAACACGACGAGGTAGACGAACTCCTTGATGCCGGGGCTTACACGCTGGTCGAAGGCCCAGAAGAACACGTTCCAGCCCTGCTTGGCGGCATCGTCCATGTTCGGGATCATCAGCACGAAGGCGGCCAGGAACAGATAGCCGAAAACGGCCGACCAGATCACCGACATGACCATGGCGCGCGGCACGGAAGAAGCCGCCTTGATGGTTTCCTCCGAGGTGTGCGCGGAAGCGTCATAACCGGTGATCGTGTAGATCGGCAGCAACAGTCCGAGCGCGAACACCCAGGCATTCGAGACGGATGGCCACACGCCGGCGCCTGCGTCCCCGGAATAGTTCTTGAAGGTGAAGAGACGGCTGAAATCCCAGGTCTCAGCGGAAGCCAGGCAGACGATGGCGATCAGGATCGAGCCGAAGAAGATGAGATAGCCCGAGAAATCGGTCAGCTTCGCCGTCAGCTTGATGCCGAGATGGTTGATCAGCGCCTGCGCGCCGGTGATGATGATCAGAAAGATCATCTGGTTTGTCAGCGTGCCTTCGATTCCGAGCGTCGGGCCGAAAGCGCCGATGAAAAACGTCCAGGTGCCGACATTGATGGCGCCGAGCACGGTGATCAGGCCGAGCAGATTGAGCCATGCGGTGACCCAGCCGGTGCCGCGGTTGCCGAGGATCGAACCCCAGTGATAGAGGCCGCCGGCCGTCGGATAGGCCGAGCTGATCTGCGACATGGCGACCGCAAAGGTCAGCGAAACGAAGCAGCCGACCAGCCAGCCGATGCCGATGCCGATGCCGCCGGCGCCGGAGGTGGCCTGGGCCAGCGAATTGATGCCGCCCGACAGGATGCAGATGATGGAGAAGGAAACGGCGAAGTTCGAAAAGCGACTGAGGCGCCGCTCCAATTCCTGGGCATAGCCCATGCTGTGGAGGTGCTTTACGTCCTCCGCCTTGTCAACTTCAGTATAACCCGGTGCTGCCATTTTAGTGTCCCCTGTTGGTTTTCGGGTCGGGATGAGATCCCGCCCTAGCTAGCCGATTGAACTGACTTTCCGACTGAATGCGATCTGGTGTGTCCGGCCTCCTCTGGCTCCAGATCCGAAAAAATGCCCGTGAGCAGATCCGCCCATTTCCGCTGCCCGGTCTCGCCGGCGATTTCGTCATTGCGGATTTCGATCATCGCGCAGGGCAGTCCGCGCGAGCGCGCATGCCGTTCCAGCGTGAAATAGACTCGGTCATCAGGTGAATACGGCTCGTTGACCCCGACGGTGACACCGGAAAGCCGCTTCAGCGCCGATATCAGCGGCGCCGCCAGCCGGCGATCCTCGTCATGGATGATGCCGATATGCCAGGGCCGGTTGCGGCCCTTGTATACCGGCGTGAAGGAATGGACCGAAACCAGCCGCGTTTCCTGACCGTGCGACAGCCTGTGGCTGATGATATCCGCAATCGTATCGTGGAAAGGGCGCCACGAAAGCGCGACACGCGCGGCACGCTCACTTTCCGACAGGCCGGCATTGCCCGGTATGGCCGTTGTCTCACTGACCGGCGGCACCAGGTCGGGCGCGTCAAGCGGCCGGTTGCAGTCGATGACAAGGCGCGAAATGCGGGTTTCGACCAGCGTCGCGTCGAGCGCCTGCGCCATGCGGCGGGCAACCGGCAGCGCGCCGGGATCCCAGGCGATGTGGCGCGACAGGTCCTCGACAGCAAGGCCGAGCGTGCCGAATTCGGCGGGCAGGAAGTTCGAGGCGTGATCGCAGGTCAGCACGAAAGGGCTTGATCCGCCGGGGTTCGTCACCCTTACGGTATCAGACGATGCAAGGCTGGCGGGCCGTGCTTTCTCCATACTCTGCCGTCCCCGGGGAGCGCTGTATCGTATGTTACGTATTTTGCCTCATTGCGTCCCTGTGGATGATTTCATACAGTTTGTCCGGCTTTGTCAAATGCGATTTCGGAAAAGACCATCGACCGAGCCAAGGGTGGGGAAAAGATGATTTCCAACATTGCCGAACTGATCGCCGACCGCATCGGCACGATGCCGGCCAGCGAACGGCGCGCGGCCCAGACACTGATTGCCTTCTACCCGATGATCGGCTTGAAAACGGTCGCTGAATTCTCGGCCGCAGCCGGCGTTTCCTCGCCGACAATCCTGCGTTTCGTCGCCCGGTTGGGCTTTCAGAACTATCCGGAGTTCCAGTCGAGCCTGCAGGACGAACTGGCGGCGCAACTGCAATCGCCGGCGACAAGGACGCTCAATCCGCCCTCGCCCGGCGGCGGGACCGTGTCGCCGATGCTGGAAGCGACGCTCGACAATATGCGCGAGACATTCAGGCACCTGTCCGACAAGCAGCTTGCCGACATCGCCGCCCGGTTGGCGGACCGGCGCGGCAAGACCTTCCTGATCGGCGGCCGCTTCACCGATCCGCTGGCGCGCTACATGGCCGCCCACCTCGCCATCATCCAGCCGGATGTCTTTCACCTCGCCGGGCAGGAAAGCATGTGGCGTGACCGGCTGATCGACATGGGCAAGCGCGACGTGCTGGTCATCTTCGACATCAGGCGCTACCAGGACAGCCTCCTCCGCTTCGCCGAGAAGGCGCATCAGCGTGGCGTGCAGATCGTGCTGTTCACCGACCAGTGGCTGTCGCCGATCGCCCGCCTTGCTCGCCATGTCATCGCCGGACGAACCGCGGTGCCGTCGGCATGGGATTCATCGGCGGCCCTTTTCGTCGTCGCCGAAACGCTGATCGGCGCCGTCACCAGGCAACTGGAAGCAGAAGGCGCCAAACGCATTCGCGAGATGGAAAGTCTGCGTTAGTGCATATGCGATGATCCGAAGCGTTACGCATATTTTCTCAAACGTTACATATATTTAATGTGCGCAGCACCCGGAGAATTGTCATAAAGACGCGATATCGAGACGGCTTCTTTGCCTTACAATAGCCTCGCTGCGTCTGCTTCATTTCGGGAAACCGGTAGACGGAAGGATTGTTTTACCAACCGGAGTGCTGATGGCCGCCTGGAAACAGATACTTTTTGCACTCATGGTGCTGGTGGTGGCGGCAGCCGCCTGGCTGCGCTTTTATCCCGGCGCACCGGACGTGCTGGCACGTTGGGGCATCGACTGGGCTTACGCGGCAACGCCCCCGGCTGAAACCGGTGCCGCCAACGCGAGGCAGGCAAACGGCCGCAACGGCAATCAGCGGGTGAACGTGGTCGCCTTGGCGGCCACTTCGGCTGTTATCAACGACCGCCTACAGGCGATCGGCACCGGCCGTGCCAACGCCTCGGTGACCGTCAATCCTTACAGCTCCGGCCGCCTCGCCGAACTGCTGGTCGAGTCCGGCAGCCATGTCGAAAAGGGACAGATCCTCGCCACCCTCGATTCCGAGACCGAAGTGATCTCTCAGGACCGTGCCAAGCTCGCCTTGCAGGACGCTCAGTCCAAGCTCGACCGCGTCAAGTCGCTGCGTGCCTCCAATGCCGCGACCCCGGTAGCCGTGGCTGACGCCGAGGTGGTGCTGGCGGGCGCCAAGCTGGCGCTTCAGGACGCGGAACTTGCACTGCAGCGCCGGTCGATCCTGGCGCCGATCGCCGGCACCGTCGGCATCCTGCCGATCTCGGCCGGCAATTACGTCACCAACCAGTCGGCCATCGCCACGCTCGACGACCGGTCCTCGATCCTGGTCGATTTCCTGGTGCCCGAGCGCTTCGCCGCCGCCGTCAAGGTCGGTGCGCAATTGACGGCGACGCCGATCGCCAATCCCAGCAACGCCTATAGCGGCACCGTTTCGGCCATCGACAACCACATCGATGAAAAGAGCCGCACCCTGCTGGTCAAGGCCAAGATCGCCAACCCGGCCGATTCGCTGCGCGCCGGCATGTCGTTCGGCATCACCATGAAATTTCCGGGGCAAACCTATCCGGCCGTCAGCCCGCTGGCGATCCTGTGGGGGTCGGACGGCGCCTATGTCTGGCAGATCGAGGATGGCAAGGCCAGGCGGGTCCCGGTGCGCATCATCCAGCGCAACACCGAGACCGTGCTGATCGACGCCGAGATCGACAATGGCGACATGGTGGTCACAGAAGGCACCCAGAGCGTCAGCGAGGGCGGCGCGGTTCGCCTTGCCGGCGAAGAGCAGCGCGCCGCGGACGCCGCCGCAGGCTCATGACCGGAACCATCAACACCGCCAGCGAGACCGGCTTCACCGCCCTGTTCATCCGCAGGCCGGTCATGGCCTTCGTGCTCAACACACTGATTGCGGTCGCCGGCCTGGCCGCTTTCTACGGCGTCGAGATCCGCGAACTGCCTGATGTCGACCGCGCGGTCGTCACTGTTTCCACCACCTTCGAGGGCGCGGCGGCCGAGACCGTCGACCGCGAACTGACCGACACGATCGAGGGCGCCGTCGCCCGCGTCTCAGGCGTCAAGTCGATCTCGTCGTCTTCCTCGTTCGGCTCGAGCCGCGTCACCATCGAGTTCAACGACGGCGTCGATCTGAATGTCGCCGCCTCGGACGTGCGTGATGCTGTCGGCCGCGTCGCCAATCAGATGCCCGACACCGCCGATCCGCCGCGCATCGTCAAGGCCGACGCCAATTCCGACGCCGTGATGCGACTGGCGGTGACCTCGGACAACATGTCGATCCAGGACATGACCGTGGTGGTCCAGGACCAGATCGAGGACGAGCTTGCCGCCGTGCCCGGCGTTGCCGACGTCCAGGTCTATGGCGACCGCGACAAGATCTTTCGCATCGATGTCGACCAGAACAAGCTGGCCAGCCTCGGCTTCACGGTTGCCGATCTCAGGGCCGCCCTTGCCTCGGTCGCTTTCGATTCGCCTGCCGGTTCGATCACCACGACCAACCAGGACCTGATCGTCCGCACGACTGCCGACGTGACCACGCCGGAAGAGTTCGAAAACATCATTGTCGGCGGCACGACGCGCATCCGCGACGTCGCCACCGTCACGCTCGGTCCCGACGTCGGCCAGACCACGCTGCGCTCGGACGGCAAGACCGGCATCGGCATCGGCATCATCCGCCAGGCGGAATCGAACACGCTGGACATCTCGACCGGTGTCCAGGCCGCCGTCGCCAAGCTGCAGGAAAACCTGCCCAAGGGCATGTCGATCAAGATCACCAGCGACGACGCCGTCTTCGTCAAGGGCGCGGTGCACGAGGTCGAGATCGCACTCGGCCTGTCCGTGACCATGGTGCTGATCGTCATCTATGTGTTTCTCCTCGACTGGCGCGCGACGCTGATCCCCGGCCTGTCGATGCCGGTCGCCATGATCGGCACCATCGCTGCCATCTATCTGGCCGGCTTCTCGGTCAACATCCTGACCCTGCTCGCTCTGGTGCTGGCGACGGGACTGGTCGTCGACGACGCCATCGTCGTGCTCGAAAACATCGTGCGACGACGCAATGAAGGCATGGGGCCCCGCGCCGCCGCCGTGCTTGGCGCGCAGGAAGTGTTTTTCGCCGTCATTGCCACCACCTTGACGCTGGTCGCCGTCTTCGTGCCGATTTCGTTCCTGCCCGGCCAGACCGGCGGCCTGTTCCGCGAATTCGGCTTCGTGCTTGCCATGTCGGTGCTATTGTCCTGCGTTGTGGCGCTGACGCTGTGCCCGATGCTCGCCTCGCGCATGCTGACCAGCGCATCGCTCCACCACGAAGGGGGCCATGGCATCGGCGCCCGCATCGGCGGCGCGCTCAGTACGGCCTACAAGCGCGGCCTACACGCCTGCCTCGACGCGCCATGGATCGTGCTTCTGGTCGCGGTGCTGTTTGCCGGCACCGCCTTCACGCTGTTCGGCACCATCCGCCAGGAGCTGACGCCGACCGAGGACCGCGCCGCCGTGCTTCTGCGCATCAGCGCCCCGCAAGGCGTCAGCCTCGACTATACGACGCAGCAGATGCAGAAGATCGAGAGACTGATCCAGCCGATGCGCGATTCCGGCGAGATCCGCTCGACCTTCGAGAATGCCGGCCAGAACGGCTCCTACAATTCCGGCTTCATGGTGATGACGTTGGCGCCGTGGAACGAGCGCAGCCGCAGCCAGCAGGAGATCATGGCCGAGATCAGCCAGTTGACCAGGCAGGTGCCGAGCGTGCGCATCTTCCCGGTACAGCCCAACAGCCTCGGCATCCGTGGCGCCGGCAACGGCCTGCAGTTCGCGCTGGTCGGCAACGACCGCAAGGCGCTCGGCGACGCAGCCGTGAAGATCATCGCCGAGATGCAGAAGGACGCGCGCTTCCAGACACCGCGCCTGTCGATCGACCCGACGCAACCGCAGCTCGCCGTGGCCATCGACCGCGAGCGCGCCTCCGACCTCGGCATCGACATATCGGGACTGGCCAACACCTTGCAGGCCATGCTCGACGGCAACGATGTCGTCGACGTCTACATTGCCGACCGCAGCTACGGCGTGAAGCTGGTCTCGACCACCAATCCGATCAACGATCCGACCGATCTGGAAAACATCTTCCTGAAGACGGCAGACGGACGTTTCGTGCCGATGTCGACCATCGCCACGCTGACCGAACGTGCCGTACCGCCATCACTGTCGCGCGAACAGCAGCAGCCCTCGGTGGCCATCACCTCCAACCTCAGTGGCGACTTCGCACTTGGCGACGCGCTCACCCGCGCCGAGGAGATCGCCACGCCGCTGCTGCCTGCGGGCAGCCGCATCCTGCCTCTGGCCGAGGCGGCGACGCTGGGCGAAACCAACAGCGCCATGATCACCATTTTCGGCTTCGCGCTGGTCATCATCCTTTTGGTGCTGGCCGCCCAGTTCGAAAGTTTCGTCAGTGCCGTCATCATCATGGCGACGGTGCCGCTCGGACTGGCCTGCGCGATTTTCGCGCTTCTGCTCTCGGGCACCAGTCTCAACGCCTACAGCCAGATCGGCCTGGTGCTTTTGGTTGGCGTCATGGCCAAGAACGGCATCCTGATCGTCGAATTCGCCAACCAGCTGCGCGATCGCGGGCTTGGCGTGCGCGAAGCGATCGAGCAGGCCTCGATCATCCGCGTGCGGCCGGTGATGATGACGATGATCTGCACCGTGCTCGGCGGCTTGCCGCTGGTGCTGGCGAGCGGCGCCGGGGCCGAGGCGCGCGTCGCGCTCGGCTGGGTCATCGTCGGCGGCCTGGGGCTGGCCACCGTCTCGACACTGTTCCTGACGCCGGTCGCCTATCTCCTGCTTGGCCGCTTCGTCACGCCGAAGACCCATGAGGAAGCGCGACTGAAGCGCGAGTTGGAGGAAGCCGCCTACACCAATGTGGAACCGGCGGAGTAAAGAAATCCAGGGAAAAGTGTGTAGCGGTTTTCCGTCCGGAATTTCGTAAGAAAAATAGTTCCGCCTATCTCAAGAACCGGCCTTCGATCGACCAGCGCGCGGCGAGGAAATTCAGCACCGCCGCCACCACGACACCGGCGATCTTTGCCGGCCACACTCCGGCGATGCCGGCAAACAGGGCGATGGAGAGGCTGGAGACGCCGAGCGAAATCAGCCCTCCAAGCGAGGCGAAGCGAAGGAATGCGTCACGCAGCCGGATGGCTCGATTGCGCTCGAACGACCAGAAGCCGTTCGCCGCGAAGGAAAAGGTGACGGCGATGAACCAGGCAGCAACGTTGGCCGGCAGCGGCGAAGCACCGAGCTTGAGCAGCAGGAAGAAGCTGGCAAGGTCGATGGCTGTGTTGGCCAGTCCGACAATGGCAAAGCGGACGATCTTGTTGCCGGTCGAACGCGGGGGCCGCTCGGCGTCGTTCATCCCCTGCCATCCATGATTGCGACATTGGCGCGGGCCAGGCTGGCTCCGAACGCGTCCGATGCCAGGGCCGCGAATTCGACCTCGCGCACACCTTGCATCGTGTCGCGCGCGCGCAGCGTCTCGTCGACATGGCCGGGATGGCACATGAACAGCCCCCGTTCCGGCAACCCTTCGACGGCGGCCTGCAGAACCGCAGTGAACTTTTCGGGCTGCCGCCAGTCATAGATGCCGGCGAGCGGGTGGAAAACGATGAAGCCGGCGCGCTGCATCGAACGGTTGAACCCGGCAGCGAGCGCGGCAATCGCGGCGACCTTCGACCCTGCGGCCAGCGCCGGGCCGCCGCGTAGGGCCGGCCTGTCGGCGCCTTCTGGAAACCGCGCGCGCAGCCATGTGCGCACGACGGGAAGGAAATGCACATGCTGATGCCCGTCGACGAAATCGGGGCGGCGGCCAAGCGCCTCGACGAAGCGGCTGTACTGGGCGTCAAGCTCGGCATGAACATGGCGCTCGTCGATGCGGCCGCGCAGAACAGGCAAGGCCAGTGCGCGGAGCGGTGGCAGCCGGCCTTCCGGCGCCAGGCTCGACCGGCCGGTGACCGCCGGCTGGTCGGTCAAGGTGAGATGCAGCCCGACCGCGGCCCGGCCGCACAGCGGTTTTATGCGCTCTGCCTCCGCTTCCCATTCCGGAAAGCCGGTCATGCAGCTGGTGCCGGTCAGGCGGCCGCGATCGAGCAGGTCGAGAATCGCGGCGGAAACGCCGGGCGCCAGGCCGTAATCGTCGGCGATCAGGCGGATGCGCCGCGTCATCTGTTCGAAGTGCCCGGCTCCGGCCGATCGGCGGGGGCCACGCTGCGCACGACGTCGCGCACGAGATAGACCGGGCGATCCTTGCTCTCGCTGAGCGTGACCCAGACGTATTCGCCGATCAGGCCAAGCAAGGTCAGGTTGAGGCCGCCGAGCAGGACGACGGCAACCAGCAGGCTGGGGTAGCCCGGGACGGCAATGCCGTAGAAGATCACCTCGAAGAGCACCTTGGCGCCATAGAGCGCACCGGCCAACGCCGCGAGCAGCCCGCTGAGGCTGATGAGACGCAAGGGAATGACGGAAAAGGAAGTAAAACCTTCGAGCGAGAAGGCGATCAGGTTGAGCCGGCTCCATTTCGACGTGCCGCTGGCGCGGCCTTCCGGCGAATAGGGCAACGCCTTCTGGCGAAAGCCGGCCCAGGCAAACAGGCCCTTGTTGAAGCGCCGCTTGTCGCGCAGGCTGGTCAGCGCGCGCGCCACGGCGCCGCGCATGACGCGAAAGTCGCCGGCATTTTCGGGAATGTCGAAACGCTGGCTCGAGTTGATCAGGCTGTAGAAAAGCCGTGCAAGCTGGCTGCGCCGCCAGCTCGCCTCGCGGCGGTCGTTCTGCGCATAGACGACGTCGATGTCCGGATGGTCCACCAGCTCGGCGATCAGCTTCAGGCTGATGTCCAGGGAATGCTGGAGGTCGGCGTCCATGATCAGCACCATGTCGCCGCGCGACTGGTCGAGGCCGGCGAGCACCGCGACTTCCTTGCCGAAATTGCGGCTGAGGCGCACGATCTCCCACGACCCCGTCAGCGCTTGCGAAAACCGCACGGCACCATCGTCACGACTGCCGTCATCGACCAGGATCTTGTGCACGCCCATGCCGAAGCGTTGTGCCACGGCCACTTCGAGCTCGCCGAGCAGGCGCGCGAAGGCCGATGCCGATGCCGCCTCGTTGAAGAACGGTGCGACGATATCGAGGCTCGGCCGCAACTCAACCATTGGCGACTCCCGCATTCACCACCTTTTCCCGTGCCTTGGCCCAAAACCACCAGATCAGCAAACCGGCGATGAAAGTGACGGCGACCGGCCGGAACCAGGGGAAGAGGAAATCGTGCACATGGCGCTCGACGCCGCTCAACCCGGTCACGAACAGCGTCGTCGACAGCACCGAGGCAAGGACGCCGCCCCGTTCTTCGCGCCACAACAGGGCGATGGCAAGACCGGCTGGTACCGCGATCATGGCAAAGGTGTTTGGCTCGACGCGCGGGTTGAAGACGCACATGTAGAAAGTGGCTGTCAGGAAGATCGCCAGCGCCGCCTTTCCCTGTTCGAGCCTGCGGTCGAACCAGATGACGGCAGAAAGCGTAAACAGGGCCATGACCATGCGCACGATCGTTGCGCCGATTTCCGGTATCGGCAGTCCTATCGTGGTGAACGGTGCCGTGAAATCGGTGGGCACGAAATGGCTGGTGTTGTCGACGGCCATGGAGGTCAGCATCTGGATGAAGACACGATACTGATCGTTGAGATAGCCGGCGGGAGCAAAAGCGTAAGGCAGTGCCAGCACGAACAGCAGCGCCAGCACCAGCACCGGTATCAACCGGAGCCGAAGGGCTCCTACCAACAACAGCATTATGATCGCGGTCGGCTTGGCGATGATGGCAAGCGAAGCCCAGAAGAACGTCTCCGCCCGCCGCCCTTCCAGCGCCGACAGGGTGAGAAGCCAGCAAGCGCCGGTCAAAAGGATCGTCGCCTGGCCGTTGCGGATCGCCCCCACCGCCATCGGCAAAGCGAGGAAAAGACCGAAAGAAAGCAGCCATGTCAGTTCGCCGCCGCCGAGCTTGCGCACCTGCCGCATCGCGGCGTAGGTCAGCACCGCAAAGCCAATGGAATGCCAAACCAAGCCGCCCAGATGCGGACCAAGCTTGACTATTGGAGTGTAGAGCGTGGCAAAGGCCGGCGCGTAGAGATACCCCATCTCGGACTGGGTGTCGTAGAGCGGCAGACCGGCCTGAAGCGCCTCGCTGCCGTCGATATAGGCCTGCCATACCGTCCGCGTGTGCGGTGACCACAGGACCAGGGCAAGAACGACCAGGAACGCTCCGATCCACAGGCCAAACCCCAAACGGTCGAAAACCGGCTTGGAAATCGTCATCAAGGCGCTCCACACAATCCCGGAACTGGATCAGTCCAGCCTGTCCCGGCATTCGATGGCGGCGGCATATCACGGACGAAGCGGCGTGGCATAGAGGGCTGACGAACGTCAGGGCCGCACCTCCTTCGCCTCGAATATGCGTTCCCACCTTCATGGCTGCCGTCCGAGGCTGGCGACCTGACTAATCGTCAGTGAATTCGGGCAAACGAAAATAGGGGTTGCGCGGATCAAAGGGATATTTCGGCTCGCCCTTACCAGCAAGAACAGCCCCCGGAATCAGCACGCCTTTCGGCCCGAACTGATAGTCGATGCCGGCACAGAGGTGAGCGAGATCCTGGTAGTTGAAACTGCGCAACGCACTGCCACCTTCAAATGCAGCTGTTTTGAGTTGCTCAGGCGTGAGCGGCCCGATCGTCCTGTCGCGATAGGCTTTGATCTTGGCCTTGTTGAGTCTGGAGGCCTGACATTCGGCGCCGACGACCCGCGCCAGCATGATATTCCTGACCGCGGTCCCGGCAGGATCATCCAGCGGGGCCGAATATTTCTTGAGAAAGTAATTCGTACTGGGATCGTTCGTCATCGCCTTGCGCCAAAACGGCGGGAACTTTTCGGCAGCCTGTGCACCAATGGTACTGGCCATCGACATGAGGACAATCGGGACAAACCACCATTTTCTCACAAGCAGCCCCTTTTTTGCAGTAACTGGACTTCGCCCGCCAGCCATTTTCCTTCAAGGCCGGATGAACACCTTGCCGTTGGGCTTGGCCAGTTCGGCTGGCAGCCGCGCCATTGCTTCGGCAAGCGGCACCACCGCCGTCACGTCGGTCGACCAGCGCCCATCGGAAAAACGCTTCTGCGCTTCCAGGATCGCCGGGCCGCGACGGTCGCGGAACTGGCGCATCCACTCACTCAGCCAAAACCCTTCGATATGCTTGTGCTGGAAGATCAGTTGGCCGGGCTCGCGGATAACGGTGGCTTCGGGATCGAGCCGCCCATAGATGATCCAGCGCGACCGCTTCGGCATGACGTCGAAGATGGCGGAGGCAAGCGGCCCGGTTACCGCGTCAAGGAAGATGCGCGGCTGTTCGGCCTTCATCACCTCGCGCAGCGCCGCCTTGAAATCCGGCGCCCTTTCATTGAGCACGTGCGCCGCGCCAAGCGCATTCAGAGCCGCGATCTGGTCGTCGCGGCGCACGGTGACGATCGGCCGGAAACCCTCTTCGCTGGCCAGGCCGATGATCAGCTTGCAGAGCTGGCTGGCGCCGGCGGTCATGACGAAGGCCTTCTCGCCTTCCTCCTTGACGATGTCGAACATGGCGAGCGCCGTGAGCGGGTTGACGATCATCGCCGCACCGTCCTCGTCGCGAACGGTGTCGAGCAGCGGGATGCAGGCAGCCGCCTCGGCGACGGCATAGTCGGCCCACGAGCCCCAGTTGGTGACGCCGGTGGCAAAGGCCACGCGCTTGCCGATCAGGCTTTTGGGATAGGGCTCGTCCCCGCTGGCGACGACAATGCCGACACCCTCGAAACCGGCCGGCTGGCCCTTGGCGCGCGGCTGGCCGTACTGGCCCTTGACGAAGGCGACATCGGACGGATTGATCGAGGCGAGGCTGACCTTGATCAGCACCTGGCTGGGGCCCGGTGTCGGCACCGCGATGCTGCCCGGCTCGAGATAGGGCTCCATCGCCTCCAGCACACTGCCGCTCCGCGTCCTGGTGTAGCCATCGCCGACAAGCAGCAGCGCCTTCATTTCGGATGGGACGGTCATCGGAACACTCCTCGCTCGAGCCTCGGGTCGCGCCCGCATGACGATGCCGGCGCTCAGACCTTCTCCTGCGTGTATTTCCTCAACTCCGTCCGCGCCACCTGACGGCGATGCACGGCGTCCGGCCCGTCGGCAAGGCGCAAGGTCCGCAGATGCGTCCACGACCGCGCCAGCGGTGTGTCCTGGCTGATGCCTTGCGCGCCGAACATCTGCACCGCCTCGTCGGTGACCTTGAGCGCGACGCGCGGTGCGACCACCTTGATCTGGCTGATCCAGGGAGCAGCAGCCCGCGCATCGCCCTGGTCGATCATCCACGCCGCCTTGAGGCAGAGCAGCCGCGCCATCTCGATCTCCATGCGGCATTCGGCGATGATGTCGAAATTGGCGCCGAGCTTTGCCAGCTTCTGGCCGAAGGCCTCGCGGCGCACGGAACGCTGGCACAGCATCTCGAGCGCCATCTCGGCCTGTCCGATGGCGCGCATGCAGTGGTGGATGCGGCCGGGACCGAGCCGCCCTTGCGCGATCTCGAACCCCCTGCCCTCGCCGAGGATCAGGTTCGACGCCGGTACGCGCACATTGTCGAAGCGAAGATGCATGTGGCCATGCGGCGCGTCGTCATCGCCATAGACCTGCATGGCCCGCACCTTGGTCACGCCTTTGGTGTCTGATGGCACGAGGATCATCGAATGGCGGCGGTGCTGCGGCTCGTCATCGCCCCCGGTCCTGACCATGACGATGTAGATGGCGCAGCGCGGATCGCCGGCGCCCGAAGCCCACCATTTCTCGCCATTGAGCACATAGTCGCCGCCGTGGCGTTCACAGCGCATGGCAATGTTGGTGGCATCGGATGAAGCGACATCCGGCTCGGTCATCAGATAGGCCGAGCGGATATTGCCGTCGAGCAGCGGTTCCAGCCATGCTTTCTTGTGGTCGGTCGAGCCGTGTCGCTCCAGCACCTCCATGTTGCCGGTGTCGGGCGCCGAGCAGTTGAAGGTCTCGGCGCCGAGATGCGCCTTGCCCATCTCTTCGGCCAGATAGGCGTATTCGACGGTGGAAAGGCCATAGCCGCGTTCCGAGCCGGTCAGCCAGAAATTCCACAGGCCGCGCTCTCTTGCGGTCTTCTTCAGCCCTTCGAGGATCTCGCTCTGACGCGCACTGTAGACCCAGCGGTTGCCTGCCTTGCCCACTTCGCTGAGGAATTCATGGTCGAGCGGCATGATCTCGTCGCGCACCATGGCCGCGACGCGCGCGTGGATTGGCTTCAGCCGCTCGGTCATGCCGAGATTCATCTCCGTCATCGGTCGCTAACCCTTCATACACGCCAGGCATTTTGTCAGTGGCAAGGATGACCGTACTTCGGATAGCCTTGTCAACGAACTGTTTGCCCGCATGCCGAGCGCGGAGAATTGTGATGAGCTATCTGGACGAACTGTTTTCGGTGGCCGGCAAGACCGCGCTGGTGACGGGTGCCGCGACCGGCATCGGCCGCATGGCGGCGACCGCGCTGGTCAAGGCCGGCGCCAGCGTGATGATCGCGTCGCGCAAGGGCGAGGATTGTATCAAGGTCGCCGAAGAGTTGAACCAGCTTGGTGCACCGGGCCGGGCCGACGGCTTCGTCGGCGACGTTTCCAGCGAAGCCGGCATCGCCGCACTCGTGGCCGAGGTCAAATCGCGCATCGAACGGCTGAACATTCTGGTCAACAACGCCGGCGTCTCCTGGGGCGCGCCGCTGGAAAGCTTCCCCTATTCGGCATGGGCCAAGGTGTTTGGCGTCAACGTCACCGCGGTCTTCCACCTGACCCGTGAATTGCTGCCGCTGCTCGATGCCGCCGCCAGCGACGCCGATCCGGCCAGGGTGATCAACCTCGGTTCGGTGATGGGCACGCAGCCGCTGGCCGACGACGCCTATTCCTACACCGCCTCGAAGGCTGCGGTTCATCATCTGACGCGCACACTGGCGCTCGAGTTCGCCGCCCGCCGCATCACCGTCAACGCCTTTGCCCCCGGCCCCTTCCAGAGCCGGATGACGGCATTTGCCACCGCGACAGAGGAACAGGCCAGGCACGTCGGCAGCCATGTTCCGATCGGCCGTATCGGCGCACCGGATGACATTGCCGGCGCAACGCTCTATTTGTGCAGCCGTGCAGGCAGCTATGTCACTGGCGCCATCCTGCCGATCGATGGCGGACAGTCGGTGCAGCATGGGCTGACCTTGTTCAAGGAATGACATTTTCCGGCCACAGAAGCCGGGGGTGAACTGGAGGACATGAGCGTGGAACCGATCAGTCTCGATGTGCTTCTGGCCAGTGTCGGCAAGGAGGTCGGCGTGTCGCCGTGGCGGGTGGTCACGCAACGCATGATCGACCAGTTCGCCGACGCCACGGACGACCATCAGTTCATCCACTGCGATCCGGAGCGGGCGATGCGTGAAACGCCGTTCGGCGGCACCATCGCGCACGGCTTCCTGTCGCTGTCGCTGTTGTCGGCGATGACCTTCGAGACCATGCCGCCGCTGGAAAACGGCAAGATGGGCGTCAACCACGGCTTCGATTCGCTGCGCTTCCTGGCGCCGGTGAAAACCGGCGCGCGCATCCGCACGCGTTTCGTGCTGGCCGACGTCAAGGTCAGGCCGTCGGGCTGGGTGCAGACCGCGCATGACGTGACGATCGAGATCGAGGGTTCGAAGAAGCCGGCACTGACCGCGCGCTGGCTGACGCTGACCTTGATCGAACGCCAGCCCGAGACGGCATGAGTGATCCCGTTCTCGACCAGGCAGCGCTTGCACCTTACCTCGAGGCGAGCATACCGGGCTTTTCCGGGCTTGCTGCAGTCGAGAAGTTCAAATCCGGCCAATCGAACCCGACCTACCTTTTGACGGCGGCAAGCGGCCGTTACGTGCTGCGCGCCAAGCCGCCGGGGCAATTGCTGAAATCGGCGCACCAGGTCGACCGCGAATTCAGGGTGATGAGCGCGCTTGCCGGCACCGCCGTGCCTGTGCCGGCCATGCTGCATCTGTCGGCGGAAGGCTCGCCCATCGGCCGCATGTTCTACGTGATGGATTTCCTCGACGGCCGCATTTTCTGGGATCCGGCTCTGCCGGAGGCTGGCGACAATGATGAACGCGCCGCCATCTACGATGCCATGAACGACACCCTCGCCGCCCTGCACGAGGTCGATGTCGAGACTGTGGGGCTCGGCGATTTCGGCCGGCCGGGCAATTATTTCGAGCGCCAACTGGCGCGCTGGACGAGCCAGTACCGTGCCTCGGAAACCGGCACCGTCGCCGACATGGACCGGCTGATTGCCTGGTTGGAAACGCATATGCCCGTAGATGACGGCCGGATCTCACTGGTCCATGGCGACTACCGGCTGGACAATCTGATCTTCGCGCCGGACCGGCCAACGGTTCTGGCAGTGCTCGACTGGGAACTTTCGACATCAGGCCACCCCTTCGCCGATATCGCCTATCAATGCATGCAATGGCGGCTGCCGCACGCTTCCGGCTTTCGCGGCCTGGGCGGTATCGATCGTTCCGCACTCGGCCTGCCTTCCGAAGAGGACTACGTCGCCGCCTACTGCCGGCGGCGCGGGCTCACCGGTATCGGCAACTGGACGTTCTTCCTCGCCTTTTCCTTCTTCCGGCTGGCTGCAATCTGCCAAGGCGTCTTCAAACGGGCGCTGGACGGCAATGCCTCCAATCCCGAGAAGGCGAAAACCTATGGCGAGGCGGTGAAGCTGCTTTCGTGTCTTGCCGCAGAACTGATCGACAGGGAGGCGTGATGGGCCGTTTCGAGAGAGGAACGGTGCTGATCACGGGGCTGCCAAATTACGACAAGCGTCGGCACGATCCGAAGCATACCGTTTGGGAACTTCCCGTGCCCTTGTCCGTTTCCGTACAGCGTATATAATTTAGCCAGCCACCAACCCAACCGAAGGCACCAGATCTTGCCGCAGAGCGTCCAGACACGCCGCGAGAAACAAAAGGCAGAACTGCGCTCCGAATTGCTCGAGGCCGCGCATAAGCTTGTCCAGGAAGAGGGCTATGAGGGCCTGACCATCCGCAAGCTGGCCAAGCGGGTCGGCTACGCCCCGATGTCCGTCTATTCCTACTTCGCCGACAAGCAGGACATCCTGTTCGCTCTGGCCGAGGACGCATTCGAGACGCTTGCTCGCCGCATCGAGGAGCATCCGTCCGATGATCCGATCGCAGCCTTGCAGGCGGTGATGACGGAATATGCCGCCTTCGGGCTCGGCAATCCCAACGAATACCGCACCGTATTCATGACCGAAAAGACCAAGCTGCCGGAAGGCAGGAGCTACGACGACATGGAAGAGAGCAACCCGGCGATGAAGGCGCTGATCAGCCGGGTCGAGGCCTGCGTTGCCGCCGGAAAATTGCAGGGCGATCCGCGCGCCATCGCCACCATGCTGTGGGCGGTCGGCCACGGCACGATCTCGCTGCTCATCACCTTTCCATTCTACCCCTTCGGCGACCCGCAGGCCTTCGTGAAGCGGATGTGCGATTTCACGCTCGCCACGCTCAGCACGCAAAACGTCCCGCCGTTGACCGAGACACCGGTCAACTGCTGAACGCCGTTCCCTTTCATTTCCATATTTTCTCTCCGCTCCAGCCAAACCCTGGGGGGATTTCTTGGTTAACGAAAAATTTATCGTACGCGTACGGTTTTCCCTTGAATTCCTAATCGACGGCGTATATGTACAGC
The DNA here is from genome assembly GCF_000513875.1 of Mesorhizobium sp. WSM1293. Lineage (NCBI taxonomy): Bacteria > Pseudomonadati > Pseudomonadota > Alphaproteobacteria > Hyphomicrobiales > Phyllobacteriaceae > Mesorhizobium > Mesorhizobium sp. WSM1293. The sequence continues at coordinate 201,871 of NZ_AZUV01000005.1, read as the reverse complement.
GTATCGTACATGTACGAAAAAAATTCACCCGTCGGTACGAATTGAATTCGACCCGGAAACCGGAGACTGACAATGAAAAAGACACTCCTCACCCTCGCCGCCGTGCTGGCACTTTCGGGCTCGGCTTTCGCCGCCAACACCACCCATCCGGTCAAGCATGCGCCGGTGGCGGCCTGCGTTGACACCAAGACCAACCTGAAGCTCGATTGCGCTTCGACCGGTTCGGTCGAGAAGAAAGGTGCCACGGAAAACACCGCTGAAGGCAAGGGCCCGCGGCTCGGCATCAGCATCAATCCGTGGATTGTGCCGAGCGCATTCTGATATCAGCAAAGATCACGTCTGGCCGGCACAAGCCGGCCAGCTTCAAGCGACCGAAATCGGCAGCTTCGCCGCTGAACTCTCAAAGGCTGCGTCGATCAGCTTCTGCATGTCGGCGGCGCGCCGGAACGACGGATCGCCATTCCGGCCTGCATCCAGCGCATCGGCAAAGCGTCGCGCATTGCGCTTGACACTGGGCAGATCCAAAGTCCGCCAGCGCTGAAGATCGACATCCCCGCCGAGGCAGGCCGACAGGCTCGATGCCTTGCCGTCGGTCTCGACCTTGATGGCGCCCTGGGTGCCGTGCAGGGCCAGCGACAAATCGTTGGCGTGACCGGTCATGTAGCGGCTCNCCACGATCGTGGCGAGCGCGCCGCAATCGAGCCGCGCCGTCATTGCCACGCTGTCATTGGCGTCCAGCACATAGTCGCCGATGCGCTCGCCCTCGGCCTTCGGAAACGTCACCAGATCGGCATGCAGGCTGACGATATCCTGGCCGGCGCCATAGGTGGCGAAATCCAGGATATGGATGCCGACATCGCCCAGCACGCCGGTCGAACCGTGCCGGCTGGACAAGCGCCACAGCCATTTGTCCTCGACCCGCCAGTCACCCCATGATTTGCTGACCAGCCAGCTTTGCCGGTAGCTCGCCTCGACATGGCGCAACGCGCCGATCGCGCCGGCCTGAACCATGCGCCGCGCCTCGTGGATCGCCGGTGAGTTGCGATAGGTGAGATTGACCATGTTGATCACCCCGGCAGCCTCGGCCGCTTCGGTCATAGCAAGTGCGTCGGCATGATTCGGCGCCAGCGGCTTTTCGCAAAACACATGTTTTCCCACGCCGAGCAGCGCCAGCGTCGTCGCCCTATGCGCACCATCCGGCGTCGCGTTGATGGCGGCATCGAACTGGCCCCAGGCGATCGCCGCCTCCAGGCTCTCGAAAGAATCGCCGATCTTGCTGGCCGCGGCGAACGCCGCAGCGCGACCGGGCACCTGGTCGACACAGGCGACGATGCTGCAGCCGGGAATCCCGGCAAACTCCTCGACATGATGCCCGGCGATACCGCCGGTGCCGAGCAGAAGAATTCGATGCATTAGCCCCAAGCCCCCAAAATCAACTCACGCCTTGGGCAACTCAGGCCCCGATCAGCTCAGGCCGCCCCAATCAGCTCAGGCCCTTGTCGCCATCGGCATGCAGGCGCAGCCCCTTCTGCACGATCTTCTCCTTGGCCGCATCCGTCGGCACGTTCGGCGCATTGGTGATGCCGGACCATGCCGGCGCCGGGTTGTGCGCCCAATGGACGGCGTTGCGCAGCACCTGCTGCACGCCCTCATTGTGATAGATCGGATAAGTCTCGTGGCCGGGCGAGAAGTAGAAGATCCGTCCCGCGCCGCGCTGGTAGGTCAACCCGGACCGGAACACCTCGCCGCCCTCGTACCAGGAGACGAACACCGTCTCCAGCGGCTCCGGCACCGCGAACGGCTCGCCATACATTTCGGTCTCGCCGATCTCCAGGCACTCGCCAATGCCTTGCGCGATCGGGTGGCCGCGGTTGATCGCCCAGACGCGCTCGCGCTCGCCCGCCTCGCGCCATTTCAGCGAACAGGGCGTGCCCATCAGCCGCTTGAAGATCTTCGAGTAGTGGCCGGAATGGAGCACGATCAGGCCCATCCCTTCCCAGACCCGCTTCTGCACCCGCTCGACGATCTCGTCCTTGACCTCGCCATGCGCCGCGTGGCCCCACCACAAAAGCACGTCGGTGGCTGCCAGACGCTTTTCGCTCAGGCCGTGCTCGGGCTCCTGCAAGGTTGCGGTGGCCGCCTCGATGCCCTTGTCCTGATTGAGCGCGGCGGCGATGGTGCCGTGCATCCCCAAGGGATAGAGTTCGCGCACGGCTTCATTGGTCTGCTCGTGGACATTCTCGCCCCAAACGATCGCTTTTGTCGGCATTTTCATCTCCCAAAGCGCTTTAAATAGCACGCCCAAGGAGATTGAGAAGGTCCGATGCGATCTGGCCCGATGGAATACTAGGTCTTGCGCTTCTTGCGCCCCGGCACGGTCTTGGCCTTGCCCGGTTTCGCCGGTGCGCCGGGGATGGCGGTTCCGGTAATGGATACCGGATCGCTGGCCGGGAACGTGTCTTCAAGGCCTTCCTTGAGTTCCTCTTCGGCGCTCGGGGCTTCACGTCGCTCATGTTCGAGCGAGCGGACGGCCGATGTCTTTTTGACCGGCGACTTCGGCGCGGAATTCGACGGCATCGGCATTTCTCCCTCGGCGTGCGGATGCAGAACGAGCGTGCCCTGCAAAACGTTCCGAGTTCAGACCGCCGCGTCGCGCGATCCCTCGGACAGGAAAGTAAAGACATAGTCCGAGAAGGAACGCCAGCATTCGACCCGGAAGGCATCGGCGGCTGTGCGCAACAGCACGATCTCGGTCTTGCCCAGGATGGTGCGCGACGCCGCGCCCACCGGGAAGGCGTCGAGCGACAGATCCTGCGGGCAGCCCGCATTGATCGTCGCCGCTGCCCCAGTGCCCGTCACTGATATCGCGATGTTGCGATGCGAGACGCCAACCGCCGAATGCAGCGCGGATACTTTGGCGCAATCGGCGAGCGGATCGTTGCCGGCCTCATCGATGACAAGCCATTCGTCGGGGCCGAGCCACAGAGCGGTGCGCCCACCCTTCGCGGCAGAGGTTTTCGGCTTGTTCGGCAAGGCCACGCCAAGCGCCTTCGAAAGCGCTGCGACCGAAGCCTCCGGCGCACGCAGCGAAATGCGCTCGGCCGGCGGCAGCACCTCGACCTTGACGGCGGCGGCAGTTGTGCTGCGACCGGCCAGCGCCGGACGGCGTTCTACCGAAGACGATGCAGCTGGCGTCGTCTTCCTTGCAGCGGCCTTAGCCATTGAGGCGCCCTCCCGTCTCGTCGAAGAACACCATGCCGGTAACCTCCACTTCGATCACCCCGTTCGGCATCGGCACGTAGAGCGTGTCGCCCATCCGGTCGCGGCCGCCGGCGACCAGCGCCAGCGCGATCGAGCGGCCGCAATTTTCCGACCAGTAGCTCGAAGTGACATGGCCGATCATCTTCATCGGGATCGCCTGCTTCGGATCCTCGACGATCTGCGCGCCTTCTTCGAGCACCACCTTGGGATCTTTGGTCTTGAGGCCCACCAGCTGCTTGCGGCCCTTGGCGACAAGGTCCGGCCGAGTCAGGCCGCGGATGCCGACGAAATCGGTCTTCTTCTTGCCGACCGCCCAGTCGAGGCCGGCGTCGTTCGGCGTTACCGTGCCATCGGTGTCCTGGCCGACGATGATGTAGCCCTTTTCGGCGCGCAGCACGTGCATCGCCTCGGTGCCATAAGCAGCCGCACCGTGCTTCTGGCCTTCGGCCCACAGCGCTTCCCAGACCGCCTGGCCATAGTCGGCCGGCACATTGACCTCGAAGCCGCGCTCGCCGGTGAACGACATGCGGAACAGCCGCGTCGGCACGCCGCAGATCTTGCCTTCGCGCACCGACATGTGCGGCAGCGCCTCGTCGGACATGTCGATGCCTTCGACCAGCGGCGCGATGATGTCACGCGACTTGGGGCCTTGCACGGCAATGACCGCCCATTGCTCGGTGATCGAGGTCAGCCAGACATTGAGATGCGGGAACTCGGTCTGGAGATAATCCTCCATATGGTTCATGACGCGCGGCGCGCCACCGGTCGTCGTCGTTACATGGAAACGGTCGGGCGCCAGCCTGCCGACGACGCCGTCATCATAGATGAAGCCGTCCTCGCGCAGCATGATGCCATAGCGGCAGCGGCCGGGTTCCAGTTTCTCCCATGGGTTGGTGTAGAGCAGCTCCATGAATTTGGCCGCGTCCGGCCCGACCACTTCGATCTTGCCCAGTGTCGAGGCATCGAACAGGCCGGCCGTCTTGCGCACGGCGACGCATTCGCGGTCGACAGCAGCATGCATGTCCTCGCCCGCCTTGGGGAAATACCAGGCGCGCTTCCACTGGCCGACATCCTCGAACACCGCGCCTTGCGCCTCGGCCCAGGGATGGATCGCCGTTTTACGCGTCGGGTCGAACAGCGGCCCGCGCGCATGGCTGACGATCGCGCCGAAGGTCACCGGCGTATAGGGCGCCCGGAACGTGGTCAGGCCGACCTCCGGGATCGGCTTTCCCAGCATCTCGGCGGCAATCGCCAGGCCGTGCATGTTGGAGGTCTTGCCCTGATCGGTGGCCATGCCGTTGGTGGTGAAGCGCTTGACGTGCTCGATCGAGCGCATGCCTTCGTGCACCGCCTGGCGGATATCCTTGGCGGTGACGTCGTTCTGGAAGTCGACAAACGCCTTCACCGTTATGTCCGGCCCGGCGCCAGGAGCCGCACCCAGCATGCCGCGCGACCAGCTCTCGGAGGTGTCGACCTTCGGCTTCGTACCCTTGGCGGTTTTCGCGCCCGCATCCCTGGCCGCTTTGGCGCCCGCGGCATAGGCCTCGTCGACCGTCGCCGATAGGCCGTCGGTACCATTGCAGGCGCCGACCGAGACGCAGTCCTGCGCATAGGTGCCCGGCACGAAGCGCTTGGTCTCCTCGTTGAAGGCGACCTTGCCGCGCGACTGCGAGAACAGATGCACCGACGGCGTCCAGCCGGCCGACATCAGGATCGCGTCGACTGGAATGGTGCGTTCGCCGCCGCCATTCTTCGGTTGCACCGTCATTGAGGAAACACGCAGCTTGCCGCCGGCGCGGATCACCGCGCGGCCGAAATTGACCTCGATGCCGAGCGCCCTCGCCTCGTCGATCACCGGTCCGGTCGGATTGTCGCGCAAATCGACGATCGCCGCCACGTTGACGCCGGCCTTCTTCAGGTCGATCGCCGCTGCATAGGCGGAATCATTGGCGGTGTAGACGCCGACATTCCTGCCGACCGCGACGCCATAGTGGTTGAGATAGGTGCGCGCGGCACCCGCCAGCATGATGCCCGGCCGGTCATTGTCGGCGAACACCATGTGCCGCTCGATGGCGCCCGAGGCCAGCACCACGCGCTTGGCCCTGACTTGCCACAGCCGCTCGCGCGCCAGATCGTGGCCGGGAGCCTTCAGATGATCGCTGACACGCTCGACCAGGCCGACGAAATTCTGCGCGTAATAGCCGAACGCCGTCGTGCGCGGGAGCACGCGGACATTGTCCATCGCGGCGAGCTTCGCCACCGCAGCTTGCGCCCAGGCAAAGCCGTCCTGGCCGTCGATTTTCGCGCCGCTCTCGAAACGCAGGCTGCCGCCGAACTCGGCCTGCTCGTCGGCGAGGATGACGCGCACGCCGGTCTCCGCCGCTGCCAATGCCGCAGCGATGCCCGCCGCACCGCCGCCCAGCACCAGCACGTCGCAATGCGCATAGCGTGACGAATAATGGTCGGGATCGGGCTGGTCCGGGGAAACGCCAAGACCGGCCGCGGCGCGGATCTTGGGCTCGTACAGGCTCTTCCATGCCGCCTTGGGCCACATGAAGGTCTTGTAGTAGAAGCCGGCCGAAAACATCGGCGACGCGATGTCGTTGACCGCACCGACGTCGAAGGACAGCGACGGCCAGCGGTTCTGCGACTGCGCCTCGAGCCCGTCATAAAGCTCCTGCACGGTCGCGCGCACGTTCGGCGTCTTGCGTGCCGCGTCGCGCCTGATTTCGACCAGCGCGTTCGGCTCCTCGGCGCCCGCCGACAGGATGCCGCGCGGACGGTGGTACTTGAACGAACGGCCGACCAGATGGACGCCATTGGCGAGCAGCGCCGAGGCCAGCGTGTCGCCCTCGATGCCGGCATAGGACTGGCCATCGAAGCTGAAACGCGCGGTCTTGGCTTGGCTGAAGCGGCCGGCGCCGGAAATGCGGTACGACGCGCCGCTCATTTGCCAACTCCTGGCAGCTTGGAGGGTTTGGGTTCGCCGGCCTTGTAGGTCATGACGAACCTGTCGGTGACGGTGTCGCGCACGGCGTTGAAGAAACGCGCGCAGCCATGCATGTGCCGCCACCGCTCATAGATGATGCCCTTGGGGTTGGAGCGGATGAAGAAGAACTTTTCGAAATCGTCGTCGCTCTCGCCGGCCATATTGGCCGAGCGCGCGATATGCGCCTCGCCGGCGTTGCGGAACTCGAGTTCCGGACGCTCTTCCTCGCAATAGGGGCAGCGGATGAGAAGCATTTGTTCGTTCCTACAATTCGCCGTGGCCGACGCGGGCGCCCGCCGGTTGATCGCAAAGCTTCTGTCCCAGGGTCGCGAACGGCGCGACGAGCCGGATGCGTTCCTCCACGCTTGCAGCGGGACGAAACAGATCGCGCGACGCCATGTTGCCGAGAGTGAGTTGCATCGGATCGGTGGTGACGATGACTTGACGCGGCTGGAATGTCTCGTCTTCGTCAAGCCCTTCGGGACGTCCCTCGAAGAACATCACCACCCGCTGGCCGCCGCTCCAGACGCAGGCCAGCGTGCCGTCGTCGACCGAAAACGGCCAGACGGTCTCGTTGCCGGTGCGGCTGATCGGTTGCGTGCGCACTTCGTCAGCCGACGGAAAATGGAACATGCCCCGTTCCCCCGCCAGCACGTGTTCCCCCGCCAGCATCAGCGGCATCGCGACAGCCATCCCAGCCATCATCAGTGCGCCACCGCCGCCGCCGCCGCCTCGTCGATGAGCCGGCCGGTGCGGAAGCGCTCGATGGTGAAAGGCGCGTTGATCGGATGCGGATCGTCTTTGGCGATGGTGTGGGCAAAGACATGGCCCGAGCCCGGCGTCGCCTTGAAGCCGCCCGTGCCCCAGCCGCAATTGACATAAAGGCCGGGCACCGGCGTCTTGGCCAGGATCGGCGAGCGGTCGGGCGTGACGTCGACGATGCCGCCCCACGAGCGCAGCATCTTCATGCGCGTGAAGATCGGGAACATCTCGCAGATGGCGTCCAGCGTGTGCTGCAATATGTGCAGGCCGCCGGTCTGCGAATAGGAGACGTACTGGTCGGTGCCGGCGCCGATCACCAGCTCGCCCTTGTCGGACTGCGAGATATAGGCATGCACCGTGTTCGACATGACCACGCAGGGCACCACCGGCTTGACCGGTTCCGACACCAGCGCCTGCAGCGGATAGCTTTCCAGCGGCATGCGCACGCCGGCCATATTCATGATGACGGAGGAATGGCCGGCGGCAACGACGCCGACCTTCTTGGCGCCAATGAAGCCGCGCGTCGTGTCGACGCCCAAAACCGCGCCATTGGCCGCCCGCTTGACCCCGGTGACCTCGCAATTCTGAATGATATGGACGCCGCGCGCCGAGGCGCCGCGCGCATAGCCCCAGGCAACCGCATCGTGGCGCGCCGTGCCGCCGCGCCGCTGCAGCGCCGCACCGACCACCGGATAGCGCGCATCCCTGGAGGTGTTGAGCGGCGGGCAGAATTCCTTCGCCTGCTCCGGCGTCAGCCACTCATTGTCGATACCGTTCAGCCGGTTGGCGTGCACGTGGCGCTTCAGCACCTGCACGTCGTGCACATTGTGCGCGAGCATCATGACGCCGCGCGCCGAATACATGACGTTGTAGTTGAGCTCCTGGCTCAGCCCATCCCACAGCTTCAGTGCATGGTCGTAGATGCCGGCGCTCTCGTCATAGAGATAGTTGGAGCGGATGATGGTGGTGTTGCGGCCTGTGTTGCCGCCGCCGAGCCAGCCCTTTTCCAGCACCGCGACATTGGTGATGCCGTGAACCGTGGCGAGGTAATAGGCGGTGGCCAGGCCATGGCCGCCGGCGCCGACGATGATGACGTCGTATTCTTTCCTGGGCTCAGGCGAGGACCACTGTTCTTCCCAGCCCTTGTGGCCGCGCATGGCTTCACGGGCGATGGCGAATACCGAATATTTCTTCAACGTCCCAACCTCGCCCCAAAAAGGCTTCGCGAATGGCGGCCGGCGTTCAGTCGGTCCCGGCGCGCGAGGTGTATCACTAGCGAAACAGCGCTTCCACCCTTGCGCTGTTTGCGACGGCGCTTGCCGTTTTGCGCCGTGGTGAAAAAGACGCATCCGGCGCGTCGGCGCTTTCCAGCATCTTGGCGGGTATCGGGTGGCTCGCTTTGCCTCGATCTGCGACCAAGCATCCCAACTGCCGGTCAAGCCGGCGCGAAGAAAAGGATGCAAAAATGTTCGCACTCGCCAACAAGGTCGCCATCGTCACCGGCGCCAGTTCCGGCATCGGCCGCGCCACGGCAAAACTCTTTGCCGAGGAAGGCGCCAAGGTCATCGTCGCCGCCCGCCGCCAGGCCGAGCTCGACGCGCTTGTCGCCGAAATCGCGGATGCCGATGGCATCGCCATCGCGCTTGCGGGCGATGTCCGCGACGAAGCCTACGCAAAGGCCCTTGTCGATCTGGCGGTCGAAAAATTCGGCGGGCTCGACATCGCCTTCAACAATGCCGGCGCTGTCGGCCTGATGGGACCGATAGCCGAACTGCCGCTGGAAGGCTGGCGCGAGACGCTCGACACCAATCTCACCAGCGCGTTTCTCGGCGCCAAATACCAGGTGCCGGCAATGGTCGAGCGTGGCGGTGGTTCGCTGATCTTCACCTCCACCTTCGTCGGCCACACAGTCGGCATGCCAGGCATGACCAGTTATGCCGCGAGCAAGGCCGGCCTGATCGGACTGACACAGGTGCTTGCCGCCGAATACGGCCCGAAAGGCGTGCGGGTCAACGCGCTGCTGCCCGGCGGCACAGACACGCCGGCGGCAACCTTCAAGACTCCGGAATCACGGGCCTTCGTCGAAGGCCTGCATGCGCTCAAGCGTGTCGCGATGCCGGAGGAGATCGCCCGCTCGGCGCTCTATCTCGCCTCCGATGCCTCGAGCTTCACCACCGGAGCGGCTCTGTTTGCCGATGGCGGCGTGTCGATCAACCGGACGTGAGCAATTCCAGCGGCGGGATGCATGTTCACGGACAAGACTGGCGGCTGGCGCTTGCTGCCGCCGAGCCAGCCCTCTGCAGCACGGCGACGAAAGGGCGGAGGCGACAACGAGCGTCACCCGTCTCTTCCTTCTTCTACACCCCTGCCGCGATGATCCGACCAATGGCCTGGACGAATTTCTGCGTGAAATCTCAGTCTCCAGGGATGCCGGAGCCAAATTCCATCTCGCTATTTTTGCCGCGATCTGACCGCCAGAGAGGCGATGAAAACCACTGCAAAAAATATAGACGTAAAGCCAAACCAGTACAGTCGCACAATATTCTGCGGCCACATCTGAGACATCGGTTCAGAACTCGAATAGACAAAATCCACCGTTTGAAACACTATCGACACTATAGTAAGTAGCGTAATGAACGTCAGCAGAATCTGGATGATACCTTCGTATTTCGACGTTCTTTCGTCATATCGTCTTGAGACGGACGACTTGACGTCCTCGATGTAGCCGGACGTCGCGCCGACGAGCTCATCGCCCTTCCACCCATTCCAAAGCGATTGATAGAGGTTGCGCTCCTCTGCCCATTCGCAGACCGAAATGCTGTCGGCCTCATAGGTCAGCGCGCGGATCAGGTCGCTTTGCCTGTCGATTTCCTTGATGGTCTTGGCAAGCACGCTCGCCTTGGCCTCGTCGGCGATCAGGTTCAGGAACCTTTGCTGTACCCCGTCACGAAGGTCACGGATGAGGTTCCAGTGGTAATTCACATGGAAAACCATCTCCTTGAAAATCTTGTACGCCTCGTCCGGATCATCGGTTATGAGCCCGAAGATGGAATAGCCCGATATCACCCGTGAATTTTTCCCACTGGCGTATTCTATGTCGATGAATTGCTGATCGTCCTTTACCTTGTAATGTTTCCCGGCATCGACAGGGCAATCCGCAGATTGCCCCTCCGGGAAGATGGCGAAGAACTCCGCATAGCTGCCGCACAGGGAGACTTTCGAAATTTGCGCATCTTCGGGTGAAACCCCGGCAAAGCGGGCTATTTTGTCGAGCGCCGATTGATCCAGGATGGAAATGCCTTCAGGGATTTTTCCCCTGCTGAAAAGCCGCGGAAAAAATTCCTGGTACATATCAATGATATTGTCCAACGTCTTGGCGTCACAGCCTTTAAATTCTACAATCGTAAATATGTTACAAAGAAATACGCCATAATCTCTGGATTCATATTCGACACTGGTTGCGACCGACACAATCGTTTTAGCGGAAGAAAGGCCGTTTCTTGCTATTTCTTCTATGTATTCACTTCTTGAATTTACGACAAAGTAGCTATTCTTTCTTCGCGCAATTCGGTCCACGGCTATCGGCCTGAGATATGCTCCTTCGAAGGCGGGATTGTCCTCCAGCGCAATTTTCTGCTGCCTGAGCGTGTTGTTCGTCGACGAAATCTCATGTCCAAAAAACATCGGCACTGACGTGCAAAATTCGACCTTCAAATCGGCCCCCTCTTCGGATCATCCTCCAACGCCAGGAGGCTGCCCGAGTAATCCCACCCCAATTGCCGCAAGCTTGATTTTAATTGAACCGATGAGCAAGCATTTTCCCGCCTTGATAACTAATTAAACAGCAGCTTAAACAGCAGCCGCTACCGCGAGATGCGGGATTTCCGCCAACGCCGCCGGGATGCGCTAGGCCAGCCGCTGACGTCTGCGGGCATCAATACCTTTTGCCCAGAGCGATTCCGCTGTGGACAGCGCGGCATGATTCTGCTATCAGCCGCCACAATTCGTGGTGTAAACCGCCGCGGAGGCTAGCGGCTATGACCGCTTGCCTGTTGATATCAAACCCGAAAGACAGGATTGCCCGTGCAGGTACTCGTCCGCGACAATAACGTTGATCAGGCGCTTCGCGCTCTCAAGAAGAAGATGCAGCGCGAAGGCATTTTCCGCGAAATGAAGATGCGCGGTCACTACGAGAAGCCGTCCGAGAAGCGCGCCCGCGAAAAGGCTGAAGCCGTTCGCCGCGCCCGCAAGCTGGCCCGCAAGCGCGCCCAGCGCGAAGGCCTGCTGCCGATGACGCCGCGCCCTGTTGCTGCCGGCGCCGCTGGTGGTGCAGCTGGCGCTCCGCGTCCGCCGCGGTTCTAACGCCAATTTTTCGTCCTTTTCGAAGGATATCAGAGGTGGCGCGATGTGGAATCGCCGCCACCTTTTTGTTTTGATGTGACCGGTCCGGAGGGGGAGCCGGATCTGAACGACGCGGCTTGAAGTGAGGACAGGGCAGACATGAACGCAACGAGCGTGGAGCGCGGGACCGCATTGCGTGGTTTCGCCCTGACAGCGGCCCTGCTCTCCGGACTGGCGCTTGCCGGCTGCCAAACGGCGGGCCCGACCGGTGAATTCAACAACATCGACAAGGCGCAAGGCTCGAGCGAGAACATTTCCTCGCTGTCGGCGGTCATCCAGCGCAATCCCCAGGATCCCGAAGGCTACAATGTGCGCGGCTCGGCCTATGGCCGTGGCGGTCAGTACCAGGCGGCGCTCAAGGATTTCAATCAAGCCATCCAGCTCAATCCGAATTTCTTCCAGGCCTATTCGAATCGTGCGCTCATCCAGCGCTTCCTCGGCAACCAGGAAGCCGCACTCGCGGACTACAACCGTTCGATCCAGATCAACTCGAACTATGACGCCGCCTATATCGGCCGCGGCAATCTCTACCGCAAGGCGGGTCGCACCCAGGACGCCTTCAACGACTTTCAGAAGGCGATCCAACTCGATACGACCGACGCGCGCGCCTACCACAATCGAGGCCTGATCTATCAGAGCCAGGGCCAGCACAAATTCGCCATCGAGGATTTCTCGACCGCCATCTCGCTGGCGCCGGACGCCGCCGAGCCCTACAACGGCCGCGGCCTCTCCTATCTGGCAACCAATGACGAGGACAACGCCTTCTCCGATTTCAACATGGCGATCAAGCTCGACGGCAAGAACGCCGAGGCCTGGGCCAACCAGGCGCTGATCTACGAGCGGCGCGGTGACAAGGCCAAAGCCGCGAAATCCTATAAGGAAGCCGTTCGCCTCGACCCGACCTACCAGCCGGCCAAGGATGGCCTCGCCCGCGTCAGCTGATCTCGGTTTCGGCAAACGCTTCCCATACAAAGCCGCGTGACATCCAAGTGCCGCGGGATTCTTGGCGTGTCCGAAAAGACGCACTTCGCAACTGCGCATTAACCCCGGCAGGAGGCTTTCGGCCCCTGCCTTGATCGCGCCAAGTTTTCAGCGGAACGGTCTGGCCTCCCAAGCCGTTATCGAAAAGCAATTTGCGAAAGGACCCTCCCATGATCAAGAAACTCGCCTGCGCCGCTGCCCTCGCCACGACGATGTTCGCGGTGGCTCCAGCCAGCGCCGGCAAGCTGCAACTCGGCACGCTCGATTGCACCATCGACGGCGGCACCGCTTATATCGTCGCTTCCAACAAGGGCGTGTCCTGTGTCTTCCGGCCTCATCATCACGGGCCGTCCGAGGTTTACACAGGCGTCATCTCCAAGATCGGCCTCGATGTCGGCCAGACGCATCAGGGCCAGCTCGTTTGGGCCGTGCTGGCTGCGACCCGGGACCGTGACGGAGGCGATCTCGCCGGCAGCTATTACGGCGTCAACGCCGAGGCGAGCGTGGTGACCGGCGGCGGCGCCAATCTGCTGGTTGGCGGCTTGGACAGCGCCTTCATGCTGGAGCCGCTCAGCGTCCAGGCGCAGACCGGCGTCAACCTTGCCGTGGCCGTGACCTCGCTCCAGCTGATCCATTCATTCAAGTGATCGCATGGAGCCGTGCGCTCCATGACCCCTCACCCCGCGGCGCGGAACCAGATAGGATGGTTCCGCGCCGTTGATTTTTGAGGGGACCATCATGCTGAAGACAGCCATTGCTGCTGCCATATTCGCTACCGTGTTTGTCGGAGCAGCGCAGGCGCAGGACCGAGGCATAGAGCTCGGTACGCTTGACTGTGCCATTGGCGGCGGCACCGGCTTCATCTTCGGCTCGAGCAAGGATCTGAGCTGCACCTTCAACCCCGCCGACAAGAGCTTCGCGCCGGAAGCCTATTTCGGCGCCGTCAACAAATACGGCCTCGACATCGGCACGACGAAGCAGACGGTCATGCAGTGGATCGTGCTGACGCCGCTGAAGAACATCTACGCGCCGGGTGCGCTGGCCGGCGACTACATCGGCGCCAGCGCCGAGGTGACGGCCGCCGTCGGCGCCGGCGCCAATCTCCTGGTCGGCGGCTCCGCTCAGGCCTTCACCTTGCAGCCGCTCAGCTTGCAGACGCAGACCGGCATGAACCTCGCGATCGGCGTCAGCCAGTTCCAGCTGCGCAGCACCGAGAACTGATCGCGCAACGAACCCGCCAATCGGAAAGGCTGCCGCGCGAACGGTCCTCAAAAAACCGCTTGAGCTCAACCCCGGTTGAGGTTTTACAAGCCTGCCCCCGAACGCAACAACGCCTCGATGCGGCGCCCGATCCGGCGCTGTCGAACCGCATGGTCCTGCCGGAAAGCCGTACTGGCTTCTGGCGTCCTGCGCTGGCGTCGAGATATGCAAGACAGGGGTGGAAATGACCGGGATCAGCACAAACAAGGTCGACTGGCGCGGATTATGGGCAAGCGGCGACCTGGCGCGCTTCTGCTTCATCAGCCTCGGCATCCTCTTGCACGCCACCAACGAGACGATGGTGGCAACGGTGATGCCGGCCATGGTCGGCGAACTGGCGGGCGTGCAGCTCGTCGGCTGGTCGCTGGCGATCTACGAACTCGGTGCCATCGTTGCCGGCGCGGCCGCCGGACGGCTGGTGAGTTATGTCCCCTTGCGCACCAACATGGTGGTCGCAGCCCTGCTCTACGCAGCAGGCGCCCTGATCTGCGCCACCTCGCCTTCCATGCAACTGTTCCTCGCCGGCCGCCTGATCGAAGGACTTGGCGGCGGTGCGCTGGTGTCGCTGGCCTTCGTCTCGGTCGAACGACTGTTCTCGCGCGCCATCTGGCCGCAGCTTTTCGGCATCATGTCGGCGATCTGGGGCGTCGCCGCCTTCAGCGGACCATTGCTCGGCGCGATCATGACCGAGCTTTTGTCATGGCGCTGGGCCTTCGGCATCTTCACCCTCGGCGGCGCAGCCATGGCGCTGGCAAGTTTCATCGTGCTCGACACGCCGGAGGCGACGAGGCCGAAGGCGAGCGCAGGCGGGGCGCCGCCCTTCCCGTTCGCGGCCCTTGCCTGCCTTGCCGTTGCCGTGGTGCTGATCGCCTCGGCCGGCGTCGACATCGCCTTGCTGCGCTCTTCGCTGCTGATGGCCTTCGGCCTCATCGGCCTGCTGCTGTTCTTCACCATCGACGCGCTGAAGCCGCTTTCGCGGCTGTTCCCGGCGCGGCTGTTCTCATGGCGCACGCCGGTCGGCGCCGGCATGACCATGGTTGCCACCTTTTCGGTGGCCACCTGTTCCTTCGGCGTCTACGGGCCGCTGCTGCTGACCAGCCTTCACGACATTCCGCTGCTGACCACCGGCTACATCATCGCCGCCGAATCGATCGCCTGGTCGATCCTGTCGATCCTGGTCGCCAACGCGCCGCCGCGGCGCGAGCGGCTGATTATCATCGGCGGCGCGGTGATGATCGCGGCCGGCATCGCCGGCTTTGCCTACACGATACCCCTGGGTTCCATCCCGCTCATCCTGATCTGCGCCCTGTTGCAAGGCGGCGGGTTCGGCATCGCCTGGCCGTTCCTGACACGCGTCATCGTCGCCTCCGCCCCGAAGAGCGAGCAGACCATCGCCTCGGCGGCGGTGCCGACCATGCAGCGCATCGGCTACGCCGTGGGTGCAGCCCTTGCCGGCATCGTCGCCAATGCCAGCGGCTTTTCGCAAGGTTTGAACCACGACGCGGCGGCGAATGTCGCGTCCTGGCTGTTTCTTGCCTTCGTCCCGCTCGGCATTGTCGGCTGTCTCGCGGCCTTGCGGGTTTCCAAGCCGCTTGGCCAGCAGCTGGAAGCTACTGGCTAGAAGCGCCCAACCCGCTCATTCGACCTCGCGCAGGCGGTAGCCGACGCCGGTCTCGGTGGTGATGTAGCGCGGCTGGTCAGGGCTCTTCTCGATCTTCTGCCTGAGCTGGCGCACATAGACCCTGAGATACTGCACGTCGGTCGAGTCGCCCCAGACCTGCTTCAACAGGAAATGGTGGGTCAGCACCTTGCCGGCGTGCTGCACCAGCATGCGCAGGATGTCGTATTCCTTCGGCGACAGCTTTACCTCCTTGCCCTCGACCTTGACGATGCGCTTGACCAGATCGACGCTGAGATCGCCGGTCTGGAAAATCGGCTTCTCTCCCTGCTGCTGGAACTTGTGGCGGAGCGCCACGCGGATGCGTGCGACCAGTTCGTTCATGCCGAAGGGTTTGGTGACATAGTCGTCGGCGCCGAGCTCCAGGGCCTGGACGATACCGGCCTCGTCGGTCCGGCTGGACAGGATGACCACCGGAATGTCGAGGCCGTCGTCGCGCCATTTGCGCAGCAACTCATGGCCGCTCATGCCGGGCAGGCCAAGGTCGAGCAGGACGAGGTCCGGCTTCTCCGCCTCCATCAGCTCGATGGCCGCCCTGGCATTCGGCGCCTCGCTGATCGCGTAGCCCTGGCTGCCGAGGCCGACGCGCAGCAGCTTGCGGATCGGCGGCTCGTCATCGACGACCAGTATCCTGACGTTCGAGTTTGTCATGCCAGGTCACCCACATCGTCGGTATTCGAAGCGTCGAAGTTGGGCGGATTTGCCGGCTTGGGCATTTTGATGGTGAAGACCGCGCCCGAACCGTCGGTGCGGTTTGCCGCCGTGATCGTGCCACCCATCGCCTCGATGAAGCCGCGGCAGATCGACAGGCCGAGCCCGGTGCCGGCGCGGATCTGGTCGCGCTTGCGCACCCGGTAGAAGGTGTCGAAAATCCGTTCCAGATCGCCGGGAGGAATGCCCGGCCCTTCATCCATGATCTGCAGCAGGACGGAGCCATTGTCGGTCCAGCCCTGGACGCGGATCGTCGAGCCGGCCGGGGCATATTTCGCCGCATTGTCGAGAAGATTGAACAACGCTTGCTCGAACAGCACCGGGTCGACCTTCAACATCGGCAAATCCCTGGGGATGTCCGTCTCGATCTTGTGCTCGCCGATGATTTTCCTGGCCCTTTGCAGGGCAGAGCCGACGATGTCGCCGACATAGTGAAAGGCGTAGTTCGGCTCCATCGCGCCGGACTCGATCTTGGTCATGTCGAGCAGATTGGCGATGAAGCGGTTCAACCGCTCGGATTCGTCGAGCACCGTCGACAGCAGTTCGGCCCGATCCGGTTCGGGAAGTGCTGCTGAAAAATCCCGCAGCGTGCCGGCGGCGCCCATGATGGCGGCGAGCGGCGTCTTCAGATCATGGGAAATGGAGGTGAGCAGCGCCGAGCGCAGCCTGTCCGCCTCGGCGGCGAGCTTGGCCCGGTCGACGTCGGCGACCAGTTGGATACGTTCGATGGCGACTGCCGCCTGGTCGGCCAGTGCGTCGAGAAGCCGCTGCTGCTCGGGCGTCAGCAACGGTCCCTGCTTGTCGTTGTCGAGGCCGACGACGCCGATGGGCGTGCGTCCTGTCCGCAAGGGCAGATAGAGGCGCTTGGCGCCCGGAAGCGTGTCGGCGCCGCGACCCGCGGCACGATTATGCTCCCAGGCCCAGCGGGCGGCGGCGATGTCGGCTTCGGCCAGCGTGTCGTCAGGCGGATAGCCGGCCTTGACGGTGATCGTCCCGTCTTCCGGCAAAAGCAGCACCACGCGCAACTTCAGCATCGAGGCGATCTGGAAGGCCGTGGCCCAGAGGACGTCGTCCAGCGTCCCGGCGCCGGCGAGCTTCTTCGAAAAAAGATAGATATCCTCGGTCGCCCGCGCCCGCGAGCGGGCGGCGACCGCCTGGCGCTGCACGCGCGCCGTCAGATTGCTGGCAATGACCGCAACGACGAGAAAGACCCCAAGCGCGACGATGCTCTCCGGATCCCTGATCGTCAGCGTATAGCGCGGCTCCAGGAAGAAATAATTGAAAGCAAGGGCGCTGACGAAACAAGCATACAGAGCCGGCCACAGGCCGCCGGTCACCGCCGATGCCAGCACCCCAATGAGCAGAATGATCGCCAGATTGCGAACGTCGAGAAACTGATCGAGAAGGACGGCGAAGGCGAGCGAGCCGATGACAAAGGCCGTCGCCTTGAGATAGGGCCAGATTTCGAACTGCCACTGCTCGTCGGCCGCCTTGACGCTCCGCGACGCCGCCTCGGTGCCGCGTTCGCTTCCCGAAATGACATGGACGCTGATATCGCCGGCATTGCGGATGAGATCGTAGGTGAGCGAGCCTTCGATCAATTCGCGCCAGCGCGACCGGGTCGGCCTGCCGACGACGATATGGGTAAAATTGTTCGCCGTCGCATAACGCACGATGTCCTGCGCCACATTCTGACCCGGAATGGTCGTCACCTCGGCGCCAAGCTGCTGGGCAAGGCGCAGGTTCGTCGCCAGCCGGTCCTTGTCATTCTCGGGCATGCTGGCCGAGCGCGTGCTGTCGACGTGCAGCGCCGTCCACGGCGCACGCAGCCGGTCGGCCAGCCTGCGTGCATAGCGCACGCGGGCCGCTCCTCCAGGTCGCGCGTCGAGGCAGACGAGGACCCTTTCGCCTGCCGCCCACGGTCCTGGAATGGCGTGCGCCTGCATATGGATGAGCAACTGGTCGTCGACACGCTGCGCGGTGCGGCGCAGCGCCAGTTCCCTGAGCGCCGTCAGATTGCCCGGCGAGAAATAGTTCTCGATCGCGCGCTGCGCGGTGTTGGGGAAATAGACCTTGCCTTCCTCGAGCCGCTTGATCAGGTCGTCGGGGGTGAGATCGATGATCTCGACATCGTCGGCCTGGTCGATGATGGAATCGGGAACCGTCTCGCGAACCCTGACCTTGGTGATCTGGGCGACGACGTCGTTCAGGCTTTCGACATGCTGGATGTTGAGCGTCGTATAGACGTCGATGCCGTGCGTCAGGATCTCCTGGACGTCGAGATAGCGCTTGGGATGGCGGCTGCCGGGCGCATTGGTGTGGGCGAGTTCGTCGACAAGAACCAGCGCCGGGCGCCGGGCGAGGATGGCATCGATATCCATCTCGTCGAGGATGCGCCCTTTGTAGTCGACCTTGCAGCGGGGAATGACCTCATAGCCCTCGACCAGGGCCAGCGTCTCCTTGCGGCCATGCGTCTCGACGACGCCGATCACCACATCGACGCCGTCGGCCAGCCTGGCGCGGCCCGACATCAGCATCTCATAGGTTTTGCCGACGCCGGGTGCCGCGCCGAGGAAAATTCTTAGGCGGCCGCGACCCTCCCGCTCGGCATGGTCAAGCAGTGCGTCGGGCGAGGGTCTGGTGTCGCTGCTTCTGTCGTCAGGCATCGGGATCGATCATGGATGGCGCCGGGGGTACTGTCGATCCCCGGCCGCCGCCATTCACTCTTTCGCTACGTCCAGCGCAAGGTTGAGGCCAAGCACATTGACCACAGGCTCGCCCATGAAGCCGAGTTCCCTGCCCTCGACTTGGGCATCGACAAGCGCCTTGACCCTGGCCTCCTCGATGCCCCTGGCCTTGGCCACCCGGGCGACCTGGAAGTAGGCGGCTTCCGGGCTGATGTCGGGATCGAGGCCACTGCCGGACGTCGTCACCAGATCCATCGGAACAGGCTGGTTCGGGTTTTCCGCTTTCAACTTCTCGGCGTCGCCCTTGATGCGGTCGATCAGCTTGGGACTGGTCGGGCCGAGATTGCTGCCGCTCGAGGCGGCTGCATTGTAGCCGTCGCCGGCAGCCGAAGGGCGGCCGTGGAAATACTTGTCGCTGGCAAACCCCTGGCCGATCGATTCGGAGCCGATGATCTTGCCGTCCCTCTCGACCAGGCTGCCATTGGCCTGCCGCGGAAACAGCGCCTGGGCGATGCCGGTCATGCCCAGGGGATAGATCAGGCCGGTCAGGACCGTGAAGAAGACGATCATGATGATCGCGGGTCTTATCTGGGTGAGCATGGAGATGTTCCTCAAAGCAATTCCAGGAAAAGTGTGAAGCGGTTTTCCCTAGGGAATTGCGTTAAAACAAAGAGTTAAGCGAGGCCAAGCGCGGTGACGATCATGTCGATCGCCTTGATGCCGACGAAAGGCACGATGAGGCCGCCGAGGCCATAGACGAGAAGATTGCGGCTGAGCAGCGCGCCGGCGCCGATGGCCCGATATTTGACGCCCTTCAGCGACAGCGGGATCAGCGCGATGATGATCAGCGCGTTGAAGATGATGGCCGACAGGATGGCACTCTGCGGCGTCGCCAGATGCATGACGTTGAGTGCCTGCAGCGGACCGGTCGTCTGTCCCGGTGCGACGTAGAAGACGGCGAACATCGCCGGGATGATGGCGAAATACTTGGCGACGTCGTTGGCGATCGAGAAGGTCGTCAGCGAGCCCCGCGTCATCAAGAGCGCCTTGCCGATCTCGACGATCTCGATGAGCTTGGTCGGATCGCTGTCGAGATCGATCATGTTGCCGGCCTCGCGGGCGGCGACCGTTCCGGTGTTCATGGCGACACCGACATCGGCTTGCGCGAGGGCCGGCGCATCGTTGGTGCCGTCGCCGCACATGGCAACCAGCTTGCCCTTGGCCTGTTCGTCGCGGATCAGCTTCAGCTTGTCCTCCGGTGTGGCCTGGGCGAGGAAGTCGTCGACGCCTGCTTCCGCGGCGATGGCCGCCGCCGTCATCGGGTTGTCGCCGGTGATCATCACCGTGCGGATGCCCATGCGGCGCAGTTCGGTGAAGCGCTCCCTGATACCGCCCTTGACGATGTCCTTGAGGTGGATGACGCCGAGCAGGCGGCCGTCGCGTTCGACCGCCAGCGGCGTGCCGCCGGACTTGGCGATCTCGTCGGCGATGGCCTGGAGATCCCTGACGGTATCGCTGCCGGGCCGCGTGGCATGAGCTGCGACCGTCGATTGGTTGACATGGGCAAGCACGGAATCCACGGCGCCCTTGCGCACCGACGAACCATCGATGTCGACGCCGCTCATACGGGTTTGTGCTGTGAAGGGCACGAAGGTGGCGTGCAGCGTTGCCATGTCGCGGGCGCGGATGGCGTATTTCTCCTTGGCCAGCACGACGATGGAACGGCCTTCCGGCGTTTCGTCGGCGAGCGAGGCAAGCTGGGCCGCGTCGGCCAGTTCCTGTTCGGTGACGCCCTTGACCGGGCGGAACTGCGTCGCCTGGCGGTTGCCGAGCGTGATCGTGCCGGTCTTGTCGAGCAGCAGCGTGTCGACGTCGCCTGCGGCTTCCACGGCGCGACCCGACATGGCCAGCACGTTGAATCGCACCAGACGGTCCATGCCGGCGATGCCGATGGCCGAAAGCAGCGCCCCGATCGTGGTCGGGATCAAGGTGACGAACAGCGCCACCAGAACGGTCACCGAAATATAGCCGCCCGAATAGGAAGCAAAACTCGGGATCGTCGCGGTGGCCAGCACGAAGATCAGCGTCATGCCGACGAGCAGGATGTTGAGCGCGATCTCGTTCGGCGTCTTCTGGCGCTCCGCACCTTCGACCAGCGAGATCATGCGGTCGAGGAAGGTGTGGCCGGAAGCCGCCGTGATGCGCACGCGAACCCAGTCGGACAGCACCTGCGTGCCGCCGGTGACCGCCGAACGATCGCCGCCGGATTCGCGGATCACCGGCGCGGATTCGCCCGTGATCGCGGCCTCGTTGACCGAAGCGACGCCTTCGATCACTTCGCCGTCGGACGGGATGATGTCGCCGGCCTCGACCAGCACGGCATCGCCGACCTTGAGGCTGGTGCCGGGCACAAGTTTGTATTTGGTGCGGTCTTCACCGGTCAAAAGCTTGGCCTTGGTCTCGGTGCGTGCCTTGCGCAGCGAATCCGCCTGCGCCTTGCCGCGGCCTTCTGCGACCGCTTCGGCGAAGTTGGCGAACAGCACGGTGAACCAAAGCCAGATGATGATCTGCAGCGTGAAGCCGAGATTGCCGCCGCCGGAGACCAGGTCCTTGACGAACAGCACAGTGGTGAGCGCCGAGACGACGGCAACGACGAACATCACCGGGTTCCTGGCCAGCGTGCGCGGGTCGAGCTTGCGGAAGGCGCCGCCGATGGCGGGAAGCAGGATGCTGGCATCCATGATGCTGGCTGATTTCGAGTTGCTCATTTTGAAGCTCCGGCTTCGGTGTTGTTGGACGGCACCGGATGATCGGATGCCGAAAAGAGATGGGGCGGCCCGTAGGCCAGCAGCCAGAGGACGAGCATGACTGCCGCAAGGCCGAGAAACGTCGACAGGGTCGGGAAAGGAGGAGGTCCCTCCTCCTTTCCGTGATCGTCCCTGTGGGCGACCTTGCGGCGCATGGCATTGAACCACGACATGGCGGCCTCAGAAGGTCTGCCCGTGAGCCATCGCCAGGTGCTCGATGATCGGCCCGACGGCGAGCGCGGGGAAGAAGGTGAGGCCACCGACGATCAGGATGACACCGACCAGCAGCCCGACGAACAGCGGGCCATCGGTCGGGAAGGTGCCGGCGGAGGCCGGAACCGTTTTCTTCGCCACCAGCGAGCCGGCAATGGCCAGTGCCGGGATGATGACCAGGAAGCGGCCCATCAGCATGCCGATGCCGATGGTGATGTTGTACCAGGGCGTGTTGCCGCTGAGGCCGCCAAAGGCCGAACCGTTGTTGGCCGCCGCCGACGTGTAGGCATAGAGGACCTCCGAGAAGCCGTGCGGGCCGGCATTGCCCATCGACGCCACGCCGGTCGGCAGCACGACGGCGATGGCCGTGAAGATCAGCATCGCCAGCGGCAGGCACAATATGGCCAGCATCGCCATCTTGACCTCCTTGGCCTCGATCTTCTTGCCGAGATATTCGGGCGTGCGACCGACCATCAGGCCTGCGACGAAGACGGCGACGACGATGTACATCAGGATGCCGTAGAGGCCCGCGCCCACACCGCCGACGATGACTTCGCCAAGCTGCATGTTGATGATCGGGATCATGCCGCCGAGCGCCGTGAACGAGCCGTGCATGGCGTTGACAGCGCCGCAGGAAGCGGCCGTGGTGATGACGGCAAACAGCGCCGACAAGGCGATGCCGAAACGTGTCTCCTTGCCCTCCATGTTGCCGCCGTCGATGCCCAGCGCATGCACCAGCGGGTTGCCGGCGGCTTCCGCCCAGTAGCAGATGGCGACACCGGCGATGAACATGACGCCCATGGCCGAGAGGATCGCCCAGCCCTGGCGCTGGTTGCCGATCATGCGGCCGAAGACATTGGTCAAGGCGGCGCCGATGGCGAAGATCGACACCATCTGGATCAGGTTGGAGATCGCGTCGGGGTTCTCGAACGGGTGCGCGGCATTGGCGTTGAAGAAGCCGCCGCCATTGGTGCCGAGCATCTTGATGGCCACCTGCGAAGCGACCGGGCCGACGGCGATGGTCTGCTGCGCGCCTTCGAGCGTCGTGGCGTTGACATAGGCGCCCAGCGTCTGCGGCATGCCGAGCCAGACATAGGCCAGCGTCAGCACGATGCAGAACGGCAGCAGCAGATAGAGTGTGGAGCGGGTCATATCGACCCAGAAATTGCCGATCGACTTGCCCGAAGCCCGGGCAAAGCCGCGGATCAGCGCGATGGCTATGGCAATGCCCGTGGCCGCCGAAACGAAGTTCTGCACCGTCAGCCCGGCCATCTGCACGAGATAGGACATCGTGCTCTCGCCACCATAGTTCTGCCAGTTGGTGTTGGTCATGAAGCTGGCGGCGGTGTTGAAGGCGAGCCCTGGTTCAACCGCTGTCATGCCGGCCGGGTTGTAGGGCAGGCTGCCCTGCAGGCGCTGCAGGGCGTAGAGCACCAGGAAGCCGGCAAGGTTGAAGAGCAGCAGGGCGACCGCATAGGTGGTCCAGTGCTGTTCCTCGCGTTCGCTGGTTCCGCAAACACGGTACAGCCCGCGCTCGAGCGGGCCAAAGACGGGCGAGAGCAGCGTCCGGTCGCCGTTGAAGACGCGGTGCATGTAGCCGCCGAGCGGCTTCACCAGCAATATGACGATCCCGCAATAGACCAGGATCTGTATCCAACCGTTCAGTGTCATGGCTGTGGCTTTCCGTGCCTTCAGAAGCGTTCTGGACGAACGAGGGCGTATGTCAGGTAGGCGAGCAGGAACAGCGTAACGCCGCCACCAAGAATATAGTCGACGATCATTTTTTCAGCCTCGCTCTAGAGCGCGTCACAAACTTTGATGTAAACGAAGCAAAGGGTGAAGAACAAAATTCCGATCCCGATAACAGCCATATCCATTGTTTTTATTCCTTTTGTTCTTTTGTACTTTGCGAACTTGACAGGAGAGTTCGCAATATCGAAAGTGTCCCGTCGCATCTTTGGCGACGAAACCGGTTGTGTTTTCTGAAGGGAATATGGACCCGATCGCCATAAAGGTTCGAGACGGGGCGCAGTGGAAAGAAATAGGAATTTCATAAAGATTTTTGCGCGGGCTCTTCCCGACACGCAGGGATTGTCGCGCAAGGCAGGTGGCCAGCCACAGGATTGCGATTTGCTTGCGAGCTGCCGGAAACGGGAAAGCCCGGCTGGGGCCAGCCGGGCCTTCTATGGTGGTGTGGCTTTAGCCGCCACGGAGGGTATCGATCTTCAGGCGGCGTAGCCGCCATAGCCACGCGCAACGGCGTGCACGCCCGCCACCGGCTCGAGGTCCGGCCACAGGATACAAGAAGCTTGCGCAAACTGGACGAGCGCGTGGCGGGCCTGCTCGATGGTCACATAGCCTGGGATGGCGAGTTCACATGCTTCCACCGCGTTGCGGTAGAGCGGGCCGCGGCGGGAGGTCGTCCAATTGGTGAGGAAGTCGTGCATTTCGGCCAGCGACGCAATCTCGCGTTTGAAGCCAAGGCCGACCGAGAGTGCGACCGGGGAATGAAACAGCTTGTCGTGCATGAAGCGGGCTCCTGGTTTTTTTGCGCGCTTGGAGAGATATCCGGCGGGTCCGCGAACGGGACGCCGTGAAACGCGCAACGAGGCCGGAGGTTCCAGACTTGGGTCTTGGCAGTTTTTTGATTGTGCCTGGTCGGCGAAATTATCAATTTCGCAGCGCAGCGATCATGTGCCGGACGCTCAACGGCTCCGCTTCCACTTGGCGACGGCAGGCTCTCCAAAATCCCGAAGGAGCCATCGAGATCGCTCGCCGCCTTGAGGCTCACGCCTTCTTCACGAACTCGGTCTTGAGCACCAGGCCTTTCACTTGCTTGGTGTTGCATTCGATCTCGCCGGGATTGCCGTTCAGGCGGATGGCCTTCACCAATGTGCCGCGCTTGATCGTCTCCGAAGTGCCCTTGACTTTGAGGTCCTTGATCAGCGTGACGGAATCGCCGTCATTCAATTGAGCGCCATTGCTGTCGCGCACGATTACATCGTTCGGCATGCCATCTCCTGTGATTGGCAGGTTTCAAGGGCAGAGCGCGGCGGGATGTTTACCACCCTCCTTCGCGCAGAGGCTCGGGCTTGTCCTGCGAAGCTCGTAGAGCGAAGCAGGATGGCGGAGAGAGCGGGATTCGAACCCGCGTTACGGTCTCCCGTAAACACACTTTCCAGGCGTGCGCCTTCAACCACTCGGCCACCTCTCCGTCCATGCATGTCGCGTCGGCCGGTTTTGCCGCGCGGGTTGGGGAGATGCACCTCCCTTGGGGCAAGACGAAACTTTCGCCATCGGCGTCGCCAACCAGCAAACGCCTTCCCCTGCACCTGAGCCGTCGAAGCAACAGGCGCGGGGCTCATCTAGTCGATCCGACGGCGAATGCCAAGCCATAACGGCAGTCTATTCGCTTTGCCGGCCACACAGTGTTTCACGAGGCCGCCGGCATGCCCGTTTTTGCGGGCGCCGCCGCTGCAATGGTGTGCACAGGCAGGACCGCAGGGACGGCCGCCCTTGACTTCCCCCGGAGTTGCCTGTCGGGTGCCAAGGCTTTGCGGGGGCATTGTGCGGAGATGACATCGAGCAATGGACAAACGCCAGTCAGGCGGCCGGACAGCGGACTGTCCTTCGTGCCGGTGGGCTGGCTTGTCTTCGTCATGGCGTGGTCAGTCTACGGCCTGATCTCCGTCTGGCCCGCGGTCGGCGCCACCGGCCTGCCAGACAGCGTGCTTTACCTTATCTATGGCGGGCTCGTCGTCGACATCGTCACCATCCTGTGGGGGCTTTACCTGCTCGGCCTCGCCTTCGGCCGCTCGGCCCGCTTCCCGCGCCAGTTCACGATCTGGCAGATTGCCATAATCGTCGGGCTGCTGGTCATCCATGCCTATGCCCCTACGGTGCCGGGATTCGTCTTCTCGGGCCAGGCGCTTGTCATCACCGGCGCCGAAATCGCCATCGGCGCGCTCTGCATCTATCTGCTGCGCCATGGATCCGAAGCCGATGCCGTTTATGTCAATCCGAAAACCGAGAGCCCATCGGCCTTCGTCTCGGTCATCGCCGCGCTGCTCGGCATCGTCCTGGGCGCGGTCATCGGCGCCGTGGGCGGATTCGCCATCGGCTCGGTGATCGCCGATGCCACCGAGATGAGCTGTTTCGAGGGCGCCTGCGGCTATTTCGCCGTGTTCACCGGCCTGGCCGGTCTGGTGATCGGCGCCATCGGCGGCGGCGTTTTTGCTGTCTGGCGTGTCCACCGGCACAAAAGGAAGCCGGCCGCATAATTCGCGCGGGCAACAAATCCGGGTTCACACGGTCTTGGGAGACTTCGCCGGCGCGTCGGTTTGCGAGCACCAAACGCAAAAACCCGCCTGTGCGGCGGGTCATCGGCGCAGGTCAACGCCATACCCAAACTATTAGCATAGCTGCCCTCACATGTCAATGAAAAGCGACCCGACCGACTGTCGTCCGGCCCTCCGTTGACCTGAGTTTGGAGTCTGCAAATTCGCGTATGGCGATTGCGATCCAGCCATGCGCATTCTATCTCTGAAAAGCCCCTCGGGAGAGGACCAGCCCGGAGGAGGGTTCTGATGTTTCGCTTCGTCTTTCGTCTTGCTGCAATGATCGCGCTGTCGATTTCCGTCATCATGGCGGTGCTCGACGCGACACGCACAGTGGCGGCCTCCGTGCTGGTGCTGACCCCGCTCAACAGCAGTTGGCTGGCGGTCTCGCCCGACACGCGGGCCGCCTTCGAGACCTTCATCCGAACCAAGACCAGCCCGCTGCTATGGGATGGCGCCATCGCCTGGGTGCTGAACCAGCCGGGCTTCGCCGTGTTCGCGGTGCTGGCTTTCCTGCTCTATGCGATAGGCTACAGGCGGCAACGTCGCGCCGGACAGTTCGTCGCAAACTGATCCGCTTTCCGCGAAGAGAGGGAAACCCGCGCATGTTCTTTCTCAGCGATATGCTGAACAAGAAGCTCAATCTGCCGAAGCCCTCCGAGGCCCTGCCGGGCCGCGCCAGGGCGATCCCGACCGCATCCAGGCACAAGGTCTTGAAAAGACCGCTCAAGGGTCCTTATCCCGAGGGGCTCGAGACGGCCATGTTCGGGCTCGGCTGCTTCTGGGCTGCGGAGCGGCTGTTCTGGCAGATCGAAGGCGTCTGGGTCACCGCGGCCGGCTATGCCGGCGGCTTGACGCCCAATCCGACCTATCAGGAGACCTGCACCGGGCTAACCGGTCATGCCGAAGCGGTGCTGGTGGTCCATGACCCCGGGATCGTCTCCTATGCTGGGCTTCTGAAGCTGTTCTGGGAAAGCCACGATCCCACGCAGGGCATGCGCCAGGGCAATGATGTCGGCACCGCCTATCGTTCAGCGATCTACACGAGCGACGAGGCGCAACTGTTGGCGGCGAGCGCCTCGCGCGATGCGTATGAGACCTCGCTGCGCGGTGCCGGCCACGGCAGGATCACCACCGAGATCGTCCCGGCGGCCGAATTCTACTTCGCCGAAGCCGATCACCAGCAATATCTGGCAAAGAACCCTTACGGCACGTGCAACCTCAAAGGCACCGGTGTCGATTGCGCCATCCCTGCCGCCGCCTCCGCCTGACACTTGGCGCAAGGACAAGCTGCGGTGCGGCTTGCCTGCACCAAGCTTTTCCAAAAGGTCAAAATTCCGCGTGAATTTTGTTTCGGGCCATGCCAGATTGCCGCCGAGCGGGAGGGAATACACTCCTGGCTGACGTCGCATGCCTGCCGGAGAACCGGGCCGGCATGCGGTGCGTAACGGAAAAAATAACCGACAGGGTGTGGATCACATGAAACGTATCGTTCTCGGCCTCCTGGCCGCAACCGCAATGGTTCTTCCGGCTTTCGCCGCGGATGTCCAGCCGGCCATCCTCTATGATCTCGGCGGCAAATTCGATAAATCCTTCAACGAGGCTGCCTATCACGGCGCCGAGAAATTCAAGACGGAAACCGGCACAGCCTACGTCGAATTCGAGGTCTCCAACGCCTCGCAGCGTGAGCAGGCGCTGCGCCGCTTCGCCGAGGACGGCCACAACCCGATCGTCATGGCCGGCTTCGCCTGGGAGGATGCGCTGAAGAAGGTCGCGGCCGAATATCCCGATCTCAACTTCGCCATCATCGACGACGCCGTCGACATGCCCAATGTCCGCTCGCTGGTATTCAAGGAAAACGAAGGCTCCTATCTCGTCGGCATCATGGCGGCGATGGCCTCGAAGTCGAAGAAGGTCTCCTTCGTCGGCGGCATGGACATCCCGCTGATCCGCAAGTTCGAATGCGGCTATGTCGGCGGTGCCAAATCGGCCGGCGCGACCGATGTCATCCAGAACATGACGGGTGACACGCCGGCTGCCTGGAACGATCCGGCCAAGGGCGGCGAGATCGCCAAGACGCAGATCGACCAGGGCTCCGACGTGGTCTACGCCGCGGCAGGCGGTACCGGCGTCGGCGTGCTGCAGGCGGCGGCGGATGCCGGCAAGCTTGGCATCGGCGTCGATTCCAACCAGAACGGCCTGCAGCCCGGCAAGGTACTGACCTCGATGCTGAAGCGCGTAGACGTCGCCGTCTACACCGCCTTCATGGACGGCAAGAACGGCACCTTCAAGGGCGGCGTCGAGAATCTCGGCCTCAAGGAAGGCGGCGTCGACTACGCCATGGACGACAACAACAAGGCGCTGGTGACGGACGAGATGAAGGCGGCCGTCGAAAAGGCCAAGGCCGACATCATTGCCGGCAAGGTCGAAGTACACGACTATACGACTGACAACGCCTGCCCCTATTGAGCGGCACGAACATACAGCCATGATCTGCAAACCGCCGGGCGCCAGCCTGGCGGTTTTGCCTTTACCGGATCGAGCGAAACCTTCGCTCCGTGCCGGACACCGTTTCGAGATACAGATGCAGCCGACGATCGGACCCATGGGCGAGCACGACGTAGCAGCGGTCGCGCAACTGCGCCTGTCTGCCTTTTTCGAGGGAACCGGAAGGACTCTCGGGGAAGATGCGGCAGGGCTTCGCGACTTGATCGCCGGTGACGGTTTCGAGGCGGCATTCGTGGCCCGGATCGGCGACACCCCGGTCGGGACATGCCTGCTGGTCCGCCACGAACTGGAGCCCGCGCATGATCTGACGCCATGGCTGGCCGGGTTGGTTGTCGATGCAAAGTATCGACGCCGAGGCATCGCCACCGCGCTGGTCAAGGCAACGGAAGCCCATGCGGCGTCACGGGGCGTCGAGATGCTCTATCTCTACACATGGGATGCGCGTGGTTTCTACGCGGCCCTCGGCTGGAACATCGTTGAGATATGCCGTTCGGACGGCGAGACGATGGCTCTGATGTCTCGCCGGCCTCGCCTATAGCAGCTTCGCGACGAGACAACCGAGCACGAACGCCACCATCAGTCCGGCGGCAACCACAAATCCACGCCGGCCGCCCAGCGCGTGGACGCCCACGCCGTATGGCCGCTGCGACAGGCTTCGGATCACGGTTGGCGGCCTGGCGTCGCTCAGGCCAGAACTACGCATCTGCGGCAGGTCGCCAATGCGCTGCGTGATCTGCTTCCAGCGCTCTTCGCCATCCCCCGGTTCGGCACGGTCGAAGACGTGCATGCGCTCGGCAAGTCGCACGACCTCGTCGCGGAAGGCCGGGTCGATCTCCAGATCACGTTCGGCCCGTTCGCGCTCCGCATCGTTCATCAGGCCACGCACATAGTCGCTGGCCCGTGCAATGCGATCGCTTTCACTGGCCATGGCGTGCGCCCTTCCCTTTTTCCTCACCAGTGCGGCGGCTTGGTTACAGGCACTTCATCTCCCGTCTGCTCCTCCAGCGCCAGGAAACGATCCGTCAGCGCGTCGAGCTTGCGCTGCATGCGCTCGATCACTTTCCACTGCTCGGCGATCTGGCCGGACAGTTCCTCGATGGTCTTCTCCTGCTCGGCGGCGCGGATTTCCAGCGTCGTCAGCCGGTTGGCGGGCATGGTCATGTGAATTCCCCAGTCTTCACCGCGATGTCTTGCGCCGCAATGCGAATTTCGGCTCCGTCATACTAGCGAATGTGAAGGCCCCGGCCACGTTGCAAATTGACAAGCGCACCGGGATTTGTCGAGAGTGAACCTGATCCGCCAATTGGCACGGGCGGAGCGTCATGCTAGGCGTTTTGACCAAGCGATAAAAAAATAAGAGTGGGACAGGCTGCATGGCGCAAGCCGCAATCGAGTTGATCGGCATCAACAAGAGTTTTGGTGCGGTGCGCGCCAACCGGGACATCAATCTTGAGATCGGTCGCGGCACGATCCACGGCATTGTCGGCGAGAACGGCGCTGGCAAGTCGACGCTGATGTCGATCCTCTACGGCTTCTACCAGGCCGACAGCGGCGAGATCCGCGTTGGCGGCCAGCCGGCTTCGATCAAGACCCCCAATGACGCCATCGCGCTCGGCATCGGCATGGTGCACCAGCACTTCATGCTGGTCGACAATTTCACGGTGCTGGAGAACGTCATCCTCGGCGCCGAAAGCGATGCGCTCTTGAAGAAGAGCATCGCCAAGGCGCGCTCCGAACTGGAGCGGCTGGAGCGTGAATACGGGCTGGAAGTCGATCCCGATGCAATCATCGAGGAACTGCCGGTCGGCCTGCAGCAGCGTGTCGAGATCCTGAAGGCGCTCTATCGCGGCGCCGAGATCCTGATCCTCGACGAACCGACGGGCGTTTTGACGCCGGCCGAGGCCGACCATCTGTTCCGCATCCTTCGGCAGTTGAAGGACCAGGGCAAGACGGTGGTGCTGATCACCCACAAACTGCGCGAGATCATGGCCATCACCGACACGGTGTCGGTCATGCGCCAGGGCACGATGGTGGCGACGCGCGAGACCAGGAAGACGACTGTCGAGGAACTGGCCGAGCTGATGGTCGGCCGGCGCGTGCTCTTGCGGGTCGAGAAGGGCGAGGCAGAGGCCGGCGCCGTCAAGCTCGCAGTCAAGAACCTGACGGTCAGGGATACGCGCGGCGTCACCATGGTCGACGACATCTCCTTCGATATCAGGGCCGGCGAGATCGTCGGCATCGCCGGTGTCGCCGGCAACGGACAATCCGAACTGCTCGAGGCGATTTCCGGCATCAGGCGTGCCGTTTCCGGCTCGGTCATGCTGGATGGCAAGCCGATCGACCTGACCGGTGCCGCCGACCCCGGAGAGTTGCGCGACCGTGGCCTGGCGCATGTGCCGGAGGACCGCCATCACGTCGGGCTGGTGCTGGCCTTCGAGGAGAACGAGAATTCGATCCTCGGCTATCACGATGATCCCCGCTATTTGAAGGGGCCGTTCCTCAACATCGATGCCATCCGCAACGATGCCAGGGACAAGATCGCCAAATACGACATCCGCCCGGCCGACTGCCGGCTGAAGACCGCCAATTTCTCCGGCGGCAACCAGCAGAAGATCGTGCTGGCACGGGAGATGGAACAGGACCCGGGCGTGCTGATCGTCGGCCAGCCGACACGCGGCGTCGATGTCGGCGCCATCGAGTTCATCCACAAGCGCCTGATCGCCATGCGCGACCAGGGCAAGGCGGTGCTGGTGGTGTCGGTCGAGCTGGACGAGATCCGTTCGCTGTCCGACCGTATCCTGGTGATGTTTGCCGGCCGCATCGTCGGCGAGCGCGGCTCCGAAGCGACCGAAGGCGAGCTCGGCCTGCTGATGGCCGGCGTCGAGCACCAGGAGGCAGCACTTTGAGCACGCCTTACGCCAAACTCCCGGCCTGGGCCGATTATGGCCTGATCCCGCTGATCAACCTGTTCGTCGCCTTCCTCGTCGCCGGCTTCGTCGTGCTTCTGGTCGGCGAGAATCCGTTGCGCGCCGCCGTCATCCTGGTCGAAGGCGCCTTCGGCAAAGGCACAGGCATCGCCTTCACCCTGTTTTATGCCACCACCTTCATCTTCACCGGGCTTTCGGTGGCGGTGGCCGCGCATTGCGGCCTGTTCAACATCGGCACCGAGGGGCAGGCCTACATCGCCGGCCTTGGCATCGCCATCGTCTGCCTGAGCTTCGACAGTACACTGCCATGGTGGCTGACCTTCCCGCTGGCGATCATTGCTGCGGCGGCGGTGGGCGCATTGTGGGCGCTTATCCCGGCCTATCTGCAGGCCAAGCGTGGCTCGCACATCGTCATCACCACCATCATGTTCAACTTCATCGCCGCCTCGATCATGGTTTACCTGCTGGTCGGCCCGTTGAAGCCAGCCGCCTCGCAAGCGCCGCAGACGCGCAACTTCCTCGCCGGCGCGGAATTGCCCAAACTCAACTGGATCATCGAGCTGTTCGGCGCCAAGATCCGTTCGGCGCCGCTCAACGTCACCTTCCTGCTGGCGCTGGTCATGGCCTTCCTGGTCTGGCTGCTGATCTGGCGCACCAAGCTCGGCTACGAGATGCGCACCTACGGTCACAGCCCGAAGGCGGCACGCTATGCCGGCATTTCCGAAACCCGCATCATCATCACCGCCATGATGATCTCGGGCGCGCTGGCCGGCATGATGGCGCTCAATCCGGTGATGGGCGATCAGCACAATGTCGCCATCGACTTCGTTTCCGGCGCCGGCTTCGTCGGCATCGCCGTGGCGCTGATGGGCCGCCTGCACCCTGTCGGCATCGTATTGGCGGCGGTCCTGTTCGGCATGCTCTACCAGGGCGGCGCCGAACTCGCCTTCGAGATGCCGGCAATCAGCCGCGACATGATCGTCATCATTCAAGGCCTGGTGATCCTGTTTGCCGGTGCCCTCGAGCACATGTTCCGGCCCTACATCCAGGCGCTGTTTGCCTCGTTCAGTCCGCGATCGGTCGGCATGGAAGCGGTCAAGGGGAAAGGTGCCTGAGATGGATGTGTTCAACGCGATCATCCAGACACTGGACTCCACCATCCGCCTCTCGGTGCCGCTGCTGCTTGCTTGCCTCGCCGGGCTCTATTCGGAACGCGCCGGCATCTTCGACATCGGCCTCGAAGGCAAGATGCTTGTCGGCGCCTTCGCCGGTGCGGCCGCAGCTTCCGTGTTCCATTCGGCCTTTCTCGGCCTCGGCATGGCGGTCGTGATCTCGGTCGCCTTCGCCATGATCCACGGCTTTGCCTCGATCACTCATCGCGGCAACCAGATCGTCTCCGGCGTGGCGATCAATTTCATCGCCGCCGGCTCAACCATCATCCTCGGCCAGGCCTGGTTCCAGCAGGGCGGGCGCACGCCGGCGCTGCAACCGGGCGAGCGCTTCGAGGCCATCACCTTGCCGGGCGCCGAGGCCATCCGCGACGTGCCGATCATCGGACCGATCTATGCCGAACTCCTGTCGGGCCACTCGATCCTGGTCTATCTTGCCTTCCTGATGGTGCCGTTCACCTGGTGGGTGCTGTTTCGCACCCGCTTCGGCCTGCGCCTTCGCGCCGTCGGCGAGAACCCGGCCGCCGTCGACACCGCCGGCATCTCGGTCGCCTGGCTGCGCTACCGGGCGCTGATCTGCACCGGCATCCTCACCGGCATTGCCGGCGCCTACCTGTCGATGGTGCAAAATGGCGGCTTCGTGAAGGACATGACTGCCGGCAAGGGCTATATCGCGCTGGCAGCCTTGATCTTCGCCAAGTGGAAGCCGGTCAACGCCATGTTCGCCTGCCTGCTGTTTGGCTTCCTGGACGCTGCGTCGATCCGCCTGCAGGGATCCCCGCTGCCCATCATCGGCAAGGTGCCGGCGCAGTTCATGCAGGCGTTGCCCTACATCCTCACCGTCATCCTGCTCGCCGGCTTCATCGGCAAGGCAATCCCGCCACGCGCCGGCGGCGTGCCTTACGTCAAGGAACGTTGAGCGACGGGTCGGCTTTGCGCCGGGTTTTGAACACGATCATCGGAGAGAACGCTGAATGTCGCATGATCTGTTCGAGGCCGCCAAGGCCGCCATGGCCAAGGCCTACGCGCCCTATTCTAAGTTTCCGGTCGGCGCTGCCTTGCGCACCGAGGACGGTCGCGTCTTTACCGGCGCCAACATCGAAGTCGCCTCCTATCCGGAAGGCTGGTGCGCCGAGACCACGGCGCTCGGCCACTACATTATGGGCGGCGGCGGCAAGATCGTGGAAATCGCCGTGCTTGCCGAACGCATGGCCAAATGCTCGCCTTGCGGCGGCTGCCGCCAGCGGCTTGCCGAATTCTGCCGGCCGGAAACAAAGCTCTATCTCTGCGACAATGCGGGTGTGGCCGAAACCGTGACCATGGGCGACATGCTGCCTTACGGCTTCCGCGGCGATATTTTGAAATGAGCAACAGGCTCAAATGAACAGCTGGCAACGATGACGGAAAAAGCCCTGGATCATCTCGTCGAAAGGCTGGACGGCCTGGCGCCGGCCACGGCACTGGTGCTCGGCTCGGGCCTCGGCGGTCTGGTCGACCAGATCGAGGACCCTATCCGCATCTCCTATGCCGACCTGCCCGGCTTTCCCAGAAGCGGTGTCACCGGGCACGCCGGCGAAGTGGTGGCAGGGCTGTTTGCCGGCGTGCCGGTGCTGCTGCTGTCGGGCCGTGCCCATTACTATGAGCACGGCAACGCCGCGGCGATGCGGCCGGTGCTGGAAGTGCTTGCCGGCATCGGCATCACGAAACTGATCCTCACCAATGCCGCCGGCTCGGTCGATCCGGACATGCCGCCGGGCTCGGTGATGCTGATATCGGACCACATCAATTTCTCGGGCACCAACCCGCTGATCGGCGAACCAAGCGACCGGCGTTTCGTCGGCCTGACCGAAGCCTATGATGCCGGCATCCGCCAGGCCATCGAGCGGGCGGCAAAAGCGACCGGCACCACCCTGCACAAGGGCGTCTATATGTGGTTCTCCGGCCCATGCTTCGAAACGCCGGCCGAAATCCGCATGGCGCGCATCATGGGCGCCAATGCGGTCGGCATGTCGACCGTACCGGAGGTCATTCTCGCCCGCTTCCTCGGACTGCGCGTCGCCGCCTGTTCGGTCATCACCAATCTGGCGGCCGGCATGACCGGGGCCGAGCTTTCGCACCAGGAGACCAAGGACATGGCGCCGGTCGGCGGCGCGCGGCTGGCGACGATCCTGCAGCGCGTGTTCCGCGACGGACTGCTGGAGATCTGATGCTTCCCCAGGAAATCATCCGCCGCAAGCGCGATGGCCTCAGGCTGTCGGAGGAGGAGATCGCCGGCTTCGTCGCGGGCGTGACGTCAGGCGCCGTTACCGACGGCCAGGCCGGCGCCTTCGCCATGGCGGTGTTCTTCAACGGCATGAACCGCGACGAGGCCGTGGCGCTGACGCTGGCGATGCGCGATTCCGGCGATGTGCTCGACTGGTCGGACCTGCCAGGCCCGGTCACCGACAAGCATTCGACCGGCGGCGTCGGTGACAATGTCTCGCTGATGCTGGCGCCGATCGTCGCCGCCTGCGGCGCCTATGTGCCGATGATCTCGGGCCGTGGCCTTGGCCACACCGGCGGTACGCTGGACAAGATGGATGCCATCCCGGGCTACATCAGCCAGCCTGATGTCGCGCTGTTTCGCAAGGCGGTGCTCGAAACAGGCTGTGCCATCATCGGCCAGACCGCCGACCTCGCGCCCGCCGATCGACGACTCTATGCGATCCGCGACGTCTCCGGCACGGTCGAATCGGTGCCGCTGATCACCGCTTCGATCCTGTCGAAGAAGCTGGCGGCCGGGCTGCAATCGCTGGTGCTCGACGTC
This sequence comes from Mesorhizobium sp. WSM1293, assembly GCF_000513875.1. NCBI lineage: Bacteria > Pseudomonadati > Pseudomonadota > Alphaproteobacteria > Hyphomicrobiales > Phyllobacteriaceae > Mesorhizobium > Mesorhizobium sp. WSM1293. The sequence continues at coordinate 166,374 of NZ_AZUV01000005.1, read as the reverse complement.
AAGGTCGGCAACGGCGCCTTCATGGAAAAATCGCGCGACGCCACCGCACTCGCCAACAGCCTGGTTGAGATCGCCAACGGCGCCGGACTGAAGGCCTCGGCGTTGATCACCGGCATGAACGAGCCGCTGGCGTCGGCCGCCGGCAACGCAGTCGAGGTGCGCAACGCCGTCGATTTCCTCACCGGCCGGTATCGTGACCGTCGGCTCGAAGATGTGACGCTGGCGCTGGCCGCCGAAATGCTGCAGTCGGCCGGGCTGGTGTCGTCCAACCAGGATGGCATGCGGCGCGCCACCGAGACGCTCGCCAGCGGCCGCGCCGCCGCCACTTTCGCACGCATGGTGGCCGCGCTTGGCGGCCCCGCCGATTTCGTCGAGAAACCGGAAAAATATCTGCCTGCGGCGGCGATCGAACTTGCCGTCAAGGCGACCGCAAATGGCTTCGTCACCGGCATCGCCACCCGCGATATCGGGCTCGCTGTGGTCGGCCTGGGAGGTGGTCGCACGCGGCCGGACGGCCAGATCGACCCTGCGGTCGGCATCACCAGACTATTGCCAGTCGGTGCGGAGGTTGGGATCGGCGAGCCGCTGGCGCTGATCCATGCCCGCTCATCGGCCGATGCCGAGGCCGCCGCGGCAACCGTGCTTTCGGCCTATATGGTCGGCGCCTCGAAGCCGCCCGCCGACAAGTCGGTCATCCGGCGGATTCTGCCGCGCGGCTAGAGCAATTCCAGGAAAAGTGTGAAACGGTTCTCCCCGGGAAAAAGCGCATAGCGCTTTCCCTTGGGAATTTGGGAAAACGAATAGCCTTACTGGACGAGCAGCAGCGTGCCGTTCTCGACCTGGTATTTGTCGAGCCGGTTGAGGAAGCTCATGCCGATCAGATTGGTGCGCAGCGCCCTGTCGTCGAGCACGATGGTCTGGACGTCATTGACGGTGATGCTGCCGATCTGCAGGCGGTCGATCATGGCCACGGCCGCCTTGATGGTGCCGTTGGCGGTGTTGACCTCGCGGTTGAAGTCGGAAGCGTTCAGCGACAGGCCGATCCTGCGTGCCGTCGAAATGTTGATGGCGACCAATGTAGCGCCGGTGTCGATCATGCCGTCGACCTGACGTCCGTTGAGCTTGAAGGGTGACGAGAAATGCCCGCGTTCGTCTGCCGCGACGAGGACCTTGCGGCCCATCGGCAGCGGTGCCGCGGGCTTGTTGGGCACCGATGCCAGATTGACGTTCGGCTGGGCTTCGACCGCTTGTTTGCCCGGCACCGCCGACCTCAGCAGGTTTTCGACGAGTTGCGGATTCGACTGATACACAATCGGTATCGATGCCGATGTACCGGCGAAAACGGCGAGGATCAGAAGTTTGCGCAGCATGGATCGGCCTCGCCGCATGACCCCGAAAATCGGGAACGATTTTCGGAAAGGCTCATGCACAAAATCAAAGTGCTACAGCGTCCTTTGCGCGTCCGAAACGGACGCGCGGCGCTGGAGTGACAGCCGATCGTTAAGCCCGGATGGTGTTTGCCGCTTTAACGCGCGCCAAAACCGCGCCTTTGCGTAAATATTTGGTAAATCGTACCAGGCGACTTGGTCTGATATTACTTGGTCCCATACATGCGGTCGCCGGCGTCGCCGAGGCCGGGCATGATGTAGCCCTTCTCGTTGAGCTGGCGGTCGATCGAAGCGGTGAAGACGGGAACGTCCGGATGCGCCTTGATGAAGCGCTCGATGCCTTCGGGCGCCGCCAGCAGGCAAAGGAAACGGATGTTGGTGGCGCCGCGCTCTTTCAGCTTGTCGATCGCCGCGATCGCCGAATTGGCGGTGGCCAGCATCGGATCGACGACGATCACCAGCCGGTCGGCGAGGTCGCTCGGCGCCTTGAAGAAATATTCGACCGCTTCCAGCGTTTCGTGATCGCGGTAGAGACCGACATGGGCGACGCGCGCCGCCGGCACCAGGTCGAGCAGGCCTTCCAGCAAGCCGTTGCCGGCGCGCAGCACCGAGGCAAAGACCAGTTTCTTGCCCTCGAGCGTCGGCGCTTCCATCGTTTCCATCGGCGTTTCGATGGTCGTCGTCGTCAGTTCGAGATTGCGGGTGACCTCGTAGCCGAGCAGCAGCGAGATTTCGCGCAGCAGCCGGCGGAAGCCCGCCGTCGAGGTTTCCTTCTTGCGCATGATGGTCAGCTTGTGCTGGACAAGCGGGTGGTCGACGACGGTGACGCCCTGCATGGTGTTCTCCTGATGCCTGCGCCCGAAAATGCGCGCATCGCCCTTTCGGACGCGCCGCGCTTCAAGCTGCCTGGGCGAACCCTAGCGGCAATGCGCCGGCCAAGGAACCGCTTGGCCCGCACCGACCACAGCTTTGTCGGCGGAAATCAGCGTGCCGCGCTGTTCAACCGGGCAAGAAGTGCCGTCTTTGTCTTTCTATCGACGAAAGCGGCCTCGATGGCCGTTCTGGTGACGGCGGTCAGCGCCTTGTCGTTCATCGAGAAATGCTCGGTAGCGATATCGTATTCACGCTTGAGCGAGGTCCAGAAATAGGGCGGATCGTCGGAATTGAGCGTCACCTTGCAGCCTGCCGCCTGCAGGGCCGGAAACGGATGATCGGCGAAACTGTCGAACACCTTGAGCGCGATGTTGGAACCGGGGCAGCATTCCAGCACGACACCCTCGTCGGCGATGCGCCGGACGAGGTCCGGGTTCTCGATGGCGCGCACGCCATGGCCGATGCGGGACGGGCGGATGTGATCCAGCGCCGCCTGGACGGTCTCCCAGCCCGTCAGTTCGCCGGCATGGATGGTGATGCCGAGCCCGGCTTCGCGAGCGATCTCGAAAGCCCTGACATAGTCCTCCATATCACCGACCCGCTCATCGCCGGCAACGCCGAAACCGGTGACCAGCGGATGCCCGCAGCGCGCCGCGAAGCGCGCCGCCTGCTCGATCGACTCGACGCCGACATGGCGCACGCCGGTGACGATCATGCGGCCCTCGATGCCGGTCTTGGCCTTGGCGCGGGCCATGCCTTCGCCGAGCGCGTCGGTATAGGCCTTGGGCGACAGGCCGGCTTTTTTAGCGTGGTCCGGCGAGGTGAACACCTCGGAATAGATGGCGCCGTCGCGGGCAAGGCTGGTCAGATAGTGGTCGGCCAGCCGCGCATAGTCCTCCTCGGTCCGGAACAGATCGGCGGAAAAATCATAAGCCGCCAGGAAGGAGGTGAAATCGTGCCAGACGAAGGAGCCGTTCTGGATATAGGGCGAGGTGTCCTTGCCGTATTTCTGCGCCTGGCGGATGACGAGTTCGGGCGCCGCTGCCCCTTCGATGTGGCAGTGCAGTTCCGCTTTCAAAGGCATTCAATCATCCCGTCGGTCCGTCCAGGTCTCGAAAACCCGCCACCTGGAAGCGCGGCTGAACACCGCGCCTTAAACAATAGCGCCCGCACCATCGATCGGCTATGGTCCCGCCGGTTTTATGACGGATCAAAAAAATGTCAGTTGAGAGAACCACGGCCGCGGGCGGCATGGAAACCTCCTATGGTTTCAAGCGTGTAGGGGCTGGCGACAAGCAGTCCCTGGTCAACGATGTTTTCCACAAGGTCGCCAACCGCTACGACCTGATGAACGATCTGATGTCGGCCGGCCTGCACCGGCTGTGGAAGGACGCCATGGTCACCTGGCTCAATCCGCCTAAACGGGCGGGCTGGAAGGTGCTCGACGTTGCCGGAGGCACCGGCGACATTGCCTTTCGCATCGTCGATGCCAGCCACGGCAATGCCCATGCCACCGTGCTCGACATCAATGGCTCGATGCTGGCTGTCGGCCGCGACCGGGCCGAAAAGAAGGGCCTGTCCGGCAACACCGATTTCGTCGAGGCCAATGCCGAGGAACTGCCCTTCCCTGATGCCACATTCGATGCCTATACCATCGCTTTCGGCATCCGCAACGTACCGCGCATCGAGGTGGCCTTGGGCGAAGCGTTTCGCGTGCTGAAGCCCGGTGGGCGCTTCCTGTGCCTGGAATTTTCCGAGGTCGAGATGCCGCTGCTCGACAAGGCCTATGAAGCCTGGTCGTTCAACGCCATTCCAAAGATCGGCAAGATGGTCACCGGCGACGGCGAGCCCTATTCCTATCTGGTCGAATCGATCGCCAGGTTTCCCAACCAGCAGAACTTCACGACGATGATTTCCCGCGCCGGCTTCGACCGCGTTTCCTTCCGCAACTATTCCGGCGGTATTGCAGCACTTCATTCGGGCTGGAAGCTTTGAGGCCGGACCGCATTTCTCACAATCGACGCGTGCTATGCCGGTTCAAAGAGCCGGCAGGGTTGGCGCTGCCATGAGCAATGTCAGTGCAGGATTCCGGCTCGTAAGGGCCGGCTGGGTGCTGGTCCGCGAGGGTGTCGTCGCCGCTCTGCCGGGTGAGGAACTGTCCGGCCTGCCGAAGTTCGGCTGGCGGATGGCACGGCTGTTCACGCGCCGCCGCGCGCTGGCCTATGAGCGCAGCGACCGGCTGGCCAAAGCGGTCGTCCGGCTCGGTCCCTCCTATGTAAAGCTCGGCCAGTTCCTGGCGACGCGGCCCGACGTCGTCGGCAACGACATGGCGCTCGATCTCGCCATGTTGCAGGACAAGATGCACACCTTTCCGAAGGCCGAAGCCATAGCGGCCATCGAAGCCTCGCTCGGGCGCAAAGTCGGCGATCTCTACGCGCAATTCGGCGATCCGGTCGCCGCCGCCTCCATCGCCCAGGTCCATGCCGCCGATGCCATGCATGACGGCGTTGCCACCAAGGTGGCGGTCAAGGTGATCCGGCCCGGCGTGCGCCGCCGCTTCTTCCAGGATCTCGAAAGCTATTTCCTTGCCGCTCGCCTGCAGGAGAAATACATCCCCTCGTCCCGCCGGCTGCGGCCGGTCGAGGTCACCCAGACGCTGGCTCAGACCACCAAGATCGAGATGGATCTTCGCCTCGAGGCGGCGGCCCTCTCGGAGCTCGGTGAAAGCACCAGGCACGACCCCGGCTTTCGCGTGCCGTCCGTCGACTGGGAGCGTACCGGCCGCGACGTGTTGACCATGGAATGGGTCGACGGCGTCAAGATGAACGACATTGCCGGACTGGTCGCGGCGGGCCACGATCTGAAAACCATCGCCACCAACCTGATCCAGTCGTTCCTGCGCCACACGCTGCGCGACGGATTTTTCCACGCCGACATGCATCCGGGCAATTTGTTCGTCGAGGCGAACGGCACCATCGTCGCCGTCGATCTCGGCATTGCCGGCCGGCTCGGCAAGAAGGAGCGCCGCTTCCTCGCCGAAATCCTCTACGGCTTCATCACGCGCGACTATCTGCGCGTCGCTGAGGTCCATTTCGAGGCCGGCTATGTGCCGCGCCAGCACAATGTCGCGGCCTTCGCGCAGGCGATCCGGGCGATCGGCGAGCCGATCCATGGCCAGCCGGCCGAGACCATCTCGATGGCCAAGCTTCTGACGCTGCTGTTCGAGGTTACCGAGCTCTTCGACATGGCGACGCGGCCCGAACTGATCCTGCTGCAGAAGACCATGGTGGTGGTCGAGGGCGTGGCGCGCACGCTCGACCCGGCCTTCAACATGTGGAAGACTGCCGAGCCGGTGGTCGGCGACTGGATATCAGGCAATCTTGGGCCGCGTGGCATGATGATGGATGCGCGCGATGGCGCCAAGGCGCTGCTGACGCTGGCCCGCCAGGTGCCCGAGCTTGCGGCGCGCACTGACCGGCTGTCGCGCGAGATCGACCTGATGGCCGAGCATGGCCTGCGCTTCGACGAGACCACTGCCCACGCCATCGGCAAGGCCGAAGCGCGCTACAGCCGCTCCGGCCGCTGGGCACTCTGGGTGATCGCGCTGACGCTGGTCTATATCGCCTGGAAGATGATCTGAGTCTCGGTGACAGCAGTGCCGGCATTGCTATCATTGAAAGCAACGCTTTCATGGACTAGGTTGAGGTAAGGAGCAAAAACATGAGCACACTTACCATCCGCAATCTCGACACCTACGTGAAGCAGAAACTGCGTGAGCGAGCTGCCGTGAGGGGAGTCTCCATGGAAGAGGAAGCGCGTAGCGTTCTTGCCAAGAGTGTTCTTTCGGACGGTGTGGACCAAGACCCTCGGGGAGAGTCACTCTATGCCGCGATTCGTAGGCTGGTTGAGCCCCATGGCGGTTTCGATGTCGAGTTGCCGGAGCGCGGCCCTCCGCGCGAGCCACTGAAATTTGACTAACCATGTTCGTGCTGGATACGAATGTTATCTCGGAAACCTTCAAACCACGGCCGGATGCAGGGGTGGCTACCTGGATGGATAGCTCGCTCGCGACCCGCTCATATGTCACGGCGATGACCAAGGCAGAGCTGCTCGTTGGGCTTGCGAACATGCCGGACGGAACGCGTAAGGCTGCACTGGGTAGTGTCATCGGGGCCTTTTTCACCAAATGGCTCAAGACCCCAGTGCTCGCGTTCGGTGACCGCGAAGCCGAAGCATACGCGGAGATTGCTTCGAACAGACGATTTCTGGCACGTCCTATACGCGAATTTGACGCACAGATCGCCTCGGTTGCTCGCTCGCGGGGCTTTGCGGTGGTGACTAGAAATGTTGCTGACTTTTCCGATTGCGGTATCAGCATAGTCAATCCTTGGGAGGGTGCATGAGCCTCTCCGGCAAGCGCATCCTGCTCATCATCGGCGGCGGCATCGCCGCCTACAAAGCGCTGGATCTGATCCGCCGGCTGCGCGAGCGCGGGGCTGCGGTTCGGGTGGTCATGACATCGGCCGCGCAGGAATTCGTCACCACGCTGTCGGTCGGCGCGCTCTCCGCCGACCATGTTTTCACCGAGCTGTTCGACCGCAATGACGAACACGATGTCGGCCATATCAGGCTGTCGCGCGAGGCCGATCTGCTGGTGGTGGCGCCCGCCACCGCCGACCTGATGGCGAAGCTCGCAAACGGCCACGCCAACGATCTGGCCTCCACCGTGCTTGTCGCCACCGACAAGCCGGTGCTGATGGCGCCGGCCATGAACCCCAGAATGTGGGCGCATCCGGCCACCCGCCGCAACCGCGCGACGCTGCAGAAGGACGGCGTCACCTTCGTCGGTCCGGCAAGGGGCGAGATGGCCGAAAGCAATGAGACGGGCGAAGGCCGCATGGCCGAGCCGCTGGAGATCGTTGCCGCGGTCGAGGCGCTGCTCGATGTCGGCCCCAGGCCGCTGTCGGGGCGCAAGATCATCGTCACCTCCGGCCCGACCCATGAGCCGATCGACCCGGTGCGCTACATCGCCAACCGCTCGTCCGGCAAGCAGGGCCATGCCATCGCGGCAGCACTGGCCAGGCTCGGCGCCGATGTGCGCCTCGTCTCCGGCCCTGTCGGCATCGCCGATCCCCCCGGAGTGAAGACCATTCACGTCGAGCGTGCGCAGGAGATGCGCGACGCGGTGGAACGGCTCTTGCCCGCAGATGCGGCGGTGTTCGTCGCCGCCGTGGCCGACTGGCGCACCGAGAACTCGGCCGGTGAGAAGATCAAGAAGGTCGCGGGCGAAGGGCCGCCGGTGCTGCGCATGGTCGAGAATCCCGACATTCTCGCCGGCGTCGGCCATCACAGCCAGCGACCCGGCCTGGTTATCGGCTTCGCCGCCGAGACACAGGATCTCCTGCGCAACGCCGAGGCCAAGCTCAAGAAGAAAGGCGCCGATCTCATCGTTGCCAACGACGTGTCGCAGGGAAGCGGCGTCGGCTCTTCGGGCGTGATGGGCGGCGATCGCAACCGGGTGCGGATCGTGTCAAAGGCCGGTGTCGAGGAATGGCCGGAGATGAGCAAGGACGAAGTGGCGGCTCGGCTTGCCGCCCTGATCGCCGAACGGCTTAAAACAATCGTCGTTTGACTGAAAGATGTTCTGCTGCAGTGACGCACCGCCCTGCCGCGAGACTGCGTTCAGGCGGCGCGCGCTTTAAGTCCTGCGGCTCACATCAATTGGTCAAAAGCTCCGCGGTTCGGGCAAGTGCGCCGGCGAAGCCGTTGAGCGGAATGGAAAAGCTCACCGCTTGTCCGGTGTCTGCCGCGAAAGCGTCGATCTTCAGCGTGGTGCCTGATTTCAGCAGCGGCGTGACAGTCGCATCGAACATCACCGGCACCAGACAGCCGACGACCTGGCAGGTGTTGAACGCCAGGCTGCCGTCCAGCTTCTGATCGTCGATGGTCAGGCTCACCCCCTTGGCCAGCGCCAGGCCGAACGGCAGCGCAAGCGTTCCCGTGGCATCCTCGCCGGTCTTGCTCGACAGCTCGATCGCCAGCAGGCGCTGATTGTTTTGCTTGTTGAATTGCTGATGCGACAGGCTGCAGGTTTTGGTCGCGCCTGATATCTGGCAATTGACCGTCCAGTCGCCGTGGGTTTCGGACAGTGCCGACGCGCCACCGGGCAACTGCGGCGCATCGGCGGCAGCCGGTGCCGCGACCGCCTTGTCGCTCTTGGTTTGCGCCGCCACGGCCGGCACACCGACGGTGCAGGCAACACCCAGCATCGCCAAGAAATACGCGAACTTCCTCATCAAGACCCCTCCCGCCCGGCTCCGCCTCGGGCCAGCTAGAAGCTGACCTTGAGAGACGCGCTGATCGCGTTCTGTTTAACCGTTTCGCCGAAGGCGCCATTATATCTGACGGACATGCCGACGCCATTGACGCCATTCAGTTCAAGGCCGGCGCCGACCCGATAGAGCGGCGAATCGACGGCCTCCGTCAAGTGCAATGCGGGGTTGCCAGGCAGATTCTCCGCCGCCGCGAAGCGACCTTCGATTTCCCACTCCTTGTTGGAAAACTCCGCCCCGGCCTTGCCGTAGACGCGAAGGCTGGCAATGTCGCTGAGCGCGATGTCGGTGCCGATCTCGATTGCAGGGGTTGCAGAATAGTAGGTGTTGGCCGAGCCATCGAAGTTGAAGGCGGCGACCGAACCCTCCTCCGTGCCTGAGACACGCAGCCAGCGCGCGTCGAACTGCACTGTCGGCTGCAGATAGAACGCGCCCATCTCCCGGGTGAAACCCAACCGCGCCGAGCCGCCGAACATCGCGGTCTTCTGTGTGTAGGTGACGCTGCTGCCGATGCCAGGCAGCATTACCTCGTCGAGATAATCACCCGCCAACGTTTCGCCCGGAATGTAGAATGCCGGGTCGATATGGGTGTCGCGTTCGCCCTTGAACGAGCCCGTGCCGCCACCGAGTGCAAAGTCCACGAAGTAATTCTTGTTGGTATATTTGGCCAGCGCGTAGGCCTGCCAGGCCTCACCGGTGGTCTCCGACAGCAGGTCTCCATCAAAGCCGATCTTGGAATCGAACTCTGTGCGGCCGATGGTGGCGCCAAGCGACCAGTTCTGGCCAATCTCGCCAATGCCGCCAAGCGACATCGTCTTCAGGACGTCGTCGCGGCTTGTAGTGCCAGCACCCGCGTCGCGGCCGTACTCGGCCTGCGGGCTGATCGTTGCCCAGACGCAGCGGCCGTCGGGATTCTTGTAGGCAGGCACGCCAGTACACTCACGCGCCGCTTCCAGCATCATGTCGGCTTCGCGGTTGATCATGTCGAACGTATGCACGGCATAATGCGGTGTGAGCCGGGTCAATGCTGCACCCAGTTCCTCTTCATTGGGCAGGAAGCGCAGCATGTTGATCAGCCTGGCCATCGGGTTGTCCGGGGTCGATGCTGCCTCGACATCGTCAAGGTACTGCGCCATCTGGAACACGCCGGGATCGGTGGTGCCGGACCCCGGATCCTGCGCCAGTTCCAGGAATGTCGGGTTGTCGGCGTAAAGAACGAGATCGGTGCCGCCATCCACCCGGAACTGGAAGTTGAAGCCCACTGCCGGATGCAAGGTCTTCGCTGCTATGCCGGAGTCGGTCATCCCCGAGCCATTGGCGACCACATATTCCGTGAACAGCTTATCGATCGACAGGAAATTCAGCGGCGCTTCGCCGTTGAAGTCACCGGCCGCCGTTAGTGCCAGGGCATCCGTGATCTGGTTGTTGAGATCCACATCGGTGACGAAATCGCCGAAGAGGTTTTGTTTGAAGCTGCCGCCGACATCCACCTTCGCCACCACGCCGATGCCCTGGTTGGTATAGAGCCCGTCATTGGTGAACAGCCCGCCGCCGAGATCTATGGTTTTCAGTCCGACCATCGAGGCATCGGCAAAATTGTGGAAGCTGTTGTTGCCGCCGCCGAGATCGATGTTGCCGATGACGCGTCCCAGCGTGTCGCCCAGCGGCGAATTGTCGACATGGTCATCACCCGACGTGCCGGTAATGGCCAGCGGACTGAAATCATCGAGCAGCGATTCCAGGATCGCATTGGTCGGCACGACGGGACCGGGCGCCAACAGGAAGGTCTGGAATGCCTGGATATCCGCTGTCTGGATCTCGAACGTCGGCGTCGCTCCCATTGCGTAGAGCAGGCTGTGGTTGGTCAGCGCGTTGTTGGCGCCGCCGACGAGCATGGCGGCAACGCCGGTTCCGGCGCCGCCAATCGTGTAATGACCGTTGAGATTGATGGTGATGTTGCCTTTCGCGCCGTTGGCTGTGCTTTCGCCGTAGGCGGCCACGGAACCAGCACCCTGCGCGAACAGGCTGTCGCCCGCGGTCAGCGTAACCGCGTGCGCGTCGCCGATGCCGGTCGCGCTCTGTCCGAACATGGCATACGAGCTCGCACCCTTGACCCAGACCTGGCTCATGGCCGTCGCCGTCGCCGCCGCGGCATCGCCGATGCCACCGCCGGAACCGGCAGCGCCGGTGGAGAGCGTGCCGGCCAGGCCGCCGCCGCCGCCCACCGCCTGGGCCACGATGCCGTGCGCCCGCTCGCCATCGGTGACGATCTCGCCGTCCTGCTGGATGGTCACCGTGCCGCCATTGCCCTTGGCGCCCGCAAATGTGTTGAAGCCGATGGTGTTGTTGTCGATGCCGCTGCCGCCATCCGCCGTGGCGCCGAAGCGCCCGAAGCCGGCGCCGCCGATGCCGCCGCCGCCGCCGACCGACTGCGCGATGATGGCGACCGCATCGACACCATGCGTGGTGATGGTGCCGGTGCGGATCACGGTCACGTCGCCGCCATCGCCGCCATTGCCGCCAAGGCCGCCGATGCCGAGCGCGTTCGAGGTTTTACCTTTTGCGTCGCCGCCGACACCGCCGCCGCCGCCCACCGACTGCGCCACGACGCCATGCGCGCGGGCGCCGAAGGTTTCGATCGATCCGGAAACCTCAACCCTCACATCTCCGCCATCGCCGCCGTTGCCGCCCTTGCCGCCCAGGCTGAGAGCAAAGGAATCGGACCCGGCGAAGTCGGACGAAACCGTCCCGCCATATCCTCCACCGCCGCCGATGGACTGGGCGAAGATGCCGTATGACCCATCCTTGTGTGTGATGATCTCGCCATCGTTGGTGACGGTGACCTTGCCACCATCGGCCTCGTTGTCGGGGTCGTTGGGGTCGCCGACCACCGGGATCGGAATCCCGTTGGGTATGCTGGCACCGCCACCGATTGTCATGTCTGCTTCCGATGCGCCGGTCGCGGCACCCGAGGCACCACCGCCACCGCCGATCGACTGCGCAAAAATGCCGTGCGAGATATAGCCCAGTGTTTCAATCTTGCCGAAGTTGTTGACCTCGACCTCACCGCCGATGCTGCCACTGCCGCCTTGGCCGCCGATATACATGGTAACGGCCGTCTCGGCCTTACCGGTCTCCGTCGAGCCAGCGCCACCCGCACCACCGCCGCCGCCCACCGACTGTGCGAAGATGCCGTGCGAGTTGTCGTCCTGCGTCAGGATCGAACCGCTCTGGAAGTTCTGGACGTGAACCTTGTCGCTGGTACCGCCAGCGCCGCCGGCGCCGCCGAGGCTCAGCGTGATGGCGATCTTCGAGTCGGTGGATGACGTGCCGGACGCGCCGCCGACGCCACCGGAGCCGCCGATCGACTGCGCCAGGATGCCGTGGGAATTGGCCTTGTCGGTCTGGATTATGCCGCTGTTTTCGACATTGACCTTGCCGCCGTTGCCGCCGACCTCACCCGAGCCGCCAAGCGACAGGTTTACCGCGACCTCACCGCCATCGCTCTTGCCCTTGCTTTCGCCGGCACCACCTGCGCCGCCGCCGCCACCGACCGACTGCGCGAAGATGCCTATCGAGCGCTCCTGCTTGGTCCATATCGTTGCGCCGGCCATATTGACGACATCGACCTGGTTGCCATTGCCGCCCTTGCCACCCGCACCGCCAAGCGAGCCGCCGATTGCGTAAGTGCCAAGCACGCCAGAGCTGGACGAGCCGCCGACACCGCCGCCGCCACCGATCGAATTGGCGCTGATGCCATAGGAATCGGCGCCGTCCGTGACGATCAGATTGCGGTTGGTCACCGAAACCGTGCCGCCATTGCCAGCGCCGCCGGCACCGAGCGCGATCGCCGCGCCGATACCGACCGAAGTCTCGCCAGCATCGCCTGGGCCGACGATATCCTCTTTGGTCGAAGCCGAGCCGCCGCCGCCGCCACCGCCGCCGATGGACATGGCGAGGATGCCGACCGAGTTGAACCCGCTTGTGCGGATCTCGCCCGAATTATCGACTGCGACACCGACCTTGCCATCGAAACAAGTGGCATTGCCACCTGCGTCCGCGGCACAGGCGGCATCGTTGCCTTCGCCGCCATTGCCGCCGATGCTGACATTTGCGGTAACGCTCGTGCCGGCGGTGCCGCCGACGTGGAAGGCCTGCGTGTTTGTCGCACCGCCCATGCCGCCACCGCCGCCGATCGATTGGGCAACAATGCCGGACGAATAGTCGCCGTCGGTGGTCAAATTGGCGGAATTCGTAACATCCACGGCACCGGACTTGTTGCCTGTGCCACCCGCCCCGCCAACACCAACGTTGACGGCGACGTTGACGCCGTTTTCTGTACCGAGATCGGCCGTCGCGCCATTGGTTGCTCCGCCATTGCCGCCGCCGCCGCCGATCGACTGGGCAACGATCGCGGCGCTCATGTCCCCACCCGTCTTGATCGTCATGGCGTTGTGAACGGCGACATCGCCGCTGATGTTGCCCTTGCCGCCGCCGCCACCGATGGTGACCGTCGCATTGATGCTGGCGTTGACCCCGAAGCCGCCTGCAGCTCCCCAGGAATCGCCGCCATTGCCGCCGCTACCGGCCACCGATTGCGCGAGGATGCCGATCGCGTTGGCGCCTTTGGTAACGATGCTGCCGCCGCCATTCATGCCGCTGTCGACGATGACGAGGTCGCTCTTGCCACCGTCGCCACCCCAGCCACCAACAGTGACACCGAGTGAAACGCTGACTCCCGTGCTGGCTGCACCCGAAATCGTGGCAGCGCGGCCGCCATTGCCGCCGCCGCCGCCGATGGACTGGGCAACGATGCCGCCGGAACCGGCTGCGTCGGTGTCGGCAATCAGGTTGCCATCAGCCCGAACCGTTACCTTTCCACCATTGCCTCCGTTGCCGCCCTCGCCACCCACGGCAACCCCGACCGAAGCGGACACGTAGAGACCAGCGCTGACCGCGCCTGAATAAGCCGAACCGCCGTTGCCGCCACTGCCACCGACCGATTGCGCAAGGATGGCCTTCGAGCCCATGCCGCCGACATGAATGTCACCTTTGTGGGTGACCGTGACCTGGTTGCTGAGATTGCCATCGCCGCCACCGCCGCCGATCGCCACGGAAGCGGCGCCGAACAGACCGACGGCAAACGTTCCGACAGATCCGCCATTGCCGCCACCGCCGCCGACCGACTGGGCGAGAATGCCGTGTGAGAGGGAGCCCACCGTCGTGATGTTGGTGGTGTTCTTGACCTCTACCTCGCCGGCCGCGCCGCCGGCCCCGCCTTTGCCACCGATGCCGACCGCGGCAAAGGCGCCGGCCGCCATCGCAAACCCGCCGTCGCCGCCCGAGCCGCCGACCGACTGCGCGAAGATGCCGATCGACATATCCTTGTCCGTGCTGATCAGGCCTGTGTTTTCGACATAGACCTTCTTGCTCCCGCCGCCCGACGCGCCATCGCCGCCAAGCGAGAAGGACGGCCCGCCAACCGAGACGGCAAATCCGCCTGAGCCGCCACCGCCGCCGATCGACTGCGCCAGGATGCCATGAGACTGGACACCTTCGGTGTGTACCGCCGCGCCATTGGTGACATCGACGGTCCAGCCCGTGCCGCCGCCACCTCCCTTGCCACCGATTGTGACGTTGGCGCCGAGGCCGGCGGAAGCCGTGCCGCCGCCATTGCCGCCGCCGCCGCCGATCGACTGGGCGATGATACCCGTGGAGCGGTCGCCAAGCGTGTGAATCAGCCCTGAATTGATGCCGACCGTCACTGCCTTGGCGTCGCTGGCAGTGCCGGCCTTGCCGCCGATGCTGACAGCAGCCACAAGACCCGCGCCGTTCAACGAGAAGCCGCCATTGCCACCGCCGCCGCCGACCGACTGCACGATGACGCCGGCCGAGTCCGACTGATGGGTCGTGACGTCAAGTGTTGTCGTCGAGAAGAACTTTGCCGTCCCGGCTTCGCCGCCCCCCGCGCCCGAACCACCGATGCCCACGCTTGCGTTGACGCTCAGGCCGAACTGGCCGCCGCCATTTCCGCCACCGCCACCGATTGATTGCACGATGATACCGGCCGACCTTTCGCGGAAAGTCTCGACCGAACCATTATAGGTGGCTTCCGTCGCCACGCCCTTGCCGGCCGCGCCGCCTCTTCCCCCCATGCCGAAGCCGGCAATCGCCGACAGTGTGCCGGAAAAGCCGCCATTGCCGCCGCCGCCGCCGACCGACTGCACGATCAGGCCGGCCGAATCCGCGCCGTCCGTGGTGATCGATTGCATCGCGCCATCAGCCGTGCGCAGCGTGACGGCATCGGCATCGCCGCCGCCTGCGCCACTGCCGCCGACACCCACACTGGCGCCGAAGCTGGCAGCGCCGGAAAAGCCGCCATTGCCGCCGCCGCCGCCGATCGATTGGGCAACGATGCCGGTCGACCGATCCCCCGAGGTGTTGACGGTGCCGCCGACGGTCGCGTCGACCACGCCGCCTTTACCCGCCTTGCCGCCACTGCCGCCGACGCCCACTGCTGCGACGGTCGAGCCGGAAAGTGCAAACCCGCCATTGCCGCCGCCGCCGCCCACCGACTGCATAAGCACGCCGATGGAATCGTCCCCGAGCGTGGTGACCTTGGCGTTCGCAACGTTGTAATTCACCTTGTCGCCGTCACCCGCCGCATCGCCTGATCCGCCTACCGACACACCCACCAGGCCGCCAATGGCAATGGCGCCGCCGCCATTGCCGCCGCCGCCGCCGACCGACTGTGCGATGATGCCGCTAGCGGAACGGCCGTTCGTCTCGACGGTCACACCGTTGCCGGCCTGATCGACGTTGACCACGCCACCCTTGCCGCCAGTGCCGCCGCCACCGCCGATGGCGACCGAAATTGCAGGCGCTACGCCGAT
Organism: Mesorhizobium sp. WSM1293; assembly: GCF_000513875.1. Taxonomy (NCBI): domain Bacteria; kingdom Pseudomonadati; phylum Pseudomonadota; class Alphaproteobacteria; order Hyphomicrobiales; family Phyllobacteriaceae; genus Mesorhizobium; species Mesorhizobium sp. WSM1293. Next base: position 150,888 of record NZ_AZUV01000005.1, on the reverse strand, counting down.
GGCGTAGCCGCCATTGCCGCCGCCACCGCCGACCGACTGGATCAGAATGCCATGCGCGCCGTCGCCGCCGTTTCCATCGACGCCGGTCTTGACGACGCCGCCAATATTGCCGGTCGCCGTATCGCCCTGGCCGCCACCGCTTGCCTTGCCACCGATCGACACGAGACCTATAGCGCCGCCGCCATCGCCGCCGCCGCCGCCCACCGACTCGACCAGCATGCCGATGGCGCCCAGGCCACTGGTGGTGATGTTGCCGGTGTTGGTCCCCGTGGCTGCCCGGCCGTCATTGCCATCCGTACCCGCGCCGCCACCGCCGAACAGACCTAGACCGCCACCGCCGTCGCCGCCGCCACCGCCCACCGACTGCACGACCATGCCGCTGGCAAAATCTCCCCGAGTTGTGATGGTCCCGGAATTTATCCCCTCGGCATTGCCGCCGATTGTCGGCACGCCCCCATTGCCGCCGTTACCCACGATACCGAAACCACTTGCACCATCACCGGCAACGCCGCCCGCCGACCGCACAAGCATACCCTTCGAGAAAGCCCCGTCCGTGGAAATGGAGCCGGCATTATCGCCTTTCGCGTCACCGCCGAAACCGCCATTGCCGCCATTGCCACCCTTGCCGGCACCGATCGCAGCGCCCAAGCCGCCATTGCCGCCGCGCCCTCCGCTGGAATTGACGGTGATGCCGTTCGAATTGACCCCGTGCGTGATGATATTGCTTTCGATCGTGGTGGTCACGGTCGCCGTGCCGCCATCGCCACCCCGCCCGCCGACGCCGCCCTTACCGCCTACCGCGATGGCGAAAGCCCATGCGCCGTTACCACCATCCCCACCGCCGGCGTCGCCCGATATGCCGGGAGCATTGTCCCCCGATGTTTCGAGGGCGCCGGATGCGTTGTTTGTTATATCGACTGTTCCGCCTTTGGCGCCATCGCCGCCTTTACCACCCTTGATCTCTACAAAAGGCGGGATGGCTGTTGCATGGACAGCCGAGCCGCCATCGCCGCCGCGCCCACCCCGGGCGCTGCCAACGAAAGCGGCCTCCCCGGAGGTCGTGCGGCCGACACTATTCGTTCCCGTAGCCGGCGCCACCGGCGAATGGCCGCCTCCGGCGTCAGCAGTACCGATTCCGTCATCACCATTGTCGCCCGGCGCACCATCCGTATTGATGGACAATTGCTGCGCATGGGCAGGGGATTGAGCGTAAGGAAAGACCAGCCCCGCCAGTGCCGTAGCGCAAAGCAAGAGGGCTAGCCGTTTGGGCAGAATGGCGAGACATTGATTCGGCCGACCGGGCAAACCCTTCTGAGTCGCCGCGGCATCACCAAGAGCTTCCGCAGAACATGCCCTGGCTGAACCGTCGTCGGCCGATGCGCACGACAATACGGCAACGCGCCCTGTGAACAAAGCCATGCACTTACCCCCCGGTTTACGGGGGCGCGTCTCAATGCCTGCTTGAGTCCGACGCCACCGCTATGCTCTGCTCATGCAATTGCAATAAGGATGCCGGCACTGCGCAATAAGGTTCAATGCATTAAAACAGAGCATCCGCATTCCCACTTGCGGAGCTCTGACTCAATTAGAATACATTAACTTATGCCGGATGAAACCGAAAATTTACGTGGGGACACTGACCAAAGCCACTGACGTTTCATAGTCGTCATATGACGACTATCTGCGGTTCCCAGCCAAAATCGCAGAACAATGCGATTGGACTGCCCGATTTCGTGATGCTCGACCCGCTTGCCATGGCATCGCCGCGCAAACGCCCTATATCTAAGGACAGAGTTTTTGCGCGGGAATGAGCGGATGTCGGCACTTCGGCCATCAACGATCTTCACAGTGGCAATGCTGGCCACGGCAATGCTGGCGGGTGTTTGCCTGCCGGCTTCCGCGCAAGCGCTCAATTCCGCTACCGGCAACAATGCGCTGATCCGGCAGAACGACCTGCAAATCCTGCAAAACAGGATACAACGGCAGCAATATCAGCAGCAACAGCAGCAGAATCGTGCCCAGGACCGCCAGATCGTTCAGCAACCGCCACCGGTCGTGCAGCAGCTCAAGCCAAGCTGCCAGACTCAGATAATCGGCACCACCGCCGTGAGCAATTGCCGCTGACATCAAGGCCTTTTTCGTTTATTTAGCCGACTTAGGTATTTCGGGTGTCTTTCGGCACATGCGAAAGTTTTGGTTTTGCAACGACGCCTTGTCGCGCTATGCGGCATTGCATCGACTGGATTGACGAATGGCAGCCACCAAGAAGAAGGCCGTACGCAAGGCAAAGAAGGGCGAGAGGATCCGCCAGGTGGCGGCTATTCCTTTTCGGCAGACCGCGCACGGCGACATCGAGGTTATGCTGGTCACGTCACGTACCACCAGGCGCTTCATCGTTCCCAAGGGCTGGCCGATGAAGGGCAAGAGCGGACGCAAGGCGGCCACCATCGAGGCGCAGGAGGAAGCCGGCGTGCTCGGCAAGACGCTGAAGCAGCCGGCGGGCACCTATTCCTACTGGAAGCGGCTGGCCAACCGTTTTGTCCGCGTCGACGTCATCGTCTATCTGCTTGACGTGACCGAGGAACTGGCCGACTGGCAGGAAGCCAAACGACGCCAGCGGGCCTGGCTGGCGCCTGCCGATGCGGCCATGCTTATCGACGAGCCGGATCTTTCAACGTTGGTGAAGACGCTGAAGATCCCTCAGCCTTTGCAGGTGGACCAGGCGTAAAGCTTCACTCGCCGGGGTCATCGCTTTCGGGAAACGGCCGCACCGGCGTGCCGGTATAGGCCCACAGCCACTCGCGCGGCAGCGGCCCCTTGTTTCGCTCGGCCTGCTGGGACTGCTCCCAGGCATGCGCCAGGATGCCGACCGAGCGCGACAGCACGAAAAGCCCTCGCGTCAGCGGCGGCGGAAAACCGAGTTCGCCATAGATGACGGCGGTTGCGCCATCGATGTTGAGCGGTATTTTTTTCCCCTTGCGTCGCGCGACGTCAGCCTCGATCGCTTCTGCAATGTCGGCGAAACGTCCATTGACGGCACCGCGCACGGCAAATTCGCGGGTCAGTTCCAGCAGCCGCGGCGCGCGCGGGTCGACCGGATGGAAGCGATGTCCGAGCCCCGGCACATAGCCCTTCTCCTCGGCGAAGAACCGGTCGAGCCGCGCCGAGACTGCTTCATTCAGCGTCATCCCGGCATCGATCGCCACGGCAATGTCGCCATAAAAAGAAAGCGCCTGCTCGCCGGCGCCACCGTGCACGTCGCCGAGCACGTTGATGGCCGAGGCCATGGCGCTGTTGATGCCGACGCCGCAGGTTGCCGCCATGCGCGCGATGGCAATCGATGGCGCCTGCGGTCCGTGGTCGACGGCGGCTCCCAAGGCAATGCCGAGCAACTCTGCCTGGTCCTCGCTGGGCAATTCGCCGCGCAGCATCAGCCAGATGACAGCCGGGAAGCTGACGCGGCCGATCAGATCCTGGATCTCGTAGCCGCGCAGCCGGATGACACCAGGCCGCATCTCGATGATGTCGGTCTGCCACCATTCCTCGCCGCGCTCACGGCCCGTCTTCTCCGTGCCGCTCATGCGCGTGCCTTTGTCTTGGCGCGGGGTGGCAGGTCGGCGAACACCTCGCCCATATGTTCGCCGAGCGCCGGCGGCGGCTTTGTCGGCAAGGGCGCCTCGCCATCGACCATGAAGCCGCCGCGCAGAACGGTCAGCGGCTTGTCCATGCCAGCCACATCGTCGAAATGCGCGGTCACCTGGCGTTCGAGGACTTGCGGCTCGGCCAGCACTTGCGGGATCGTCAGCACCCTGCCGGCAGGCACGCCGGCGCGATTGAGCATCTCTTCCCAGGCCGCGGCCGGCGCGCCCGCCAGGGCGTCCTCGATCTCGACTTTAAGCGCCGCACGGTTGCGCTTGCGCGTCTCGCGCTCGGCAAAGCGGGTATCGGAAGCCAGTTCCGGCCGGCCGATCAGCCGGCACAGCGCCACGAACTGCTCCTGCTTGTTGGCGGCGATGTTGATGAGCCCGTCGCCGGTGCGAAACGCACCGGAGGGTGCCGCCGTCATGTTCTCATTGCCCATCGGCTTGGGGTCGATACCTGCGGTCAGATAATTGGAAACCGGCCAGCCAAGTGCGGAAAGTGTGCATTCGAGCATCGAGACGTCGAGAAAGGCACCCTCGCCGCTCGTCTTCTGCCGCACCAGCGCCGAGGTAATGGCGAACGCGCCGACCAGTCCGCCAAGCGTGTCGGCGACGGGATAGCCGACCCGCAGCGGCGCCGTTTCCGGTGTGCCGGTGATGCTCATGATCCCCGACAGGCCCTGGATGATCTGGTCATAGGCGGGATTGTCGCGCATCGGCCCGGTCTGGCCGAAACCCGATATCGCGCAATAGACGAGGCTTGGACGGACCGTCTTCAGTGCCTCGTAGCCAAGCCCCAGCCGATCCATCACGCCGGGGCGGAAATTCTCCACCAGTGCGTCGGCGCTGGCCACCAGATCGAAAAAGCGCTCGCGATCGGCTTGCTTCTTGAGGTCGAGCACAACCGACCGTTTGCCGGCGTTCTGAGCCAGGAACGAGGCGCCCATGCCGGCGCTGTTCAGCTTCGGCGAGCCGCCGAGCTGGCGGGCGAGGTCGCCGCCTTGCGGCGCCTCGACCTTGATCACGTCGGCGCCCAGCAGCGCCAGCTGGTAGGCGCAATAGGGGCCGGCCAGGACATTGGTCAGGTCGAGGACGCGAATACCGGAAAGCAGTTCTGTCATGGCATCAGGGATCGATCAGGCATCGCCGGGCACATGCTCCGGTCCGCGCCGACGACGATGCTCGATGAAGGCCCAGATATGCGGGCCGGCGAGACCGATGAAGGCGAGCGTCAGCAGTGTCAGCGACAGTTTGTGGGTGTAGAACACGGACCAGTCGCCATTCGAGATGGTCATCGCCCGGCGGAACTGGGTTTCGGCGAGCGGCCCAAGGATCATGCCGATGATGACAGGCGCGGTCGGAAAATCGAACCGCCGCATCAGGAAACCGGCGGCCCCCAGCAGATAGAGGATGACGAGGTCGATGGGCGATTGCGAAATGCCATAGGTGCCGACCGTGGCGAACACCAGGATGCCGGCATAGAGCTGCGGCGCCGGGATTTTCAGCAGCCGCACCCACAGCCCGATCAGCGGCAGGTTGAGGATGACCAGGATGACGTTGGCGATGAACAGGCTGGCGATCAGCCCCCAGACGAGGTCGCCCTGGGTCGTCAAAAGCAGTGGTCCGGGATTGATGCCGTAGCTCTGGAACGCCGACAGCATGATCGCCGCCGTCGCCGAGGTCGGCAGGCCAAGCGTCAGCATCGGCACCAGCACGCCGGCTGCGGACGCATTGTTGGCGGCCTCGGGGCCGGCAACGCCTTCGATGGCGCCGACCGTGCCGAACTCCTGCTTGTGCTTCGACAGCTTCTTTTCGATGGCATAGGACAGGAAAGTCGGGATTTCGGCGCCGCCGGCCGGCATGGCGCCGATCGGGAAGCCGATCGCGGCGCCGCGCAGCCAGGGTTTCCACGAACGCCCCCACTCGGCCGCCGTCATGTAGAGCGAGCCCTTCAGCGGCACGATCTCGTCCTTGCCGGCATAGCGGCGCGAGGCCATGTACAGCGTCTCGCCGACGGCAAACAGGCCAACGGCGGCGATGATGACGTCGACGCCGTCGAGCAGTTCGGTCATGCCGAAGGTGAAGCGCGGCTGGCCGGTCTGCAGGTCGACGCCGATCATGCCGATGACGAAGCCTGCGAACAGGCTGGTCAGGCCGCGAACGGAAGACGAGCCGAGCACCGCCGAGACGGTGATGAAGGCCAGCACCATCAGCGAGAAATATTCGGCCGGACCGAAGGCCAGCGCGAATTTGACCACCACCGGCGCCAGGAAAGCGACGCCCATCGTGCCGATCGTGCCGGCTACGAATGAGCCGATCGCCGAAGTGGCGAGGGCTGCACCGCCGCGGCCGGAACGCGCCATCCTGTTGCCTTCCAGCGCGGTGACGATGGTGGCGCTTTCGCCGGGCGTGTTGAGCAGGATCGACGTCGTCGAGCCGCCGTACATGGCGCCGTAATAGATGCCGGCAAACAGGATGAAGGATGCCTCCGGCGCCACCTGATAGGTGATCGGCAAAAGCAGCGCGATGGTCAGCGCCGGCCCAAGACCGGGCAGCACACCGATGGCGGTACCAAGCGTGGTGCCGAGCAGGCACCACAGAAGGTTGACCGGGGTGAAGGCGACCGAGAAGCCATGTGCCAGATGTCCGAGCGTTTCCATGGCGTCAGCCCCTCAACATGGTGATGAACGCATCGATGACCGTGTTCAGCTGGTTCTCGATGAAACCGGCACCGATGTTGACGCCGAGCGCCCTGGCGAAGCCGAAATAGGCGGCCAGCGCCAGGATAAGGCCGAGCACGACGTCCCGCAGCGTACGCTTGCTGCCGAAGCCGTAGCAGACGAGCACGAACATGATGACGGATGCCGCCGTGAAGCCGAGCGGTTGGATGAGCAGCAGATTGGCGATCAGGCCGATAACGACGAAGCCCATTGCCTTCCAGTCGGTCGGCGTCTCCTTTTCCTCCTCCGGCTGCCAGCCGCCGCGAAGCGCGGCAAGGATGAGCAACAGCGAAAGTACCACCAGGCCAACCATGGTAAGGTAGGGAAAGACGGTCGGGCCGACCTTGGAGTAGAGCGGCGACACCGGGATCGCCAGCGTCTGCCAGGCAACGGCGCCGGCGCAGGCCAGGAGCCCGATGCCTATCAACAATTCCGGCACGGCAAGCCGCGACGGCGCCGGCTGCTGGTCGCTGGTGCTCATGATTGTCCTCCCCAGGAGAGCTGGCCAAGTATGGTTGGCGAAAATGCCCGGCGCCGCATGCTTGCTCCCCACCGCAGGGTCATGCCGGCTTGCATTTCATGCGAGAAGGGGCGACCTGCGCCGCCCCTATGACGATGGATCAGGCGAGCCCGAGATCCTTCAGGATCGCCTCGATGCGGGCTGAATCCTCGGTGACGAACTTCGCATAGTCGTCGCCGGTGAGCAGGATCGGCGTCCAGTTGCGGTTCTTGCATTCGGTCGCCCACGCGTCACTCTTGGCCATGGTCTCGATGAGGGTGATCATCGCTGCCTTGTCGGCGTCGGAAATGCCCGGCGGTGCGAAGACGCCGCGCCAGTTGAACAGTTCGACATCGATGCCGGCCTCCTTCAGCGTCGGCGCATCGATGCCGTCCTGGCGCTTGTCTGCCGAGATGGCGAGCAGCCGCAGCGCGCCCGCCTTGACCTGCTCGGAGAACTCGCCAAAGCCGGAGATGCCGGCCGCGACCTGGTTGCCGAGCAGCGCCGACAACGCCTCACCGCCGCCGGCGAACGGCACGTAGGACAGGTTTGTCGCCGGCACGCCGACAGTCTTGGCAATCAGGCCGAACAGGATGTGATCGGAACCGCCTGCGGAGCCGCCGGCGACAGGAACCTTTGTCGGATCGGCCTTGAGCGCGGCGACGAAATCAGCGGCCGTCTTGAACGGCGACTCCGCCGGCACGACCAAGGCCTCGAACTCGCCGGTAAGGCGGGCGATCGGGGTGACCTGCGTCAGATTGTTGGCGGCCTTGTTGGCAATGATGGCGCCAACCATGACCATGCCGGCAACCATCAGGGAATTGCCTTTGCCGTTCCACTGGCTGATGAATTGCGGCAGCCCGACAGTCCCGCCGGCGCCGCCGACATTGGTGATCTGCGAACCCGAGATGAGCTTTTCACTGCGCAGCACCTGGTCGATCGTGCGCGCCGTCTGGTCCCAGCCACCACCCGGTGCGGCAGGCACGAAGAGCTGTATCTGGGGCGCGCCTTCGGCGAAAGCGGGAGAAAGATGCGACGTCATCAGCCCGGCACCCACGGCTGCGGTGCTCATCAAAAATCTGCGTCTGTCCAGCATGGGATTCCTCCAAATCACGACACCTCCTCCGGTGCCCGCCAAAACGCGCCTGCATCCAGACCCGTCATCGATTTCAAGCAGATGTTACGGAGTTCTGTCAACGGAAACGATATTCTGCTGGACAGAACGATTTGGCGGCGCGACACAGTCGCGTCGCTCGGCTTTCTTCAAACTGGAACCGCCATGGACTCGCCAAGCAAATCGGCAGATGCGGAAATCGACCGCGCCGAAGGTGTTGCAGCACTCGATCGGGCGATTGCCATCCTCGATGCCTTCAGCACGGAGGACCGGTCGCTCAGCCTGGCCGAAATCGCGGCGCGCACCGGCCTCTACAAGAGCACCATCCTGCGGCTTGCGAATTCCCTTTTGCGCGGACGATTGCTCGAGCGCCTCGACAATGGGCGCTACCGCGTCGGACCCGCGACGTTTCGGCTCGGTGCGCTCTACCAGCGTTCGGTCGTGGCGGTCGACATCCTGCTGCCGATCATGCGCGATCTTTCCGAGCGAAGCTGGGAAAGCGTTGCCTTCTACGTTCGCTCGGGCGATGTCCGCACCTGTCTTTACCGCGTCGAATCCAAGCACCCGATCCGCTACACGATACGCGAAGGCGACGTATTGCCTTTGCTGCTCGGCTCGGGCGGCCGCGTGCTCGCAGCGTTTTCGGGCCAGCAGGGCGAACCCTACGAGACCATCCGCAAGACCTGCAACTGTCTCGCCGTCGGCGACCGCGACCCCGAGACGGGGGGCGTGTCGGCGCCGGTATTCGGGCCAGGGGGCGTCCTGCTCGGCGCCTTGACCCTGGCTGGACCAAGCACGCGCGTCGACGCGGCCTTTCTGCAGCGCATGAAGCGTCCGCTGCTCGAGGCAGCGGCCCGCGCCACCCGCGCCTTCGGCGAGGACGCCTCCATGCTCGAGCAGGCAAGCCTGGCAGCGGACGCCCTGCCGTAGAATGCGGCCTGATTGGAAGGCTCGCCCAGTTCAACTTGACCAGAACCACACGGCGGTTCTTGGCGCGGCCCGCCTCGTCATCGTTGCTGGCGACAGGTGCCATCATGCCGGCGCCCGCAGCGGTCAGCCGCGCCGCTCAGGTCACCGCGCCAGCAGGATGGTCGGAGCGTCGTGATAGGTGGTCTTTACCACTTCCCGGTAACCGCACTTGGCAGCCACCCTCAGCGAAGCGCCATTTTCCGGATCGATGATACAGACGGTCTTCTCGCGCCCGAAAATCACTTCGCCCCATGCCAGGACGCGGCCAACCACCTCGGTGGCGAAGCCCGCGCCGTGCACGGCCGGAACCAGCGCCCACCCGGCCTCGGGAATGCCTTCGATCGATGGTTCCATGTCGCGCTTCAGATCGTGAAACCCGGCCTCGCCGATGAAGCGCCCGGTCGCCTTCTCCTCGATCGCCCAGAAGCCATAGCCAAGCAACGACCACAGGCCGGCGTGACGCAGGAAGCGCATCCAGCTTTCTTCGCGCGTGCGCGGCTTGCCGCCGATGAAGCGGGTGACGACGGGATCGGTCCACATCGCGGCATAGGTGTCGAAATCATCCAGCCGGTGTGCCCGCAGGATGGTTCGCTTCGTTTCGATGACAGGAGCACTGGTCGCTTGCGGATTGTTCATGGGATCTGCCTCGCACGGATCGCCAGCGCTTAGCAAATCGCCGGTGCTGCGCAAGGGGCCAGGGCAACACGGCCCATCATCCAGGCGCCGCTATGGGAATTTTGCGCGACGATGTTATTTTTCACCGCAGGCTGATTCAACACCCGCCAGCGCGACCTTTTTTCAGGCGCGCATTGGTGGCGTCAAACCCAGGGAAAAGAGCATGGATACCACCGATCTTGTGCTTGCGATCTTCCATCATCTGCTGGTGTTTTCGCTGGCGGGGATCATCGGCGCCGAATTCGTCCTGATCCGCGGCGATCTGGGTGCTGCGACGCTCAAGAGGCTCGCCGGCATCGACCGCCATTACGGCGTCATCGCCGCGCTGATCATCGTCGTCGGCATCGGCCGTGTCTTCTATGGCCTCAAGGGCTGGGAATTCTACGTCTACAACTGGGTGTTCTGGGCCAAGATAGCGGCGTTCGGCGCTGTCGGCCTGCTGTCGATCATCCCGACCGTCCGCTTCATATCCTGGAACAGGCAGGCGAGCGGCAATGCCTCGTTCCAGGTGCCGGCGACCGAACTTGCGTCCGTGAAGACCTATATCCGCGCCGAAGCTTTCATCTTCCTGCTCATCCCGGTCTTCGCCGCGGCGATGGCGCGCGGCTACGGCTACTAGGGTGGCGATCACCCTCCGACATTATCCACCCATCGAGTGCGGATGTTTGCGGATATCGGCAGTTTGCCGCCCAGTTGCTATTTGCTAGCTTGCCCTAGTTGTTGCTTCATGCGCAGCCGGTGTTGAGAGGAGTTCCGCGCGGCGTTGGAGATTCATATCCCGGGAGGAGATCACGATGAGAAGATTTGTCGCCACTCTGGCTGCTGCCGCGGCCGTCACGCTTTATGGGTTCGCGGCCAGCGCGCAGACCTATCCTGAACGCACCATCACCGTTGTGGTGCCGTTTGCGGCCGGCGGGCCGACCGACACGGTCACGCGCCTCGTCGCCGAAGCGATGTCGAAGGATCTCGGCCAGCAGGTCATCGTCGAGAATGTCGGCGGCGCCGGCGGCACGCTGGGTGCCGGCCGCGTCGCCAACGCCGAGCCTGACGGCTATACGCTGCTGCTCCATCATATCGGCATGGCGACAAGTGCGACGCTGTACAGAAAGCTCGCCTACGACACGCTGAACGCCTTCGAATATGTCGGCCTCGTCACCGAGGTGCCGATGACCATCGTCGGCCGCAAGGACCTGAAGCCGGCCGATCTCAAGGGGTTGGTGGAGTACGCCAAGGCCAACAAGGATTCCATAACCGTCGCCAATGCCGGCATCGGTGCGGCCTCGCATCTGTGCGGCATGCTGTTCATGAGCGCCATCAAGACGCCGCTGGTCACCGTGCCCTACAAGGGCACCGGCCCGGCCATGACCGATCTCCTCGGCGGTCAGGTCGACATCATGTGCGACCAGACGACCAACACCACCAAGCAGATCCAGGGCGGCACCATCAAGGCCTATGCCGTCACCTCGCCGGAGCGCCTCGATGTGCTGAAAGACGTCCCGACGACGGTGGAAGGCGGCCTTCCCGAAGTGCAGGTCGGCATCTGGCACGGTCTGTATGCACCCAAGGGCACACCGGCCGGGATCACCGAACGCCTGTCGAAATCGCTTCAGGTCGCGCTGAAGGACCAGAACGTCGCGGCCCGCTTCGCCGAACTCGGCACCAAGCCATCGCCCGAGGCCGATGCGACGCCCGCCGCACTGAAGGCCAAGCTGGAAAGTGAGATCGCGCGCTGGAAGCCGATCATCGAAGCCGCCGGCCAGTACGCCGACTGAGGTTTGAACAGGGGCGCCACCGGCGCCCCTGTTCGCTCGGCATCCGCTACCCACTCGGGCTTGGGAGAACCATCATGAAACCTTTCGCGATCGACAGGGCCAACGGCCTGTGCGCCGCCCTGTTCATCGGCTTCGGCGCATGGTTCGCGCTGCAATCGCTCGGCCTCGAAATCGGCACCGCGTTGCGCATGGGGCCAGGCTATTTTCCGCTGGTCCTGGCGATCGTGCTGATCCTGCTTGGCGCCGTCATTCTCGTCCAGGCTGTACGCGTCGAGGGCGAAGCGATCGGGCATATTGCGTGGCGCGGCATGCTGCTCATCCTGCCTGCTCCGATCTTCTTCGGCCTGACGGTGCGCGGCCTCGGATTCATCCCGTCGATCTTCCTGACGGCGCTGATCGCGTCGTTTGCCAGCCGCCGCATGAAACCGATGACCGCGCTCGTGCTGTCGGCCGGCCTGACATTGTTTGCATTCCTTGTCTTCAGCTACGCGCTCGGCCTGCCGTTCCGCCGCTTCGGCCCGTGGCTGGCCCCGTGGTCGGTATCGTAAGGCGATGAGCATGGATCTGCTCGACAACCTTGCGCTCGGCTTTTCGACGGCGACGTCGCTGACCAACCTCGGTTTCTGCCTGATCGGCGTCCTTCTCGGCACACTGATCGGCGTCCTGCCCGGCATCGGCGCCACCGCGACCATCGCCATGCTTTTGCCCATCACCTTCCAGATCGGCGACCCGGTTTCCTCCCTCATCATGCTCGCCGGCATCTATTACGGTGCGCAATATGGCGGCTCGACCACCGCCATTCTCATCAACATGCCCGGCGAATCCTCGTCCGCCGTCACCGCGATCGACGGCTACCAGATGGCCAGGAACGGCCGCGCCGGGGCGGCCCTCGCGATCGCGGCCATCGGCTCGTTCTTTGCCGGAACCGTGTCGACGTTCCTCGTCGCCATCTTTGCCCCGCCGCTGACGGCGATCGCGCTGAAATTCGGCGCGGCCGAGTATTTTTCGCTGATGATCGTCGGCTTGGTTTCGTCCGTCGCGCTCGCCCACGGCTCGATCGTCAAGGCGCTGGCCATGGTCGTGCTCGGCCTGCTGCTCGGCATTGTCGGCACCGACATTTACACCGGCACGCCGCGCTTCACGCTTGGAATCCGGGAATATGCCGACGGGTTGAATTTCGTTGCGGTGGCGGTCGGCGTCTTTGGCATCGCCGAGATCCTGCGCAACCTCGAAAACGAGGATGAGCGCTCCGTGATGATCCGCAAGGTCACCGGCCTTATGCCGACCCGCGAGGACTTTCGGCGCATGGCAGCGCCCATCGTGCGCGGAACGATCATCGGTTCGGCGCTCGGCATCCTGCCGGGAGGCGGCGCGATCCTGGCAGCCTTTGCCTCCTACACGGTCGAAAAACGCGTCTCGAAAAACCCGAAGGAGTTCGGCAAGGGCGCCATCGAAGGCGTCGCCGGACCGGAATCGGCCAACAATGCCGGTGCGCAGACTTCCTTCATCCCGATGCTGACGCTGGGCATTCCGGCCAACCCGGTCATGGCTCTGATGATCGGCGCCATGATCATCCAGGGCATCGTGCCCGGCCCCAATGTCGCAACCGAACAGCCGGCGCTGTTCTGGGGCATCATCGCCTCGATGTGGATCGGCAATCTGATGCTGATCATCCTCAACCTGCCGCTGATCGGGCTTTGGGTGAAGCTGCTGACGATCCCCTATTACGTGCTTTTCCCGATCATCATGGCGTTCTGCTCGATCGGCGTCTACAGCGTCAACAGCAACGTCTATGATCTCTACGCCGTCGCCTTCTTCGGCTTCCTCGGCTACCTCCTGACCAAGCTGCGCTGCGAACCGGCACCGCTGCTGCTCGGCTTCGTGCTCGGCCCGCTGCTCGAGGAAAACCTGCGCCGCGCCATGATCCTCTCGCGCGGCGACCCGAGCACCTTCGTGACCAGACCGATCAGCGCCGGCCTGCTGCTCATAGCGCTCGCCGTGCTCGCCGTCGTCTTCCTGCCGGCGGTCAAGAAAAAGCGCGAAGAGGTGTTTGTGGAGGAGAGTTGAACTACGCCGCCGTTCCGCCTCGGTCCTGAACCTCTTCGACCGGGTCGAGCGGTGCGATCGGCACCAGCGGTGCCGGCACATCGGTCGTCTTGACCTCGGCCTTGCAGATGTCGGCGATGACGCAGGCCGGGCAATCCGGCTTGCGCGCCTTGCAGACGTAGCGGCCATGCAGGATCAGCCAGTGATGTGCATGGCGCATATATTCGTCCGGAATGATCTTCAACAATCCTTGCTCGACCTGTTCCGGCGTCTTGCCGGGCGCCAATCCGAGCCGGTTGCCTATGCGAAGAATGTGCGTGTCGACCGCCATCGTGTGCTGGCCGAAGGCCATGTTGAGCACGACATTGGCGGTCTTGCGCCCCACCCCGGGCAGCTTGACCAATTCATCACGATTATCGGGTACCTCGCCGCCATGGTCGCGGATCAGCGCCTGCGACAGCGCAATCACATTCTTCGCCTTGTTGCGCCACAGCCCGATGGTGCGGATATATTCGCCGACCCTTGCTTCCCCCAGCGCCAGCATCTTGTGCGGCGTATCGGCGGCCCTGAACAGCGCCCGCGTCGCCTTGTTGACGCCGGCATCCGTCGCTTGCGCCGACAGCACCACCGCGACCAGCAGCGTGAAGGCGTTGACATGTTCGAGTTCGCCTTTCGGCTCGGGCCGCTGGACGGAAAAGCGCCGGAATATCTCGTTAACTTCGGCCGGGCTGTAGCGTGACGCACGTCGCACCGGCCTCGGGCGCGGCTTTGCGTTCGAACCATCGCGTCGTGCGGGCAACGGCTCTTTTTTGGACAGGGAAGAATCTTTGGACTTGGGGCTTGCCATTTCCCTCCTATAATATCCCCTCATGAGCGACACAAACGCCTCGTTTCAGGCCGACGAGCCATTCTTTCAGGCGCTACTGACCCCGCACCGGTCTCTGGGCCGGACAGGCTTCTTCGTCCTGATGGGCGCGCTGCTGTTCGGCTGGCTGGTGACAGGCGCGTTTTTCCTGTCGCGCGGCGCCTGGCCGGTATTCGGCTTCTTCGGCCTCGACGTGGCCGCCGTCTACATCGCCTTTCGCATCAACTATCGTGCCGCTCGCGCACGCGAAGAAGTCTCGGTTTCGCGCACCAGCCTCGACATCCGCAAGACAGCCCCCTCCGGGAAATCGGAAGCGCATCGCTTCAATCCGTTCTGGGCGCGGTTTTCGGTGGCCCGTCACGCCGAGATCGGCATCACAGGCATGACGGTGCAAGGTGAAGGCCAGAACGTGCCGATCGGATCGTTCCTGGACCCCGATTCCCGCGAGAGTTTTGCCACCGCCTTTTCGCGCGCGCTGGCGACCGCCAAGACACGCTGAGGCAGCCGCGAGCGATTCCTGGACTCGAATCCGGTGCCTATCTGGGTATGCGCCGCAAGAAGGCAAGTTTCGGGTGGCGATCGACGCCCCGAGGGGCGATATTCCGGCTCAAGGAGACAGTTCCATGAGCACACACACCGCAGTCCTCAAAAAGGACATCACGCCTGAGGGCAGCGATTATGAGATCGTGCGCCGTGCCATCGAGAAGATCAGTCTCGACTATCGTGATCAGCCTTCCCTCGAAGAGCTGGCCGAGGAGGTCGGCGAGACGCCGACCGGCCTGCAAAAACTCTTCACCCGCTGGGCCGGCCTGTCGCCCAAGGCCTTCCTGCAGGCGGTGACACTGGACCATGCGCGCAGGCTGCTCGATTCCGGCATGCCGCTGCTCGAGACCTCATTCGAACTGGGCATGTCCGGCCCCGGCCGGCTGCATGACCTGTTCGTCACGCACGAGGCGATGTCGCCGGGCGACTACAAGACACGCGGCGCCGGGCTCACCATCCGCTACGGCTTCCATTCCTCGCCGTTCGGTACCGCCCTGATCATGGCCACCGAGCGCGGGCTCGCCGGCCTCGCCTTCAGCGACCCCGGCGAGGAACGCGCCGCCTTCGCCGACATGTCCAGCCGCTGGCCGAACGCCATCTATGTCGAGGACATGACTGCCACCGGCCCCTATGCCGCCCGTATCTTCGACCCGACGCTGTGGCGCCCCGACCAGCCGCTGCATGTCGTCATGATCGGCACCGACTTCCAGGTTCGCGTCTGGGAGGCGCTGCTCAAGATCCCGATGGGCAAGGCCCGCACCTATTCCTCGATTGCGGCCAGCATCGGCGCACCGTCCGCCAGCCGTGCGGTCGGTGCGGCCAACGGCGCCAATCCGCTCTCTTTCGTGGTGCCTTGTCACCGCGCCATCGGCAAATCAGGCGACCTCACCGGTTATCATTGGGGCCTGACCCGCAAGCGCGCCATTCTGGGTTGGGAAGCCGGGCAGGTATCGTAATATCGATTTTTCTCGATATTGCGAAGAAAAACATGGTTATATCGGCGCTATCAAGTATAAGCGCTATTTACGCTGTGGTTCCGCTTTTGCAACCGAGGGCAACCTCCGGTTCCTGTAGTTGTTATTTTGAGGCGTTATTTTAGGTAACTCTAAATTAACCACGATAAAGTGATGATGCTCTCATATTAATCCGGACGATCCGGCTTGATAGGAGGTCTCGATGACATTGTTTCGCGCCGCCTGCGGCGCAGCTCTGCTGGTTGCCAGCGTCGACGAGGCCGCGTTGGCCACGACGCAGAATGTCATCTTCAACGGCACGATCGCGCCCACCTGCACGCTGGTCGTTGCCACCAACGGTACGATGACGGCCAGTCCCGATCTCCAGTCCCTGAGCTCCCACAACAGCGGCGGCTCGGCTGGAACCGTGACGCTGACGACGACCGGAGGTGTGTCGCTGAGCGTCGACCCGGTCACCACCATGACGGTGCCATCCGCCGACAGCACGTCGACGACCTGGACACCCACCTACTCCGCCGCCGGCGCGCATTCCATCGTCGAGACCGGCTCGACAACCAGCATCACCACCCCCGGCGCAGATCTCGTCTCGGTTCACCTTGCCGGAACCAAGGGCGGCAGCAATCGCTTCGCCAACGGCAATTATCAGGCAACGGTAACGCTGCGCTGCGAATGACGCGAGCGAAGGAGGGGTCGTGAAACATGCTCGAATCCTGGCGACGGCGTTGGCCGTCGGATTGGCGCCCGTTGCCGCCAAGGCTCAGTCGATGTCGCCGATGCGTGGCGAGATCAACAGCTTCACCGACGTCTTTGCGGTTCGCGTCTTCCCCGCCAATCCCTACGACCGCAACATCCGGGTCGAAATTCACGTCTACGATCAGGATTTCCAGCCGGTAGATGCCAGGGTCTCTCCAAATGTCTTCCAACTGGCCTCCCAGGCCTCCCGTTCTGTCCTTGTGGTTGTGCCTTTCGGCGGCGCTGCCGAGCGTAAAGTGCGTATCTGTACCGAAAGCATCCCCTTTCCCAATCAACAGACGCAGATAAGGGCACAGATATGCGGAAAGTTTTTTGGGCGCCGCAAGTCCTGACACTGGCGCTCGCGGCTGTTTGGGCGGGTGCCTCGCCGGCCGGGGCCGAGGACGTCTACAACCTCAACCAGAACGAAAGCGGCTTCAACCTGCCCGGCGTCACCTTGCCCCAGGGCCAGGACGAGGTCCATGCCGCGGATGGCACCACTTGCCGTTCCGCCGTCTCCGGCTCCGGCGCCTATGTCGATCTCGGCGTCATCAGAGGCAACAGCCAGTCCGACAATGATGTCGCCACTTACGGCCGCGTGGTGATCCCCATCGGGCGTACGCCCAAGCGCGTCGATTGCAGCCGTCTCTACGAGCTTGAGGTCGAGCGCCTTCAGCTGGAGCTGAAGCTCCTCAAAATGGGCCTCGGCACCGACGGCCAGACGGCGAGTATTGCCGCCACCGCTCCCGCGACCGCATCACCGGGGTGGGCCAACGAAGGCTGGAGCATCAGAACCGGAAATGGCGATGGCAAGAAAAAGAAGAAGCAGTAGCCGCGCGCTGTTTGCGATGGCGGCACTTGCCGGTTCCTGCCTTCCGATGCAGGCGGCGATCATCGGCACCTGCACCATCATGGTCGGGGCGTCCGGAACGATGAAGGCCAGTCCCGCCATCAGCATACTGGGCTCCAAACAGGCAGGCGGATCGAGCGCCAGCGCCACCGTGGTGGCAAGCTCCCTGTTATGCTCAATACTCAACCTGCTTGACTGCTATTCGGTTTCGGCGCCGGCGCCTGCCGCATTCTCGTCCGCGCCGAGCGGCGGTGGCACCAACGTGACGTTCGCTTCGGTCTTCCGCCTCGATGGCTCGGGGGCCGATGTCAACGGAAGTGTGCCGCAGAGGGTTGCCAACGGCACCCACGCGATGCAGGTCGACCTCACCGCCACCAAGTCGAGCGGTATCTTTCCCGCCGGCAACTATCAGGGCACGGTCACCGTGCGCTGCGAATAAGGCCGCGACAACTCAAATCGGGCTGGACCATGCGCGTGGTCTGGCAAGCCGCGGCCTTACAGGTTAGCTTCCACGCAATCGGAACGATCTGCGTTCGCCCGGACGCACGAAGACGCTCCGGCATTTTGAATTTGCGTTGCCAGGAGGCCCTGCTTGATTATCGTCATCGGCTCGATCAACCTCGACCTTATCGCCAAGGTCGACCGCTTGCCGAGCCCCGGCGAGACGGTGGGCGGCTCGGCCTTCACCACCGCGCCTGGTGGCAAGGGCGCCAACCAGGCCCTGGCCGCCGCACGCGCCGGCGCCTCGGTGCGCATGGTCGGCGCCGTCGGCAGGGACAGCTTCGCCGCCGAGGCACTGGCATTGCTGCGCGACGGCAAGGTCGACCTGTCCGGCGTTGCCGAGACTCACGCCTCGACCGGCACGGCACTGATCATGGTCGCCGACGACGGCGAGAACATCATCGCCGTGGTGCCGGGCGCCAACGCTTCCGTGGTGCCCGGCGATCTCTCCAAGGCCTTTCTGAAAAAAGGCGACGTCGTGCTGCTGCAAAATGAGATTCCGCTGGCCACCGTCGATGCCGCCCTCGACCAGGCAAGGGCGGCCGGCGCCATCGCGGTGCTCAACACAGCACCTTTCCAAGCGCAAGCAGCCGGCTTTCTCGGCAAGGCCGACTATGTCGTCGCCAACGAAACCGAGTTCGACCTGTATGGCGAAGCGCTGTCGCTGCAAGGCCGCGATCGGGCGGCGCGCATGCGGGACTTTGCCGGAAAGACCGGCCGCACCGTCGTCGTCACGCTCGGCGGCGATGGCGTGATGGCGGCGACACCGACCGAGTTCCTGGCCGTTGCTGCGCGCAAGATCGTCCCCGTCGACACGGTCGGCGCCGGCGATACGTTCTGCGGCTATTTCGCCGCCAGCCTGTCGTCGGGCCTCACGCTCGAACAGGCGCTGGCGCGCGCCGGCGCGGCCGGCTCGCTGGCCTGCCTGAAGCCTGGCGCCCAACCGGCGATCCCGCTCGCCAAAGACGTCGATCAGGCGCTGCAGGAAACCCGTTAAAATGCTGCGTCCTCAAACAAAACATGCCGTGCCGCCGGCAGGCGACATCTGCCGCCTGTCCGCAGTCGAACTCGCCGGCGCGATCCGGGAGAGAGAGCTTTCCGTGCACGAGGTGGTGGCGGCATTCCTCGACCGCATCGAGGCGGTCAATCCGCTGGTGAACGCCATCGTCTCCTTGCGCGATCGCGCCGATATCCTGCGCGAAGCCGATGCGGCCGATGCCAGCCCGACGCGAGCCAAAACCAACCCGCTCTTCGGCCTGCCGATGGCCATCAAGGACCTCGCCTCGACCACGGGCCTCAGGACCTCTTTCGGCTCGCCGATCTTCGCCGATTTCGTGCCGCAGGAGGACGATTTCTTCGTCGAGCGCATCCGCAATGCCGGCGCCATTATCATCGGCAAGACCAACGTCCCCGAATTCGGGCTTGGTTCCAACACCTACAACGCCGTGTTCGGGCCGACGCTGAACGCCTTCGATCCGGCCCTGACCGCCGGAGGCTCGAGCGGCGGCGCGGCCGTTGCCCTGGCGCTCGACATGGTGCCCGTCGCCGATGGCAGCGACTTTGGCGGCTCGCTGCGCAACCCGGCCGCCTGGAACAATGTTTTTGGCTTCCGCCCGTCGCAAGGACTTGTTCCCGGTGGACCCGATTTCGAAGTCTTCCATGCGCAGATGGGCGTCGACGGGCCGATGGGCCGCAACGTCCGTGACATGGCGCTGCTGCTCGATGTGCAGGCCGGTTACCACCCGCACGCGCCATTGTCCTACGACAAACCCGGCTCGTTCCTCGAAGGGCTTGGAATACCCGCAACTGGTGGCCGCATCGCCTGGCTCGGTGACCTCGGCGGTCATCTGCCGGTTGAAACAGGCATTCTCGGCCTGTGCGAGGCGGCACTTGGCCGCTTTGCGGAGGCGTCCTTCGCGACCGAGCCCCTGCTGCCGGATTTCGATTTCGAAGCGCTGTGGCAGGCCTTCGTGACGCTGCGCCAGGCCAGCAGCGGCTGCGCGCTCAAAACCCACTATGACGATCCCGCAAAGCGCCGCCTGCTCAAGCCGGAAGCCATCTGGGAAGTGGAGAACGCAACGCGGCTGACGGCGCCGCAGATCCGCGCCGCTTCGGTCATCCGCACGTCCTGGCATCGCACGCTTCTGTCGATCTTCGCCCGCTATGATCTGATTGCGCTGCCGACAGCACAGGTCTTCCCCTTCGACATCGATACGCATTGGCCGCGTGAGGTCGCCGGACGCACAATGGACAGCTATCACCGCTGGATGCAGGTTTCCGCCTTCGCGACCTTGGGCGGCTGCCCGGCGGCCAATGTGCCGGTCGGCTTCGACGATAGAGGGCGGCCGATGGGCATGCAGCTGATCGGCCGGCCACGCGGCGACCTTGCCGTGCTCAAGGCGGCGGCCGCCTATGAGGCAACGCTGCCCTGGCCGGTCGGCGCCTGAATCGCACGCGTTGGCGTGCCGCGGCGCTTCGCGCACCGGCTTGCATCGCTATCGCCGCCATGCATTGATTATCCTCAGCCGCGCCGCCTCGGCGGTATTCCTGGGGAAAAAGCATGTCGCTCGAACTCTACGCCGCCTATGTCCTCGCTTGCATCGTCATTATCCTGGTGCCCGGTCCGACGGTCACGCTGATCATTGCCAACAGCATCCGCCATGGCTCGCGCGCCGGCCTCGCCAACGTCGCCGGCACGCAGGCCGGGCTTGCCGTGATGATCGCCATCGTCGGCATCGGCCTCAACACGCTGATCGCAGGCATGGGCCACTGGTTCGAATGGGTACGGCTGATCGGTGCCGCCTATCTGATCTGGATGGGTGTGCAGATGTTCCGTTCCAAGGGCACGTTGAATGCCGATGGAACAGCGAGAAAGCCGCGCGGCGGCTTCTTCCTGCAGGGCCTGCTGGTGGCGCTGAGCAACCCCAAGACGCTGATTTTCTTCGGCGCCTTCTTTCCGCAGTTCATTTCGCCGCAAGGCAACTACTCGCTGCAGATCGCCGTCATGGGTCTGACCGCCATGATCTTCGCCGCCTTCTCGGATTCGACTTACGCGCTGGCCGCCGGCCGCGCCGGGCGCCTGCTGTCGGCCGGCCGCATCAAGCTTTTGTCGAGGATCAGCGGCAGCTTCATGGTCGGCGGCGGCCTGTGGCTGGCGTTTTCGCGGTCGAAGTAAAGGCGGCCGAGCCGGCGCCGCAAGGAGTTGCAGCACCCTGGAATGGCAACAGATTGAAAGTGTGCTGTCCCACCACCACATGAATCTGACTTGAGGGATTCATGTCTGTCTTTTGGACTTGGGATGGTTTGAAGAGGAACGCGCCTGGCGTGATCCTCTTTATTGGTGCGTTTGCGGTTATGATCATGTTGGCGGCAAACAAATGGATCAACGACGCCAGCCCGATCCGATCGGTCGACACAGTCGAGGCAAACGTCGAAAGTGTCCGGTTGGACCATGGCCGCGGCATATATCTGGTTTCTATCGAGAACGGTTCGTCTGTCCTTATCGATGACGATCACCCGCATCTGATCGGCTCGCGCACAAACATCGAACGCGTCACGCGCGACAATGGCTTCGTCTTCTACCGATTCGTGAATTGAATCATGGCAACAGTATCTTCTCTCAGAAACCGCCTGCTTCTGTTTCAGGCAGAATACCGAGACGCAGTCATTGGTGTCGTATTCTTCTGCGCACTGCCCCTGGCGGCGCTGATCCCGATTGCGATGAACCAGGACAATCCGGTTGTGGCAACTCAGCGTGTGATGGGCACTATCGAGTATGTGAGGTTAATGCCCATCAATCCGAAGATGGCTGCCGGGCGCGGGCTGTATTACACATACGATGTCCGCCTTGATGGCAACAACGCGGTGACATCCATCGATGATGAAGTGGGGATGCCGCACCTTGTCGGTTCGGTCATCCCCATCGAGCGGCAACATCATAAGCGCGGCGGAGACACCTATCGGTTTCTCAATGAGTGAAGACGCGTGCTCACAAGTTCAGTTCTGTTCTGGCGGTCAGTTAAGCCGCCCCAGCCTCTCCACCAGCAAAGCGAAAAACGCATCATGGTCGATGTCGCGCATCACCATGGCGTTCTTCGGCCGTTTGGTGACGCCCCACCAGTCGATCACGGTCATGCCCATGGTCAGTTCCGAGGCGGTTTCCACGCTGACGTTGCAGTTGCGGCCCTTGAACAGGTCCGGCTTCAACAGATAGGCGATGACGCAAGGATCGTGCAGCGGGCCACCGTCGGTGCCGTATTTCTCTTCATCGAAGCGCTCGAAGAACTCCAGCATCTCCGCGGTGGCGGTGCCGACCCTGGTGCCCAGCGCGCGGAAGGCCTGCGTGCGCTTGGCGGTGGTCAGCGCCTTGTGGGTGACGTCGAGAGGCATCATGACGATCGGAATGCCGGATTTGAGCACGACATCTGCGGCCTGCGGGTCGACATAGATGTTGAATTCGGCGGTCGGGGTGACATTGCCGCCTTCGAAGAAGCCGCCGCCCATCAGCACGATTTCCTTGATGCGCGGTGCGATGCGCGGCTCGCGGATCAGCGCCAGCGCAATGTTGGTGAGCGGGCCGAGCGCGCAAAGCGTGATCGTGCCGCTTTCTTCGCTCATCAGCGTCTGGACGATGAAATCGACCGCGTACTGGTCCTGCAGCTTCATCGTCGGTTCGGGCAATTGCGGACCGTTGAGGCCGGTCTTGCCATGCACTTCCTCGGCGGTGACCAGTTCGCGCGTCAGGGGCCGGATGGCACCGGCATAGACCTTGATGTCCGGGCGGCCGGCCAGCTCGCAGATCTTGCGGGCATTCTTTTCGGTAAGCTTCAGCGGCACGTTGCCGGCAACGGCTGATATGCCGACGATCTCCAGTTCGGAGCTGCCGAGCGCCAGCAATATGGCGACGGCATCATCCTGGCCGGGATCCGTGTCGATGATGATCTTGCGTGACTGGGGCATTTCAATTCCTTGTTTGGCGAGGTCGTGGACTTGCATCGATCCGATCGGAACATCCAAATGACGCCGAAGCGGCCGCGAGCTGCCAGGCCGAACCGCTCGACCGGGGAAGACAATCCCGACCCGCGCGCTTTTCCTTGCATCTGCTCGCCGTTTCAAGCGCCATGTCTGTCATTCCTGTGAGTCCACGGCCTGGTCTTTTTGGGCGGGTCTGTTGACGGCTTGAACTTGGTCGCGGGGCGGACCATATCAAGGCCATCGGGAAAAATGCCATCTGGGTTTTTCCACTTTATGTCGCTCTTGAGAGGACAGTGTAACATGAGCCGAATGACGCCCTTTTCCAGCCCGCTTCTGCTTGGTTTCGACGCCATGGAAAAGACCCTGGAACGCCTGGCGAAGTCCGGTGACAGCTACCCTCCCTACAACATCGAACGCCTCAGCGGCGCCGACGGCAAAACCGAAAGGTTGCGCATCACATTGGCGGTCGCCGGTTTCGCCGAAAGCGATCTCGATGTCACCACGGAGGAAAACCAGTTGGTCGTGCGCGGCCGTCAGACCGACGACACCGAGCGCGAATTTCTTCATCGCGGCATCGCCGCGCGCCAGTTCCAGCGCTGTTTCGTGCTGGCCGACGGCATGCGGGTGATCGCAGCGGAGTTGAAGAACGGCCTTTTGGCGATCGACCTCGATCGGCCGGAGTCCGAACGGCTGGTACGGAAAATAAACATATCGGTGAAAGACTGATCTTTACCGATGGCTCTCATGCGGGATGGCCTTGAGCGGCGTCCTCGCGCCAAGGAGGCTTTGAAATGACCAGAACTGAAACTATCACCATGACCAATGGCGAATTCGCTCATCTCGGCGAGGGCTCGGTCGCTTATCTCAGAAAGGTCTCGAGCGACGAATTGCTCGGCCGTTTCCCCAATCTCGGCGAAATCGCTCCCGGCATGGAACTGTGGGCGCTGTTTGCCGCCAATGGCCAGCCGATCCTGCTTTCCGACGCGCGTGACCGCGCACTGGCCGGTGCCATGGAAAACGACCTGACCACGGTCGCCATCCACTAAGGCCCAGCGCGCCGCCCTGTTAGGCGCGACCAGCAGGCTCAAACGCATAGGGCCGCCCGTGGCGGCCCTTGAATGTCGTCTCACCAGAAAAATCAGGCCGCGTGCGAGGCCTGGGTGTCCGATAAAAGCGCGTGGATAGCCGCGGCGTCGCGCGTACCCCTGATCTTGGCCACCGTGTCGGCGTCACGCAGCACTCGCGCGATGCGCGACAGTGCCTTGAGGTGATCGGCGCCCGCCCCTTCCGGCGCCAGCAGCAGAAACACCAGATCGACGGGCTGATCGTCCAGCGATTCGAAATCGACAGGCGTCTCCAGCCGGGCGAAAACACCTGCGATGCGCTTCACGCCGGCCAGCTTGCCGTGCGGGATGGCGATGCCGTTGCCGACGCCGGTCGAACCCAGCCGCTCACGCTGCAGGATGGTGTCGAACACCTCCCGCTCCGGAATGCCGGAAATCGCCGCCGCCCGTTCGGACAGCAATTGCAGCAGCTGCTTCTTGGAGTTCGCCTTCAACGCCGGCAATATCGCCGGAACGTTGATAAGATCGCTCAGATCCATGCTTGAAAATCCCTTGTTCGCCTGCCGTCACCAGTCCTCACCCCTCGTGCGGCCGGCTCTTATCCCAGTGCGACCTCGTCGTCACCGTGCGACCCTTGTCGTCACCGTGCGACCGTTGTCGTCACGCTTGTGCGACCTTGGTCGTCGACGGGTCGATCCAACCGATATTTCCATCGGGTCGGCGATAGACGATGTTGAGATGGTCGGTTCCCGCGTTGCGGAAGACGAAGACCGGGCTGTCCTTGGTGTCGAGCTCGATGACCGCCGACGCCACCGACATGGTCTTCAGCGTCATGGTTGATTCGGCGACGATGGCCGGCGCGAAATTCTCCGGAATGTCCTCGTCGTCATCGGCAAGCGGCGCCATCACCGTGTAGGCTATGTCGGTCGGTTGGCCGTTGGCGGCGCCCGAATTGTGCGATTTCAGCCGGCGCTTGTAGCGCCTCAGGCGGGTTTCCAGACGGTCCGCCGCCGCCTCGAAGGCAAGCGTCGGATCCTGGGCATCGCCGGTGGCCTGCAGCGAAGCGCCGGAATCCAGTCGGATCATGCAATCCGCCGAATAGCGCGAACCCGATTTGATGACCGTGACATGTCCGGCAAAGCCGCGATCGAAATATTTGCCGATCGCTTCGCCGACACGATCGTTGATGCGTGTCCGAAACGCATCGCCGATGTCCATGTGTTTTCCCGATATGCGCAGATTCATCTGAAAACTGACCTTCCTTGCTCAGGCTTCAAACTGGCCCGAGTTTATACTCGTGATCCGTGCGCACAAGCTTTGCGGCGTCACTTGCGCCGATTTTAAATCCAGACTTTCCGGTTGATCACAAGCCGCCCTTTGACCGTCCCGAGGCCAACGTCGTGACGGACCATCCGCATGCGGGCATCTAGCCCGTCTCATGCGGGCGGGCTTCTAGCCAGTTCACCGCGGCTTGTCAATGAAGTGCTGGCTTGTGGAAAATCGACCCGCCTCAGCGCCCGGCGCTGGCCATCGCACGTTTCTCGCGCCGGCGCTGCACCGAGGAGGGGATATTCATGCCTTCCCGGTACTTGGCGACCGTACGCCTTGCAATGTCGACGCCACTTTCGCGCAACATGTCGACGATTGCATCGTCGGAAAGCACGTCGACGGGCTTCTCCTCGTCGATCAACTGCTTGATGCGGTCACGCACGGCTTCCGAGGAGTGCGCATCGCCGCCGCCCGATGCGGCGATCGAGGCGGTGAAGAAGTAGCGAAGCTCGAACACGCCGCGCGGCGTCAGCATGTATTTATTGGCTGTGACCCGGCTGACGGTCGATTCGTGCATGCCGATGGCGTCGGCCACAGTGCGCAGATTGAGCGGCTTCAGCTGCCGCACGCCATGGACGAGGAAGGCGTCCTGCTGGCGAACGATTTCCGAGGCGACCTTGAGGATGGTCTTTGCCCGCTGGTCGAGGCTGCGCGTCAGCCAGTTGGCGTTCTGCAGGCATTCGGCCAGAAAATCCTTTTCCGCCTGGTTCTTGGCCTGCGGAGAGACCTGGGCGAAATAGATATGGTCGACCAACACCCGCGGCAGCGTTTCGGCATTGAGTTCGACCGTCCAGCTGCCGTCATTGGCCGCGCGCACCTCGACATCGGCGACGATCGCGTCGCTGGCGCCGCCCGAAAACGCCATGCCCGGCCGGGGATCGAGCGCCCGGATTTCGGCCAGCATGTCGAGCAGATCCTCCTCGTCGACACCGCAGATCCGTTTCAATGCGTGAAAATCGCGCCGTGCCAGGAGTTCGAGATTGGCAACCAGCGCCTTCATCGCCGGATCGAGCCGGCTCCGCACGGCAAGCTGCAGCGACAGGCATTCGGCCAGGTCGCGGGCAAACAGGCCGGCCGGCTCGAAGGTCTGACACACCGCCAGCACCTTCGCCACGGCGGCGGCATCCGCACCGAGACGAGCGGCGATCTCGGCCAGATCGGCACGCAGATAGCCGGTCTCGTCAAGGCCGTCGGCGAGGTCGGCGGCGATCAGACGTGCAGCCGGATCGGCGAAGGCTAGCGCCACCTGTTCACCGACATGGTCGCGCAGCGTGATCGCAGCAGTCGCCATATCGCCGGCGTCAAACCACTCGGATGAGGAACCCGCACCATTGCCGGAAGCCGATTTCCATTGCGCCGTCAGGTCGGGACCGAGCCGCTCGCTGGTGCCCGGGTCGTCGGGAAACAGGTTTTCCAGCGACGTGTCGAGCTTATCCGAGATCGCCTCGGCGCTCCACTGCGTCTCGTTTTCGAACCAGTCGCCTTCGGTGGTGGCTTGCGGCTCCGCCTCGATCTTCTGCGCCTGGTCGCTGGCGGCATCGTCCTGCGGCTCGGCGCGCTCCAGCAGTGGATTGCGCTCGATTTCCTCGTCGATGAAATGCTCGAGCTCGACATGGGTGAACTGCAGCAGCCGAATCGACTGCATCAGTTGCGGCGTCATCACCAGCGACTGCGATTGTCGTAGCTGTAGTTTGGCCGCCAACGCCATGGTTCGGTTTCAAACGCCTCGTCTACGTATCCGGACTTCCGGAAAGGAATTTTGCAGCCGGCCATAGAAACTGGCCCGGCTTTTGCTTGTCAAGGCAATTGGTAGCAAAACTCGCTTACCGGAGCGTTATCTCGGAGCAAAATCGAGGAAAAAGCGCCGCGCGAACCGCAAAAATCGTGTCAGGAAACAAATTTCACGCTCAGAGGGTGAAACCCTCGCCGAGGTAAAGTCGCCGCACATCCGGGTTTGCCACCACTTCGTCTGCCCTTCCATGGGTCAGCACCTGGCCGGCATGGATGATGTAGGCGCGGTCGATGAGGCCGAGCGTTTCGCGCACATTGTGATCGGTGATGAGGACGCCGATGCCGCGCGCCGTCAGGTGGCGCACCAGTTGCTGGATATCCGCGACGGCGATCGGATCGATGCCGGCGAAAGGCTCGTCGAGGAGCATGTAGGCCGGACGCGTCGCCAGCGCTCGCGCGATTTCCAAGCGTCGCCGCTCGCCGCCCGAAAGCGACATGGATGGCGCCTTGCGCAGATGGCTGATGTGGAATTCCTCGAGCAGTTCGTCGAGATTGCGCTCGCGCACCTTGCGGTCCTTTTCGACCACTTCCAGCACGGCGCGGATATTCTGCTCGACATTGAGGCCGCGGAAGATCGATGCTTCCTGCGGCAGATAGCCGATGCCGAGGCGTGCGCGACGGTACATCGGCATCGACGTGACATCGAAGCCGTCGATCTCGATCGTGCCTTCATCCACCGGCACCAGGCCGGTAACCATATAGAAACAGGTCGTCTTGCCGGCGCCGTTGGGGCCGAGCAGTCCAACGGCCTCTCCGGCGCGCACGCCGATGGTGACGCCGCTGACGACCTTGCGGCCCTTGTAGCTCTTGGTCAGCCCCTTGGCGATCAGGGTTCCCTTGAACTTTCCCGCATCGACGGTCACCGTGGCCGGCGCCGAAAGCTTGCCGGCGGCCCGTCCCGGAAGACGCGCCGTCAGCGACGACAGGCTGGCCATCAGGGGTTCGTCGCTCCCGATTTCGGCGGCGGCGTGATCGACATCTGGACACGTTGCCCAGCGCATGGATCCACCTGAGCCAGCCCGCTTTTCATCTGCACGGTAAGTTTGCAGCCCACCAGAACGTTGTCGTTTTGCGACAGAACGACCTTTTTGCCCGAAAGCACCAGCACCTGGCTCTTCATATCGAAGCTGCCTTGATCGCCGGTCGCGATCTGCGCATCCGACTTGATATAGACCTTGTCGGAGATCTCCAGGTGATCGATGTTGGCCGAGCCCGTCATCGCCGCACCCGCGGCCTCCGTGCCCTTGGCAGCGGCGTTGGGATCCTTGACGTAGTAGACCGTCATCTTGCCGGCCTTCATCAACGTCGGCCCCTGGACGACGCTGACATTGCCCGTGAAGATGGCGACACTGTCGGCCTGGCGGACTTCCAGCTTGTCGCTCTCGATCTGGATCGGCTTGTCGCCGGACAGTTTGAGGCCTGATTGACTGGTCGTCTGCGCCCATGACGGCACGAGTCCGAGCAGCAGCAACGCTGAAGTTGCAGCCGCGAGCCGCGTCGAACTACTGAGCCGCATTGGTTTCTCCGCTGTTTCCCTGTGCCGCCTTCAGGGCGGCGGAATCGATGTTGACGCGCACTTTGTTCTCGAAAACCAGAATCTTGCCATTGTCCTGAACCGACATCGTATCCGCCGTGATCCGCGACCCGCCACGGCTGACATCGACGGGATCTCCTGTCTTCATAGTGCCTTTGCCCATGTCGAGGAAGACCGATTTGAACTTGGCCTGCATGCCGTCGGTCGTGGTGATCGTCACGTCGCTGGTCAGGTTCATCGTATTGCCGTCGCGATCGTAGGTGCCGTGCGAGGCCTTGACCGCCGCCACATTGTCGGACGCGATCGGCACCTTGGCGTCGATGCCTTCCAGCTCGATGATACCTTGCGTGCTGACATCCTGAATGGCACGCAGCGCCGTCATCGAATAAGGCTGCTTCTGCTTGGTGAAACCGTTGAGCTTGGGATTGGCCATCACCAGCTTGCCGTTGGAAAAGGCAGTGCCTTCCGCCTGAATCTTCACCGAGACGGGTGCGGCGAGATAGGAGTAGACCGGGAAAGCGACCGCTATCAGTGCTGCGGCCACCGGCACGGCAAATTTGAGAACGCGCACGCGGCGCGAATGACGCTGTGCACGGTCGAAAGCATCGCCGCGCGTCCGGCCGTCCGCCGGGGGAGCCAACACCGCCTCGGCGTCGGTCGGTTCAATCGGTCGCGCTAACATTCACTGCTTTCTTCTAACCCTGCCCGCCCTTGGGCACCGCCTATAGGTGGGACGCCGGCGCTTTCAAGCAAGCACAAGCCCACGAAAACTGCAAAAATGTGACAGCCGCCTTTGTACAGACGAAAACGAAGTCCGCACAACTGCGTGTTCTCCATAGCAGAAACAGACACGCGGCGTAAAATTTATCAGCCATCGGTCTCGTCGCCCGACCTGGTGGCGATTGCACGAATATGTGAGCAGACCGACGCCTGGAGAGGGCCCGATCCGGCCCCGTCGACTGTCGACGCGGATAGGCACCTCACGTCCAGGCGCCGACTTGTCTCGCCATGCGCAAAAGAGAACTGCTTCCAGATGGGAGGATCATGGTCTAAAAGCGTCTCCTCCCGCCGACTGAAAGGCTGACCATGGCACTGAGAGCCGACGACCTGATCGACCGCCGCCGTTTGCGGCGCAAGCTGACATTCTGGCGCGTCGTCGCCATAGGCATCATAGCCCTTGGGGTGATTGCGCTTTCAACCTGGTTTTATGGCGACGATTTCGGCGGCTCGACAGTCGACCATATTGCCAAGGTCAAGATCGAAGGCACGATCACCGAGGACGAGGAACTGATCAAGCGGCTGGAAACCATCCGTCTTTCATCGAAGGTGAAAGGCGTGATCCTGTCGATCGATTCGCCTGGCGGCACCACCGTTGGCGGTGAATCGATCTATGAAGAAGTGCGCAAGCTGGCCGCCGACAAGCCGGTGGTGGCGGAAGTCGGCACGCTCGCCGCATCGGCGGGCTATATGATCGCCAGTGCCGCAGATCACATCGTTGCCCGCAAGACCTCGATCGTCGGCTCGATCGGCGTGCTGATCCAGTATCCCGACGTCAGCGGCCTGATGGACAAACTCGGCGTCAAGCTGGAGGAGGTGAAATCCTCGCCGCTGAAAGCCGCGCCCTCTCCCTTCAAGCCGACCAATGACGACGAGCGCGCCATGGTTCGCAAGCTCATCCTCGACAGTTACAACTGGTTCGTCGACATCGTCGCCGAACGCCGCAAGATGAGCCGCGAACAAGCGCTGGTGCTTGCCGACGGCTCGATATTCACCGGTCGCCAGGGCGTTGCCAACGGGCTGATCGACGCCGTCGGCGGCGAGACCGTGGCGGTCGACTGGCTGGCGACCAAGGGCGTCGATGCCAAGCTCAAGGTCGTCGAGTGGAAGGATACCGAACGGCGCAGCGGCTTCCTGTTCTCGAAAGCGATGGCGCAAACGATCGGCAGTGCGCTCGGCCTGCCCGCCTACAGCAGCGACGTCATCCATGAACTCGGAGCCGACCGCTTGTTTCTTGACGGTCTCGTTTCCGTCTGGCACCCTTGAGAAGCCGTTTGGGGCAAGTGAAAAAAGCAAATAAAATCATCCTCATAATTTTGACCGCACTGCTTTCACGGGGACCCGTCTCATGATCAAGTCCGAACTTGTGCAGATTATTGCCACGCGCAATCCGCATCTTTTCCTGCGCGACGTCGAAAACATCGTCGGCGCGATCTTTGATGAAATCACCGACGCCCTTGCCGAAGGCAACCGGGTCGAGTTGCGTGGCTTCGGCGCTTTTTCGGTGAAAAATCGTCCCGCCCGCACCGGACGCAATCCGCGCACCGGCGAATCCGTCGAGGTCGAGGAGAAATGGGTGCCGTTCTTCAAGACCGGCAAGGAACTGCGTGAAAGGCTGAACGGCGGCAAGTAGGCGCGACGCCAGCGCCTGACGGCCTTTCGGACAGGCCAGCTTCCGACGGAAAACATCATGTTCAATCGCTTCATCCTTATCGCGATCTTCGTGCCCCTGGCGATCATCCTGATCGCACTCGCTGTCGCCAACCGCGAACTGGTCGCCTTCACGCTGGACCCCTTCAATCCCGGCAATCCGAAGCTGACCCTGACTTTGCCGCTGTTCATCTTCCTGTTCCTGGCGCTCGCCATCGGCATGATCGTCGGCAGTCTGGCTACGTGGGTCAAACAGGGTCGCTATCGCAAGCTGGCGCGCCAGCGCGGCGTCGAAGCCGAGAACCTGCGCCAGGCGGTCAGCCGTGCGCCGGCGGTATCACAAAGCCAGGCACCGGGGTCCGCCCAAGGGGCAGCATTGCCGAAGCCGACCGCTTGAGCCGCCAATCGGCGGTTTTGTCCTCACGGAGTTTTTCATGCTGACCATTTCGGCCGCAGAGGTCGACCATGCGCTGACCTTTCCCGGACTGGTCGAGACGCTGCGCATGGCGTTTCGCGACGGTGCGGTGCAGCCGGTCAGGCATCATCATACGATCGAGCGGCCCGATGGTGCCGCCTCCACACTGCTTTTGATGCCGGCCTGGACCGATCTCAACGCGGCCGGCACGTCGGCCGGCGGTCACGTCGGCGTCAAGATCGTCACCGTGTCGCCCGACAACAATGCCATCGGCAAGCCCGCGGTGATGGGGCTCTATCTTCTGCTCAACGGCGCCACCGGCGAACCCGAGGCCCTGATCGACGGCCAGCGGCTGACACAATGGCGCACCGCCTGTGCTTCGGCGCTCGCGGCCTCCTATCTCGCCCGCGACGATGCCTCGCGGCTGCTTGTGGTCGGCGCCGGCGCGCTGTCGCCCTTCCTCGCCAAGGCGCACTCGGCCGTGCGGCCCATCAAGACCATCCGCATCTGGAACCGCACCCCGGCCAATGCCGAGAAAGTCGCGGCCGATCTGTGCGCCCAGGGCTTCGCGGCCAGCGCGGCAAGCGATCTCGATACGGAGCTTGGGCAGGCCGACATCGTCTCCTCGGCGACGATCACGACCACGCCGTTGATCAAGGGCGCATTGTTGCGGCCGGGAACCCATGTCGACCTGGTCGGCGGCTTTACGCCGACGATGCGCGAGAGCGATGACGATGCGATCAGGCTTGCCCGCGTCTATGTCGACACCCGCGCCGGCGCCACCAAGGAAGCCGGCGACATCGTCCAACCGCTGACCTCCGGCGTGCTGAAACCGGAAGCCATCGTCGCCGATCTGCACGAATTGGCGCGCGGCCGGAAGAAGGGCCGCGAGAGCGCCGGTGAGATCACGCTGTTCAAGTCGGTCGGAGCGGCGCTCGAGGATCTTGCCGCCGGCGTTGCCGTCTACAAGGCGCTCACGGCCTAGTTTACCGTTGCACCCATTTCGGCGCCCATCGCCTCGGCGATCACACGAAAATCGTGATCCCCGATTTCAAAAAGGCCAAAGCGAAGCTGATAACCCCAGTTCGACTTGGCCACGGTGAAGTCCAGCCTGTCGAGCAGCGGCTTGATCGGCGCTTCCTCGGCCTTGGCCCATGCCACATCGCGGCGGAACGGCGTGAAGCCGGCGCCCATATCGCCCTGATAAGGCTCGCCTTCCCGCACGATGCCTATCGCCGTGAAAGCCTGCAGGCCGTCTTTGTCGCCCAAAACAGTGGTCGGCGAATAGTAGACGACGCCATCACCCGGCTTGACGCGACGCAGCGGTGCCGCCTTGCCGTGGTTGACCTGCATGAAGCCGGCTGTGCGACCACGCCGGACATGCTCGGCCGACGCCACCGCTATCCAATACGCGCTCATTTCTGTTCCCCATTGGCCTGTTCCCCGTCGGACAGCCAGTAGACGCGCAGGCGATGATTGTCGGGATCGAGCGCGACAAAAGTGCGGCCGAAATCCATGTCGGTCGGCGTCTGCAGGATCTTCAGCCCGCGCCCGGACCAGTCGGCATGGGCGGCATCGACCGCATCGGGCGTATCCAGCGCAAACACGATTTCGGCGCCACCGCCTGACGTGGCGGCTGCCGGCTCCACCGTATGGCGCGACCACAGGCCGAGCTTGAAGCCGGCATCGAGCACGAACAGCACGAAGGTCGGCGAACTTTCGACCGGCTCACGACCGAGCAGCGCGCTGTAGAAGGCACCGCTCTGCTGCGGCTGGTCGACATAGAGGATGACGAAATTCGGGGTGACCATATCTGCTCTCCAAGGTTCGGTGTTTCGACTTGGCGAACATAAGATAGGCTACTGTCAGAATATGGCAGCAGTCATCGCGAACCACGCGGCTTGTCGAGCGTCGTTCGCCATTCCTTGAGCAGCGCCTGGCGACGACGCGGATAGCGCGTGTCCATTGCTTGGAGTTCGGCGATGCGATCGGCGCGAAAATGCCGGAAATCCTGCCGCATCTCGCACCACGCCACCACCACCCGCACCTTGTCGAAGAAGCCCAGCGCAAATGGCCAGACGACGCGCTGGGACACGGCCCCGCCGGCATCGCGGTAGAGAAAGCCGAGCTTGCGCTCGTTGCGGATGGCCTGCCGCACCAGACCAAGGTCGATGCCCTCGGTGGCCACGGCAGGAGGCCCGACCAGCAGTGTGCTCGCGTCAAGATCCTCGCGCAGATCGTCGGGCAGCACGGCTGCGATCTTGGCCAACGCGTTGGCGGCGGCGGCCGAGAGACGCTGGTCCGGCTGCCTGGCGACCCAGCGCGAGCCGAGCACAATGGCTTCGATCTCCTCGTCGCTGAACATCAGCGGCGGCAGCATGAAGCCGGGCTTGAGCACATAACCCAACCCCGCCTCACCCTCGATCGGCGCGCCCTGGCCCTGCAGCGTGGCGATGTCGCGGTAGAGCGTGCGGATCGAAACGCCCGTCTCGTCGGCAAGCATGTGCCCGCTCACCGGCCGGCGATGCCGGCGCAAGCACTGTATGAGGTCGAGTAGGCGTTCGGAGCGGGACATCGAGCAGATTTGCCTGTTTCTTTGACATTGGTCCATCGCCGGCAGACATAAACCGGAGAGGCCGACCTGTCGGACTTGGTTGCGAAGCCGGTTGCCCTATGTCAAAAGCGGCCACGCCGTTCGGAGTTGCCCCCGCTTGAAGTCTTTTCGCGACAAACGCCGCGACAACCGTCCACATCCATCCGCCAAGAGTGCGGCGGACGTGTCACGCCCGCGTCCCGGCCAGGCTCCTGCCAGACCGGAAGCGCCACCGCGCGAGCGCCATGAGGCGAAGACGGAAAATCGTTCCGAACCGAACTCGGCGCCGCGCATCCTGGCCCGCCGCGAAGGCGCTCTGCCCACTGAACATCTTCCCGTGATCCTGGAAGTGGCGCCCAATGCCGATTATGCGCTGCTCGACAGCGGCACCGGCCAGAAGCTCGAACAATATGGCCCCTACCGGATCGTGCGGCCAGAGGGCCAGGCGATCTGGCAAAAGGCCTTGCCGGCAAAGGAATGGGAGCGCGCCGACGCCGTCTTCACCGGAGACACCGACGAGGAGGGGATCGGCCGCTGGCGTTTCCCGAAGCTGCCGCTCGGCGAGACCTGGCCGATGAAGCATGACGGCATCGACTATCTCGGCCGTTTCACCTCGTTTCGTCATGTCGGCGTCTTTCCCGAGCAGGCTTCCCACTGGGACCACATGGCCGGGCTGATCGCGGCGGCGAAGCGGCCGGTCAAGGTTCTGAACCTGTTCGGCTATACCGGTCTCGCTTCCTTGGTGGCGGCTCGCGCCGGTGCCGAGGTCACCCATGTCGATGCCTCGAAGAAGGCGATCGGCTGGGCCCGCGAAAACCAGGAGATGGCCGGCCTCGGCAGCAAGCCGATCCGCTGGATCGTCGACGACGCGGTCAAATTCGCCGAGCGCGAGGAGCGCCGCGGCAGCCGCTACGATATCATTCTGTTCGACCCGCCGGCCTATGGCCGTGGCCCCAAGGGCGAGGTCTGGCAATTGTTCGAGGACCTGCCCGATTTGACCGACCTCTGCCGGGCGATCCTGACGCCGAAGCCGCTCGCCGTGGTGCTGACCGCCTATTCGATCCGCGCCTCCTTCTTCGCCATCCACGCCCTGATGCGCGATACCTTTGCCGGTATGGGCGGCAAGGTTGAATCGGGTGAGTTGATCATCCGCGAAAAGTCCGCCGGCCGGGCGCTATCGACCTCATTGTTTTCGCGTTGGGTGGCTGAATGAACGAGCGGCATGCAGGCGCACCCGGCCAGGTGAAGGAGGTCACCAGCCTCGCCAATCCGCTGGTCAAGGACATCAAGGCGCTCGCTCAGAAGAAATTCCGCGACCAGCAGAACGCCTTCATGGCCGAGGGATTGAAGCTGGTCATCGATGCGCTCGATCTCGGCTGGCAGATCAGGACATTGGTTTTCGCCAAGGCCGGGCGCGGCAACGCTGCGGTGGAGAAGGTGGCCGCACGCACGGTTGCGGCAGGCGGCATGGTGCTCGAAGTGTCGGAGAAGGTGCTGGTCGCCATCACCCGTCGCGACAACCCGCAAATGGTGGTCGGCGTCTTTTCGCAAAAATTCCTCGCCTTGAAGGATGTCCGCGCTGACAATGGCGACGTCTGGGTGGCGCTCGACCGGGTGCGCGACCCCGGCAATCTCGGCACCGTCATCCGCACCGTCGATGCCGTCGGCGCCAAAGGCGTCATCCTGGTCGGCGATACCACTGATCCATTCTCCGTGGAGACGGTGCGTGCCACCATGGGTTCGATCTTTGCCGTGCCGGTGGCGAAGGCGACAACCGAGGCTTTCCTCGCCTGGCGAGGCGGGTTTTCAGGCCTCGTCGCCGGAACCCACCTGAAAGGCGCCGTCGACTACCGCTCGGTCGATTTTTCCCGCGGGCCCGTGCTGCTGATGATGGGCAACGAGCAGCAGGGACTGCCCGAAAGCCTGGCTGCGAGTTGCGACAGGCTGCTCAGGATTCCGCAAGCGGGCCGTGCCGATTCGCTCAATCTGGCCGTTGCCACCGGCATCATGCTGTTCGAGATCCGGCGCGGCGCGCTGAAGCTCGAGCCAATCCTGGACCAGCAATGAAGGTTGCCTGCCCGTGAGATCATGGTCTCCCTACGCATTGCTCGTCGTCGCGGCCATCGCGCTCGACCAGTGGATAAAATACCTGGTCGAGGCCGATCTGCCTTTTCAGGAGAAGGTTGATCTGCTGCCCTTCCTGGCGCTGTTTCGCACCTACAATACCGGCATCGCCTTCTCGATGTTCTCGTCCTTCGGCGACACCGGGCTGATCGTCATTTCGCTCGCCGTCGTTGCTTTCGTGCTGTTCCTGGCGACACGGATCGCGCCGTCCCAGATCCTTGCCCGCACCGGCTTTGCGCTGATCGTCGGCGGCGCGCTCGGCAATCTGATCGACCGCGCCGTCTACGGCCACGTCATCGACTACATCCTGTTCCACACGCCGGTCTGGTCCTTCGCCGTCTTCAACCTTGCCGACGCCTTCATTTCGGTTGGCGCGGCGTTGGTCGTCTTCGACGAGCTGGTCGGCTGGCGGCGCGAACCCAAAGCCAGTCCTTCCAAGGATTGACCCCGTGCGGCCATCGCCGCACAGTTCATGTCGTCAAGATCGCGGAGAAAGACATGTCCGAAACCTTCAAAGCCATCCTCGTTTCGCGTGACGCCGAGAAAAAGCAGTCGGTCGCCGTGACCGATCTCACCGAGGCCGACCTGATGGAAGGCGATGTCACCGTCGCGGTCGAGGCAACGACGGTGAACTACAAGGATGGCTTGGCGATCACAGGCAAGGCGCCGGTGATCCGCCGCTGGCCGCTGGTGCCGGGCATCGATTTCGCCGGCACCGTCATTTCGTCCTCGCATCCCGACTGGCGCGCCGGAGACAAGGTCGTGCTGAATGGCTGGGGCGTCGGCGAAACCCATTTCGGTGCCTATGCAGGCCGTGCCCGCGTCAAGGGCGACTGGCTGGTGCCGCTGCCGCAAGGCATCAGCCCGCATGACGCGATGGCCGTCGGCACCGCAGGATATACCGCCATGCTCTGTGTCATGGCCCTGGAGCGGCACGGCATCCTGCCCGATCGCGGCCCGGTGGTGGTGACGGGGGCAGCCGGCGGCGTCGGCTCGGTCGCGGTCTCCATCCTGTCCAGCCTCGGCTACCATGTCATTGCTTCCACCGGCCGCAATGCCGAAAGCCCCTTTCTGATGGACCTTGGCGCCGCCGAGGTGATCTCGCGCGAGGAGCTTGCCCAGCCGGCCAAGCCGCTGGCCAAGGAGCGCTGGGCGGGCGGCATCGACGCTGTCGGCAGCCACACGCTGGCCAATGTGCTCTCGATGACCTCCTATGGCGGCGCGGTCGCCGCCTGCGGCCTGGCCGGCGGCATGGACCTGCCGGCCAGCGTCGCGCCCTTCATCCTGCGCGGTGTCTCATTGCTCGGCATCGATTCAGTGATGGCGCCGAAAGCAGTCCGCCTCGAGGCATGGCGCCGCATCGGCACCGACCTCGATCTGCAGAAGCTCGCCAGCCTGTCCAGCACCATCGGGTTCGACGGCATCGTCGATGCCGCGCGCGATATCGTCGAGGGCAAGATCCGCGGCCGCGTCGTCGTGGATATGTGACTCCGCCCAACTGCCGGAAGGGCGGATGCAATCGCCAGATCTGGTGGCAAACCCGCCGCGCCTCGGCAAAAAGCGCTCATCCGCTAAAATTGGAACGATCCGCCGCAATTTTCCATAAGCTCTGTCTGGCAAGAATTTCGCATGATCGCGCAATCCGGCAGCCAACAGGCGGACACTGGCGACGATGTCGATGCGGTGCTCCCGCCGGCGTCGACGCGGCGCTTCGTCGCCGCGCCGCCGCTGGTGCCCGAGCCGGAATTCTCCAGGCGCGAAGGCCTGTCCTTTCTGACATTCGTCGCCATCGTGGTGATGGCCGGGCTGGCGCACCTGACCGGGGCACCGATGTTCATCAGCGTTGCATTGCTCGCAACCGGCCTTGCCGGCCTTGCCATGCATCTGCGCGCCAGGCGGAGCGAACATCGCACCGCCGCCCTTCTTGACGAAACCACGGCCCGCAGCCGCGCCGAGATCGAGACGCTGGCCGACCGCATGTGGGAGATGCAGGAGAGCGATGAGCGCTTTCGCGGCCTGATCGACGCGCTTGGCGATCTCGTCATCCATCGCGACCGCGATGGCTACATCGTCTATGCCAACAAGGTCTTCGCCGATCTCGTCGAGATCGACCAGCGCGATCTTGCCGGCAAGACCCTGGCGGAACTCGGCATCGAGGTCGGCATGGTTCCCGATGCCGCCTTTTCCGACCATGAGTGCCTGAGTTCCACCGATGTCTCTATCAGCACGCCGAGCGGGCAGCGCTGGTTCTCCTGGATCGAACTGTCGGTGCGCGACAAGGACAGCGGCGCGGTTTCGCACCGCGCCATCGCCCGCGACATCACCGCCCGCAAACGCGCCGAGTCCTCGCTGATCACCGCACGCGAACGGGCCGAATATGCCAGCCAGGCCAAATCGCGTTTCCTCGCCACCGTCAGCCATGAAATCCGCACCCCGATGAACGGCATCATGGGCATGGCCAGGTTGCTCGCCGACACCAGCCTGTCGCCGGAGCAGCAGACCTATGTCGGCGCCGTCTCGACCTCAGCCAGCGCATTGCTTGCCCTGATCGAGGATCTTCTCGACTATTCCAAGATCGAAGCCGGGCGTTTCGACCCGGAGCCGCAGCCGATGTCGGTGCGCGAGATCGCCGACAACATCATCGAATTGCTGGCGGCGCGCGCCTTCGCCAAGGATATCGGGCTGGGTTGTCATGTCGAACCCGACGTGCCGCAATTGATCACCGCCGATCCAGGCAAGGTCAGGCAGGTGCTTCTCAACCTCATCGGCAACGCCATCAAGTTCACCGACAGCGGCGGCGTGCTGGTGAGCATTGCACGCGCACGCACCGAAACCAGCGACCGCATATGCTTTACCATCGCCGATACCGGTCCGGGCCTGCATGATGCCGACCTGGAGCGCATTTTCGAGGAGTTCGAGCAGGCCGACGGCACGTCGACACGCACACATGGCGGGGCCGGCCTCGGCCTTGCCATCTCCAGGCGCCTGGTGGCCGCCATGGGTGGCACGATCTCGGTATCCAGCCGGCTCGGCCAGGGATCCGAGTTCGTCTTCGAAGTCCCTGCGACAGCGGCCACCGAAGCGCCGCAGGGCCGCCAGAATGCTCTCTCGGGCAGACGCGTGGTGATCCTGTCGAAGAACGCCGTCGAGGCCGACGCCATCGCCCGCACCATCCGTGCCAACGGCGGCGCGGTCGACATCGCCACCACCGCCGCACAGGCCGCGCCTTTCGCCGCCGGCTGCGACGCGATCCTGGTCGATGCAGCGATGGAGGAAGGCGACGGAAGGCTGCTCAAGCGCCTGCGCCAGAGCGGTTTCTCCGACTGTGAGGCGATCACGCTGATCGCGCCGACAGATCGCGGCATGCTTGGCGAGTTCCGCGCCAGTGGCTACGCAACCTTCCTGGCCAGGCCGGTGCGCGGCGGAACACTTTTGCGTGTACTGTTGAGCAGCCATGCTCCGAGCCTCGGCCCGCCGCAGCCGGAAAAGCGCGGCGCGCCGACACTGCGCGCCGTCGGCAACCGCCAGCGCGGCCTGTCGGTGCTGATCGCCGAGGACAATGACATCAATGCCATGCTGGCCCGCGCCACGCTGCTGAAGGCCGGGCATCGCGTCAGGGTGGTCGGCAACGGCAAGGCGGCCGTCGAGGCTGTCACCGGCGCCGCGCACAAGGACCGCTTCGACGTGGTCTTGATGGATCTGCACATGCCGGTCATGGACGGGCTGGACGCGATTGCCGCCATCCGCCGCCATGAGGAAGAAAGTGCCGTGCGGCCGGTGCCGATCATGGTGCTGTCGGCCGACAGCCAGGAAAAGACCCGCCATGCGGTGTTGGCCCATGGCGCCAGCGGCTTTGTCACCAAGCCGCTCGACCCCGAGGCGCTGGTCAATGCCGTCGAGGGCCAGGTCGTCGCGGCCTGAGCTTTCCACCGCCCATTCCGCACCGGGCGATCACTTAAACGTAGCCGGTTGATCGTATTCGCCAGCCGACGAAGTATTGCCCACGACGTCGTATCACGGTACTGTCACAATCCTGTTGCACCTACACCGTATCCCCGTGCCAAGAGGGATGGCTCGAAGGAGAATCACTCGTGCATACAGTTATGCCGGAATGTGACACTCGGCCGAACGCCAGCAGCGCCTTGCTTGCCGGACGTAACGTCGATTCCGTCATAAAGGGCGCCGCACTGGGCCGTATAGGCAATCTTGAAGTGCGGCTCGCTCGCAACGAGGCCGAGATCGCGGCCGCGCAGGAAGTGCGCTACCGGGTGTTCTACGACGAACTTGGCGCCAGGAAGGACCTGTTCCAGGCCCATGACCGCCGTGACGCCGACCGGTTCGATCCGCTCTGCGACCATCTGCTGGTTTTGGACACCACGCTTTCCGGTCCCGAACATCGCCGCATCGTCGGCACATATCGGCTGCTGCGGCAAGAAATCGCGGCCACGGCCGGCGGTTTCTATTCCGAAGGTGAATTCGAGCTGACCAAGCTCATTGCCCGTCACCCCGGCCAGCGTTTCCTTGAACTCGGCCGCTCCTGCGTTTTGCCGGAATACCGCTCGAAGCGCACCATCGAAGCGTTGTGGCAAGGCATCTGGGCTTACATCAATCATTATGAAATCGGTGTGATGACCGGTTGCGCTTCCTTTCACGGCACCGTGCCGGCGGCGCATGCCGAGGCGCTCACCTACCTCGCCCACCACTGCCGCACGAATTCGGCCTGGGACGTGTGCGCGGTCTCCGGGCGCTACTGCTCGATGGACCTGATGCCTATCGAGGCGGTCAATGCCAAGGCGGCGATCGCCGCGATGCCGCCTCTGGTCAAGGGCTATCTGCGCGTCGGCGCCCGCATCGGCGACGGCTGCGTCATCGATCGCGAATTCTCGACGGTCGATGTGTTCGTCGTGATGCCGGTCAAGGAGATCGGCGCACGCTACGTCAACTATTACGGCGGGGAAGCCCAGCGCTTCGCTGCGTGAGGCTAGCGAATAGAAAGTAGCGGGAGCTATCTCGTTCAACCCCTATTCGCTATTCGCTTCCTTTTCACAAAATATCTTCCGGCCGCCTGCCGGGCCGGCTCTTGTAGGACGGAAACGACCAGCCGAATTTGAGCGCGCCGCCACGCACAAGGAACGCCGCCGCAAAACCGGCAAGGTCCGAGGCGAGCGGCGGCAGTCCGGCAAGATCGCCAAGCGTGTAAAGGCCGGCACCTGCAAGGGCCGCCGTGACATAGATTTCGGGCCTGAGCAGCACCGATGGCTCGCCGGCAAGGAGATCGCGCAGAATGCCGCCGAAAGTGGCGGTGAGCACGCCGGTGATGACGGAGACGACCGGCGAACCGGTAATCGCAAGCCCCTTGGCCGCGCCCATCACCGAAAAAGCGGCGAGCCCGATGGCGTCGAGCCAGAGCAGCCATTTCCAGCGCGATTCGACACGATGCGCGCTGAAGAAGACCAGCACCGCAACCGCGGCGCAGACCAGCACATAGCCGGAGTTGGCGACCCAGAAAACCGGCAGGTTGAGGATGACGTCGCGAAGCGTGCCGCCACCTATCCCGGTGACGCTGGCCAGGAACAGGAAGCCGATAATGTCGAGCTGCTTGCGCGAAGCCGCAAGCGCTCCGGTCGCCGCGAAGACGGCGACACCGGCATAGTCGAGAAGCGCGATGGGGTTCATTGCAGGCCAGCGGAGTAAGGGAATAGGGCAGTAGGGCAGTATGTTTAGCACGAAGCCGCACGGAAGGTGCGATTGCCCTTTTCCCTACTGCCCTACTGCCCTACTCCCTTAACTATGCATCTTTCTCAGCCTGCTCGTTCACCGGCCCCGGCTCGACCGGCGCTTCAGCGGCGGCAAACTTCGGACCGCCTTTGGCGACACCGACCATAGCCGGGCGCAGCACGCGGTCGCCGATCGAATAGCCCGGCTGCACGACCTGGACCACGGTGTTGGCCGGGACGTCCGGATTGGGCACTTCGAACATCGCCTGGTGGAAATTGGGATCGAACTTCTCGCCTTCCGGCGCGAGCTTCTTGACCCCATGCCGTTCCAGCGCCGACAGCATGGCGCGCTCGGTGAGGTCGACGCCTTCGATCAGCGCCTTGAAGCCGGCGTCACCCGATGCCTTGGCCTCGGCGGGAATCGCATCCAGCGCGCGGCGCAGATTGTCCGACACCGAAAGCATGTCGCGGGCGAAATTCGCGACCGCGTAGGTGCGCGCATCGTGAACATCGCGCGCCGTGCGGCGACGCAGGTTTTCCATCTCGGCCGCCACGCGCAGCGCGCGGTCCTTCAGTTCTTCATTTTCCTTCAGCAGCCGGACAAGGGCTTCATAGTCGCCGTCGGTGCTGCCTTCCGTGCGCTCGGCTGCGGGCTCGGTCGCCTCGACTTCATCGGGCGCGCGTTCGTCTTTTGCCTGGTCGCTCATCGCCGTTTCCCGTCAATCTCGAATGATGTGGATTTTGTGCCCGATATCGATGTTTGGCAGCCAAAAATCAAGGGGTAAGCGATTATGGAAGCCACCGGCCAAGGCCGGACAATGGCAGGCAAGGCATTTCGATTTTAATTCAAATTTTACCTTAACTGCCGGCTTTGCTTGCCCCACAGGCAGGATGGGGGAACCATTCCCTTGCTGGAGGAGTTTCGAAGCCGACACAGGATTTTGAGACGATGACCCGCAACACGGGCGAAAAGGCAGAAGGGCTGGCCATCGAGGTCAGGCGCCAGTTGGGTGCCGAGGCGGTGACCCGCTTTCTACGCACCTTGCCGGCCTTCCGCACCGAGGCCGACATTCCCGACCGGCTCCGAGAACTGCTCGACCGCCTCGATGGGGCGGAGCGCGGTGACATCGGCTGGCGCCGGCGTTAACGCAACAATCGATCTTGGCAGCAAACCTCCTATCGGCAATAGCCGGGGAGAGCCGAACCATCTAAGGATAGATGTGTTGTGGTTCAAAATGGAGGACGTAGTGCGCAAGGTTTCGATCACCTCATCGCTGATGGCGCTTGTCGGCCTCGGCGCCATCACCTTGGCGGCTTTTCCGGCACAAGCAGACAATCTGCAGCTGCAATTGGGCAAACATGGCCCGCGGCTGAAGCTCATGGAAGATTGCGACCCCGCCTATGACGATTGCGAAGGCCCCCGTCGCGACGACCGGCGCGACCGCCGTCAACGAGGCTGCACGGAGGACCGGGCCCTCGACAAGGCAGACCGAATGCGCATCCGCCGCGCAAGGATAGAGTCCGTCGGCCGCCGGGAGATCACAGTCCGCGGCAGACAGGGTGGCGACCGCGTGCGCGTGACTTTTGGCACCGAGCGCGGCTGTCCCATCCTCGATCGCGAATAGCGATCGACCCCAGCGGAAAACCGACGCTCAGAATCATCAGCAGGTCGAACCGGCGGTTGGCTGGCTCGACCGCCGGGCCACGCGACAATTACGCACAGTAATTTTGCGTGATGTCGCCTTGCGGCGGCGAGGCACCCCGCCTATGCTTCCTGATGAACATGATTTCCCCTGAGACGGTCGCCAACAGCAAGCGCGCCTGGCTGAAGATTCTCGCCCGCTACAAGAAGCCTGACAGGCGGCGCAGCACCGTCGAACTCGCCATCACTCTCATTCCATTCGCCATACTCTGGGGCCTGTCCTCGGCGGCCTATGCCTATGGCCATTGGTGGGGACTGATCCTCATCCTTCCCGCGGCCGGGTTTCTGGTGCGCATCTTCATGATCCAGCACGATTGCGGCCACGGCTCCTTCTTCGCCAATCGCTACGCGGACGACTGGATCGGCCGCGCGCTCGGCATCCTGACGCTGACGCCCTACGATTGCTGGCGGCGCGCCCACGCGACGCACCACGCCAGCGCCGGCAATCTTGACGAACGCGGCATGGGCGACATCCGGACGCTGACCGTTGCAGAATACCGGCAGATGTCGTGGCGAGGCCGCCTTGCCTATCGTCTCTATCGCCACCCGCTGGTGATGTTCGGGCTCGGTCCGATCTGGCTGTTCATCTTCGAGCAAAGGCTGCCCGTCGGCATGATGCGCGGCGGCCTGACCCCTTGGGTGTCGTCGATGACCACCAATCTTGGCATCGCGGTCGCAGCAGCCATCCTCATTTGGTTCGTCGGTCCCGGCGCGTTCCTGGTGGTCCACCTGCCGATCGTCATCCTCGCCGGTTCGGCCGGCATCTGGCTGTTCTATGTCCAGCACCAGTTCGAGGAAACGGAATGGGCGAAGGATGTCGACTGGGAATTCCAGCACGCTGCCTTGCACGGATCGTCCTATTACGACCTCCCGCCGGTGCTGAACTGGTTCACCGGCAACATCGGTGTCCATCACGTCCATCACCTCTCCGCCAAGGTGCCGTGCTACCGGTTGCAGGAAGTGCTGCGGGATTATCCCGAGCTGCGCGACATCGGCCGTGTCACGCTGCTGGAAAGCCTGCGCTGCGTTAAACTGGCGTTGTGGGACGAGAACCGCCGCAAGCTGGTGTCGTTCCGCGAGGCACGGGCGGCGGCTTAAGCAATTCCAGCAGAGGTGTGAACGGTTTCCAGGGAAAGCGCGTAGCGTTTTCCCTGGGGCAATTGCGTCAAACCAAGAAAAGTAAAACGACCGCCAGTCTATAGGCACCGCGCCTGGAGCTCCTATCAGGCAGCCCTGATCATGTCGGCGG
This sequence comes from Mesorhizobium sp. WSM1293, assembly GCF_000513875.1. Classification (NCBI taxonomy): domain Bacteria; kingdom Pseudomonadati; phylum Pseudomonadota; class Alphaproteobacteria; order Hyphomicrobiales; family Phyllobacteriaceae; genus Mesorhizobium; species Mesorhizobium sp. WSM1293. The sequence continues at coordinate 106,068 of NZ_AZUV01000005.1, read as the reverse complement.
CCTTTTCGGCGATCATGATGGTTGGCGCATTGGTGTTGCCACCAATCAGTGTCGGCATCACCGAGGCGTCCACGACACGCAAGGCTTCAAGCCCGCGCACCTTGAGTTGCGGATCGACCACCGCCATCTCGTCGACGCCCATCCGACAGGAGCCGACCGGGTGATAGACCGTGTCGGCGCGGGTACGGATATGGGTCATCAGATCGGCATCGCTTGGCTCGCCGGCGATGTGCATTTCCTTGTGCCGGTAGCGCGTCAGCGCCGGTGAAGCCAGCACCTGCCGGGTGATCCTCACGCCTTTCAACAGCAGCTCCGCATCGCGCTGGTCGCTGAGAAAGCGCGGATCGATGCGCGGCGCGGCAAGTGGATCGGCGCTGGCCAGCCCAACCTCGCCACGCGAGTGCGGCCGCAATATGCAGACATGACAGGAGAAGCCGAAGCCGTAGTGCAGCGTGCGCGCATGGTTTTCGACCAGCCCGATGACGAATTGCAGCTGCAGGTCAGGGCGCTCAAGCGCCGGGTCGGATTTGACGAAAGCGCCGCTCTCGGCCGCCGGCGAGGCGATCAGCCCGGTCCCATCCCGCCGCCACTGCGCGATATGCCGTAGGAAACCCAACGCGCCGCGCGGGCTCATGCCAAGCATATCGGTGTCCTTCGATCTCCAGCCGACGATGAAATCGAGGTGGTCCTGCAGGTTCTTGCCGACGCCCGGCAATTCGTGGACGACGGGAACGCCATGCACGGCAAGTTCGGCCGCCGGGCCGATACCCGACAGCAACAGAAGCTGCGGCGAACCGAAGGCACCGCCACACAGGATCACCTCGCACGACGCCTGCGCCACTGCCTCGCCTTTGCGTGTCCGGTAGCGGATACCGGTGGCCCGCTTGCCGTCAAGGACGATGCCTGTGGCGTGCGCCCGCGTGATCACGGTCAGATTGGTCCGCTGCATCACCGGATGGAGATAGGCGGCGGCAGTCGAACAGCGCTCGCCATTACGGGCGCCACCGGCAAATTGGGTCACCTGGAAATAGCCGGCGCCCTCTTGTTCCGGTCCGTTGAAATCGTCCAAGGCGCGAATCTGGTTTTCGGCACAAGCCTCTATGAAGGCCTTGGCGATTGGCCTCGGCGAGCGCTGGTTCGACACTTTCAGCGGGCCGTCCCCGCCATGCAGGGCATCAGTGCCGCGCTCATTGCCTTCGGCGCGCCGGAAATAGGGCAGCACCTCATCCCACGACCAGCCCTCACAGCCCAGATCGGCCCATTCGTCATAGTCGCTGCGATGGCCTCTGACATAGAGCATCGCATTGATGGCGCTGGAGCCGCCCAGCGCCTTGCCGCGCGGCTGGTAGCCCTTGCGGCCGCCAAGACCTTGCTGCGGCACGGTTTCGAAGGCCCAGTTGTTGATCCTGGGCCGGCCGGAAAGCATACCGATAATGCCAGCCGGAGCGCGGATCAGCATATCCCTGCCCTCGCCGCCAGCTTCGATCAGGCAGACCGTTTTCGAGGGATCTTCCGAAAGCCGTGCGGCAAGCGCACAGCCGGCGGACCCACCGCCGGCTATGACATAGTCGTAACGCATGAAGACCCCTCCCCGATCATTCCAGATTTTCCATCCGGAAGCTCAAGAGAAGGCTTGAACAGGGGGCGTTGTAAAGACGCGCGGAATTACCGCAACGTCAGCTGCTGCGAACGCGCCGCCAGGAGTATTTCGGGCCTTTTGGTTCCGGCACGGCGGCTGGCTGGTAGTAGAGCCCCAATCCGCCGGTGCGGCCCTCCTCCAGGCGCTTCAACAGCACGGGGTTTGATATCTCGAACTCGCCGAAGCCCAGCCGCAGCATATGCGGCAGTTGGTCGACCAGCACCTGGCCGGTAGCGCGAACGGCACCTTCGAAATGGTAGCGGCCGCGCAGCAGTTCTCCCTTGGAGAAGGAGCGGCCGTCGCTGAAGGCCGGAAAGGCCAGCGCCACCAGCGACAGCTGGTCGAGCAGGTCGGCGATCTTCTCGAGCTGATCACCCGGCTGCAGCAGGACGCCGAGCCGTTCCTTGGCCGAGCGGCGCACCTCCGGATCGAGATCGAGGAAGATTTGCAACGGCAGGATGAAGCGGCCGTTGCCGGACAGCGCATCGGCGCTTTCGGCATGCGTCCACTCATCCTCCTGAAAACCCGCAGGGGTCCAGAGCCGGGTCTCCGGTGTCGTCGGTCCAGTCATCAAAAAGTTCCTAAACAGTCAAACGAACCAAGGATGTGTTGAGATTCAGGTCAGGCTGCGCCGAAAATGGCGGCTTCCGAGAACCGGAGCGGAGCGTACTTGAAGTACGTGAGCACCGGAAGCGCAGGAAGCCGCCGTTTGCAGGCCAGCCCCACCTGAATATCAGCATATCCTAAAGGGATGCGTCGGTCAGCGACTTCTCCAGCCCCGACAGGTGAATGCCGCACTCGGTCTTGGCATGACCGGCCCAGCGGCCGCTGCGCGCGTCCTCGCCCGGCTGCACCGGCTGCGTGCACGGGAAGCAGCCGATCGACAGATAGCCATAAGCGACCAGCGGATTTTCGCGCAGCGCATGCGCGCGCATATAGTCGGCCTGGTCCGATGTCGTCCAATGCGCCAGCGGATTGATGCGGATGCGCGGCCCGACCGCCTCGAACACCGGCAGCGCTGCCCGCGTCTCGGCCTGAAAACGCTTGCGGCCAGTGAGCCAGGCACGAAATGGCGCGACACCGCGCGCCAGCGGCTCCACCTTGCGCACGTCGCAGCAGGCATCGGTATCGCTTTGGTGCAGATTGCCCGTCGGATCGATCCGTTCGAGTGCTGCTTCCTCGGGTTTGATCACCCTTATGTTGGTCAGCCCGAAATCGGCGGCAAGCGCATCGCGATAGCCGAGCGTCTCCTCGAAATGCTTGCCGGTGTCGAGGAAGATGACCGGCAGCGTCCGGTCGATCTTGGCGATCATGTGCAGCAGCACAGCCGAATCCGCGCCGAACGACGACACCGCCGCGATCTCGTCGAGGAACAGTTCGCGGGCCGAGCGTTCGATGATCTCGAGCGGCTTCAGATGACCATAGAGCGCATCGAGCCCCGCCGCTTTGGCGGCGATGCCGTCATCGACGTCTCCAATACGGTCAAGCGGCCTTGGCTTCGCCAGCATAGAGCGCCTCCTTGAACGGCGCGGGACCGACTCGGCGGTAGGCGTCGATGAATTTCTCTTGTGGGTCGAGCCGAAGGCCGAGATAGGTCTCGACGATCTGTTCGATGGCGTCGGTGATCTCTTCCGAAGAGAAGCCGCGGCCGATGATCTCGCCGACCGAGGTGTTCTCGTCGGCCGAGCCGCCCAGCGTCACCTGATAGAGTTCGGAGCCCTTCTTCTCGACGCCGAGGATGCCGATGTGGCCGACATGGTGATGACCGCAGGCGTTGATGCAGCCGGAGATCTTCAGCTTCAGTTCGCCGATCTCGCGCTGCCGCTCAAGCGAGGCGAAGCGGCGCGAGATTTCCTGCGCGATCGGGATCGAGCGCGCCGTGGCCAGCGCGCAGTAGTCGAGGCCCGGGCAAGCGATGATGTCCGATATCAGGTTGGAATTGGCCGTCGCCAGGCCGATGCCGACCAGCGCATCATAGACCGCCTTGAGGTCGGCGCGGGCCACATGCGGCAGGATCAGGTTCTGCTCATGGCTGACACGCAGCTCGTCAAAGCCATATGTCTCGGCGATGTCGGCGATTGCGTCCATCTGGCTGTCCGAGGCGTCGCCGGGCACCTCGCCGATGCCCTTCAGCGAGATCGTCACAGCCGCATAATCCGGATGGCGGTGCGTCACGACATTCTGGTCGAGCCACTCCGAGAACCCCTTGGAATCGAGCCGCGCCAGCTTGACCGCCTGGTCGCCTTCCGGCCGCTCAGCGAGTGCCGGTGGCGCGAAATAGGCCTCGATGGCGCGGATATCGGCTTCCGGCAGCTTCAGCTGGGCGTCTTTCAACTCTTGCCACTCGGCCTCGATTTGGCGGGTGATCTCCTCGACCCCGGTCTCATGGACGAGGATCTTGATGCGCGCCTTGTACTTGTTGTCGCGGCGGCCATAGAGGTTGTAAACGCGCAGGATCGCCGTGCAGTAGGACAAAAGGTCGGCTTCCGGCAGGAAGTCGCGAATCTTGCGGGCAACCATTGGCGTGCGGCCCTGGCCGCCGCCGATATAGACGGCGAAACCGAGTTCGCCGGCGGCGTTCTTCCTCAGGTGCAGGCCGATGTCGTGGGTCTGGATGGCGGCGCGGTCGCGCTCGGCCCCCGTCACCGCGATCTTGAACTTGCGCGGCAGGAACGAGAATTCCGGATGCACCGACGACCACTGGCGCAGGATTTCCGCGTAGGGACGCGGATCGGCGACCTCGTCGGCGGCAGCGCCGGCGAAGTGGTCGGCGGTGACGTTGCGAATGCAATTGCCGCTGGTCTGGATGGCGTGCATCTCGACGCTTGCGAGATCGGCCAGGATCGCCGGAATGTCCGACAGCGCCGGCCAGTTGAACTGGATGTTCTGGCGCGTGGTGAAATGGCCGTAGCCCTTGTCGTATTTGCGGGCGATGTGGCCGAGCATGCGCAACTGCTTGCCGTTCAGCGTGCCATAGGGCACCGCGATGCGCAGCATGTAGGCATGCAGCTGCAGATAGACGCCGTTCATCAGCCTCAATGGCCGGAACTGGTCCTCGGTGATCTCGCCGGCAAGACGGCGCTGCACCTGGTCGCTGAACTCGGCGACGCGGGCCTGGACAAAATCGTGGTCGAACTCATCGTAACGGTACATGCTTGGTCTTTCAGGGCGCGTCCGCCCATGCCTGGTGTCTTGGTTATGCTGCCCGCGCAGCCTGCTTGCCGAGATCGTTGCGGATGGTCGGGCCGGCGGCGCGGATCTTCTCGCGCAGCCGCACCGGTTGGACGACGCCGTTGACGACTTCGGCGTCGATCAAATTGACGTCGACCACTTCGTTGGCGGCATAGGCCTTGGCGCCGATCGCCTCGAGCCTGTCATCGGCTGCCTTGTCATGGGCGAGGTCGGCATGATCCACCGTCTCGGCCCAGCCGCCATCGGCGTACCAGACGGCGATGCCGTCGGTGAGGCGGTTGGCGGTCAGTATCTTCATTGCTGAACTCCTTCGGCGACCGAACTGGACGCGCCTTCATGCCTGTATGCCGCCAGCGGCTCGGACCGTTCAAAGTTGGCGCCGGCGACCGCATCGCCGATGATGGTCATGACTGGGCCGGAAAGATCGGCGCGCGCTTCCAGCGACGGCAGGTCGGCAAGCGTGCCGTGGAAGCGCCGCCGGTTGGCGAGGCTGGCATTCTCGACCACGGCCACCGCAGTGTCCGGCGACAGACCGGCCTCGATCAGCCGTCCGGCAACCTCGGCCGCCACCGAGCGGCCCATATAGACGGCGACGGTGGCGCCCGAAATCGCGAGCTTGGCCCAGTCGGGCAGCGAATTGCCCTTGAGGTCGTGGCCGGTGGTGAACACCATCGACGAGGAGACACCGCGCAAGGTCAGCGGCAGTTCGAAATCGGCGGCGGCGGCAAAGGCCGCGGTGACGCCCGGAACCACCTCATAGGCGATGCCGGCGTCGCGAAGTGCCGCCATCTCTTCGCCGGCCCGGCCGAACACCAGCGGATCGCCAGACTTCAGCCGCACGACACGCTTGCCTTCACGGCCAAGCTCGACCAGCAGCGCATTGATCTCAGCCTGGCTCTTGGTGTGACAGCCCTTGCGCTTTCCGACCGGCAGGCGCTCGGCATCGCGGCGACCCATGGCAACGACCGCCTCGGGCACAAGGGCGTCATGGACGATGACATCGGCTTCCATCAGCAGACGATGGGCTCGCAAGGTCAATAGATCCTCGGCGCCCGGACCGGCGCCAACCAGCGCGATGTGACCGCAAGCGGGCGTGTTCGACAGCAGAAGATCGACGGCGGCGTCATGCGCCTGCGAAAGCTGGCCGGCTTCAGCCGCGCGCGCAGGAGCGCCAGCGAAGAAATCATTCCAGAAGCGGCGGCGGGCATTGCCTCTCGGCAGCAGCTTCTCGGCAGCCCCGCGAAACGAAGCCGCAAGAATTGCCAGCGGCCCGAGCGACGGCGACAGCATGCGGTCGATGCGGCCGCGCAACATCTGGGCAAGCACCGGGCCTGCACCCTCGGTGCCGATGGCGATGGCCACCGGCGCGCGGTTGACCAGCGCCGGGGTGAAGAAATCGCAAAGCTCGGGCCGATCGACGGCATTGACCGGAATGCCTAGGCGGCGCGCATCCGCGGCCACCCGGCGGTCGAGTTCCTCGTCGCCGCTGGCGGCAAACACCATGACCGCGCCTTCGAGCTGCGACGCCTCGTAAGCCGCGGCAAAATGCGTCGCGCCGGCCTGGGCGACGAAGGCGAGCAGGTCGGGCTCGGCATGTTCCGCGACGATCCGCAGGACCGCGTTCGACTGTCCGATCAGCCGCGCCTTGGCCAGCGCCTCTTCGCCGCCCCCGACGATGGCCACAGCTTCGCCCTCAACCCGCATGAACACGGGGAAGGCGTTGAGCTTGGGAGCAGTGTGCGACATGGACGCGAGCGGAATCCTCAATGAGCTGCAGTTCTACGCGCGAGCGCGAGAAACCAGAAGGAACGCACTCGCGCATCCCTTATCGGGATGCAATTGCTTTTCTGAAAGCATCCCGGCCAAGAGAAAAATATTTCTCATTTACAGATAGAGCGGATTCAAGCTGCTGTCGCAGGCCTTGATTTGTGGCTCTTTTAGCGCCCGGCGAGAAAAGCCGCAAAACTGTTTTTTCTAAATTCTACCAAGTTAGTAGATTAAAGTCGCGACCTCGGGATAGCCAGAATGTCCAACGCCGACGTGGCTGCCGACTGGAACATTACCGGCTCGAGGTGCGTTCTCAAAAGGCCCGTCATGTCGGATCGAAATCCGGCTGCGGAATGCCAACTAAAGGTCGCCACGCGGCTAAAAAGGAGCCCTGTCATCATGAACACAATCATACTCAAGCACGGTATCTGGGTGATCGTGGCCGATGGCGAGAAGGCGCTTTTCCTCAGGAACGCCGGTGACAATAAATATCCGAATCTCGAGGTGGTGCAGGAAATGCAGCAGGACAACCCGCCCACCCGCGAGCAAGGCAGTGACAGCCCCGGCCGATACAGTGATGGTCCCTCCGTACACCGCAGCGCAGTCGAGGATACGGACTGGCACCGCATCGGCAAGGAGCGTTTTGCCGATGAAATCGCCGCCCGGCTCTACAAGCTCGCGCATGACGGCGAGTTCAGCGAGATCGTGCTCGTCGCGCCGCCGGTGGTGCTTGGGACAATGCGCAAAAAGCTGCACAAGGAGGTCGGGGACAAGGTGACCGCCGAAATTCCCAAGACATTGACCAACCATGCCATACCGGAAATCGAGGCCTTGCTGCGGGCAGCCTGATCATCGATCGGCCCTGACGAATCGAGACGAATAGCTCCGCACAAATTCCGATCCGGCCGGCAGCTTTCTCAGCTGCCGGTCAAATTTTCGCGGCAGCGCCGTCGATTTCACGGCTTTGCGGGTTGCATCGCCGACATACCATCCACCATATTGCAAACAGGCGGCGGCCTTGGGCGGCGCTCATCCAACATCGCTGACTTGAAAGGCGCTCCATAGACAATGCCGCATGACACGCCCCTTATCGCCACCATCGTCGCCGGTCTGGGGCTGGCTTTCGTCTTCGGGGCTCTCGCCAACCGCTTCCGCATTCCGCCCCTGGTCGGTTATCTCATAGCCGGCGTGCTGGTCGGGCCGAACACGCCCGGCTTCGTCGCCGATGCCGGGCTTGCCAACGAACTGGCCGAAATCGGCGTCATCTTGCTGATGTTCGGCGTCGGGCTGCACTTCTCGCTCAAGGATCTGCTGTCGGTGCGTGCCATCGCCGTGCCGGGCGCCATCGTCCAGATCGGCTTTGCCACCGCGCTTGGCGCTGGTCTTGCCTGGATGCTCGGCTGGTCGATGGGCGCGGGGCTGGTGTTCGGCCTGGCGTTGTCGGTCGCCTCGACCGTGGTGCTGCTGCGTGCCCTGCAGGAACGGCGGATGATCGAGACCGAGCGCGGCCGCATCGCCGTCGGCTGGCTGATCGTCGAGGATCTGGCCATGGTGCTGGCGCTGGTGCTGCTGCCGGCGCTCGCTGGCGTGCTCGGCGGCCAGGAGCAGGCCGACGCCCATGCCAGCGGCCTGCTGTCGCTGCCGGCCAGCTACGGCATCTGGGGCGTCGTCGGCATCACACTGGCCAAGGTCACCGCTTTCGTCATCGTCATGCTGGTGGTCGGCCGCCGGGTCATTCCCTGGATCCTGCACTATGTCGCCCATACCGGCTCGCGCGAACTGTTCCGGCTAGCGGTTCTGGCCATCGCGCTCGGCGTCGCCTTCGGTGCGGCCAAACTGTTCGGTGTCTCGCTGGCGCTGGGCGCCTTCTTCGCCGGCATGATCATGAGCGAATCCGAACTCAGCCACCGCGCGGCGGAAGAATCGCTGCCGCTGCGCGATGCCTTCTCCGTGCTGTTCTTCGTCTCGGTCGGCATGCTGTTCGACCCGTTCAGCCTGATCAGCAATGGTTGGCCGATCCTGGCGACGCTCGCCATCATCGTCATCGGCAAATCACTGGCCGCGTTCGCCATCGTTGTTGCCTTCGGCTATCCCATCGCCACGGCGCTGATAATCTCGGCAAGCCTCGCCCAGATCGGCGAGTTCTCCTTCATCCTGGCTGAACTCGGCGTCGGGCTGAAGCTGCTGCCGGAACAGGGCCGCGACCTCATTCTGGCCGGTGCGATCCTGTCGATTGTCCTCAACCCGCTGATGTTCCTGGCCATCGACTGGATGAAGCCATGGCTGGAACGGCGCGCCGCCAGGACGGCACCACCGGTCGAGGCAAAACCGGTTGGTCCGGCGACGGAGCCGGGCCAGGTGGCCTCTGTCGCGGCAGCGGCGAAAAAGGAGGACGGGCCGCCGCCAAAGACGACACTCACCGGCCATGCCATCCTGATCGGCTACGGCCGTGTCGGTGGCCTGGTCGGCTCGGCCCTGAAAGGCGCGGCAATGCCCTTCCTGGTCATCGAGGACGCCGACAAGACGCTGGCGAAGCTGAAAGCGGACAGCGTCGAGACCGTCGCCGGCAATGCGGCCAATGCCGAAGTGTTCGCCGCCGCCAATCCCGAGGGCGCCAGCCGGCTGATCCTTGCGATCCCCAATGCCTTCGAAGCCGGCCAGATCGTGCTCCGCGCCCGCGCCGCCAATCCCGCTATCAACGTCATCGCCCGTGCCCATTCCGATGCCGAGGTCGAACATCTCAAGGGTTTGGGCGCCGATACGGTGATCATGGGCGAGCGCGAGATTGCGCGCGGGATTGTGGAAGAAGTTCTCGGTTCCAAACCGGAGTTGAGGCGCGAAACCGCCGAGCCGTCGGTGGCCTGAGTCCCAAAGCCCAAGCTGCACTCTCGCACGCTGGCAACGTGATCGGCTCGACCACCCTTTCAAGCGAGCATCACGCCACGAATGCAGAGCCGCCATTTTGCGCGATACCGCTGAGGTATTTGGCCGGCGGCTTCCCAAGCGCCTTCTTGAACATGGTGATGAAGGCCGTAACGGAACCATAGCCGAGATCGCCCGAGACCTGCTGGACACTCTTGCCGGAAGCCAGTTCCCGAATTGCAACGATCAAGTGCAATTGCTGGCGCCAGCGCCCGAAACTCAGCCCCGTCTCCTTTGCCACAAGGCGGGCGAGGCTGCTCTCGCTGAGCGCGATGCGGTTGGCCCATTCCGCCAGTGTGCTGCGGTCGGCAGGGTCTTGCGCCAACGCTTCGGCGATCCTGTTCAAGCGTGGCTCGGACGAGATCGGCAGGTGCAATTGCTGGACAGGCATGCGTGGCAATTCGGTGAGCAGCATCTTGGTCAAGAGTTCGCCCCTCGCCCCGTCACCCCCCACCCGATCGGAAAGCTCGATGATCAATTCGCGCAGCAGGGGCGAGATTGAAAACGTGCAGCACCGCTCCGGTAGATCGGCGGCTCCCGGCTCTATGTAGACGAAGAAAATCCGGGCGTTGGCGGTTGCGACATTGCTGTGCTCCATGCCGCCGGGGATCCACACCCCGCAATGCGGCGGCACCATCCATAGACCGCTTGGAACGCGGCATGTGACGCCACCGCCGAGTGCGAAGACGAGTTGGCCTTTGCGGTGCCGATGGGCGGGGACTTCCGCTCTGGTCTCGGGGATGTCGACGCGCACGACAATCGCCGGCGCGGCAGGGTCATCCACATCGAGATCGAGCCAGGGGTAGCTGAGGGGTTGTCTCATGGTTGACTGTTTTTAGCGATTAAACGCCATGATAGCTAAATTCTTTAACAGCGAAAGTCGATAAGCTCCGGCTCGTACTCAGCTTGCCGTGCTTTCCACAGCAAGCTGGCACCGACAAGCCAGCAACAAGGTACGCCATGCTCGCCCTGGTCATCTCTCCCGAAAGCGCGACCGGGTTGAGGCTCGTCGACATCGCCGAGCCTCAACCGGCTTCGAACGAAGCGCTTGTCTCTGTCCACGCAACTTCGTTGAACCGGGGCGAACTGCGCCTGCTTGCCATACGCCCCGAGGGCTGGATACCCGGCCAGGACATCGCGGGGATTGTCGAACGAAGAGCAGCCGATGGTTCCGGGCCAGCCGTCGGCGCCCGGGTTGTTGCTTTGGTCGACGAGGCCGGTTGGGCCGAACGCATCGCAGTCCCAATCGACCGTCTCGCCGTCCTGCCGGATGACGTCAGTTTCGTTTCCGCAGCCACGCTTCCTGTCGCCGGTACGACGGCACTAAGGACTCTACGCCATGGCGGCGACCTCGCCGGCCAGCAGGTCTTGATCACCGGTGCAAGCGGAGCGGTCGGCCGTTTTCAGATCCAGATCGCCCGCGAGCAAGGCGCCTCGGTGACGGCAATCGCCGCAGCCCGGCACGCCGACGATCTCCGCGGTCTGGGAGCCGAGCAGGTTGTCGAAGCGATCGATCTGGCCGAGGGGCCGTTCTCGCTGGTCACCGAGTCGGTCGGCGGCCAAAGCCTCGCACGCGCGATCGAACGTATCGCACCTGGCGGGACCATCGTCATGTTCGGTTCGAGCAGCGGCGAGCTGACGCCCGTCGGATTCCGCCAGTTCGTTCCGGATCATGAAGGGGCAAGGCTTCAGACTTTTGCGTACTACACGTCTGGTCCAGGCATCGGCGAGGACATCGCCTCACTGCTCGCTCTGGTCGCAGCCGGCCGGCTCGAAACGCGCGTGGCCTTGACGGCGCCGTGGACAGACGTCGCTCAAGCGCTGGACGCACTGCGCCAGCGCAGCTTCAGCGGCAAGGCTGTTCTCACCATAACAGGATGAGCATCCTGTTTTGTCACACGTGCTGGCCGCCATTGATGTGGATTTCCGAGCCAGTCACATACGACGCCTGCTGCGAGCACAGGAAAAAGATGATGTCGGCGACTTCGGCCGTGGTGCCAAGGCGCCTGAGAGGAATGGTCTCGACGATCTTGTCCGTGCCCGGCGACAGGATCGCGGTATCGATTTCGCCCGGCGCAATCGCGTTGACGCGGATGCCGTGCGGACCGAAATCATGCGCCATCTCGCGCGTCAGCGAGCCGAGTGCCGCCTTCGATGTCGCGTAGGCCGTGCCGGCGAAAGGATGCACGCGGGTTCCGGCGATCGAGGTTACGTTGACGATCGAGCCCTTGGCCGCCGCCAGTTCCTTGAACAGCCCGCGCGCCAGCATGATCGGCGCGAAGAAATTGACCTGGAACACGTCGCGCCAGACATGCATCGGCGTGTCGATCGAATTCATGCGGCTGTTGCCGTCCTTGAGCTTCGGCGAAATGCCGGCATTGTTGACCAGCGCATGCAACTGGCCGCCATGCGCTTCCAGCCGGTGGCGAATTTCGGAGACGGCGATGCCGACATCCTCCTGATCGGCGAGATCGACCTTGATGTGGTCTTCCGGCCCGGCCGGCCACGGGCAGTCCTCGGCGAAAGCCTGCCTGGAGCAGGTGATGACGCGCCAGCCCTCGCGCGAAAAACGCTTGACGGTGGCGTGGCCGATGCCGCGGCTGGCGCCGGTCAGCACGATGGTCTTTCGGGTGTCGAGTTCAGTCATTTCAGGTCTCCAGCCGGCAGATGTAGCCGAACGCCGCCGAGGTGGCGAGAGGCCGAAATGTCACCATTCACCTCAAAGGAGGAACCGGGAAGCCGGCTCGCCGTTGGTCCTTGAATGCGGAAAGGGTGCGGGGTTCTGAATCAATCTATCAGGACAAAGCCATGACACAGACAGCACCCCTCGACATCGCCACCGCCTTCACCAAAGCGTGGACAGGACACGACCTCGAAAAGGCAGCATCCTATGTCGCCGACGACGTCGTTTTTGATGGGCCGATGCAACAGTCGACTGGCAAGGCCCCCTACCTCGAGGGCCTGACCAAACTTTCACAGGATGTGACCGGTGTGCGCATGATCGCGGCCTTCGGAGACGACCACCAGGCGCTGCTTATGTATGACTTGATGACAGAGTCGTCCGGCGCGCTTTCCTGCGCCAAGCACCTCACCATCAGCGACGGCAAGATTCACAGCGACAAACTGACCTTTGACAGCAAGAAGCTGGGCAGCGCCAAACCAAAGGCGAATTAGCGGGTCTACTCAGCCGCCAAGGAGGTCGAGGATCGAGGTCTGCCGCTTCTTGCGCGGGCCGCCGACGTCGCCTGGCGGCACCGGGTGCTTGATCGACGCGGTGGCGCCGTCATCCTCCGGCATGGAAAGGCCATCGGCATCGACGGTTTGGGCGGGACGAGCCGCGCGGACCGGCGCTTGGGCAACCGGCGCTGCTGGCCGCGCTGGTGCCTGCTGGCCGACCGACGTCGACGGAACCGGCGCCGTGTTGTTCGCCGAGGGTATCTCGTCGGGGACGATTGTGTCGGCCGGCGTCGATTTCCAGGTGCCGGGCAGCGGCCGCACCGGCACACCCTCGTGGGCCGCAACCATGAACTCGTGCCAGGCCTGCGCCGGCAGTGCACCGCCGGTGACCTTCTTCATCGGGCTGCCATCATCATTGCCGAACCACACACCGGTGGTGAGGTTGGCGGTGTAGCCGACGAACCAGGCGTCGCGCGAATTCTGACTGGTGCCGGTCTTGCCGGCCGATGGCCAGGCGAAAGCCGCTTTCCGGGCAGTGCCGATCTCAACCGTGCCCGTCATCATCGAGTTCATCATGCCGACGATCTCAGGCTTGATGACGCGCGGCGCGCTGCCGCCGCCGCTGTCGTAAAGCACTTTGCCCTCGGTGGTCGTCACGCGCCGGATGAAATGGATGTCGGGCTTGTAGCCGCCATTGGCAAAGGGGACATAGGCCGATGTCAACTCCAGCGGCGTCACTTCCGAAGTGCCGAGCGCGATCGAGGTGTTGGCTGTCAGGTCGGACTGGATGCCCATGCGATGCGCCGCCTCGACAACCGCGTTCGGCCCGACCTCCATGGTCAGCTGCGCTGCCACCGAATTCAAAGACTTGGCCAGCGCGGTGGCCAGCGTCACCTTGCCGAAATACTTGCCGCCGTAATTGTCGGGCGTCCAGTTGCCGATCTTGATCGGCGCATCGTTGCGGATGCTGTCGGGCGTGCGGCCGGCTTCAAGAGCGGCCATATAGACGAACGGCTTGAATGCCGAGCCCGGCTGGCGACGTGCCTCCGAAGCACGGTCGAACTGGCTGGTCGAATAGTCGTAGCCGCCGACCATGGCGCGCACCGCACCGGAATCGTCGATCGACACCAGGGCGCCCTGGCTGACGTTGAGTTTCTTGCCGCTGTCGTCGATCAGCCTGCGGATCGATTGCTCGGCGAGCTTCTGCAGGTTCAGGTCGACGGTGCTGTCGATGACGATATCGCCGCGTACGTCGCCGATCAGGTCGGGCAGTTCCTCCATGATGGTATCGGCGACGTAATTCTCCGAGCCGGTCCAATAGGAAGGCGCACGCGTTGCCGGCGCGCTCATCGCCGAGGTCAGTTCCTTGGCGCTGATCTTGCCCTCGTCGCGCATGGCGGCAAGCACCAGCTGCGAGCGCTCCTCGGCGGCCTTGGGATCGCGTGCCGGCGACAGCCGCGACGGCGCCTTCAGCAGGCCGGCAAGCAATGCGGCTTCCGACAGGGTGACGTCGCGCGCGCTCTTGCCGAAATAGCGGCGCGAGGCGGCTTCGACGCCATAGGCGCCAGAGCCGAAATAGACCCGGTTCAGGTACATTTCGAGGATCTGGTCCTTGGTGTGCTTGTGCTCCAGCCATAGCGCCAGCAGCACTTCCTGCACCTTGCGCTCCAGCGTGCGGTCGGGTGTCAGGAACAGGTTCTTGGCCAATTGCTGGGTCAGCGTCGAGCCACCCTGCGAGAAATGCCCGCCAAGCACATTGGTGACCATCGCGCGGGAAAGCCCGATCGGGTCGATGCCGAAATGCGAGTAGAAGCGCCGATCTTCGATGGCGATGACGGCTTCCGGGATATAGGGCGACATTTCGTGCAGGCCGACCGCCTCGCCGCCGCTCATGCCGCGATTGGCGAGCAATTGGCCATCTGCCGAGACGATCTTGATGTTGGGGGCGCGGTCGGGAATCGACCAGGTCGTCGCCGCCGGCATCTTGGCACCGTAGTAGATGACGATGCCGGCCACGGCGATGCCGCCCCAGATGGCGAGCACGAAGCACCAGTAGAATAGCCGGCCGAGCACGCCGAACAGGCCGCGCCGGCTTCTGCCGCGCTTGACCCGCGACGATTTCCCTTTGGCCGGCTTGCGTTTTGCGGAGGCTTTGCGATTGCTCGGCACGACGCGATCCTCCTCGTTCACCGAAAGACCCGCCGAGGACCGCGCCTGCGGCGGCCCCTCGAAACTGGGTTCGATGCGACTGTCTCTGCGGTTCGCCATGCGCTGTGCTTGATGTCCCCGATGCCTATGGCGTTCGGGTTGAAGAGTAGATGCGGCGATTTAAGGGCGGGTTAAGTCGTGTTCGAATGCCGGCCTTGGGGTTGGGCAGCCAAAAAGGCCAGCGTCTGCTCTTTGCAGGTTACTGACGCCACGCTGTTCGCTGTCTCGTTCAGATGGGCTCGAACTTCACATCCGGCTGGTCGGGACCGCCGGCTTGCCGCAACAGCGCGACAATGTGTTCGCCCCTGTCAACCGGCTGTCGCCTCCAGTTCGAGGCGTTCGTGACGTGCAGCCAGCCATCGACCATCACGAAAAAATCCTCGGATTGATCATGTCCGGCGCCGAAGCGAAGCGATTTGTTTTCAGCGAATCGAACCAGCGCCGGATCGATCGACCTGTAGAGCACAGGCCAGTTGCCGCCGCCGGAATCCATATGAAACTTGTAGCTCGGGGCGAAATCCAGCCGTCGCCGCAACAGGCTTCCGTCGAAAAAACAGAAGCCGGGCCACAGGAACCAGCCGCCTGGCGTCGGCGTATCGCGCCGCACGCTGCCGTAGAGGCTTTTGCCCTCCATCCGGGCGCGGATCGAAAACGGTTCAGTCGGAAAGATGTCATGATCGATGAAGCCGAACAGCTTCGGCCCGAACCTGGGCAAAAAATTCCGCACGATCCAGTTGAGCGCTTGACCGTGCGATCTGCTGACGACCAGCCTGTTCTTCGGCAATGCGACATAGGGGACATGCTGGCGACGGCAGAGATCGCGGATTGCTTCCCTTGCCTCGCCCTTGTTGCTGTTGTCGAAAACGATGTAGCTTTCGTGCTCGGCCAGGTATCGGCGTACCAGGTGGATCTGCCATTCGATCATTTCGGGCCGGTTGAAGGCCACGGTGGCGACGACCGCATCGCGGAATACCTGCTCTTGCCCCTGCAATTCGCTGACCGGCGCGGATGTCCTCAGAAAGCGAAACACCCGCCAACGATAGCGCAGCAGCGCCTCGCGCCTTGGCGGTCTGTTCAGCCTCTCCCATTCCGCCACGGTGATCGGGGGCTGATCGACGTCTTCCGGGGCGTCAGAAGCAACCATGTCGCGCCCCCGCATGGCTTAGTTCTGCTGGATCGAAATGCCCTTGTCGTCGATCTTGAGCTCGACGCCCTTGGGTTTGGTCTGCTCGCGATAGACATAGATACCGAGCGCGATGACCACGACGACGAGCGCGCCGATGACGAGATAGAGCGTATTCTGTTTCATTGCGCGCTCTTTGCGTTGTCGAGCCTCAGGCTCGTTTCAGAACCTTGACCAGCACCAGCAGGATGATGGCGCCGATCGTGGCATGGATGATCGCGGCGAGAGTGCCGCCGCCGATGGAAAAGCCGATCCGCGGAAACAGCCAGCCGGCGATGAACGCACCGACGATGCCCACGATGATGTTGCCGATCAGGCCGAAGCCGAAGCCGGAAACGATGAGACCGGCGAGCCAGCCGGCGATGGCACCGATGATGATGAAGACGAGCAGGCTTTCGACACCCATAGCGATTTCCTCCGAGCAAGAGGGCGACCGCGGACCGGAAAGCCCCGAATCGGCCTCGATATCAACGGCTTCAGGCTATTCGAAAGCAGCCGGCCTCACCAGCGGCGCGCTCATTGATCGTCGTCGTCGCTTGCGGCAGGGCGCCAGCTGGTCGGCTCGACCTTCTTTTGCGTGTGACTGTCGATATAGACCCACCAGCCGTCGTCGCGATATTGCGCGATGGATTCGTTGATGACGCCGTCGCTGTCCTTCCAGGTCACGGAGACCTTGGAGCCGTCTGTCGGCGCGGTCGCAATCGGCTTTCTGTCCGCCATGTCATTATCCCCAATTGCACCGACAAACTGAGCCGACAGAACGCGACGGCCTGTATCCGGTTCCAAACGGTCACCGGCCCGCGGAGCGCGCCAACGGCCCTCAGCTATGGGCGAAAATATCCTCTTCGTCCCAGCCCATCAGGTCAAGCTTGGCACGCGTCGGCAGGAAGCGGAAGCAGGCATCGGCCTCCTTGGTCCGCCCATCGCGCGCCAGCCGTCCGGCCAGTACATCGCGCAACCGGTGCAGATAGAGCACGTCGGAAGCCGCATATTCGAGCTGTTCGGGCGACAGCGTCTCGGCCGCCCAGTCCGACGATTGCTGCGCCTTGGACAGCCCGACGCCGAGAAGCTCGAAGCAGATGTCCTTGAGCCCGTGGCGGTCGGTATAGGTGCGGGTCAGCCGCGAGGCGATCTTGGTGCAGAACACCGGCTCCGGCATGACGCCGAACGCATTGTAGAGAACGGCAAGATCGAAGCGGCCGTAGTGGAACAGCTTGGTTACGCCACGGTTCCTCAGCAGGCTGACGAGGTTCGGCGCCTTCTTCTGGCCGGGCGCGATCTGGATGACGTCGGCGCTGCCGTCGCCGGGCGAAATCTGCACCACGCACAGCCGGTCGCGATGCGGATTGAGCCCGAGCGTTTCGGTGTCGATGGCCACTGCCCCGACATTGTAGTGCGAGAGGTCGGGCAGGTCGTTTTTATGGAAACGGATATCGGCCATTGTCTTCTCCGGTCGAGCCCTACAGTGCCCCCTGACCCGCAGGGGATGCTGCAGCGCTTTATCTTGTGGCCCGTCCTCGCCGCGATCGGCTGAAAAATCAACAGGAAAACAGGGGTTCCGCTGCTCAGCGCGTCAAGGCATCGAGAATCCGCGCCCAGGAGCGCTGACCCTTGTGGAAGGAGCTGAGCTCGTATTTCTCGTTGGGCGAGTGGATGCGGTCGTCGTCGAGGCCGAACCCGACCAGCAGCGATTCCATGCCGAGATAGGTCTGGAAATCGCCGACAACCGGAATGGAGCCGCCGCTGCCCGTCGTTACCGCCGGCTTCGGCCATTCGTCGGACAGCGCATTCTTGGCCTTGGCCAGGAAGGGCGAGTCGTAGGAAAGCTGGATTGCCGGCGAGCCGCCATGCGGATGGAATTCGACGGAACAGTCGGCCGGAATGCGCTCCTTGACGAACTTCTGGAACGCGGCCCGGATTTTTTTCGGGTCCTGCTTGTGGACAAGGCGAAACGAGACCTTCGCCGAGGCTTCGGCCGCGATCACCGTCTTGAAGCCCTTGCCGGTATAGCCGCCGATGATGCCGTTGAACTCGGCCGTCGGCCGCGCCCAGGTCAATTCCAGCACGGAGCGGCCCTTTTCGCCCGACGGGATCGACAGGCCGACCGGTCCCAGGAACGTCTCGGCAGTCTCGCCGAGCGTCTCCCATGATTTCAGGATCTGCGACGGCGTTTCCTCGACGCCATCATAGAAGCCGGGAATGGTGATGTGGCCGTCCTTGTCGTGGATATCGGCCAGCACCCTGGCCAGGATGCGGATCGGGTTGGCGGCGGCACCACCATAGAGGCCCGAATGCAGGTCGCGGTCGGCGGCCTTCACCGTGATCTCCTCACCCACCAGCCCGCGCAATCCGACGCAGATCGACGGCGTGTCGCGATCCCACATGCCGGTATCGCAGACCAGCGCGAAATCGGCCTTGAGTTCGTCGGCATTGGCCTCGAGGAACGGCTTCAGCGAAGGCGAACCGGATTCCTCCTCGCCCTCGAACAGGATGGTGATGCGGCAAGGCAGATTGCCATGCACCTGTTTCCAGGCGCGGCAAGCCTCGACGAAGGTCATCAACTGGCCCTTGTCGTCGGCCGACCCCCGACCGACGATCACCTTGTGGTCCGGCCCGACCTCCTTGACAGCAGGCGCGAACGGATCGCTTTCCCACAATTCGATCGGGTCGACCGGCTGAACGTCATAATGGCCGTAAAACAGCACATGCGGCGAACCGGCCGGGCCGTCATGGTGCGCAACCACCATCGGGTGGCCGGGCGTGTCGCGAACGCTGGCGTCGAAGCCGATCAGCTCGAGTTCGGCCACCAGCCATTCCGCCGCCTTGCGGCAGTCGGCGGCATAGGCTGGATCGGTGGAGATGGACTTGATCCTGAGCAAGCCGAACAGGCGCTCGAGGCTCTGGTCGAGATTCTTGTCGAGACGGTCGAGGACGGGGGAAACTGCGGACATATGTGAAGCCTTTCGATTCAGAACCGGAACCGTAAAGGCATGACGGGAAAACGAAAAGCCCGCGATCATTGGACCACGGGCTGCAAACGTCTCTGCGAGGCAAAAAAAGACCGCCGTGGTGGAGGGGGAACCACGGCGGCCTTCTACTCGAAACGATGCGGCAGCCCGGAGAGGGGGGATAGGCTGCCGCAAGTGTCCGGGATAGGCGGGGGACGGGCCTTGCTCCGGACTCGGCGAAAACTGCCGATAACGTGTATTTGGGTCTCTGAACGTGGCGATTCAAGGGCACGAAAATTACAGTTTTGTAACATGGGCGTGAGCAGGGTGACGGCGATCTGTCAGGGTGTTGCCGGAACCGATAGTCGAGGCTGCCTTTGGCATGGACCAAGCCGCCGCGCCGCGCTATCCCTGCCGGCATGAAAAAAGGCGATCATCTCTTCCTTGTCGACGGCTCCGGCTACATCTTCCGTGCCTATCACGCGCTGCCGCCGCTGACCCGCAAATCCGACGGCCTGCCGGTCGGCGCCGTTTCCGGCTTCTGCAACATGCTGTGGAAGCTGATGCTCGACGCCCGCAATACCGATGTAGGCATCGTGCCGACGCATTTCGCCGTCATTTTCGACTATTCGTCAAAAACCTTCCGCAACGACCTCTACCCCGAATACAAGGCCAACCGCTCGGCACCGCCGGAAGATTTGATCCCGCAATTCGGCCTGATCCGCCAGGCGACCAGGGCGTTCAACCTGCCCTGCGTCGAGATCGAAGGCTACGAGGCTGACGATCTGATCGCCACCTATGCGAGGCTCGCCTGCGAAGCCGGCGGCGATACCACCATCATCTCCTCCGATAAGGATTTGATGCAACTGGTTGGCGATACGGTCGCCATGTACGACCCGATGAAGGACCGCCAGATCGGAATTCCGGAGGTCATCGAGAAATGGGGCGTGCCGCCGGAGAAGATGGTCGACCTGCAGGCACTGACCGGCGATTCGGTCGACAATGTGCCTGGTGTGCCCGGCATCGGGCCGAAGACGGCGGCGCAATTGCTCGAACAGTTCGGTGACCTCGACACGCTGCTGGCCCGGGCCGGCGAGATCAAGCAGGACAAGCGCCGGGAATCGATCATCGCCAACGCCGACAAGGCGCGCATTTCTCGTCAGCTGGTGACGCTGATGAACGACGTACCGGTGACCGAGGGTCTGGAGGATTTCGTCCTGCACGCGCCCGACGGCCCGAAGCTGATCGGTTTCCTCAAGACCATGGAATTCACCTCGCTGACCCGCCGTGTCGCGGAAGCGACCAGCACCGAGGCCGGCGACGTCCAGGCCGTCGCGGTCACCGTCGAACGCACCGATCATGCCCATGGCCCGGACGTTGGCGCCGGTTTGCCGCCGGCTGCCCGGAACGCGCCTGGCACTGAACCGGACGAAGCCGGCGGGACGGCGGAGACGTCAAAACAAGGCGATACCCCCTCCCTGCTCGCGGCACTAAGGCTGGAGCGCGCGGCCACCGGCAAGATCGACATTTCGGCCTATCACTGCATCCGCGATATCTCGACCCTGAAAGCCTGGGTCGCCGAGGCACGGGAGGCTGGCATCGCCGCCTTCGACGTCAGGGCGACATCCGCCGATCCGATGCAGGCGGAACTGATCGGCATGGCCATCGCCACGGCTCCCGGACGCGCCGCCTACATTCCCTTCGCCCATATGAGCGGCAATGGCGACCTGCTCGGTGGTGGCGCGCTCGAAAACCAGATTCCGCTGCGCGAGGCGCTGGCGGTGCTGAAACCGCTGCTCGAAGACAGATCGGTTCTCAAGATCGCGCAGAACCTGAAATACGATCTTGTCATCATGAGCCGCTACGGCATCGATGTCGCACCGTTCGACGACACCATGCTGATCTCCTACGTGCTCGATGCCGGTACGCCCCATGGTCACGGCATGGATGCGCTTGCCGAGAAGTGGCTCGGTCATACCCCTCTCCAGCTCAAGGACGTGACCGGCTCGGGCAAAAGCTCGGTCGGTTTCGATCAGGTCGACATCGACAAGGCGACGGCTCATGCCGCCGAAGACTCCGATGTGACGCTGCGGCTCTGGCTGGTGCTGAAACCGCGGCTTGCCGCCAAGGGCCTGGTGTCTGTCTATGAGCGGCTGGAGCGGCCGCTGGTGCCGGTGCTGGCGCGCATGGAACAGCGCGGCATCTCGGTCGACAGGCAGATCCTGTCGCGGCTCTCCGGCGAATTGGCGCAGGGCGCCGCTCGCCTCGAAGAGGAAATCTACCAGCTCATCGGCGAACGCATCAACATCGGTTCGCCAAAGCAGCTCGGCGACATCCTGTTCGGGCGCATGGGCCTGCCCGGCGGTTCCAAGACCAAGACCGGCCAGTGGTCGACGTCGGCGCAGCTTCTCGAAGATCTCGCCGCCGAAGGTCACGAACTGCCGCGCAAGATCGTCGACTGGCGCCAGCTGACCAAGCTGAAATCGACCTATACCGATGCGCTGCCCGGCTTCATCCATCCCGACACCAAGCGCGTCCACACCTCCTACGCATTGGCCGCGACGACGACGGGACGCCTGTCGTCCTCCGACCCGAACCTGCAGAACATTCCGGTGCGCACCGCCGAAGGCCGCAAGATCAGGACCGCCTTCATCACCGACAAGAGCCATCGGCTGGTCTCGGCCGACTACAGCCAGATCGAATTGCGGGTGCTCGCCCATGTCGCCGAGATCCCGCAGTTGCGGCAGGCTTTCGCCGACGGCGCCGACATCCACGCCATCACCGCGTCGGAGATGTTCAACGTGCCGGTCGAGGGCATGCCCTCGGAGGTTCGCCGCCGCGCCAAGGCGATCAATTTCGGCATCATCTACGGCATTTCGGCCTTTGGTCTCGCCAACCAGCTGTCGATCCCGCGCGAGGAAGCCGGCAACTACATCAAGAAATATTTCGAGCGCTTCCCCGGCATCCGCGATTACATCGAGGAGACCAAGGCCTATGCCCGCGAGCACGGCTTTGTCGAAACGATCTTCGGCCGCCGCATCCATTACCCCGACATAAGATCGTCCAACCCCTCGCTCCGCGCCTTCAACGAACGCGCCTCGATCAATGCCCGCCTGCAAGGCACCGCCGCCGACATCATCCGCCGTGCCATGATCCGCATGGAGGAGGCGCTGGAAAAAGCAGGCCTTTCGGCACGCATGCTGCTGCAGGTGCATGACGAACTGATCTTCGAGACCGTCGAGGCGGAAGTCGAGGCGACGATCCCGGTCGTGCGTCATGTCATGGAAAACGCGGCGATGCCGGCGGTCTCGATGTCGGTGCCGCTGCATGTCGACGCGCGAGCCGCCAACAACTGGGACGAGGCGCATTAGCACCAACGCAAGGTGTGTTGAGATTCAGATCAGGCCGAGCCGAAAATGGTGGATTCCGAGAACCGGAGCGGAGCGTACTTTTCGTACGTGAGCACCGGAAGCGGCAGGAAGCCGCCATTTGCAGGCCGGCATCATCCGAATCTCAACTCACCTCAAGCCGCCTCAGCCAAACACTTGGCACACGTCCCGCGAAACTCGATCACCGCCTTCTTGGCGGCGAAGCCGGTGGAGCGCACCCATTCGTCCAAGCTGTGGCCGACATCGTGGTCGGACATCTCGGTGACCTGCCCGCATGTGTCGCAAATGGCGAAGGCAGTCATCGAATGGCTGTGGTCATGCGGCTCGGCGCAGGCGACGAAGGAATTGATGCTTTCAAGCCGATGCACGAAACCTGACTTCACCAGCGTGTCGAGCGCGCGATAGACCTGGAGCGGTGCGCGAAAACCGCGCTCGCGCAATTGGTCGAGCAAGGTGTAGGCACTGAGCGGTCCGCTGGCGGTCTCGAGTTTCTCGAGCACGCACAGCTGGTTTTTCGTCAGCACATCCCTTGCCGCCATGATCCTGTTTCCAACTCGCCTTGCGTCGCTTGCGCCGCGCACAAACGATCCATGTCCCACCCAGATAGCGACGAACAGGCATTTTTGCTACTGTTTCCAGCATTCTGCCCGCAAGGCGGCCGAGAACATCGATCGGAGCGGGGCAACAGGCAGGTTGCCCGCCGTTTTTCGCTTTGCCGGCTTATCGAGCGGACCTATTTCCTCGGCGGGCCTTTGCGCTCGGCAGAAGCCGCCCACAGATTGATGTCGGATTCGCGCGCGTAGGTGTCGATCTCGGCGAGTTCGGCATCGCTGAAGTCGAGCGCCTTGAGCGCGCCGACGCAGTCCTCGACCTGCTCCGGCCGGCTGGCGCCGATCAGTGCCGAGGTCACCCTCCCCTTGCGCAGCACCCAGGCCAGCGCCATCTGCGCCAGCGTCTGTCCGCGCCTGCCGGCGATGGCGTCGAGCGCCTTGATGTTGGCGATGGTCTTGTCGTTGATGAAGGCTGTCTTCAGCGACTTGCCCTGCGACGCACGGCTGCCGTCCGGAATGCCGCCGAGATACTTGTCCGTCAGCATGCCTTGCGCCAGCGGCGAGAACACGATGGAGCCGACGCCGAGCCCTTCGAGCGTGTCGAGCAAGCCGTCTTCCTCCACCCAGCGGTTCAGCATCGAATAGCTCGGCTGGTGGATGACGCAAGGCGTGCCAAGCTGCTTCAAGATATCGGCCGCCTCGCGCGTGCGCTGCGAATTGTAGGACGAGATGCCGGCATAGAGCGCCTTGCCCGAGCGCACGGCATGGTCGAGCGCACCCATCGTTTCTTCCAGCGGCGTGTCGGGATCGAAACGGTGCGAATAGAAGATATCGACATAGTCGAGCCCCATCCGCTTGAGGCTCTGGTCGAGGCTGGCCAGAATGTATTTGCGCCCACCCCATTCGCCGTAGGGCCCGGCCCACATCTGGTAACCGGCCTTGGTCGAGATGATCAGTTCGTCGCGGTAGGCAGCGAAGTCGGTGCGCAGGATCTCACCGAAGGCGGTTTCGGCAGAACCGGGCGGCGGACCGTAATTGTTGGCGAGGTCGAAATGCGTGATGCCGAGGTCGAAGGCCTTGCGCGCGATCGCCTGCTTGGTCTTGTGCGGCGTGTCGTTGCCGAAATTGTGCCACAGGCCCAGCGAGATCGCCGGCAGCTTCAGGCCGGAGCGGCCACAGCGATTGTAGATCATTTTCTCGTAACGGTTTTCGGCGGGCGTGTAGGGCATCGGAAAATCCTCGAATGGAAACGAGCCGGTCGGCTGCATCGTCACAACGCGGCGAGTTGGCTCTGCCCCCACCCTTACCCTCTCTCCGTCGAAACGGGGAGAGGGTTGAGGTGTGCTGCCCTATTTCTTCTTCGCCAAAAGCGCCTTGGCTTCCTTGACGCCAAGTGCGGCCGGCCGTTCGCAGGTGGTCTGCATGGCGACGAACTTGCCGGTTTCGCCGGAACGCAGCAGGCCGGTCATCACGTCGACGGCGTGCAGCGCCAGCTCCATCGAACAGCGGTGCGGCCGACCTTCCGCGATCGCCACCGCCATATCGGCAAGGCCTGACGTGCGGTAGTTGGCCATCATGCCTTGCGAATGCATCTCGTTGGGCACGCCGAACGGATGCGGCCAGTTCGGCAGCTTCTTGACCGGCTTGGCCGCGACGGTGAAGCGAACGTCACCACCGAAGAAGTTCGGGTCCGGCACAAACACCGTACCCGCCTCGCCATAAAGCTCCATCGGCGCGTGGCCGTGGGCCCAGACGTCCCAGCTGGTGTTGAGCGTGATAACGGCGCCGTTCTCGAACTCCAGCAGCCCGTGGATGGTTGTCGGCGTGTTGACCGGTATCTTTTCACCCGCGCGCGGCTTTGAACTGATCGTGCGCTCCTTGGCTGGCGTCGTGGCGAAGGCCGCGACCTGCTTCACCGGCCCGATCAGCTGGATCAGATTGGTGATGTAATATGGTCCGATGTCGAGCACCGGCCCCGCGCCTGGCTGGAAGAAGAAATCCGGATTGGGGTGCCAGTGCTCCATGCCGTGGCCCATGACATGGCACGTGCCACTCGTGACCTTACCAAGCTTGCCGGTGTCGATCAGGTTGCGCACCAATTGATGCGCGCCGCCGAGGAAAGTGTCTGGCGCCGAGCCGATGCGCAGACCCTTTTTCTCCGCCCGCTTCTTAAGGTCGAGCCCTTCCTTGACCGACAGCACGAACGGCTTTTCCGAATAGACGTGCTTGCCGGCGTCGAGGACCTGCTTTGACACCTCATAGTGCACCGCCGGGATGGTCAGGTTGACGATGATGTCGATGTCGTCGGCCTTGAGCAGGTCTTCGACGGCGTCGGCGCGCAGCTTGAACTCCTTCGCCCGAGCCTTGGCCGCCTCCACGTTGATGTCGGCGCAGGCACGCATTTCAATGCCGCGAAACAGCGGCGCCAGCGAAAAATACGCCTTCGAGATGTTGCCGCAGCCGATGACGCCGATGCCAAGTTTCTTTGCCATGCTGGTTGCTCCTAATAGGTTTTGGCGGCTGCGATGGAGCGGCGGGCGAAACGCTCGATGTCGTTGGGGTTGTCCTGTTCCATGACGTAGTATTGGGCAGCACTCCTGGCACGCAACACTTTGATCAGGCCCGCCCAGTCGATGGTGCCATGGCCGACATCCGACCAGCCATCCTCATCCAGCCCCTCGCCGGGCTTGGCCATGTCCTTGACGTGGACGGCGCTGATGCGCTTGCCGTGTTTCTCGATCCACGGCAGCGGATCATCGCCGCCGCGCACCACCCAGGCAACGTCCATCTCCCAGCTGACATCGGGCGCGGATGACAGGATGTGGTCCTGCGGCACCGATCCGTCGGCAAGTTTCTTGAACTCGAAATCATGGTTGTGCCAGGCAAAGCCGTAGCCGGCCTTTTTCGCGGCGTCACCGACCTTGGCCAGGCGTTCGCCGAAACCACGCCAGCCGGCCACGTCGGATGGCCGCTGGTCGGGCATCAGGAAAGGGCAGATGAGCAGCGTGATACCGAGTGCGTCGGCGGTTCTGCGCACGCCGTCAAAATCGTTCTCGAGCGCATCGATCGAGAAATGTCCAGTCGGCATGGCAAGCCCGTTCCTGTCGAGCTCGGCGCGGAATGCCTTGGGATCATCATAGACGCCGCCGAAACCTTCGACCTGGGCGTAGCCGAGCTTGCCGAGCATGGCGAGCACACCGTCCCAGGGTTGGAAATTGCGGGCGCTGTAAAGTTGGAATGACCAATTCATCGTCTCTGTCCGTTTTGCTTGGGGATCGTCGTTGGAAGGTTGGTTCTCGGAAGCTAGATGCGTGTGCCGGTTGCGGTGTCGAAAAGCGAGGCGCGCATCGGATCGAATCCAAGCGTCACCGCCTCGTCGTTCTTGGGCGTGCGTTCCGAGGTCACTCGGACGCTGAAATTCTGCTGGGCAAGCTTCAGCCAGACCAGCGTGTCGGAGCCCATGGGTTCGACCACCTCGACATTGGCGGCCATCGAGAACGGCCAGCCGGTGCCGCTGTTCAGGCTGACATGCTCGGGCCTGATACCGAATGTGACGGGGCCGGGAGCCGGAGGCTTGGCAAAGTCGTAAGTGCCGAGCGGGATCTTGATATCCCCGGCCGCGAACCGCCAGCCGCCGTCGGCGTCTTCCAGGTGGCCATCGACGAAGTTCATTGCGGGCGAACCGAGAAAGCCGGCGACGAAGCGGTTGACCGGACGGTTGTAGATGGTCTGCGGCGCATCGAGCTGCTGGATGACGCCGCCCTTCATCACCGCGATGCGGTCGGCCAGCGTCATCGCCTCGATCTGGTCGTGGGTGACGTAGATCATGGTGTTCTGCAGCTTGCGATGCAGCAGCTTGATCTCGACGCGCAGTTCGGCGCGCAGCTTGGCATCGAGATTGGACAGCGGCTCGTCGAACAGGAACACGTCGACATCGCGCACCAGCGCCCGTCCGATGGCGACGCGCTGGCGCTGGCCGCCGGAAAGTGCGGCCGGCTTACGCTGCAGCAGCGGTTCGATCTGCAGGATTTCAGCCGCCCGCGTGATCCGCTTGGCGATCTCTTCTTTTGGCGTGCCGGCGACACGCAGCCCGAAGGACAGGTTCTTCTCCACCGTCATTTGCGGATAGAGCGCATAGGACTGGAACACCATGCCGATGCCGCGGTCCTTGGGCTCTTCCCAGGTGACGTTCTTGCCCTTGATGAAGATGCGGCCTTCGGAAACGTCGAGCAGGCCGGCAATGCAATTGAGCAAGGTCGACTTGCCGCAGCCGGACGGCCCGAGCAGCACGATGAACTCGCCATCGGCGACATCCAGATTGAGCGTCTCCAGGACGGTCACCGCGCCGAAATTCAGCGACAGGTCCTGGATCGAAACGCTGGTATCGTTGGCTGCCGTCATCGCCATCACCCCTTCACCGCGCCGGCGGCGATGCCGCGTACGAAAAGCTTGCCGGAGATGAAGTAGACGATGAGCGGCACAAGCCCGGTCAGGATGGTTGCGGCCATATTGACGTTGTACTCCTTCACGCCTTGCACCGAATTGACGATGTTGTTGAGCTGCACCGTCATCGGATAGGTGTCGGGGCGGGTGTAGACGACGCCGAACAGGAAGTCGTTCCAGATGCCGGTCACCTGCAGGATGATGGCGACGACGAAGATCGGCAGCGACATCGGCAGCATGATGCGCAGGAAGATGCCCCAGAAGCCGGCACCGTCGACACGTGCCGCCCGGAACAGCTCCTCCGGCATCGAGGAGAAATAATTGCGGAACAGCAGCGTCAGGATCGGCATGCCGAAAATGGAATGGACGATCACCAGCCCGCTGAGGCTGCCATAGAGGCCGATCTCGCGCAGGATGATGACGATCGGATAGATCATCACCTGGTAGGGAATGAAGGCGCCGACGATCAGGATGATGAAGAACGTATCGGCGCCCTTGAAGCGCCAATTGGCCAGTGCATAACCGTTCACCGAGGCGATGGCGATCGACAGCAGCACTGACGGCACGGTGATACGCACCGAATTCCAGAAGCCGCGCGAAAGTCCGTCGCAGTTAAGGCCGGTGCAGGCAGTCGACCACGCCTTGACCCACGGTTCGAAAGTGATCTCGAGCGGCGGTGAGAAGATGTTGCCGAGCCGGATCTCCGGCATGCCCTTGAGCGAGGTGACGACCATGACGTAGAGCGGCAAGAGGTAGTAGACCGCCATGACGAACAATGTGCCGTATAGGAAGACGTTGCGGCGCGAAATCACGCGGCGCGGCTTCGGGCCGTAGGGATCGGTGATGCCCTGGCGCGCGCCGGCGGCGGTGCTTGCTTGAGCGGTGATGTCTGCCATGCTCATTTGCGCCGCCCGAACTCGAGATAGGCCCAGGGCACGATGACGATCACCACCGAGAGCAGCATCATGGTCGAGGCAGCAAAGCCCTGGCCGAGGTTCTGGGCGAAGAACATATAGTCGTAGACGTATTTGGCCGGCACTTCGGAGGCGATGCCCGGGCCGCCGCTGGTCTGGGCCACGACGAGGTCATAGACCTTGACGATGCCGGCAGCGATGATGACGAGCGTGGTGATGAAGACCGGCCGCATCATCGGGATGACGATGAACAGATAGGTCTTCCACATCGGGATCCCATCCACCCGCGCCGCCTTCCAGATGTCCTCGTCAATG
This sequence comes from Mesorhizobium sp. WSM1293, assembly GCF_000513875.1. Taxonomy (NCBI): domain Bacteria; kingdom Pseudomonadati; phylum Pseudomonadota; class Alphaproteobacteria; order Hyphomicrobiales; family Phyllobacteriaceae; genus Mesorhizobium; species Mesorhizobium sp. WSM1293. The sequence goes on along the minus strand of NZ_AZUV01000005.1, from coordinate 77,420 downwards.
CCGCGCAGGCCAGCCAGCATCAGGCACATGATGAGCCCTGTGCCTTGCCACAGCGCCGCGATCGATATGCCGTAGATGACGATGCTGGAATTGTAGAGCGGATCGAAGCTGAAGCTCGTCCAGCCTAAGTCGCGGACCACATGCTGGATGCCGAAATCCGGATTGAGCAGCCACTGCCAGACCAGGCCGGTGACGATGAAGGAGAGCGCGAAAGGATAGAGGAAGATGGTGCGCAACGTGTCCTCGAAGCGGATCTTCTGATCGAGCAGTGCTGCAAGCAGGAAGCCGATGACCAGCGAGAACACCAGCGAGATCGCGCCGTAGATCAGCAGGTTTTCGATCGAGATCAGCCAGCGCGGCGTCGCCCACAGCCGGTAGTACTGGTCGAGCCCGACGAAATTCAGCCGCGGCAGAAGCTTCGAATTGGTGAAGGAATAGAGCACCGTCCAAACGGTGCCGCCGACGAAAACCACCATGGCGGTGAGGATCATCGGGATCGAGGCGACCTTCGCATTGAGGTTGCGGAACAGAAGGTTCGGGCGTTCGCTCTTGCTCATCTCGTCAGCCGGCTGGGTAAGGGCGGTGCATTCCCGGCCCTGCATTCGCAAGGCCGGGAGCGAGGTGGGTTGCCGCCAGCGTCAGTCCGCCGAAGCGATGAGGTCGGCGAAGCGCTTTTGTGCGTCTTCGACGGTCAATTCCGGCTTGGCGAAAAATTCGGCGAAAAGGTCTTCCTTCTGCTTCTGGGTGTCCTGTGAAAGCAGTTGGTCCGTCCATGGAATGACGGCGCCCTTGGCGAGGATGGCGAGGCCTTTCTTCATGCAGTCGTTCGCCGCGTTGAGATCGACGTCGCCGCGCACCGGCAGGGAACCCTTCTTCAGATTGAAGGCAACCTGCGTCTTGGGATCGAGCAGCGTCTCGGCCAGCACCTCCTGCGCCTTGCTCTTGTCGGCATCCTTGAGCAGCGGGAAGTAGAAGGCGTCGCCGCCCGTGGCTATGACCTCGTTCAGCCCAAGGCCCGGCAGGCAGGTATAATCTTTGCCGGCGGTCTTGCCGGCAACCTGGAACTCGCCCTGTGCCCAGTCGCCCATGATCTGGCCACCCGCCTTGCCGGTGATGACCAGGTTGGTCGCCTGGTTCCAGTCCTGCACATTGGTGTTCTTCGCCATCTTGCGGGCATCGTCCGCGGCCTTGAAGACCTTGGCGACTTCGGGCCCGGCGGCGAACTTGGCATCCTTGTCCTTGTAGACCTTGAGGAACGTGTCCGTGCCGCCCACAGCCGCAAGCAGCACGTCGAAGGCACCGGAGGATTGCCAGGCTTGCCCGCCGACGGCGAGCGGGATGATGCCGGCCTTCTCCAGTGCCGGCGCTGCCGCCACGAATTCATTCCAGTCCTTCGGCAACGGCACGCCGGCCTTCGCGAAGGCTTCGTTGGACAGCCACAGCCACTGCCAGGAATGGATGTTGACGGGCACGCAATAGATCTTGCCGTCGATGGTGCAGCCGTCGAGCAGGCTCTTCGGCCGCACGACATCAGTCCACTTGCCCTTGGTGGCGACGTCGGTGAGGTCGCGCATCAGGCCGGCCTGCACCAACTCTTCCGCCTGCCGGCCGTGGTTGAACTGCGTGGCGCCCATCGGATCGCCACCGGTGATGCGGCTGATCATGATCGGCCGCGCCGTGCCGCCGGAGCCGGCAATGGCGCCGTCCACCCAGTGGTTGCCGGTCGCATCGAATGCCTTGGCAAGTTCCGCAACCGCCGCGGCCTCGCCGCCTGAAGTCCACCAATGGGTGACTTCCAGGTCCGTCGCGGCCGCCTGGCCGGCAAATTGCAGTGCAGCCGTCGCCGCCAGGGCAGCGGTCAAAAATCTGTATCGCATTTCGGCTCCTCCCAGAATCTGAAACGTTACAGATTTTCGATACGGCAATTGCGCGGGCTGTGCAACCCATCAACGAAGCGCCCTCGATATTTTTTCGGGCCGCGAACAAATCCGCCTGAATGATCGCGCTTCTCATGCACTGCAGCATGGTTTGCTGCGGCGCAAACACCGAAATGCCGCCTGATACGGGCAAAAGGCGGCGGCAGGGGCGATTTCTCCTGGAATCCCAATGCGTTTCGCAAAAAGAACCATCCACCTCATGACGAGGACATACATCTCGATACTGGCAATCTGTAACGTTTCAGTATACTGACGCTTTGCCGGGGCTGGGACGCATATCGTATCGCTATGACGGCGATTGCCGACATGGCCCGCGGCTGCTATGCGCCTGACGGGCGGGACGAATGGACAGACAGCGTACGGACAAGAACGGGGAGAACTCGGCACAGGGACGGCCGACGTTGAAGACGCTTGCCTTCATGACCGGGCTCGGCGTCACCACCGTGTCACGCGCCTTGAAGGATGCTCCGGAAATCGGCGCCGAGACCAGGCGCCGCGTCCAACTCGTCGCCAAGCAGATCGGCTACCGGCCGAACCGCGCCGGCGTGCGTCTGCGCACCGGCAGGACCAATGTCATCAGCCTCGTGCTCAACACCGACCGCGAGATCATGAGCTTCGTCTCGGACATCATCTACGGCGTTTCGGAAGTGCTCGCCGAAACGCCCTATCACCTGATCGTCACGCCCTATTCCCGCTCGCAGGATCCGATGGAGCCGATCCGCTATCTCGTCGAGACCGGCTCGGCCGATGGCGTCATCATCTCGCGCACCCAACCGAACGATCCACGCGCCCGCTACATGCTCGAGCACGGCATGCCCTTTGCCACGCATGGCCGCACCGACATGGGCCTGGTCCACCCCTACCATGACTTCGACAACCATGTATTCGCGATGGAAGCCGTGCGCCGCCTGGCGAGCATGGGCAGGCGCAAGCTGGCGCTTCTGTCGCCGCCACCCGGGCTGACCTATTATGGCCACACGCTGAACGGCTTTGCCGATGCGCTGAGCGAGGTCGGCGCCAGCGAAATTCCGTTCAACACCGTTTCCATCGATCACACGATCGAGCAGATCAGGACCAGGACCGCGCAGGTGATGCGCCGCGAGAACAGGCCGGACGGCTTCGTCAGCAGCGCTGCCGCCGCGACACTGGCTATCGTCGCCGGCATTGAAGATGCCGGCCTCAAGCTTGGCCGCGACGTCGATGTCGTGTCCAAGCAGTCGTCGGACCTGTTGCACTTGTTCCGGCCGGAATTGCTCGTCGTCAACGAGAACTTCCGCCTGGCCGGCTCCGATCTCGCCCGCTCCGTGCTCGGCTGGATCGGCGGCGCCGCACCCGGATCGTTGCAGCGCCTGGTCGCCACCAGCGAGGTTCAGGCGTTCAGCCCGCCGGTTTCCGTTTAGGCTCTTGGGCCGGCTTGTCAGCCAGCCGCACCGCTTCCCCACGGCCCATGGAACGCGCCTTTGTCGTCGATACGCTCGAAGCCGTGCGCGCCGAAGAAGTCGCGTTGCGCCTGGATCAGGTTCGAGGTGCCGCGGCCTTGGCGATAGCTGTCGAAATAGGCAAGTGCGGAAGACAGCGCCGGAACCGGCGAGCCGGCCTCCGAAGCCCTCGCCACGATGCGGCGCAGCGACGGATGCGCTCCCTGCATCAGCGAGATGAAGGCCGGCGCCATCAGAAGGTTGGTCGAGGCGCCGCCCTTGCTGAAGGCTTCCGCCATGGTGTCGAGCATCTGCGAGCGGATGATGCAGCCGGCGCGCCAGATCCTGGCGATGGTCGGCATCGGCAGGTTCCAGTTGAATTCCTTCGACGCGCCGCTCATCACCGCAAAACCTTGGGCGTAGGCGGCGATCTTGCCGGCGAACAGCGCCAGTTCCAGATCTTTCAGCAAGGCGTCCTTGTCACCGGAAATCTTCGTCACGCCGATGTTGCCATAGGCCTTTTCCGCCGCCAGCCGCTCGTCCTTGATCGACGACAGAACGCGCGCCGCCACCGCCGCCTCGATCGCGGTGGCCGGGATGCCGAGCTGCTGCGCCTCGATGACCGACCATTTGCCGGTGCCCTTCTGGCCGGCGCGGTCGAGGATGATGTCGACCACCGGTTTGCCGGTCTTCGGATCGTCAGCCGCCAGCACCTTGGCGGTGATCTCGATCAGGTAGGAGTTGAGCCGGCCCTTGTTCCAGTTGGCAAACACCGTGCCGATCTCTTTCGGACCCATGCCTAGGCCGTCGCGCAGGATGCCGTAGATCTCCGCGATCATCTGCATGTCGGCATATTCGATGCCGTTGTGGATGGTTTTGACGAAATGTCCGGCGCCGTCGGTGCCGAGCCATGCCGCGCAGGGTTCGTCCTTGAATTTGGCGGAGATCGCCGTCAGCACCTTCTCGACGCGCTTCCATGAGTCCTCCGTGCCGCCGACCATGATCGACGGCCCGTGGCGTGCCCCCTCCTCGCCGCCGGACACGCCCATGCCGATGAAGGTGAGACCCGAACCGGAAAGCTCGGAGAAGCGCCGCATCGTGTCGCGGAAATTGGCGTTGCCGGCATCGATGACGATGTCGTTGGCCGACAGCACGCCACGCAGTGCCGCGATCTGTTCGTCGACCGGCTTGCCGGCCAGCACCATGATGATGATCGGGCGCGGCGGCCGGATCGCGGCGGCGAGTTCTTCAAGGCTGTAGCAGGGCACGACCATGTCCCTGAGCGCGCCGGCATTCTCGACAAAGGCATCGGTGCGCGCCCTAGTGCGGTTGAAGACAGCGATGCGGTGCCCGTGCTCGGCGATGTTGAGCGCCAGGTTGGAGCCCATCGTGCCAAGGCCGATCAGGCCGATTTCGGCTTTTTCCATCGTTTCTTCCCTGCTCTCGGATCGTTTGTTGAGACCGCGATTTTGCGGGCGATGATTGACGGGCCTTGACGCCTGCGTCAACCGCCTCGCCGAATTGTGTTGCCCGGATTGTCGGTCGTGCCCGTGTAGAGGTACCTGGCAGTCCCGCCTACGGCCTGATGTCGACGGGCGCCTCGATCTTCACCATCTGAAAATCCGAGACCAGTATGTCGATGCGCACCGTCCACCGGCCAGGCACCGGAATGACGAGGTTGTCGACGCGCCAGCTGCCGTCGCCGGGCTTGGTTGCCGTGCGCTTCAAGGGTTCGATGCCGGAATCGGGCTTTGACAGCACAAGCGTTACCTCCTTGGCGTCGAGCGGGCCGAAATCGCCGCTCATGATGACCATCGAGGCAACGACCGGGCCGGCATGGCCGGGAGTGAAGTTGAGATCGGCCATCGCTTGCAGCGCGTGGATATGGACCGACACCGGTTGCGCTGCCGCGATCGCCAGGGCTCGTGGCGGCGGTGTGAAGCGCCAGCCCGCGGCAACGCCGAAAATCGCCAACACGATCAACATCTCGACGCCGATCGAGCGGACCAGCCTGCGTTGAACTTCCGTCGATCCCGCTTCGGCCGATGCCGTGAGTTTCCAGCGGTTGACGGCAGCGAGCGTGAACAGAAAGACCAGCAGCCCGAGCTTGATCAGCAGCAGCCTTCCATAGGCGGTGTCGACCAATGCCGCGGGCGTTTGCACCTGGATGACGGCAAGCACGGTGCCGGCAGCGGCAAGCACGGCCACCACGGGCAGGATCGCCCAAGAAAATCGCCGCAGGAATGGCGTGGCCTCCGCCGATTGCCCCTTGAGCGCCAGCCCGAGTGGGACCAATGCGCCGACCCACGACGCGATGCAGACGCCATGCAGGAACACCATCGGCCGCGTCAGCCATTGCGGTTCGGCGGCACTGGCATGGCCGCTGGCAGCAAGGGCAATCCCCACCCCGGCCAGGCCGGCCAGCGCCAATGGCTTGGCGGTGGCACGGGGACCGGCCAGCGACAGCAGGCCAAGCCCCAGCGCGATCAGCGCGACCAGCACCGTCCAGCCGAAGCTGGTGCCGAGCCCGGTCCGCCAGATGACCGATTGTGCCAGATGGGAGAGCGGCGCCCCGAGTGCATCAAGCCCCTGCAATCCGAGCGACAGGGACGACGCGACCAGCCCGCTCAGGATTGCAGCTGCAACGAAGCGCTGCCCGGCACGGGCACTTCCGGCCAACCAGGCAAGCGCGAAGGCGCCGCCAACGCCGAGGAAGAGGCCGACGTAGAGAAAGATTTTGCTCGCCCAGATAGCCGACCGCAACGGCCAGTCGATGGCTTCGGATACGGCCGGCGGTTCGCTGGGCGCGCCGATGGAAAACAGCAGCGATCCGCCGACGGGATGACCGTCTGCGGAGATGACGCGCCAGCTCAAGACATGCGTGCCCGACTTGAGCGGCTGCGGATTGTCGATCTCGACGGTCTGGTCGCTGAGACGAAAGACAGTCAGTGGAACCGGCTTGCCGTCGGGCTTCACCAGCGTCAGCACCAGAGGCGAGACCGGCTCGCTGAAGGTCAGCGAGAACTGCGCCGGTCCCTGTGCCAGCACCGCGCCGTCGGCCGGGTCGGTCTTGATCAGCGCGGCATGGGCAAAGGCCTGATCTGACACGGCAAGGCTGGCAAGAAACACGATCACAGCCAACAGGCCGACGGCAAGCCGGCCGGTGCGTTTGCCGGTCATGCAAGCCGTTTGCAGGAGGGAGGTCGTGCTCATGTCACCGCCACGAAAAAGAGCGGCGCACTCGAAAGAGCGCGCCGCCTGGGAGATCATTTCTTCGGCAGCAGCTTGATGCCGGGTGCCGGGCTTTCCAGTGCGTCTTCATCCTGCCCTGCCGCTGGAATCTCGATCCAGCGATCGGCTGCACCGTCGCATTCCTGCACGACCGGGAAATAGAGTTTTTGGCCGACGGGGAGGTCCGCCGTCAGCGTCGCGCGGAAAACGAACTCGTCATAGAATTCATCGGGCAGGTTGCCGCCGCTCCAGTCGACCTCCTTGACCCCATCGGTCACCGCCTGACCGTAGAGCTGGTAGGATTTCTCGTACTTGCCCTTCTTGGTCTGCAGCGTCCAGCCGGGCTTCGGCATCGGCTTGATCGCGATCACCCCTTCCGGAATTTGCACGCGCACGGCGGTCGTCGCCTTGCCGTCGCAGCCATGCGGCACGCGCAAAACGGCCTTGTAGGTCGAGCCGACCGCCGCCTCCTGGGTTTCGAACGTGATATGCGCGAAGGCGGCGCTGGTTCCGAGCGCGAGAAGTGCGCCGGCCGACAAAAGATATTTGTTCATGATGGTCCCTCGGATTTTCAAGATTTGTCGAGCTGGCGCGGTCAATTGGCGTGATCGTCCACGGCGCCGCCGCCCATGCCTTCGACGGCGAAATCGACGCTGACGGCGCCGGCCTTTTCGAAGGTCAGGGTGGCGGAGAACTTTTCGCCCTGTTTGGGTTGCCGCTTCAGGCCCATGAACATCAAATGATAGCCGCCAGGTGCAAGGGCTACCTTGCCGCCGGCCGGAATTTCCAGGCCGCCGGCAACCGGCCGCATGGTCATGACGCCGTCCTTGACGCCCATCTGATGCAGCTCGGCCTTTTCGGAGACATCGGAGGAAATCGACACCAGCCGGTCCGGCGCACTGCCCTTGTTGGTGATGGTGAAATAACCGCCGGCCACTTTGGCGCCGGCCGGCGTGGCGCGCGACCAGGGGTGGCCGATCTCAAGATCGCCAACCTTGAACTCATGCGCGAAGACGGACTGCGCGCCTGTGAACAGCAGCGCAAGAGCCAGCACGGCAATGCCGACACGCTCTTCGATGCCGCGTAGAATGCTGCCGGCCATAGGACGCGCGGCGTCAGGGAAAAAATAGGACATGGTTGCTCCATGAAGTGAAGGTCGCACCGTTGCCGGTCGCGAGCAGTTAGATCTTTGGATGGGTACGCCCACGAAAGGTTCCGCCGGGCAAACAGGCTCAGGCCGTCAGCGGCGGCGCGCGCGGGTTCGACGGCGAGCGCTCACGCGCAAAGTCGAGATGGATGGCCGCCGGGAAGACAAAGGCGACCGTTTCAAAGGAAAGGCTGCCCAGCGCCAGACCGGCATTGGGCGGCGGCGCAAAGGCCGCCAAAACCATGCTGCAGCCGAGCACGCAGCATGCCGGCAGATGGGACGGCGGCTGGTTGCCGCCCGGAAGCTGGGTTGCGCCTTCATGGGTACAGATGACATTGCCGAAAGCGTCGAGTTGCGATGCATTGGGACCGGCGCCGAAGGCACCAAGCGTCGACTGGAGCAACAGCAGATAGGCCGCGACAAGCGCGACCGGCATGCTCCATCGTCTCCTCGATACGCCCAAAGCCCTGCCTCTTCGCAGCAACCAACCATATCTAGCACGGGGCCGGCGGGTGGAAAATCGCCAAATCGCCGCGGCGGCAACGCGGCAGACCCAAGGCATGTCGCCCAGAAGTGTATAGCGGTTTTGGGACAACGACATGCATGAAACAAGGCTGCGAGCCGCGATGCGGCTCAGTGTTTTTGCAGCGACCGGCTCTCCGGGATCGAGGTCAGCAATGTCTGGCGCGCCGACTTCAAATGCTTGCGGCAAGCGGCGTCGACCTTGCCGAGATCGCGTGATTTCAGCGCTTCTATGTAGACCAGATGCTCACCGATCGCGACTTCGTTGCGCTCGCGTTCCTGCGCCTTGTTCCACTGGTAATGGTAGTGGAAGATCATGGCGATGACATCGTAGAAATCGACGATGAAGCGATTGCGCGATGCCCGGTGGATCAGCCGGTGGAAGCGCTCGTCGAGTTCGGAGAACTCGGTGAAGCGGGCGGCAATGTCGTTTGCCAGCTGGCGATGCTCGTCTTCCAGGCGGTCGAGATCGGTCCAGACTGCGCTGTCCTGCGGTAAAGCGGCAAAGGCGGCCGCCGAGCGCAGTTCGAACATCTCGCGGATTTCGGTCAGCTCCAGCGCGAAGGCGCGCGTAAAGCCCTTCAGCACCCAATGACTGTTGCGACGTTTCTCGATCAGGCCGAAGCGGGAGAAGCGGATCAGGAACTCGCGCACGCTGGTGGTGCCAACGCCGATCTCGCGCGCCAGTTCGAGTTCGTTGATCTGCATGCCGGCTTCGGCACCGCCGGCGAGCAGCCGACGCATGAACGACCGTTCGATGATCTCGGCCAGCGTGTCTGTCTCTTCCTCGGGGAAGAAATCATCGGGAAGCGGTTCGCGCAGCACCGTCTTGGCGCGCTTGTTCCAGGCGATCAGCCCGGTCTCTTCCATGCGCGCGAGAATGGTGCGCACCGTGGTACGGCTGACGCCAAGCAAGGTGCCCAGTTCCGGCTCCGAAGGCAGGCTGCGCGTTTCGTCGAGCAGCCGCAGGCAGCGGTTGTAGGCATCCTTGTAGACGTTGTTGCTCTTCGACATCCCTGACCCGTTGCACGCCGTCGCTTGCAGCGGACGGTTTGAAGCGCAATATGACGTTCGCATGGCTCTGAGAAGCGAAATTGCTTCCCGGAACAACCCGGAGACATGCGGAACTCCCCACGAAAAAACAATTGACGCAAAACTGTTTTTTCACGATAAAAGACAATATCTCTAAACAGGCGCGTGTCAATCCGCCCCGCGCAACCCAGGATCACCCAGGAAACCGCCCGTGAACGCCTCCAACTGCATTCTTCTGTCCCCCGCCGACAATGTCGCCGTCGCCAACGGCCGCATCGAGATCGGCACCGCGCTGCCGGGCGGTGCCGTCGCCAGTGCGCTGATCGAGCCCGGCCACAAGGTGGCGATCAAGCCGATCGCCGCCGGCGAGGCCGTGGTGAAATACGCCCAGGCGATCGGTCGCGCGACACAGGACATCGCAGCCGGCGAGCACGTGCATTCGCACAATCTGGTTTTCGAATCCGGCCGCTTGCCGGTCGTGCCGCCGAGCGAGGCCGAGCACGCGACGGAGGCCGACCGCGCCCGCACCTTCATGGGCTATCGCCGCGCCGATGGCCGCGCCGGCACGCGCAACTTCATCGGCATCGTCGCCAGCGTCAATTGCTCGGCCACCGTCTGCCATTCCATCGCCGATACCGCCAACCGCACGCTGTTGCCGAAATACCCCGGCATCGACGGCTTCGTGCCGATCGTGCACGGCCAGGGCTGCGGCATGAGCGGCACCGGCGACGGCATGATGGTGCTGCACCGCACGCTTGCCGGCTATGCCCGCCACCCGAATTTCGGCGGCGTGCTGATGGTCGGCCTCGGCTGCGAGGTCAACCAGCTCACCCTCTACGGCCAGAAGGGCGTCGCTGCCGGCAAGCGCCATTTCAACATCCAGGACGCCGGCGGGTCGCGCAAATCGGTGGAAAAAGCGATGGGCGTGCTGGCCGAGATCGCCGAGGAAGTCGGCCAGTTGAAGCGTGAGCCGATCCCGGTCAGCGAGATCGTCGTCGGCCTGCAATGCGGCGGCTCCGACGGCATGTCGGGCATCACGGCCAATCCGGCGCTGGGCGCGGCTGTCGACATCCTGGCCGGCGTCGGCGGTATCGGCATCCTCTCCGAGACCACGGAAATCTACGGCGCCGAGCATCTGCTTGCCTACCGCGCGGCAACGCCGGAGATCGCGCAGAAGCTCGACGGCTTCGTGAAGTGGTGGGAGGACCACGTCGCCAAGCATGGCGCCTCGATCGACAACAATCCCTCGCCCGGCAACAAGCGCGGCGGCCTCACCACCATCCTGGAGAAGTCCCTCGGTGCGGTCGCCAAGGGCGGCCAGACGCCGCTCAACGGCGTCTTCGGCTACGCCGAAAAAGTCACCGGCAGTGGCCTCGTGTTCATGGATACGCCTGGCTACGACCCGGTTTCGGCGACCGGCCAGGTGGCGGGCGGCGCCAACGTCATCGTCTTCACCACCGGCCGCGGCTCCTGCTTCGGCTGCCGTCCGACGCCGTCGATCAAGGTCGCCACCAACTCGACCATGTACCACCAGATGGTAGAGGACATGGACGTCAATTGCGGCGTCATCGCCTCGGGTGAAAAGACCATCGCCGGCATGGGCCGCGAGATCTTCGAACTGATCGTCGAAACGGCTTCCGGCCGCAAGACCAAGAGCGAGGACTTCGGCTACGGCGACAACGAGTTCGTGCCCTGGCATCTGGGCGCAACACTTTAGATTTTACTGATATAAAGTAGACTGCGCGCCGGTCAGCGGCGGGCAACGGGGAGGTTTTGCATGGAAAAACGCCGTATCGGTCGGACAGCTCTGGAGGTCACCGAAGTCAGTTTCGGCGGCGCCGCACTTGGCGGCCTTTACCGCGCCTGTTCGCGCGAAGCGGCGATGGAGACGCTGCAGGGCGCCTGGGATGCCGGCCTGCGCTATTTCGACACCGCACCCTTCTACGGTTTCGGACTGTCGGAGCGCCGCTTCGGCGACTTCCTGCGTTACAAGCCGCGCGATTCCTATGTGCTGTCGACCAAGGTCGGCCGGCTGTTTCGCCCGGTGCCGGACGATCAGGTTCCCGATCACTCCTATGTCGATCCGCTGCCCTTCGCGCTCGACTACGACTATTCCTATGACGGCATTATGCGGTCGGTCGAGTTCAGCTATGCGCGGCTTGGCCTAAACAGGATAGACATCCTGTTTGTCCACGACATCGGCGCCTACACCCATGGTATCGAGAAGACCAAGCTGCATTTTCGCGACCTGATGGATGGCGGCCTCAAGGCACTCGAAGAGCTGAAACGGACTGGCGTCATTTCTGCCTATGGGCTTGGCGTCAACGAGGTGCAGATCTGCCTGGACGTGATGCGCCGGGCGCCGCTCGACTGCATCCTGCTTGCCAGCCGCTATTCCTTGCTCGACCGCAGTGCCGAAGCCGAGTTGCTGCCGCTATGCCGGGCACAGCAGACCTCCTTGGTCATTGGCGGCGTGTTCAACTCCGGCATCCTGGCGACCGGCCCGGTGCAAGGCGCACATTTCGACTACCGCCCCGCCAGCCATGACGTGCTCGACCGCGTCGGCGCAATGGAGAGGATCGCCGCCGAGGGTGGCTATCCGCTCGCCGCCGCAGCGTTCCAATTCCCCTTGCATGAAGCTGCCGTCGCCACCGTACTGACCGGCACCGCCAAACTGGCAAATCTGACGCGCAACCTCGAGCTGCTCGACATCGACGTACCGGAAACGGAATACGCCAAATATCGTCCCTACACGCTGGTGCAGGAGCTGGTGTGAAACTTCATGTTCCTGCGGCACATGGAGGAATGGATATTCCATATTGACGAATTGGTGGAATTAATATTCCATACATTCCCAGAACGGAACGGAAGCGTGACGGCGCCAATGGGAGAACAGGGCTGGGGATCTGCCTCTGCCAGACCTCGCAACGACTGATCAAACACCGCTTGCATCGATCTGTTCGATGCACTATCAAAACAGGGCAACTGTTTTTTATTGATAAAGTTCTGTTTGGGACCGCGCCTATCCGAACGGAGCTTCCGTATCGTTCACCGGGCGACTTAGGGAGGAAACCTCATGAAATTCGTGACCAACATTCTCAACCGCCGCGCCGTCATGGCGCTGGCAGCAGCTTCAATGCTCGCCGGCGTCATACATCCGGCGCCGGTTTCGGCGGCGGACGTCACCATTCCGATCATCGTCAAGGACACCACGTCCTTCTACTGGCAGATCGTTCTGGCCGGCGCCCGCAAGGCCGGCAAGGATCTCGGCGTCAACGTGCCGGAACTCGGCGCCCAGGCTGAAACCGACGTCAACGGCCAGGTCTCGATCCTCGAGAACGCCGTTGCCAGCAACCCGGCGGCCATCGTCATTGCGCCGACCGAGTTCAAGGCGCTCGGCAAGCCGATCGATGAAGCCGCTGCCAAGGTCAAGGTCATCGGCATCGACTCCGGTGCCGACTCCAAGGCCTTCACCTCGTTCCTGACCACCGACAACGTCCAGGGCGGCCGCGTCGCTGCCGACGGCCTCGCAGCCGCCATCGGCGCCGCCAACGGCGGCAAGATCGAGGGCGACGTTGCCCTGATCACCAACGCACCTGGCGCCGGCTCGCTCGAACAGCGCAAGCAGGGCTTCACCGAACAGCTGGCCGCCAAATATCCGGGCCTCAAGCTGGTTGCCGACAAATACGCCGACGGCCAGGCCACCACCGGCCTCAACATCGCCACCGACCTGATCACCGCCAACCCGAACCTCAAGGGCATCTTCGCTTCCAACCTGATCATGGCGCAGGGCGTCGGCCAGGCCGTCGCGGAAAACAACCTTGGCGGCAAGCTGGCGCTGGTCGGTTTCGACAGCGACGAGAAGCTGATCAAGTTCCTCAACGACGGCGTCATTTCCGCCCTCGTCGTCCAGGATCCGTACCGGATGGGCTATGACGGCATCAAGACCGCGCTCGCCGCCTCCAAGGGCGAGAAGGTCGAAGCCAATGTCGACACCGGCGCCAATCTGGTGACCAAGGACAACATGAAAGACCCCAAGATCGACGCGCTGCTCAATCCGAAGCTCTGAGCCGTCGCATCCGCAATCGTCTCCGGGGCACCTCGCCCCGGAGACACAAACTGCCGCACAAACGGCTTGGCAATCCGCACGCCTGAGCCAGGCTGTTTTCGAGGCATATCCCTGCCTCGCCGCGTGCCAATCGTGAGGCCAGCCTGCGAAGCCAATCCGGGAGGCCAATCTGGGAGGATTGTCATGATTTCGACGGCGCAGGAACTGCATCCCGCACCCGTTCTGGAACAGGGGCGGACTATCCTCGAATTGCGTGGGCTGGAGAAGCGCTATCCCGGCACCCACGCGCTGAAACCGGTCGACCTCGCCTTCAAGTCCGGTGAGATCCACGCCATCGTCGGCGAAAACGGCGCCGGCAAATCCACGCTCATCAAGCTTCTGACCGGCGTCATGCCGCGCACCTCCGGAGAGATTGTCTGGGAGGGCCAGCCGGCCGCCCTGGCGACGCCGCACGAGGCGATGGCGCTCGGCATCAATGCCGTGCACCAGGAAGTCGTGCTGTGCCGTCACCTGACGGTCGCCGCCAACATGTTCCTCGGCGAGGAGAATTCGCGCTTCGGCATCCTGCAGCAGCGCGCCATGGTCAGGCAGGCGCAGACGATCATCGACGACCTGGGCTTCGACCTGCCGGCGCATGTCACGCTCGGCGACCTGACCATCGGCCAGCAGCAGCTGATAGCCGCCGCCCGCGCCACCGTGCGCGGCACCAAATTCCTAATCTTCGACGAGCCGACCGCCTACCTCACCCGCAAGGAAGCCGACCAGCTCTTCACGCTGATCCGCCGTCTGAAGGGCGAAGGCGTGACGATCATCTACATCAGCCACCGCATGGAGGAAGTGTTCGAACTCGCCGACCGGGTATCCGTGCTGCGCGACGGCACGCTGGTCGGCACCCGCAATATCGCAGAGACCAACGATGCCGAACTGGTCAAGATGATGATCAACCGCTCGATCGAGCAGGTCTATCACAAGGAGCATTTCACGCCGGGCGCCGCCATCATCGAGGCGAAAAACCTGTCCGGCAAGGGCTTCGAAAATGTCTCGATGACGGTCCGCGCCGGCGAGATCGTCGGACTCTATGGGCTGATCGGCGCCGGACGCAGCGAGTTCGTCACCACGCTCTACGGCCGCCACCGCAAATCCGCCGGCCAGATCCTCTGGGAAGGCAAGGAGGTACAGGTCAATTCCGAACATGACGCGATCAAGCTCGGCATGGCGCTGGCGCCGGAGAGCCGCCGCGACCAGGGCCTCTGCCTCAACCTGCCGGTCGGCTTCAACCTCAACCTGCCGATCTACAAGCGCATCTCGAACAATCTGCTGATTTCGAGCACGCAGGAGAAGACGCAGGCCGATCGCCAGATCGCCGATCTGCGCATCAAGACACCGACACGTGGCGCGCTCGCATCCAGCCTGTCGGGCGGCAACCAGCAGAAGATCGTCATCGGCAAATGGCTGGCGCACGGCGCCAAGCTGTTCATCTTCGACGAACCGACCGTCGGCGTCGATGTCGGCACCAAGGCCGAGATCTACCGCCTGTTCGGCGCGCTTTTGTCAAAGGGCGCCGGCATCATCCTGATCTCGTCCTATCTGCCGGAAGTCTATGAACTCGCCGATACGCTGCATGTGTTCCGGCGCGGCAAACTGGTGGCGACGCACGGTTTTCACGCCGCCAGCCACGAGGATATTCTCACTCAGGCGCTCGCCGAGAAACAAGAAAAGCAGGGAGGACAGATATGAGCACCGAGGCGATCGCCGTCGAAAAACCGAAGCGCAACTATAATGTCCTGTTCGGGCTGACGCTATTGGCGCTGCTGGTTCTGCTCTGGATCCTCCTCTCCGTGACGACGACGAGCTTCGCCTCGGCCAACAACCTAGCCAATCTCCTGCGCCAGGGCTCGATGATCGCCATCATGGCGGTCGGCCAGACCTTCGTCATCATCACCGGCGGCATCGATCTGTCGGTCGGCGCCGTGGTCGGCTTCGCCACCGTGGTCGTGGCCATGATGATCAATGCCGGCTTCCCCATCTGGCTCGCCATTCTGGTGACGCTGCTGGTCGGTGTCGCCATCGGCATGTTCCACGGCTTCGGTATCGTCAAGATGGGCCTGCCGCCCTTCATCATCACGCTGGCGACGTTGACCTCGCTGCGCGGCATCGGCCTTTTGATGACCAACGGCAATTCGATCAACATCAACAGCGACACCTTCACCGCCTTCTCGCGCAATTCCTTCATCGGCATCCCCAACCTGTTCTGGATGGTGATCCTGGTCGGCATTCCGGCCTATATCTTCCTGCACCACAGCCGCTGGGGCAGATACCTGTTTTCGGTCGGCTCCAACGCCGAGGCCTCGCGCCTGTCCGGCGTCAATGTCCAGCGCACCATCTACATGGCCTACACGCTGTCGGGCCTGTGCGCCGCCTTCGTCGGGGTGCTGCTGGCCGCCCGCATCGGCATCGGCAACCCGACGCAGGCCGAGGGCTGGGAACTGCAGGCGATCGCGTCGTCGGTCATCGGCGGCACCTCGCTGTTCGGCGCCGTCGGCTCGGTGCATGGGCCGCTGCTCGGCGCCTTCATCCTGGCCACCATCAACAACGGCGCCAACCTGCTCAACGTCAACTCGTTCTGGCAGCGCATCATCACCGGCGCGCTGATCATCATCATCGTCTACTTCGACGGCCTGCGCCGCCGCGGCAAGTAGCGACCCCGCAATCAACCGCCGGTCCGCCACACCAACGGGCCGGCGATTTCATGACTGGATTAGCGCATGAAAGCCGTCCTCTGCCGTTCGCCCGGCGATCTTGTCCTTGAAGACCGGCCCGCACCCGAGGCACCGCCTCCCGGCTGGGCGCTGGTGGCGGTCAGCCATGTCGGCATCTGCGGCACCGACTACCACATTTTCGAGGGCAAGCACCCGTTCCTCGCCTATCCCCGCATCATGGGTCATGAGGTCTCGGGTACCGTGATGGAGACCGGCGAAGGCGTCGAACTGGCCATTGGTGAGCCCGTCGTCGTCAACCCCTATCTTTCCTGCGGCAAGTGCATCGCCTGCCGGCACGGCAAGCCCAATTGCTGTGTCAGGATCGAGGTGCTTGGCGTGCATCGCGACGGCGCCATGTGCGAACGCATCCTGGTGCCGGCGCAAAATCTCTATCCGGCCAACGGCCTGTCGCTGGCCGACGCCGCCGCCGTCGAGTTCCTGGCCATCGGCGCGCATGCCGTGTGGCGCGCCCGCGCCGACCCCGGCGCCCGCACGCTGGTCATCGGCGCCGGCCCGATCGGGCTCGGCACCGCCATCTTCGCCCGCATCGCCGGGCTCGACGTGACGCTGCTCGACATGAGCAGTGAAAGGCTCGCCTTCGCTGCAAACGAGCTTGGTTTCCAGACGCTAGACGGCTCGCGCGGCGCGGTGCCCGATCTGGTCAGGGAAGCGACATCAGGCGAAGACTTCGATGTCGTCTTCGACGCCACCGGCAACACCCAGTCGGTGCAGTCGGCCTTCGCCCATGTCGCGCATGGCGGAACGCTGGTGCTGGTCTCCGTCGTCAAGGACGATATCAGCTTTTCCGACCCGGAATTCCACAAGCGAGAGATGACGCTGATCGGCAGCCGCAACGCGCTGCGCGCCGACTTCGATCATGTCGCCGCCTCGATCCGCAACGGGGCCGTACCACTGGCCAAGCTCGTCACACACCGCACCACACTCGCCGCCACGCCGCGCGATCTGGCTCGTTGGGCGCATGAGAAATCCGGCCTGATCAAGGCTGTGATCGAGGTGGGGTTATAACATGGCAGGCGGCGAAGCCGGTCCTCAAATGCGCCGCCGCTGGCAAGTGAATGCGGCCGAGCTGGGCCGGGCACTCCCTACAGCGCCGACAGCTTCAGCTCCACCCGTTCGGCCGGAAAGCGCGACTCGGAAAACTGGATCGGCTGGCCGTCCGGCGTAACGTTGACGGCGACCGTGACCAGCACGATAGCGCCGGGCTGCAGGTCGAGGTCGGCAAGGTCCGCCGCATCGGCATGGCGCGCCGACAGCACGGTCGATTGCCTGAGGTAATCGTCTATGCCGAACCGCGCCAGCGAGGCGGTGATCGAGCCGGTCTCGGCCATCGCGGCATCGATACCGGCAAAGCGCCGGGCTTCGAACCAGCCCGCCGCGCGCGACACCGGCCGTCCATCGGCTTCGCCGCGCGTTTCCAGGCGGATCACATCGGCTCCCTTGGCAAGACCCAGTCCCTCGGCGACGCGCTGGCTGGCCGGCTCGACCGACGAGGCGAGCAAGGCGATGTGCCGTTCCGTCGTCTGCGCTTGCAGCCCTGTCGAAAACCGTGTGCGCGCCCCGATCGGATAGGACAGCCGCTTGCGCGACAGCACGAAGGTGCCGCGCCCCTGCTCGGCCCGCAGCACGCCTTCCCTTACGAGGGCTGATATGGCGCTGCGCACCGTGTGGCGGTTGACGCCATAGCGCTCTGCCAGCGCCACCTCCGGCGGCAGCGCTGCATTCTCCGTGAAATCGCCGATGGCGATCGCATGCAGCATCTTGTCGGCAATCTGCCGCCACAGCGAAACGCCACTGCGCCGCTCGATGCTGTCCGCTGCTAGCCGCCCGACCATCATTGCCCCAATCTTCCAGCGCCCAGTCTTCTATCGCTGTCATCCACCCGTCATGGACACCCGTTAGATAATAGGTATAATTTGTATAGTTGTCTATATCAATAGACAAATTTAGCCACGAGGACTACAGCTCATGCGAGGACAGGAAGCCCGCGACCAGGCCGAGCGCAAGGCCGCCATGGCAACCCTTGCGCAATCCAGCGGCGATGACATCGTGCGGCTCTGGAATGAGGCCGGACTGCCTTCGGACGCCGAGCTGTTGCGCGGCCCCGAAACCGGCCTTGTCACCCTGCGCGGCCGCATCGGCGGCGGCGGCGCCCCTTTCAATGTCGGCGAGGCGACCGTCACCCGCGCCACGGTCAGGCTACCCACCGGACAGGTCGGCCATTGCTATGCGCTTGGCCGCGACAAGCAGAAGGCGAAGCTGGCGGCTATCGCCGACGCCCTATGGCAGGACCCTGCCCGCCGCAATGAGGTCGAGACCGGACTGATAGCGCCTCTGCAGTCGGCTCTGACCATGGCGCACGAAAAACGCCGCGCCGAGACGGCGGCAACGAAGGTGGATTTCTTCACCATGGTTCGCGGAGAAGACTGATGGACGCAGCTGTGCAATCGATCGAGGGCGGGTTCGCCGATCCGGTCTTCAACGCCCAGACCGTGTTCCGCGCCGTGATGGACGCAATGGCGCGGCCGGGCAGCGTGCAACCGCTGCCGGCCTTCGCCCGCCCGCCGGTGCCGCTCTCGGCTACCGCCGGCGCCATCGCACTGGCGCTGTGCGACAATGACACGCCGCTCTGGCTCGACCCGGCTTTGCAGGCCTCCACCGCGATCAGATCATGGCTTGGGTTCCATACCGGCGCGCCATTGGCCAACACACCGGCCGATGCGCATTTCGCCTTGATCGCAGCACCTGCCGAGATGATGGCGCTCGATGGCTTTTCGCAGGGCACGCAGGATTATCCCGACCGCTCGACCACGCTGATCCTGCAGGTCAGCGATCTGGTCTCCGGCACGCCGCTATTGCTCGGAGGTCCTGGCATCGAAACCAGCGCCACGATCGCGCCGGCGCAGATACCACGCCATTTCGTCGAGCAGTGGAAGCAGAATATCAAGCGCTTTCCGCGCGGCGTCGACATCATCCTCGCCACATCAGGCGGCATCGCCTGCCTACCGCGCACGACGCGCATCAAGACGATGGAGGCGTAAGATGTATGTCGCGGTAAAAGGTGGCGAAGCGGCAATCGCCAACGCCCACAGCCTGCTGGCCGACCGCCGGCGTGGCGACCGTTCGGTGCCCGCCCTTCGTCTCGACCAGATCATCGAGCAGCTGGCGCTCGGCGTCGACCGGGTGATGAGCGAAGGCTCGCTCTATGATCGTGAACTGGCCGCGCTCGCCATCGCCCAGGCGCGCGGCGACATGATCGAGGCGATCTTCCTGGTGCGCGCCTACCGCACCACGCTGCCGCGCTTCGGCTACTCCAGGCCCATCGACACCGCCAACATGCTGGTCGAGCGGCGCGTGTCGGCGACCTACAAGGATCTGCCCGGCGGGCAGTTGCTCGGACCTACCTTCGACTACACCCACCGGCTGCTCGATCCCGAGCTTGCCGCCGGCGCCGATGTCGCCGAGCCCTTGCTGCGCGAGACGGAAGCGCAAGCCATGCCGCGCGTCTCGGCGATCCTCGCCCGCGAAGGCTTGATCGAACCGGATGGCGACATGCCGCAGGACCATGTCCCCGGCGACATCACCCGCGAGCCGCTCGAATTCCCGATGGCGCGCGACATCCGCCTGCAGGCGCTGTCACGCGGCGATGAAGGGTTCCTGCTGGCGCTCGGCTATTCCACCCAGCGCGGCTATGCCCGCAACCACCCCTTCGTCGGCGAGATCCGCATCGGCGAAGTCGAGCTGGAGCTCGACGTGCCCGAACTGCCCTTCTCGGTGCCGCTCGGCACTGTCCGCGTCACCGAATGCCAGATGGTCAACCAGTTCAAAGGCTCGGCCAAGGCGCCGCCGCAATTCACCCGCGGCTACGGCCTGGTCTTCGGCCAGAGCGAGCGCAAGGCGATGGCCGTGGCACTCTGCGACCGGGCGCTGCGCGCGAAGGAGCTCGGCGAGGATGTCGTCGCCGCGGCCCAGGACGAGGAGTTCGTCATCTCGCACTCCGACAATGTCCAGGCGACCGGCTTCGTCGAGCATCTGAAGCTGCCGCACTATGTCGATTTCCAGGCCGAACTCGATCTCGTGCGCCGCATGCGTGCCGAATATGACGCCCGCCAAAACCCCGTGAAGGTCGAAGAGAAGCGGGAGGCCGCGGAATGATCGAGGGCCTTTCCCACATGACCTTCATCGTCCGCGATCTCGAGCAGATGACCGAAATCCTCGAGGGCGTATTCGACGCACGCGAAGTCTATGTCAGCGACGCCAGGCAGTTCTCGCTGTCGCCCGAAAAATTCTTCCTGATCGGTGACATCTGGGTCGCCATCATGGAGGGCGAACCCTTGCCGGAGCGCAGCTACAACCACATCGCCTTCAAGATCGATGACGCCGATTTCGACCGCTATGCCGAGCGCATCGGCAGGCTCGGCCTCGACATGCGCCCGCCGCGCCCGCGCGTCGAGGGTGAAGGCCGCTCGATCTATTTCTACGACGAAGACAACCACATGTTCGAACTGCACACCGGCACGCTCAATGAGCGGCTGGCGCGCTATGCCAGGAGATCGGAGGCTGCGGAATGAATTTAGTGCCCGACGCCACCATGGCCGCCACCATCGTGAGAATGACCGCCATAGCCGTCATACCCGGAGTAATCACCATTCCCGACGCCCAGGGACTCACCTTGAGAGCCTTCTTTGGGGCCGGGCAGAATCATGCGCCGAAGGAAGAAGAGAACGACGCCGGCGAACACCACCAACAGAATTCCGAGATGCATCCATCCGGTCGAGTTCATCTGAATTCGCCCCTGTATCCGCGTCCTGGACGCCAATTCGATAGCACAATGTGGATGTGATCGCCATGACCGACATCGCCACCTACAACTTCGCCTATCTCGACGAGCAGACCAAAAGGATGATCCGCCGGGCGATCCTCAAGGGCATCGCCATTCCCGGCTACCAGGTGCCGTTCGCTTCGCGCGAAATGCCGATGCCCTACGGCTGGGGCACCGGCGGCGTCCAGGTCACCGCTTCGATCATCGGCCCGGACGATGTGCTGAAGGTCATCGACCAGGGCGCCGACGACACCACCAATGCGGTGTCGATCCGCGCCTTCTTCAAGAAGGTCGCCAATGTCCCGGTGACGACCGACACTGCCAGCGCCACCATCATCCAGACCCGTCACCGCATTCCCGAGCATCCGCTGACGGCGGCCCAGGTGCTGGTCTACCAGGTGCCGATCCCCGAACCCCTGCGCTTCCTCGAACCGCGCGAGACCGAAACGCGCAAAATGCACGCGCTGGAGGAATATGGCCTCATGCACGTCAAGCTCTACGAGGACATAGCCAAGCACGGCCGCATCGCCACCACCTATGCCTATCCGGTCAAGGTCGAGGGCCGCTATGTGATGGACCCCTCGCCGACGCCGAAATTCGACAATCCCAAGATGCACCGCTCGCCGGCCCTGCAGCTGTTTGGCGCCGGCCGCGAAAAGCGAATCTACGCGGTGCCGCCTTTCACCGAAGTGGTCAGCCTCGACTTCGAGGATCATCCGTTCGAGGTCCAGACCTTCGACCAGCCCTGCGCGCTGTGCGCGGCCGAGAACGTCTATCTCGACGAAGTCATCCTCGACGACCATGGCGGTCACATGTTCGTCTGCTCCGACACGGACCATTGCGAGAAGCGGCGGGCGGACGGCCATCGCGGCCACCTTGCTCCAGAAAGCCATCTTGCCTCGGGAACAAGGGAGCCGGCGCAATGACCGACGAACCGCTGCTGCGTGTCGCAGCACTTTCTAAATTCTACGGTTCGCGCGTCGGCTGCGACAACGTCTCCTTCGACCTGTGGCCGGGCGAAGTCCTGGCTGTCGTCGGCGAATCCGGCTCCGGCAAGACGACGCTGCTCAACTGCCTGTCGACCCGGCTGCTACCGAGCTCCGGCACCGCCAGCTACCGCATGCGCGACGGCCAGTTCCGCGAGCTCTACCGCATGAGCGAGGCCGAGCGCCGCTTCCTGATGCGCACCGACTGGGGTTTTGTCCATCAGAACCCCGCCGACGGCCTGCGCATGACGGTGTCGGCGGGCGCCAATGTCGGTGAGCGGCTGATGGCGGTCGGCGACCGTCACTACGGCAGGATCCGCGCCACCGCCGTCGACTGGCTGTCGCGCGTCGAGATCGACGAGGACCGCATCGACGACGAGCCCCGCGCCTTTTCCGGCGGCATGCGCCAGCGCCTGCAGATTGCCCGCAACCTCGTCACCGGGCCGCGCCTGGTGTTCATGGATGAGCCAACAGGCGGCCTCGATGTCTCGGTGCAAGCCCGCCTGCTCGACCTGCTGCGTGGTCTGGTCACCGATCTCGGTCTGGCGGCCATCGTCGTCACCCACGACCTTGCCGTGGCGCGGCTCTTGTCGCAGCGCATGATGGTGATGAAGGACGGCCGCGTCGTCGAAAGCGGCCTCACCGACCGCGTGCTCGACGACCCGCGCGCGCCTTACACGCAATTGCTTGTTTCCTCGATTCTGCAGGTTTGACGATGGCGCCAAGGCACCCCCCTCTGGCCTGCCGGCCATCTCCCCCTCAAGGGGGGAGATTGGCTATCGTCCTCGGTTTCGCCACTCTCCAACGTTGCAGAACAAGCGCAACGAGAAAGCTGCCGATCTCCCCCCTTGAGGGGGAGATGCCTGGCAAGGCAGAGGGAGGCGTTGGCCCGCAAACGAACGACAATTGGAGGCCCTTCTGATGGCAACCCCCCTCGTTGTCTCCGACGTCGCCAAGAGTTTCACCATGCACCTGCGCGACGGCATCAAACTGCCTGTTGTCGCCGGTGTCTCGTTCTCGATCAGGGCTGGCGAATGCACCGTGCTCGGCGGTCCTTCCGGTGCCGGCAAGAGCTCGATCCTGAAGATGCTCTACGGCAACTACGCCGTCGACGAAGGCCAGATCATCGTCACGCATGATGATGGGCTGATCGACCTCGCCACCGCCAGCCCGCGCACCGTGCTGGCCATACGCCGGCAAACGATCGGCTATGTCAGCCAGTTCCTGCGCACCGTGCCGCGCGTCTCGGCGCTCGACGTCGTCGCCGAACCGCTGGTCGAGCGCGGCGAGGATCGCGAGATTGCCCGCGGCAAGGCACGCGCCTTGCTGGCGCAGCTCAACCTGCCGGAGAAACTCTGGGCCTTGCCGCCTGCGACCTTCTCCGGCGGCGAGCAGCAGCGCGTCAACATCGCGCGCGGCTTCATCACCGAGCACCCGATCCTGCTGCTCGACGAGCCGACAGCCTCGCTCGATGCCAGGAACCGCGATGTCGTGATCGAACTCATCGCCGCCAAGAAGGCTGCAGGTGTCGCCCTGCTCGGCATCTTCCATGACCACGATGTGCGCGAGGCAGTTGCCGACCGCATCATCGACGTCACCGCTTTCGCGCCCGGAAAAATCGCCGCATGACCAGGAAATTATCCGAGACGCCGTTGATCCATCCGACGGCGGAGGTGCAGAACTCGACGCTCGGCCGCTGGACCGAGATCGCCGACCGCAGCCGGGTCTCGGAAAGCGAACTTGGCGACTATTCCTACATGATGCAGGACTGCTCCGTCTGGTGCGCGACGATCGGCAAGTTCGCCAACATCGCGGCCAGCGTGCGCATCAACGCCACCAACCACCCGACCTGGCGGCCGACGCTGCACCATTTCACCTATCGCGCCTCCGACTACTGGGACGATGCCGAGCACGAAAGCGAATTCTTCGCCCAGCGCCGCGCCAAGCGGGTCACCATCGGCCACGACACCTGGCTTGGTCACGGCTCGACCATCCTGCCCGGCGTCACCATCGGCGATGGCGCCGCGGTCGGCGCCGGCGCTGTCGTCTCGAAAGATGTAGCGCCCTATACGATCGTCGCCGGCGTGCCGGCAAAGCCGATCCGCGAGCGCTTCGATCGCCGCACGGCCGAACGCTACCAGGCGCTGGCCTGGTGGGACTGGGACCATGCAAGGCTGCGCGCTTGCCTTGAGGACTTCCGTGAGCTGTCCGCAGAGGCATTTCTGGAGAAGCATGGTTGACGCGAATGGTGCTTTCATCGAACTAATAAGCACCCAACCCAGAGCCATGGGGCATATGTGACCTTTATTGTCGTAATACCTCTTTTCATTGGACTGGGGTTGGTCGCGTTGGGAATTTTGGTGATTAAGCTTGCAGCTAAGCGTTGGAGGCAATCCGACGTTGGCTCTTCAATAACGTTGATGATATTAGGCTGTGTTTTGTTCACGGCGGCGATAGCTCCACTCTATATGCTGTGGGTCCCTGCGCAACTTACAGGTAAGCCAGGCTGACAAGCTAAGGCCTGTGGAGCGTAACAAAACTGACATCATCGCGACACGGCAGGTTCATGTGGCTGCGTTAGGCGAGAGCCTGACGATCAATGGTCCCGGACTGGAACCTGCCCCCATGCCAGCAAATTCCGCCACGCTCGAAATCCGCGGTGTCACCCGACGATTTGGCAAGAACACTGCCGTCAGCGACATCAACATCGCGATCCCGCAGGGTCAGATGGTTGGCGTCATCGGCCGTTCGGGCGCCGGCAAATCAACCCTCCTTCGCATGATCAACCGTCTCATCGATCCCAGCCAGGGGTCGATTTTTTTTGACGGCGCCGAGGTCTCGAAGCTGAGCGGTTCGCCGCTGCGGCGCTGGCAGCGTGACTGCGCCATGATCTTCCAGCAGTTCAACCTGGTGCCGCGCCTCGACGTGCTGACCAATGTGCTGCTCGGCAAGCTGAACCACCGCTCGACCATCACCAACCTGTTCGGCATGTTCTCGCGCGCCGAATGCGCCGAGGCGGTCGCGGCACTCGAGCGGCTCGACATCGCCCGCACCGCGCTGCAGCCCGCCGGCACCTTGTCGGGCGGCCAGCAGCAGCGCGTCGCCATCGCTCGTGCCATGATGCAGCAGCCCAGAGTGATCCTCGCCGACGAGCCGATCGCCTCGCTCGACCCGCTCAACGCCAAGGTGGTGATGGATTCGCTGCAGGACATCAATTTGCGCGAAGGCATCACCGTCGTCACCAATCTGCACACGCTGGACACCGCCCGCACCTACTGCAACCGCATCATCGGCATGGCTGCCGGCAAGGTCGTCTTCGACGGCCCGCCGGAAGAGCTCAACCGCGAGGCGGTGCGCCTCGTCTACGGCGCCGACAGCAATGGCCAGGAAATCTCCGAGGCCATCACCTCGACCAGCGTTGCCTTCAGCCGAAAGATCGCCGCATCCGCCGGACCGCTCGAGCCCGCATTCCCGGGATATTGAGAGCGGTTGGGATCGCCAGCCCACGTCAAGGGCACCTGTCAAAATCGATAACGCTGCCGGCGCGGGGCCGGAACCTACAGGAGAAATATCCAATGTTCAGGAAGATGGTCTTTGGCGCCGTTTCGGTGCTCGCCATGGCGACTAGCATGGCCCATGCCGCCGACATGAAGGAATTTCGCGTCGGCATTCTCGGCGGCGAAAACGAAACCGACCGGCTGCGCAACTACCAGTGCCTCGCCGACCATTTGAAGACCGAATTCGGCTTCGAAAAGGTCTCGCTGTTCCCCGCCGCCGACTATGACGGCGTCATCCAGGGCCTGCTCGGCGGCACG
Organism: Mesorhizobium sp. WSM1293; assembly: GCF_000513875.1. NCBI lineage: Bacteria > Pseudomonadati > Pseudomonadota > Alphaproteobacteria > Hyphomicrobiales > Phyllobacteriaceae > Mesorhizobium > Mesorhizobium sp. WSM1293. Next base: position 51,664 of record NZ_AZUV01000005.1, on the reverse strand, counting down.
CTCGACTTCGCCGAACTCGGCGCTTCCGGCTACGCCAGCGTCGCTCTCAAGGACCCGAAGGCGGTCACCCCGATCCTCACCACCCAGCAGACCGACGGCGCCACCGGCTATTATTCGATCGGCCTGGCGCTGAAATCCTCCGGCATTACCGACATCAAGTCGGCCAAGGGTAAGAAGCTCGGCTACGCCGATCCGGATTCGACCTCCGGCTACCTGATCCCGCTGACCCAGATCCCGAAGGATACCGGCGCTTCGAACGAAAAATTCTTCGCCTCGACCCAGTTCAACGGCGGCCACGAGAACAACGTTCTGGCCGTGCGTGACGGCAAGGTCGACGTGGCGGTGGACGATTCTTCCGGCATCGGCGACTTCAAGGACGGCTACACCTCGGGCACCTTTCACAAGGAAGTCGCCAAGGGCGCCGTCGACCCCAACGACTTCGTCGAGGTCTGGCGCTCGGGTCTGATCCCGAACGGCCCGCTGGTCGTGCGCACCGCGCTCGGCAGTGAAATGACCGCCAAGCTCGCCGACTTCTTCACGCAGTTGCCGAAGAAGGACAAGGCTTGCTTCGAAGGCGTCGAGGGCGGCGATTTTACCGGCTACGTCCCGGTGAAGGCGGACTTCTACAACGTCATCGTCGAAGCCCGTAAGGCAGCCATCGGCGGCTAATGGCAAAAACCAGGAAGGGCGGCGTCGAGAAAACGCCGCCCTTCTTGCATGTCCGATCATGACCCTTTCCGAGACAGCCCCTTCCGGCGCCACTCACCAGATGGCCGACGCCTGGCGTCGCCAGACGTCCTTGCGCCGGCTCTACACCGCCATCGGTGTCGGCCTGCTCATCATCGCGCTCGGCAGCACCATGTGGTTCGCCGACGAGGCCAATGCCGGGCATTTCTTCGACCGGTTGCCGCATTTGCTGGATTTCCTGAGCTGGCTCGTCCCCAAGGATTGGAACGATGTCTGGCGGGCGATGTTCGACGTCGCTTCCCCGCATGACACCGGTACCCAGGAATTCAATTTTCCGCTTGGCCGCTCCTATGTCTGGGGCAGCTTCTACATCCCCGAATATTTCGAGCTGATGCTGACCACGCTCAACGTGGCCCTGGTCTCGACCTTCATCGGCTTCGTCTTCGCCGTACCGTTCTCCTTCATCGCGGCGCGCAATTTGACGCCGCATCCGGTGCTGCGGCTGATCGTCAAGCGCCTCATGGAACTGCTGCGCGCCTTTCCCGAGATCGTCATCGCCGGCCTGTTCGCCGCCATCGTCTCGATCGGCCCGATCGCCGCCATCATCGCCATCGGCCTGCATTCGATCGGCGCGCTGGGCAAGCTGTTCTACGAGATCAACGAGAACATCGACATGCGCGCCGAGGAAGGCCTGAGGGCCGTCGGCGCCAACTGGTTCGAGCGGGTGCGCTTCGCCGGCCTGCCGCAGGTGCTGCCCAACTTCATGTCCTACACGCTGCTGCGTGTTGAGATAAATGTCCGCATTTCCACCATCATGGGCGCTGTCGGCGGCGGCGGTATCGGCGAGGAGTTGAAGCTGTCGATCTCGCGCGGCTTCGGCGCCAAGACGATAGCCCTCGTGCTGCTCCTGTTCACGACGATCTTCATCGTCGACCAGTTCTCCGCCTGGCTGCGCCGCAAGCTGGTCGGCGAGCAGGCTTTCGTGATGAGCGCTTGACCATGGCCACCATGACCGCCGATCAGATCCAGTCGATCGAAGAGCGCTTCCCGCAGGTGTTCCAGCGGCCGTTCCACAAGCGCTTCGGGCCGCTGATGCTGCTTGGCGGCATCTTTCTCTACCTGCTGTACGCCTTGTGGTTCTTCAACCTACCGCAGGTCATGCGAGAATCGCACTGGGAGCGCCTGCCGCTGTTCCTGACCCAATGGATCAGCTACGACGTACAGCCGATCTTCCGCCTCGATGAACCGCAGATCACTGCCAAATATCCACGCTTCTCGGTGCTCGGCCCGAACCCGGATCCGGACTGGGTCAAGACCAATGCCGATGGTTCGGTGACGATCCTGATCGACGGCACCGCCAAGTCGATTACCTTCACCAAGACGCAAGCGACGATAATTGCCAACGGTGAGACCGTTGCGGTCGCACTCGGCACCGGCAAGCCGCTGATCTCGGGACCGGTTCCCGGCTGGATCACCGCGCATGAGGATGAGGTCGTCGCCGACATGGGCTTTGCCGGCGAGGCCCGCGTCGCCGTTGACCGCGTCAGGATACGCAAGCGGTTTCTAGGCTGGGCAAACTTCGTCTTCGACACGCGTTCGCCTTTCTTCGGCAAGTCGGCAAGCGAAGTCGCTTCGCTGATCGTCTCCGGGCCGGAACTGAAACCGGGCACGTCAAATCTGGCGCTGGCCGGCGACAACATCTGGAACAACGCCCAGTGGCAGCATGGCGATGTCTGGACGAAGCTCCTGCAGACCATCGTCATGGCCTTTCTCGGCACCATGCTGGGCGGCATCGTCGCCTTCCCGCTGGCCTTCTTCGCCGCCCGCAACATCACGCCCAGCCGGCTGGTCAACCAGGTGCTCAAGCGCTTCTTCGATTTCATGCGCTCCATCGACATGCTGATCTGGGCGCTGTTCTTCACCCGCGCCTTCGGGCCGGGACCGCTGGCTGGCAGTGCGGCGATCTTCTTCACAGAGGTCGGCACGCTCGGCAAAACCTATTCCGAGGCGCTGGAGAACATCGACGACAAGCCGCGCGAGGGGATTACCTCGACCGGAGCCAACGGCCTCCTGGTGCAGCGCTACGGCGTGCTGCCGGAAGTGGTGCCGGTGTTCATCAGCCAGACGCTCTATCAGTGGGAATCCAACACCCGCGGCGCCACCATCATCGGCGCTGTCGGCGCCGGCGGCATCGGCCTGAAGCTGTGGGAAGCGATGCGCACCAACTCCAACTGGGCCAACGTCTTCTACATGGTGCTGCTGATCCTGGCCGTCGTCTTCATCTTCGACAACATCTCCAACTTCCTGCGCCGCCGGCTGAGCCGGACCATCCACGACTACAACAGGATCCAGGCTGAGCAGGGGTAGGCTTGTGATGTAGACGCGCAAGTCGTCTCGACCAGCGCCAAAGGATCGACCCCCACTCCGTCGAGCTTCGCTCGACACCTCTCCCCCGATCGACGGGGTAGAGGAAAGCGCCAGGCTGTCCGAGCCGACGCCTGTCCTCTTAGGCCGAGTGTCTTCCCAGGCCGAGGCTTCCTTCCTCTCCCTCCGGAGGGGGGAGAGGTGGCTCGGCGAAGCCGAGACGGAGTGGGGGAACCACCTGGCAACCGCCGCGAACGCAAATAGAAAATGGGCCAGGGCGCCTAAGCCGCCTTCTTCCACCCGCTCTTGATATGCCTATACCCCTCCCGATAGACCGCTTCCGGGGTCTCTGAAAAATCCCGCCACACCTTGGTCGCCGCCGCCAAATCCTTGAGTGAGCGGCCGAACGCCTCGATCGTCAGCCAATCGTCATAGCCGCTCTTGCGGATGGCGGAAAACGTTTCGGTCCAGGGAATGTTGCCGCGCCCCGGCACGCCGCGATCATTCTCCGAAATATGGACATGCACGACATTCCTGCGGTGTTTCGTGTAGGCGCCGATCGGGTCGGCCTCCTCGATATTGGCGTGGAAGGTGTCGTACATCGCCTTGATGTGCGGCCGGTCGATGGCGTCGATATGCTCCGACAGGTCCGCCATCGTGTTGACGAGATAGCATTCGAAGCGGTTCAGCGCCTCGAGCCCGATGGTGACATTCCTCTTGCCGGCATGGTCGCCGATGGCGCGCTGCGAGCCGACGGAGCGCTTCTTCTCCGCGGCCGTCGGCCCAGAGCCGGAAAAGGACCCGAGCGTCGAATGCAGAGGGCCGCTCAGCGTGTTGGCCCCAAGCGCCTGCGCGCAGTCGATCGCCCATTTCATGTAGTCGACACCGGCCTTGCGCGTTGCCGCGTCGGCCGAGATCAAATTCATCGCCGGATCGCCCATGGCCGAAACCGCAGTCCGCTCCAGCCCGATGCGGTCGAGCAGATCGCCGAGCTTTCTATAATCGTCCGGCGTGCCGGCGAAGATCGGTATCTCGACGCCATCGAAACCGGTCGCCTTGATGTCGCGCAGCAGCGGCTCGTGTTTCTTCGACACCGCCGTCGTCCACAAGAACATGCACATGCCGATTTTCATCGAAGCCCCCTCCCTTTGACGGCGCACTGGCTGTTCCGCCGCTTCGCGCCATGCCCCCTCATCCGGCCGCTTCGCGGCCACCTTCTCTCCGCTGGGGAGAAGAGACTTGGCGTCGCGCCATCTCCTCCTCCTCTCCCCTCGGAGAGAGGTCGGATTGCCCCGAATTGCCCTTCGCAATTCGGCTGGCAATCCGGGTGAGGGGGTCTTCGTTACCCGCCGCGCCACTAAAGCTTCGTCCACGCCCCGTTTTTCTTCGACGACTTCACGCAAGCCTCGATGAAGGCCATGCCCTCGACGCCGTCCTGGATGGTCGGGAAGACGACGTCCTTGGGCGGCTTGCCACCCTTGCGGCGCGCTGCCCGGATGGCGCGTGCGGCCTCCTGGTAAACGTTGGCGAAGCCTTCGAGGTAGCCTTCCGGATGGCCTGACGGCACGCGGCTGACACGGCCCGCCACCGGCAGCGCGCCGGCGCCGTTGCGGGTGATCAATTGCTTTGGCTGGCCGAACGGCGTGTACCAGAGATAGTTCGGGTCGGCCTGCACCCATTCCAGCCCACCCTTCGAGCCATAGATGCGCAGCTTCAGCCCGTTCTCATGGCCGGGCGCCACCTGGCTTGCCCAGATCATGCCCTTGGCCGGGTGCGTCTTGCCGGTAGGCTTGAAGCGCAGCATGACGTTGACGTTATCATCCAGTAGCCGTCCCGGCACGAAGGCGTCGAGATCGGCCGACAGGGAGTCCAGTTCCAGCCCCGAGACGAAGCGGGCGAGGTTGTAGGCATGCGTGCCGATATCGCCCAGCGCACCGCCGGCGCCTGCCTGCTTGGGGTCGGAGCGCCACGCCGCCTGCTTCTGGCCTGTCGCCGCCAAATCCTCGGTCAGCCAGTCCTGGGGATATTCGGACTGCACGATGCGGATGTCGCCGAGCACGCCCTTGGCGACCATTTCGCGTGCTTGCCGCACCATCGGATAGGCGGTGTAGTTGTGCGTCAGCACGAACACCTTGCCGGTCTTCTCGACTATCGCCGCGAGCTTTTTCGCTTCGGCCAGCGTCGTCGCCAGCGGCTTGTCGCAGATGACGTGGATGCCGGCCTCGAGGAAAGCTTTTGCCGCTGGCACATGCACATTGTTGGGCGTGACGATGGCCACCGCCTCGATGCCGTCGGGGCGCTTCGCCTCGGCCTTGGCCATCTCGGCATAGGATGCGTAGCTGCGTGAGGGGTCGAGCCCCAGTTCGGCCGCCGAGGCCTTGGCACGGGCCGGGTCGGCTGACAAAGCGCCGGCAACCAGCACGAACTCGTTGTCCAGCCGCGCCGCGATCCGATGCACCGCGCCGATGAAGGCGCCTTGCCCGCCGCCGACCATGCCGTAGCGGATCGGGCCGCCTCCCGTTTCCGACTTCGATGCGCCGACCATATCTTGCTCCTCGCTGTTGCTTGCCCCCCTTGAGGGGAGTTCGATCCGCGCAGCGGATCGGGTGGGGTCGTTGAGGCAGAGCGCGGTGTGAACCGACCCACCCGGCCTTTGGGCCACCCTCCCCGCGAAGGGGAGGGAAAATCGAGCTAGATTCCCATCATGGCGCGCAGCAACTTCTTGTCGGTGGTGCCAGCGGCGAAGTCGTCGAATGCCTTTTCCGTCACCCGGATGATGTGGTGCTCGATGAAAGGCGCGCCTTCGGCCGCACCATCCTCCGGATGCTTCAGGCAGCACTCCCACTCCAGCACCGCCCAGGAATCATAATTGTACTGCGTCAGCTTGGAGAAGATGCCGCCGAAATCCACCTGTCCATCGCCCAGCGAACGGAAGCGCCCGGCGCGGTTGGTCCAGCTCTGATAGCCGGAATAGACGCCTTGCCGGCCGGTCGGGTTGAACTCGGCGTCCTTGACGTGGAACGCCTTGATGCGCTCGTGATAGATGTCGATGAATTCGAGATAGTCGAGCTGCTGCAGCAGGAAATGCGACGGATCGTAATTGATGTTGCAGCGCTTGTGGCCGCCGACCGCGTCGAGGAACATCTCGAAAGTGGCGCCGTCGAAAACGTCTTCAGACGGGTGAATTTCATAGCCGACATCGACGCCGTTGTCCTCGTACACGTCGAGAATCGGCTTCCAGCGTTTGCCGAGCTCGCCAAACGCTTCCTCAATGAGTCCAGCCGGCCGCTGCGGGAACGGATAGAGGTAAGGGAAAGCCAGCGAGCCGGTAAACGACACTGAAGCATTCAGGCCTAGATTACGCGATGCTTTGGCGCCGAACTTCATCTGCTCGACAGCCCACTTCTGCCGGGCTGCGGGATTGTTGTGCACCGATGGCGGCGCAAAGCCATCCATCTGCGCGTCATAGGCAGGATGCACCGCCACCAATTGCCCCTGCAGATGCGTCGACAATTCCGTGATCTCGACGCCGGCGTCGGCGCAAATGCCTTTCACCTCGTCGCAATAGGCCTTGGAAGAGGCTGCCTTCTTGAGATCGAACAGCCGCGCGTCCCAGGTCGGGATCTGCACGCCCTTGTAGCCGAGACCGGCCGCCCATTTGGTGATCGACGCCAGTGAGTTGAACGGCGCGGCGTCGCCCGCGAACTGCGCCAGAAACAGCCCCGGGCCCTTCATTGTCGTCGGCATCGGCATCCTCCCTCATTTCTCTCGCGACCGAGCATAGCGCCGATTGGAAACAGGGCCAGCCACTTTGGTCTTTTCTCAACGGGCGCTTGCACGCACCACCATTCTGGTATTACCAAATGTGGAATTTTGGTCAAGCCTTGCAATGCGCCATCATGACCCCAAAACCACCCGGCGCAGGCATGTATATCTCAATATAATCAAGGAAATACTCCACAGCGAAAGTTGCATCCCGGCGCTTCTTGCCGATCCGGATAATTTGCTGTAGACCTCGCTTCAGGCCCAATTGGTCGAACCAGTTTGCGAGAAAAGGCTGGGAACGCCTTGGGGAGGAACCTTTGTGTCGCCTTTTGGCGATGCATGTCGCAGGCGAACCATAGAGACGAGTTGGGAAGGACAGACCATGCATCTTTCGACGCACAACTGGATGCGCGCGGAACCCCTGGAAACGACGCTCAAGCGCATCAAGAAATTCGGCTATGAGTCGATCGAGATTTCCGGCGAACCCGAGCAGTACAAGACCAGGGAGACCCGGGCGCTGCTGAAGGAGCATGGCATTCGTTGCTGGGGCGCGGTGACCCTGATGCTGGGCGAGCGCAACCTCGCAGCCAGGAACCAGGGCCAGCGCGAGCGTTCCGTTCAGTATGTCAAGGACGTGCTGACCATGGTCAGCGAACTCGATGGCGAGATCATCACGCTGGTTCCCGCGACCGTCGGCAAGGTCGTGCCTGACGGCACCGAGGAAGAGGAATGGAAGTGGGTCGTCGACGCCACCCGCGAATGCTTCACCCACGCCAAGAAGGTCGGCGTCAAGATCGCTGTTGAACCGCTCAACCGCTTCGAGACCTATCTGTTCAATCGCGGCGCCCAGGCGCTGGCTTTGGCCGACGCGGTCAGCCCCGAATGCGGTGTCTGCCTCGACGCCTACCACCTCCATATGGAAGAATTTAACGTCTATGACGCGATCCGGCAGGCCGGAAAGCGCCTGTTCGACTTCCATGTCGCCGACAACAACCGCTTCGCCGCCGGTCTCGGCCAGATCGACTGGCCGAAGATCGTCGCCACCTTGCGCGAGATCGGCTACGACGGCGCGCTGACCAACGAGTTCGTCGCGCCCGTCGACCGGACGCCGGCGGCCCCCTATCCCGACATGGTCGAGCGCAATCCGGTCGATATCTCGCCCGAACAGCTGAAGTTCATCCAGGACCACGGCTCCAGCGTGCTCACCGAGAAATTCTACACCGACCAGATGCGCATCAACGCCGAAACGTTGCTGCCGCTGATCAAGTAGTCGACTGCCTCAGGGAAATTCGCCCTTCCGCCCTGACCGGCGCAGGGCTGGGGAAGAATATGCGTATCAAGTCCGTCCAAGCCTGGTGGATCCGCGTTCCGATCGAAGCCGCTCGGCAGCACCGCAGCGACTTCGGTCAGGTGACGACCTTCGACGCCGCCATCCTGCGCATCGAGACCGATGACGGGCTGGTCGGCTGGGGCGAAGGCAAGAACGCCGCCGGCAGTGCCGGCAGCTACGGCGCGCTCGTCCATATGCTGAACCATGAGGTCGGGCCGCAGCTGGTTGGCCGCGATCCGGCCGACATCGGCGTCATCTGGGAGATGCTCTACAATGGCGTGCGCCACGACAGCGCCGCACGCGGCGGCCACGCCATGCCGCAGCTGGCGCGGCGCGGCATGAGCATCGCGGCGATCAGCGCCGTCGACATCGCCCTGTGGGACATTCTTGGCAAATCGCTTGGCGTTCCTGTCTGGCGGCTGCTCGGCGGCCGCAAGCTCGATCGCATGCCGGCTTACGCGTCCGGCGGCTGGGCGGCCGCCGACGCCATCGGCGAGCAGTTGAAGTCCTATATCGCCAAGGGCGGTTTCAAGGCACTGAAGATGCGGGTTGGCGCCATGGACGGCGCGGCGCACATTTCCGCCACCCGCGTGCGCGCCGCACGGCAGGCGCTCGGCCCCGATGTCGAACTGATGGTCGACGCGCACGGCACCTACACGGTGGCTGAAGCCAAGCGCTTCATCCACCTTGTCAACGATTTGGACCTCGCCTGGTTCGAGGAACCTATCATCGCCGACGATAAGCCGGGCATGGCCGAAGTGCGGGCAAGTGGCGCCGTTCCGATCGCCACCGGCGAAAGCGAGGCGACCCGCTACGCCTTCCGCGACCTCGCCGTGCTCAAAGCCGCCGACATCTTCCAGCCCGATCCCGCCTTCTGCGGCGGCATCAGCGAAGCGATGAAGATCGGCACCATCGCCAGCGCCTTCAATCTGCGCTTTGCACCGCATTTGTGGGCCGGCGCGCCCTGTTTTTTCGCAGGCTTGCATGTCTGCGCCGCCTCGCCGTCGAGTTTCACCGTCGAATATTCGCTCGGCGCCAACCCGATGATCCATGATCTGGTCGAAGAGACTGTCGAAGCCAGGGACGGTATGATAGCGATCCCGGAAAAACCGGGTCTGGGATTCACCATTTCGGAGCGGTTCCTGGAGGCGCACGCGCAACGCGGTTGACGATGAAAGAAAAGAACCTTCTCGCGGAACTCGCTGCCTACCTGTTCTCCCATTCGGACAAGGAGAGCGGCCGAACGCCATCGGAGCGCGAACTGGCGGAGCATTTCGCCGTCAGCCGCGGTCAGATCCGCGAGGCGCTGGCCATCCTGGAGGCCATGCGCATCGTTGAGCGCCGGGCCAAGTCCGGCATCTACATCGACACCAAGCAGGCCAGTGTGGAGGCCATGGCGCTCTTTGCCCGCGCGGGCCTGCCGCTCGACCCGATCCAGATCTACGAGACGGTTGAACTGCGCAAGATCCACGAGATCAAGGCGGCCGAACTTGCCTGTTCGCGTGCCACAGAGGAGAATTTCGAGCGGCTGCGCGAAATCCTGAAGGCTTCGGAAGAGCGCATCGCCGCCGGCGAAGGGCTTGCCAGGGAAGACCGCGAATTCCACCTCGAAATCGTGCGCGCCACTAAGAACAGCGTCTTCCACAATGTCTGCAGCGTCTACTACATGATGGGCGAGCAGCGCCTGCCGATCTATTTCAACGACCCCGAGCGCAACGTGCGCTCGCATGCCGAGCATATCCAGATCTATGAAGCGCTGCTGCGCCGCGACGGCAATCTCGCACAGGCGCTGATGAGCGCCCATCTGCAGGGCGCTGAGAGCTACTGGAAGGGCCTGATCGAGGGCCATGGCGAGGAGCCGCAAAGCCCGGCGCTCGAAAAAGCCTGACCGACATGGCCCGTATCCTCACAACCCACGCCCTGCACCCGCGCGCCTCGGCTATGCTCTCCGGCGCCGGAGAGCTCGTCGTCGCCTCCGCCATCGATCCGGCCACGCTGGCCGCCGAAGCCAGGAATGCCGACATCGTCATCGTGCGCGCGCCGCTGCCCCCACAGCTTTTCGACGGCGCAAAGCTGCTGCGGGCGGCAATCCGTCATGGCGCCGGGCTCGACATGATCCCGATGGAAGCAGCGACGGCCGCCGGCGTGCTGGTGGCGAATGTGCCGGCGGTCAATGCCCGCTCGGTTGCCGAACACGTCATGTTAGTGGCCCTCGCCTTGCTGCGCAACTTCCGCGTCGTCGATCGCGACCTGCGCGCCAAAGGCTGGCTCGCCGGCCGCGAGCACGCCAACGCCAACAGCGAGCTTGCCGGCAAGACGATCGGCATTGTCGGCCTCGGCGCCGTCGGCCAGGCGGTCGGCCATATCGCCGCGCACGGCTTCGACCTGAAAGTGGTGGCAACGACGCGCAGCATGCAGCCGGCGCCGGACAAGGTCGGCTTCCTGTCGATCGACGCTCTCGTCGAGCAGAGCGACATCATCGTTCTGTGCTGCCCGCTGACGCCGGAAACGCGCGGCCTGATCAACCGTGAGCGGATCGCCCGCATGAAGCCGCAGGCGTTGCTGATCAACGTGTCGCGCGGACCGGTCGTCGACGACGACGCGCTGATCGAGGCCTTGCAGAAACGGCGCATCGGCGGCGCCGCGCTCGACGTGTTTGCGACGCAGCCGCTGCCGTCGAACCATCCCTATTTCGGCTTCGACAATGTTATCGTCACGCCGCACATGGCGGGGATCACCGAGGAATCGATGATGCGCATGGGCGTCGGCGCGGCGGGCGAAGCCCTGCTGGTGCTGGCGGGCAAGCTGCCGGTCAATCTGCGCAATCCAGAAGTGGTCGATCACTATCGGCGGCGGTTTCCGGCGAGCCTGTAACACATCGCGGTTTCGCCCCAATTCTCCGCGACGTTGAGAGCCATGTCCGGTCTAGCCTTCCTCTTTGTCGCTGCCTGTTCGCTCTGTGCCATGCCGGCATTCGCGGCCGAGAGCAGTTATGTCTATTGCGACAACGGGCTGCGCTGCTTCAAGGCGCCCTGCCCGTCCAACAGCGCACTCGACCTTGCCACCGGGGCGATCATCAAGGGCGTGTCGATCGACCCCAGCGGATTGCCGCAGGCCGACAAGGCGATAACCGATCTTTCCGACGCGCTTCATGCTGGCAAGATCGTCGTCAGGGGCTCGATCGAGCACCGCACCCAGACGATCGCCGGCAAGGAGTACAATCTGCCCTGGCTGGTCGCGACCAGCATCGTACGCACCGCCAAGGACAGCGAACGCAAGCACTGTTCGTCGCGCTGATCCGCAATTTCCGGTTCAGTGCTGATCAACCGCCAGCAGCCGCTCCACTTCAGCGGCAATCCGCAGCAGGCGCCGGTCATGCCCGTTGCGCGCCACCAGCATCAATCCGGCAGGCAGCACCGTGCCCGGCATCGGCAGCGAGATCGCGCAGAGATCGAACTGGTTGGCGACCTGCGTGTTGCGCAGCAGCAGGCCTTCGGTGCGGTCGCGCAGCTCGGCATCCCGGGTCATCGAAACGATGGTCGGCGCGGTCACCGGTGTGGTCGGCAAGGCCAGCACATCGACCGAGGACAGCCGCTCGTCCATGGCGGCGCCGAGCGCTGTACGACGGCGCATTGCCCTGATGTAGACAGGCGTCGGCAGCATGGCTGCCCGCGACAAAGGTCCGCTGACATGCGGGTCGACCGGTACCGAAGCTCCTGTCGCCAGCCAGTCGGCATGCACTTCGGCCCCTTCCATCGCGGCGATCGAACCACGCTTGGTGGCCGCGCGCAAATCGGCAAGCAGATCGTCGATCGACAGATCCTCGATCCGCGCGCCCGTCTGCTCGATCTTGCCAAGGCAGCGGTCGAACGCGGTCGCCACCTCGTCTTCCGTCTCTTCGAAAAGGACGCCACGCGGAATGCCTATGCGAAGCCCTGCCAGGGCAATCGGCGTCAGCGCGGTCGGCACCTCACCGGCCATCACGGCGTCGGCGGCGGCACACTGGGCGACGGTTCGGGCAAGCGGACCGATCGAGTCCAGCGTGGCCGACAGTGGGAACGCGCCGGCGAGCGGCACACGTCGCGCCGTCGGCTTGAAGCCGACGACACCGTTGAGTGAAGCCGGAATGCGTATCGAACCGCCGGTGTCGGAACCGATCGATATTTCGCTCGTGCGCTCGCCGACGGAAACGCCGGCGCCTGAGGAAGAACCACCCGGAATGCGATTGGTGTCCACGGCATTGCCAGGCGTGCCGAAATGCTGGTTGTCGCCGATCGCGGTGAAGGCGAATTCGGTCATGTTGGTCTTGCCGGTGATAACCGCGCCGGCCTGCCGCAGCCGGCTGACGATCGCGGCATCGCGCAGCGGAGGTGCTGCGGTCTTGAGCATCAGCGAGCCGGCCGTGGTTGGCTCGCCGGCGACATCGAACAAATCCTTGATCGAGACGATGGTGCCGTCGAGCGGCCCGAGCGTCACGCCGGCTTGGCTGCGCGCATCGCTGGCATCGGCCGCGGCCCTCGCGGCTTCGGCATAGAGCTTCGTGAACACACGCTCTTCGCCGGCACGGGCGGCGAGGCGCGCAAGGATGATTTCCAGATGATCACGGACGGATTGCATTTTCGGTGTCGGACTCCGGACGCCTTGAACGTCTTAAGGGATAGCGGCCAGTGCCTGGCTTGCCGAGACTTAACCCGGCGCAGACGGTTTTGCACCCTGTCGAATGCGAGGAAAATCCGATGCTCTACAAAGGCAGTTGCCACTGCGGCAAGGTCGCCTTCGAATTCAAGGCCGAACTGACCGGCGCCATCAGGTGCAATTGCTCGATCTGCTCGCGCAAGGGCGCCCTGTTGTGTGCCATCCCGCACGAGACCTTGCGGGTCCTGGCCTGGGGCGACGATTTGGGCACCTACACATTCGGCAATCATGCCATCGCGCACCGGTTCTGCCGGGCCTGCGGTATCCATCCCTTTGCGGAGGATGTCCGCGAGGGCCGTGAACGCAGCGCCTACATCAACATCAACTGCGTGGCCGATCTCGACCCCTCGACACTGTCGGTCTTCGATTTCGACGGGCGGTCGGCCTGAGTTCGTTCGTCGCTGCCGTCACAACGGCGTCGACCCGAAAACCGTGATGGTTCTCGGGCCGACGCGCAGGTGTCAGGGAAGCCTGATTGCGGCGAGGCTACTCGGCCTGCTTCGGGCCGCAGGAACACCACGCTGGCCGCCAGCAATGTCGCCGCGCCGCAATAGGCGAAGGCACTGGCGACGCCGGTGTGGTCGACCAGCAGGCCGCCGAAGACGGCGCCGAGCGCGATCGCCACCTGGAACGTCGCCACCATCAGTCCGCCGGCGCTTTCTGCCTGGTCGGGTGCTGCCCGCACCAGCCAGCTCTGCAGCCCGACCGGAACCGCGCCGAAAGCAAAGCCCCAGACCGCAACGGCGGCAGCGGCGATCGTCGGCGAAGCTCCGAAAACCAGCATCGAGGCGGCGGCCGGTGCGATCAGCAAGGGCGCCAGCCCAACGGCTGCCTTGAGGCTGCGCTCGGCCAGGATGCCGCCGGCGACATTGCCGAAGAAGCCGCCAATGCGATAGGCCAGCAGCACCAGCGAGATCGTCTCGATGTCGAGCACGGGGACCTTCTCGAGGAAGGGACGGACATAGGTGAAGCCGGCAAAGTGTCCCGAAGCGACCAGCAGCACGACCAGCAGCGCCACCCGGATCGACGGACGCTTCAGCACGTGGAGCAAGGTGCGGAAGCTTGCCACACCCACGGGGGGGCAATTTCGAAATAGTGGCCAGCTGCACCAGCAGCGCCAGGGCGGCGACCACGGTCGCAATCATGAAGGCCGTGCGCCAGCCCCAGATGTCACCGACATAGGCGCCGACCGGCGCCGCACAGACGGTCGCCAGCGAAACGCCGGTCAGGATGATCGACATGGCGCGCGGCATCAATCGCATCGGCACCAGCCGCAGCGTGGCCGTGGATCGCCGGGTCTGGATGAATTGCCAAGCCTTCCGGACGCAATGCCATTGCCGGGCCACCCGCATGCAATAGCTTGCCAGAACCAGGCAGCGAGAGGCCGGCGTCCAGTCGGCCCGAAGAGGAGAACCAATGCCAAATCATCCGAAGGTCATCGCACTCGCCGTCATGCTTGCGGTTCCCGGGCGCGGCTTTGCCCTCGAGGACAGCTACCTGCCGGCCGACAAGATCCCCTATGTGGCGGAAGTACCCGACCAGCCGCATCGCCTTGGCCCATTGTGGGGCGAGCGGGCCAAGGGTCCGGCAGGCACGTTGCTGAAGGTTCCCGGCAACTGGCGCGCACCGGTCCATGCGCACACCGCGGATTATCGTGCGGTGGTCATAAAGGGGATGTGGGCGCACTGGCAGATGGATGGCGGCGAGGCGACCAAGGTCGAACTGCCTCCTGGATCCTACTGGACCCAGAAAGCCAATGAGATGCATGACGACGCCTGCGTCTCCGACACGGAATGCGTGATCCTGCTGATCAACGACACGCCCTACGAAACCTACTTCCAGAAATAGGCTGGGATGCGGCTACGAGGCGTGACGCAAGCTGACGCCGCTGCCCTTGTCGAACAGCACCACCTTGTCGGGGTTCCAGGCAAAGCGCACCGCCTGCTCGATGGCGACGTCGGTCCTGGCCGGCACGGTTGCACGCAGTGTCGCGTCGCCGACGCGCAGCGTCAGGATCTTTTCGACGCCGTGGTTCTCGACGTCGTGGACACGCGCCTCGACCGGCGCGCCGCTCTCGAGATAGACGTCCTCGGGACGAATGCCGAAGACGAGCGGGCGACCATCGGTCGCCCCGCCCGCTTTGGCTCCCCCTGAAAAAGGCAATTCGAAATTCAGCGGCGCCATCACCGCGCGGCCGTTCACGAGTTTGCCGTCGATGAGGTTCATCGGCGGCGAACCGACGAAGCTCGCCACATAGGTGTCGCGTGGATTGTTGTAGATCTCATGCGGTGTGCCGGTCTGGACGATTCGGCCATGGTTGAGCACGCCGACCTTGTCACCCATCGACATCGCCTCGATCTGATCGTGGGTGACGAACAGGAAGGTGGCGCCGAGCTGTATCTGCAGGTTCTTCAGTTCAGTCCGCAGCGCCTCGCGCAGCTTGGCGTCGAGCGCAGACAGCGGCTCGTCCATCAGGAACACACGCGGCTTGCGCACGATGGCGCGGCCGATCGAGACGCGCTGCATCTCGCCGCCGGACAGCCGATCCGTCTTGCGGTCGAGCAGATGCTCGATCCGCAGCGTACGGGCGGCACGGTCGACACGGTCCTTGATCTCGGCGTCGGGCAGCCGGCGAATTTTCGGCTTCAGCGGGAATTCGAGATTTTCGCGCACCGTGTAGCGCGGATAGAGCGAATATTGCTGCAGCACCAGCGCCACGTCACGCTCGGCCGCACCCCAGTCGGCAACGTCGACGCCGTCGATGAAGACCTGGCCTTCGCTGGGCTTCTCCAGGCCGGCGATAAGCCGCAGCGTCGTCGTCTTGCCGGCGCCCGTCTCGCCCAGCAGCACGAAGAACTCGCCATCGGCAATATCGAGATCGAGCCCGGTGAGCGCCGTGTGGTTGCCGAAGGTCTTCGAGATGTTCTTGAGCTGGATATGGGCCATCAGAGTCTCACCTCGAGCGACTTGCCGCTTGCCTTGTCGAAGAAATGCGCCTGGGTCGGGTCGATCCTGGCGAAGACCCTTTCACCGGGTCCGGCAACGAAGCCGCTCTTGGTGCGGGCCCGCAGCAACTCGGTTCCGACCTTGAGATCGACGATGTCGAAGGAGCCGAGCGGCTCGACGATATGTGTGTCGACAGGCACGAAGCCCTCGGTCGCCTCGCGCCGGATGAGCACGCCTTCCGGCCGTATGCCAAGCGCCAACTGGCCGCCGGCATGGCCGTTGAGCTTCGACAGCAGCGCTCGCGGGAACTCGAAGCCGGCGGCGGCTCCACCGACCGTCACCGAAACCGAGGACGCCGTCTCGGCCACCGCCGCATCGGTGACATTCATCACCGGGCTGCCGACGAATTGCGCCACGAACAGATTTGCCGGCTGCGAATAGACCTCGTCGGGCGTGCCGACCTGCTGCAAGACGCCTGCGTGCATGATGACGATGCGGTCGGCCAGGCTCATGGCCTCGATCTGGTCGTGCGTGACATAGATGGTGGTCGAGCCCTGCTTGATGTGCAGCCGCTTGATTTCCGCGCGCATCTCCTCGCGCAGCTTGGCGTCGAGCGCGCCGATCGGCTCATCCATCAGCATGGCTTTCGGCCGCCGCACCAGAGCGCGGCCAATGGCGACGCGTTGCATGTCGCCACCCGAGAGCGCCGACGGCTTCTTGTCCAGCAGGTCGGTGATCTGCAGCGTCTTGGCGACCGAACGCACCTCGCTGTCGATCTCCGTCTTGCTCTTGCGCGTGGCGCGCAAGGGGAAGGCGATGTTCTCGTAGACGCTCATATGCGGATAGAGCGAGAACGACTGGAACACCATGGCGATGTCGCGGTCGGCGGCCTTCAAATGCTGCACCGGCTTGCCGTCGATGAAGATGTCGCCCTCGTCGATGGTTTCCAGCCCGGCGATGGCGCGCAGCGTCGTCGTCTTGCCGCAGCCCGATTGGCCGAGCAGCACGATGAACTCGTTGTCGGCGATCTTGAGGTTCAGGTCCTTGATGACCTGGACGGCGCCGAAGAATTTCTGGACGCCGCGAAGCTCGATCTGGGTCAATTCTGTGCTCCCGGATTGCGCACCTGACCGGTGCCGGCCTTCTCCTCGGGCGCGATCTTGGAGGTTACGTTGAAGCCGACGAGCCCGATCAGGATGATGGTCAGGCCATAGCTGTGCAGCAGCATGTTCCAGGGCTGGCAGAGCGCGACGATGCCGAGCACCATCAGTATCTGCGACCCAGGCTCAAGGTATTTCTGGTTGAAGGCGCGAAAACTCATTTGCGGATCGCTCCGAAGGACATGCCGCGCAGCAGATGATTGCGAAGCAGGAAGGTGAAGATGGCGACCGGCAGCAGGAACAGGAAGGTTCCGGAGGCGATCACCGTCCAGTCCGGCAGGCCCGAACCGACCTGGCTCGGGATGAAGGGAGGCGCGGTCTGGGCGCGGCGGTTGGTCATGATCAGCGCAAAGGCGTATTCGTTCCATGCGGTGATGAAACAGAACACGGCGGTGGCGGCGATGCCCGTGGCGGCCTCCGGCAGCACGATCTTGAAGAACGCCTCCATGCGCGTGTAGCCGTCGACAAGCGCGGCCTCCTCATATTCCTTCGGAATCTCGTCCATGAAACCCTTCATCAGCCACACGGAGAAGGACAGGTTGAAGGCGGTGTAGAGAATGATCAAGCCCAGATGCGTATCGTTGAGCCCGACTGCCCGGTACATCAGGAACATCGGGATGGCGACCACCACCGCCGGCAACATGCGCGTCGACAGGATGAAGAAGAGCAGGTCCGCTTCCCCCTTCACCTTGAAGCGCGAGAAGCCATAGGCGGTGAATGTCCCCATGCCGACCGCCAACACCGTCGAGGTGATGGCGATGATGAGCGAGTTCAGGAAGCGGCTCGGATATCCCGACCATTGCACCTGGCCCTTGCCGTCGCGCACGATCTTCTCGCCGCCGTCGAACACGACGCGTTCCCACCACGGGGCGGCGGCATATTCTTCGGCCGACGGCGGGCTGCGCAACTGTGAGCGCTTTGTGAAAAGTTTGACGAAAGGCGAGATGGTCGGCTCGAACATCACCGTCGGCGGGATCGTAGTGGCCAGGTTGCGTGGCTTGAACGAGGTCGCCACGATCCAGTAGATCGGCGCCAGGAAGATGATCGTCACCAAGAGGACGGCGACAATAGCGACCTTGTTGAGCGCCCGTTCACCCGAAGTCTGGACGGCCGCCATCTCAGCGCTCCTTAACTTTGTTGAGGTATTTCACATAGATGTTGGTGATCGCCAGCACCATGATCAGCACGATATAGGCAAGCGCGCAGGAGCGCCCCGTCTGCCATTCCTGGAAAGCCATCTTGTAGAGACGGATGGAAATCACCTCGGTGCTCGGCTGCGTCGACAGCACATAGGCAAGATCGAAAGTCTTGAAGGCTTCCATGGTGCGGAAGATGACCGCGATCATCAGGATCGGCGCGACCAGCGGCAGCGTGATGCGGAAGAAGGTATAGAACGGCCCGGCGCGGTCGATCGCGGCAGCTTCGTAAAGATGCTTCGGCACCGCCGAAAGCCCGGCGAGCGATAACAGCATGACGAAGGGTGACCACATCCAGATGTCCGTGAACGCCACCGCGTAGAGCGCCATCTTCGGGTCGCCGAGCCATTGGAATTTGCCGAGGTCGAGCACGTAGTTGATGACACCCCAGGACGGATCGTAGAGCAGCTTCCAGAACAGGCCGACCACCGCCATCGAGAGCATCATCGGCAAGAGCAGCAATGTCGTGATCAGGCCCTTGAGCGGAATGGTGCGATTGAGCAGCATTGCCGTTCCAAAGCCGACGACAACCTGACCGACGACCGAGACGATGACGTATTTCGCGGTCACCGCGAAATTGTTCCAGATATAAGGGTCGCTGAGGAGCTCGCGATAGTTCTTCAGTCCGACGAAATTGGCCGGCGCATTGGTCGATGCGCGGAAGTCGGTGAAGGAATAGCCGAGCGAATAGATCAGCGGAAAGATGTTGAAGACGATCAGGAACACGATCGTCGGGATGATGAAGAGGTTGCGTATCGAAATGTCGCTGAGGCCGCGAGAGGCGGCTCTGGAGGAGGTATTCAGCGGTGTGATCATTGTGGTCGCCAAGACCTCCTCCCATTCCTGAAAAAGAAAACGGAGGAGGCGCAGGCCTCCTCCGCACTACATGTCGGTTATTGGCCGCGGCCGTATTTCTTGAACGTGGCGTCCCAATCCTTCGCCAGCGCATCCAGCATTTCCTTGGCCGTACCATCGCCGTTTACGATGTACGGATAGACACGCTGGTTGAGCTGCTGCAGCAGTTCCGCATACTCCGGCACCGCCCAGAAGTCCTTGACCTTGAACATCGTGTCGTAGAAGGCCTTGTTGTAGGGCGTGGCGTTCTGAAACTCGGCCGATTCCAGCACGGCCTTGTTGCAGGTGTAGCCGCCGAGGGCCGCCCACTTCTTCTGCGTATCGTCCTGGATGAACCACTTCAGGAATTTCATCGCCTCTTCCTTGTTGTTGGAATAGGAGACGACGGAAATGCCCTGGCCGCCGAGCGCGGCGAACTGTTCGCCACCTGGACCTGCCGGGTTGGCGAAGAAGCCGGTGTTCTTGGCGTTCGGGTTCGACGCCTCGTTGATCAACGAGGGGAAGAAGGCGAAGTAGTTCATGCTCATCGCCGCCAGGCCTTCGGTGATGGCCTGGTTGTTCTCGACGAAAAAGGCGTTGGTCCAGCCCGGAGGCGTGAAGCCGAACAGCTTGCGGTAGTTTTCCGCCGCGGCCACCGCCTTGTCCGAGTTGATGATGCCGTCGACCTTGTAGGTGCCGAAGTCGCCGAGCTCACCGCCATACGAGAACAGCGCGTTCTCGAAGCCCATCGCCAGGCCGTCATACTGGTTCTGTGTGTAGATGGCGATGCCGTAGCGGTTCTGGTCGGGCCTGTTGAAGAACTCCGCGATGTCGGTCATTTCCTTGAAGGTCTTCGGAACGGCAAGGTCGTAGCCATACTTGGCCTTGAACGCTTCCATTTCCTTCGGATCCTCGAACCAGTCCTTGCGGTAGGCCCAGCCCACGGCGTCGCCCTCGGCCGGGATCGACCAGTATTTGCCGCTGTTGCCGGGATATTCGGAGTAGAACTTGACCGTCGCCGGAGCCATCTTGTCGAGAACCTTGTTCTCTTTGACGAAGTCGGTGAGGTCGACATAGTGACCGCCCTCGGAGGCGGCACCAAGCCATTGCGAGTCGCCGACGACCAGGTCATAGGCGCTGCCCTTGGCGTTGAACTCGGTAAAGGCCTTGGTCTGGAAGTCGGCCCACGGGGTGGTTTCCACCGTGATCTTGACGCCGGTTTGCTTCTCGTACTCGTTGCCGAGCTCCTGCAGATAGTTTGCGGGATCCCATTCAGCCCAGAAGATGGTGAGTGACTTTTCCTGCGCGTAAACGGACGTTCCGCAGGCAAGCGTTAAGCCGATACCAGCAAGTACGCTGGTCACTAACTTGCGCATAATGATTTCCTCCCTTGTGCGCGTTCTACCTTATCGTGCGAGCCGGCAACGTGGCCGGCCCTGGTAGTTCCTCCCGTGATCGCACCTTTCCGGTTTCGAGCCTCCTCGCCCCGCCGGAAAATGGATCGCAGCCCTCACTTTCGATCCGCTTTTCTGATCCAATCTGGTATTACCAATTTTGCATGCGCGTCAAGCCCTTTCTTGGCAGCTTGACGTGGCCATTTCCATCGGATTACCGCTTTATCTGCCTGTTTTACCAAGATTTTCCTACTCAGTGATATGATCGGGTATTGTCCAATACCCCACCCAACCGCTAAGATCAGTAGTGTGCATGCCAATCTGGTCGAACCAGTTAGGCTCTATTTCACGACTGCCTTCGGATCGAGGCTGCCTCCTTCATCGACCGATTCCGCCACTGCCGCACGCACCAGCGCCCCGGCCGCCCACTGTGCGACCGACATCGTCCGGCGGCTGTCCAGCCCCCAGATATCCTTGAGCACGATCAGCACCTCGACGCCGAAGATAAGCGACAGCGCCTGTGCCAGCCGCTTGAAGTCGCGCGGCGGCAAACGGCCCTTGAGCGGCGCGATCGCATCCTTCAGCAGGTCGATGCGGTGGCCACGCGTAAAGGCGGGCTCACCGCCCAGCGTGCCGGCCTGACGCCGCGCCCATTGATCGAGCGACAGCTTCAGTGCTGCCTTGAACGTAGCCTCGAAGGCCTCGATGCGCGGCATGGCCGTGTCGAACAGCTCGGCGACCCGGCGCTCGGCATCGGCGGAGGTCGATTGCCAGGTGAGGATTGGCCCCAGCCCCTCGTCGACGACGGCCTGCACCAGTGCCGACTGGCTCGGGAAGTAACGATAGGCGGTGGCGCGGGAAACCTCGGCCGCCTCGGCGACCTCGCTGACTGAGGGCGTGACGCCCGCCTGCATCAGCCTTGTTGCCGTCTCCAGCATCAGCCGTTTGGTCCGCGCGCGTGGCCCACGTTCGGGCACTGGGCCGGTTGCCCGTTCAGCCTCGTCGCTCGCAGCGGATTGTTGACGTGAGACATTCATACCAATACGATACGCGCGTCTCAAAAATTTGCAATGGTCCGCATCGTCAAGTGGCCCGGGCAATGAGCGATGGGGGCGGCATCGCGCCTGCCAGGATTGGGAGAGCGCAATGAAGCGTATCTATGTGGTGGGTACCGCGGACACCAAGGGCGAGGAACTCGCCTTCCTGGCCGATGCGATCACGGCTGCGGGCGCCCTCGTTTGTCGTGTCGATGTCGGAACGCGCGACGCAACCATCCCCGTCGATATCAGCGCGAGGGAAATCGCCGACCATCATCCCGGCGGCCGTGAAACCGTGCTCGGCGGCAATGATCGCGGCGCCGCGGTCGCCGCAATGGGCATCGCCTTCGCCCGCTTTGCCCAATCGCGCAACGACATCGCGGCCATGATCGGCATCGGCGGCGGTGGCGGCACATCGATCGTCACGTCGGGCATGCGCGCCCTGCCGCTCGGCCTGCCCAAGATCATGGTCTCGACGCTCGCCTCCGGCGATACCGCTCCCTACGTCGATGTCTCCGACATCATCATGATGCCTTCTGTGACCGACATGGCCGGACTGAACCGGCTCTCCCGTGTCGTGTTGCACAACGCGGCTCAAGCCATATCAGGCATGGCGGCCAGCCCGGCGCCACCACCCGACGGCAAGCCATCGATCGGCCTCACCATGTTCGGCGTCACCACGCCTTGCGTGACCGCCATCGCCGACCAGCTCCGTTCCGGATATGACTGCATGGTGTTCCACGCCACCGGCACCGGCGGCCGCAGCATGGAAAAGCTGGCCGACAGCGGCTTGCTGTCCGGCGTCGTCGACATCACCACGACCGAAGTCTGCGATCTTCTGTTCGGCGGCGTGCTGCCGGCGACGGAGGATCGTTTCGGCGCCGTCGCACGCACGGGGCTGCCCTATGTCGGCTCCGTCGGCGCGCTCGATATGGTGAACTTCTGGGCGCCTTCGACCATCCCGGAACACTATCGCGACCGGCTGTTCTACGAACACAATCCCAATGTCACGCTTATGCGCACCACGGCGGACGAATGCCGTGCGATCGGCGAGTGGATCGGCACCAGGCTCGCCCGCTGCAAGGGGCCGGTGCATTTTCTCATCCCGGAAAAAGGCGTCTCGGCGCTCGACATCGAAGGCGGCGCCTTCTTCGACCGGGAAGCCGACGCCGTTCTGTTCGATGCCATCGAGCGCACCATCAAGCCCAACGGCAAGCGGCGCGTGACGCGCCTGCCGCTGCATATCAACGACCCGGAATTCGCAAGGGCTGCAACAGCGGCCTTCCTCGACATCGCCAGACAGTGAGAGACCTCAAAAAATGCCCGCCATACCGCGCAAGGACATCTTGAAGAAATTCAGGGGAATGATCGACAAGGGCGTGCCGATCGTCGGCGGCGGCGCCGGCACCGGCCTGTCGGCGAAGGCCGAGGAGGCCGGCGGCATCGACCTCATCATCATCTACAATTCCGGCCGCTACCGCATGGCCGGGCGCGGCTCGGCCGCCGGCCTGCTCGCCTATGGCAATGCCAACGAGATCGTCAAGGAAATGGCCTATGAGGTGCTGCCGGTGGTCAGACACACGCCGGTGCTGGCCGGCGTCAACGGCACCGACCCCTTCGTCATCATGCCGCTGCTGCTGGCAGAGCTGAAGACGATGGGCTTTTCCGGCGTGCAGAATTTTCCCACCATCGGCCTGTTCGACGGCAGCATGCGGCAGAGCTTCGAGGAGACCGGCATGGGCTTCGGCCTCGAGGTCGACATGATCGCCGAGGCGCACAAGCTCGACCTCTTGACCACGCCCTACGTCTTCAACCCGGATGAGGCCCGCGCCATGACAAAAGCCGGCGCCGACATCGTCGTCGCCCATATGGGTGTGACGACAGGTGGCTCGATCGGCGCCACGTCAGCCAAGTCGCTCGACGACTGCGTTCAGGAGATCGACGCCATCGCCAATGCCGCGCGCTCGGTGCGCAAGGATGTCATCCTGCTTTGCCATGGCGGCCCGATTTCGATGCCCGACGACGCCCGTTACATTCTCTCCCAGGCCAAGGGCCTGCACGGCTTCTATGGCGCCAGCTCGATGGAACGGCTGCCGGCGGAAGCGGCGATCGCCAAGCAGACGGCCGATTTCAAGGCCGTCGCGCTCGGCGGCCAGAAGATCACATTCAAGAAAAAGAAGGGATGAGAGAGATGACCGACAAGAGCAAAGTGTTCGTGTACCCGAAGGACGTCAGCGCCTTCGGCTTCGACTGGGGAAAATTGGCGCTGACGGTGGCGCCCGAAGTGAATGGCGCAACCCGCTTTTCCGGCGGCGTCGTCGACCTGCCTTCCGGCAAGGGCCACACGCGCCACAACCATCCGGGCGCGGAAGAAATCATCTTCGTCATCTCAGGCCATGGCGAACAGATGGTCGAGGACGAGAAGGGCAACCCGATGGTCGAGAAGGTCGGCCCCGGCTGCACCATCTACGTGCCGGAAAGCCGCTTTCATTCGACGCTCAACACCGGCGACGGGCCGATGCAGCTGTTCGTCGTCTATTCGCCGGCAGGACCTGAACTGGTTTTGCGTGAGCTGCCGGATTTCAGGCTGATTCCGCCGGGGCAGTGATCTTTCCTCGGTTCCGGCTCCGACCTCTGCCCTCGGGGAGAGGTCGGATTGCCCCGAATTGCTTTTCCCGGATGGCAATCCGGGTGAGGGGGCAGCAGCCTCAATACCAGCTAGGCCGTCCCACCCCTGTTCCACCCCCGGCCCCGATCACCGAACATCACATAGCCAGCGTCCGTCACCGCCAGCGTGTCTTCCAGCTTGATGAAGCCCCGTGTCGGGTGAAGCATGGTCGTCTCCACCGACAGTACCATGTTCTTCTCCAGCGGCTTGGCCGCATAGGTGCCTTCATAGGTCACCGGATGGTTGGTCATCAGGAACGGCGCCTCGTGCGTGATCAGGCCCATGCCATGGGCGAAGAAATCCGTGTAGGGCGCGACCTTCGAAGCCTTCAGCACGCCCTCGGCATGCGAAATCATGTCGCCGCCCAGCGTGCCCGCTTTGACTTTTGAGAAGGCCGCCTGCTGCACCGTCTCGACCTCGGCCAGCAGATCTTCCAGCTCGGCATCCGGTTTGCCGAGAATGCCCATCCGGCAGAGGTCGCCTATATAGCCGTGATAATTGCCGCCGGAATCGATTGACAGCACCTCGCCTTTTTCCCACGCCTGCGGTGAAGCGGCGCGGTTGTGGCTGGCACCCAGCGTCAGCAGGCAATATTCGAAATGGATGCCGCGATTGGTTTCCTCGCGCCGCAGCTGCTCGATGATCTCGCTTTTAGTCGTGCCTTCACGCGCCCAGGCAATGGTCGCCAGCATGGAATCGGTGATCAGTTCGGAGGCCGTGCGCAGCTTCTCCAGCTCCGCATCGGTCTTGATGGCGCGCATGCGCTCCAGCATGTCGGTCGCATCGATCAGCCTGGCATCCGGCAACGCCTTGCGGATCAGCGTATAGGCGTCCGATGGCAGGAAGCCAGGCTCGATGCCGATGCGCGCGCCGGCCTTGCCGATCTTCTGCAGGTGCTCGACCGCAAGGTTGGCGGCATCGAGCGTGCCCCAGCAGGCGGCGTGCAGCGTCGGCGTCCAGAACGGATTGTTCTGGTGCTCGCCGCCCTCCATGCGGTTGCCGATATAGGCGGCATGGTCCGGCCCGCCCTTTTCGTACACGACGATCGGCAGGTACCGGCTGTGGCCGATCGCATCCATGGCGGCAAAGAAGATGAACTTGTAACCGCCCAGCAGATATTGCGTGTTGTGCTTGGAGGTGGCGAGCAGCACATCGATGCCGGCCTCCTCCATCAGCCGGTCGACCCTTGCCTGGTCGAACGGGATATTGCCGACGGCATTCTTGCCCGGAGCAATGTTCATCTCTCTCTCCCTGAATTGCCTGGGACCGCCGGTCGTTCCGCTCGCGATCCCCTGGCCATGACTCAAATCTGCACCATTTTGCCCGTTCTGGTCCAGCCAGAAATAGGGAAAACAGCACCGTTCGATGTCATCATACCTTTGTCCGTCGCATATCCCATCAATTTGGTCCTACCAGATTGACGTGATAGAAGCGCATGCTCCAAACTGGTCCAGCGGACGAAAATTTCAAAGCCAAGCGAGGATGCGCCAATTCCGTCTCTGGCGAAACCCTCGGCAAGGCTCATAATCGCCGCCGCAAGGATGCTGGCGGGCTTGCCGGCGTCCGAGGGGTATTGGCGCGCCCAACCGGGTCGCGGAGAGGACGGAGTTCGATCATGTCAGGTTTCACGATTTCCAGGCGCACGATGCTTTCCGGCTCGGCAATGCTGCTGGCCTCCACCGCCATCCCGACACCGGGCTGGGCGCAGACGCCGAAGAAGGGCGGGCGGCTTGTGCTTGCCGCCGATTCCGAACCGCGCAACCTCAACCCGGCGATCGTCGCTTCCAACGGCGTCTTCTTCATCTCCAGCAAGATCGTCGAAACGCTGGCCGAAGCCTCCTACGACGGCAAGGACGGACTCGCGCCAAGGCTGGCGCTGAGCTGGGAGGGTGCCGCCGATGGGCTCTCGGTGACGTTCAAACTGCGCGACGGCGTCAAATGGCATGACGGCAAACCGTTCACCTCGGCCGACGTCGCCTTCTCGGCGCTGCAAATCTGGAAGCCGCTGCAAAATCTCGGCCGCACCGTGTTCAAGGATCTGGCCAGCGTCGACACCCCTGACGATCTCACCGCCGTGTTCAAATTCGCCAAGCCGACGCCGTTCCAGTTGATCCGCAACGCGCTGCCGGCGCTGAGCAGCGTGGTGCCGAAGCACATCTACGAGGTCGGCAAGATCGAGGACAACCCGGCCAACAACGCGCCCATCGGTACCGGACCGTTCAAATTCGGCGAGTACAAGGCCGGCCAGTATTACCGGCTGACCAAAAACACCGACTACTGGGGCAAGGATGAGCCCTATCTCGACGAGATCATCTATCAGGTGCTGCCGGATCGCACGTCCGCGGCGAGCGCGCTGGAGGCCGGAGAGATCCAGCTCGCGGCCTTTTCCGCCGTGCCGCTGGCCGACCTCGACCGCATCTCGAAAGTGCCGGGCCTGAAAGTGATCACCAAGGGTTACGAAGGGCTGACCTATCAACTCGTCGTCGAGATCAATCATCGCCGCAAGGAACTGGCCGACGTCAAAGTGCGGCAGGCGATCGCACATGCCATCGACAAGGATTTCGTCGTCAAGACGGTGTTCCTCGGCTATGCCGCGACAGCCACCGGCCCGGTGCCGAAGAACGATCCACAATTCTACACCGCCGATGTGCCGACCTATGCCTTCGACGTCGCCAAGGCCAACGCGCTGCTCGATGAAGCCGGCTACAAGAAAGGCCCGGACGGCAAGCGCTTCACGCTGAAACTGCTGCCTGCGCCCTATTTCAACGAGACAAAACAGTTCGGCGACTATCTGCGCCAGGCGCTCGCCGCCATCGGCATCGACGCTGAGCTGGTCAACAACGACTCGGCCGCGCACATCAAGGCGGTCTACACCGACCACGCCTTCGATCTCGCGGTCGGTCCGCCGGTGTTCCGCGGCGATCCGGCGATCTCGACCACCATCCTGGTGCAGAGCGGCATTCCCAACGGCGTGCCGTTCTCCAACCAGGGCGGCTACAAGAACGATGCGCTCGATGCGCTCATCGCCAAGGCATCGGAGACGCTCGACGCATCAGCCCGCACCGACCTCTACAAGGAGTTCCAGAAGGCGGTGGCTGCCGACCTGCCGCTGATCAACGTCGCCGAATGGAGTTTCATCAGCGTCGCGCGAGACACCGTCGGCAACATCGCCAACAACCCGCGCTGGGCGGTGTCGAACTGGGCGGACACGTATTTGGAAGCGTGACAGAATTGCGCGGATGAAAATTCGCGAAATCATCGTAGGCTTTGAGTTCTACGAGGCCCCCCTCTGTCCTACCGGACATCTCCCCCTCAAGGGGGGAGATTGGCCGCTTGTCTGTCCCGCGAATTCTTCAACGTTGGAGATTGGCGAAGCCAAAAGAGACAGCCGATCTCCCCCCTTGAGGGGGAGATGTCCGGCAGGACAGAGGAGGGTGCCTAGGCGCGGTCCTAATCAACGTATCGCCAACCCATCGACGCCCCCATGAACCGCGCCCTCACCCTTCTCCGCCGCCGCCTCGTCGGCAGCGTCTTCGTGCTGCTGATCGTCGTCATCGGCACGTTCCTTTTGCTCGAGGCCGCCCCCGGCGACGCCGTCGACGCCTACATCGTCTCGACCGGCGGCGACGCCGGCATGATCGAATTGCTGCGTCATCGCTGGGGCCTCGACCAGTCGGAGCTGACGCGGCTGGCTAACTACCTCTGGGCGCTGTTGCATCTCGACCTCGGCCAGTCGGTGACCTTCTCCCGACCGATCCGCGATGTGATCCTCGAACGCCTGCCCAACACGCTGCTGTTGATGGTCAGCGCCACCGTGCTCTCCTTCGGGCTCGGCTCGGCACTCGGCATCTATGCCGGCGCGCGGCCCGGGAGTTTGCGCGACCGCTTCCTGTCGATCGGCTCGCTGGCGCTCTATGCCGTGCCGGGTTTCTGGCTCGGACTGGTGCTGATCGTCGTCTTTGCCGTCGACCTGCGCTGGCTGCCGATCGGCGGCATCGAGACCCTGGCTTCCGACAAGACCGGCCTTGACCGCGCAGCCGACATCGCCGTCCATCTTATCCTGCCTGTTTCGGCCCTCGGCTTCATCTACCTGGCGCTCTATCTGCGCATGATGCGCGCCGGCATGGCCGAGGTCTGGCGGCAGGATTTTGTGCTGGCCGCCCGCGCCAGAGGGCTTTCGCGCCGCCGCATCGTGCTCGCCCACATTGCCCGCAATGCACTGCTGCCGCTGGTCACCATGCTCGGCCTGCAGTCGGCGCAGATGCTCGGCGGCAGCGTCGTCATCGAGAGCGTCTTTTCCGTGCCCGGCCTCGGCCGGCTGGCGCAGGAGGCAGTCGCCTCCCGCGATACGCCGCTTCTGCTCGGCATTATTCTCACCAGCGCCGTCCTGGTCATTGTCATCAACCTTGCCGTCGACATCGCCTATGCCTTCCTCGACCCGCGCGTCGGCGCCAGCGAGGCCGGCGCATGAGTGCCCTCCGCCGCTTTCTGCGCACGCCCGAGGCGGTCGCCGGCGCCATCCTCCTGGCGGCGCTGATCGCCATGGCGCTGTCGGCGTCGCTGCTGTTCCCCGGCGATCCGCAAGCGATTGCCGGGCCGGCGCTGCTGCCGCCGTTCCAGGACTGGTCGCTCCCGCTTGGCACCGATCGGCTTGGCCGCGACGTGCTGGCCGAGCTTTTTCATGGCGCCCGCACATCGCTGGCTGTCGGGATCGCCGCCGCGGCCGCCGCACTTGTCGTCGGGGCAGTGGTCGGCACATTGGCCGGCTTTGCCGGCGGCCTCGTCGACGAGGTGCTGATGCGCACCACCGACGCCTTCCAGACCGTGCCGAGCTTCCTGCTGGCACTGGCCTTCGTCAGCGTCGTCGGACCGTCGCTCGGCATCGTCGTGATCGCCATCGCGCTCGGCACCTGGACCGGACCAGCCCGTGTCGCCCGCGCGGAAGTCCTCTCCATTCGCGAACGCGATTATGTCGCCGGGGCCAGGGTCATCGGCATGCACCCGCTGGCGATCGCCTTTCGCGAGGTGCTGCCCAATGCCTTGCCGCCGGTGCTGGCGATGTCGTCGGTGATCGTCGCCGCGGCGATCCTCACCGAGGCGGCCTTGTCGTTCCTCGGCCTGGGCGATCCCAACCGGGTCACCTGGGGCGGCATGATTGCCGAGGGCCGCGCTGTCCTGCGCACCGCGCCCTTCTTGTCGATCGTCCCGGGCATAGCGCTGGTGCTGACCGTGCTCGGCGTCTATCTCGCCGGTGAAGGCCTCGTCGAGACGACGGCGGTCAGGAGAGGCATGTCGTGACCACCCTGGCTTCGATCCGCGACCTGACGGTGACCTACCGCCGCGACGGCAACGAGGCGACGGCGCTGAAGGATGTCGGCCTCGACATAGAGGCTGGCGAGCGCTTGGCCATCATCGGCGAAAGCGGTTCGGGCAAGAGCACGCTGGCGCTGGCGATTGCAGGGCTGTTGCCGGCAAGCACCAAGACTGAAGGAAAGATCGATTGGTTCCTACCGTCGGCGTTGGGCGCCAAGGCACCCCCCTCTGTCCTGCCGGACATGTCCGGCAGGACAGAGGGGGGCCTCGTAGAGCACAGACCGCAAAAGCTCTTCACCAGATCAAGTCACCCTCCCCTCGGCGGCCGCGATATCGGTTTCGTCTTCCAGGACCCATCCGCCAGCCTCGACCCCGTAATGCCAATCGGCAAACAAATCGCCGAAGTCGCCCGCACCCATCTCGGCCTCACCTGGCCGCAGGCCTACACGCAAGCAAAAACCCTGCTCGAACGCGTCCGGCTGCCCGATCCTGACTCGGCCCTGCGCGCCTTCCCGCACCAGCTTTCCGGCGGCCAGAAGCAGCGTGTGGCGATCGCCGCCGCCATTGCGGCCGGTCCGAAATTGCTGATCGCCGACGAAGCGACCAGCGCGCTCGATACCATCGTGCAGGCCGAGATCGTCGCCTTGATCCGACGCCTGGTGACCGAGGACGGCATGACGCTGCTGTTCATCAGCCATGACATCGCGCTGGCGGCCGAGCTTGCCGGGCGCATCGCCGTTTTCCGCCATGGGCAGTTGGTCGAGCTTGGCATGACGGCGCAGATTGTCGGCGCCCCGGCCCAGCCCTATACGCGCGCATTGCTCGATGCCGATATCGGCCTCGACACCAAGCCGCTGCTGAACCGAGCCGGGCTCCACGCATGAGCCTGCTGGCGGTGTCCAATCTCACCAAGCGCTACCGTCGAGGCGACAACACCATCGCTGCAGTCGACGATGTCTCCTTTCACATCGAGCCGGGCGAAACGCTGGCGTTGGCCGGACCCTCCGGCAGCGGCAAATCGACGATCGCGCGGGTGGTGCTGCGATTGATCGAGCCGGACGACGGACGCATCGAGTTCGAAGGCGACGATTTCCTGGCCCTGCGCAGCGCAGCACTGCGTGCCCGCCGCGCGCGCCTGCAAATGGTGTTCCAGGACCCGCTTGCCGCCTTCAACCCGCGCGCCACAGTGGCGCGTGTGCTCGACGATCCCTTGCGCATCCATGGCATCGCTTCCCGCAGCGAGCGCCCGCGCCGCATCGCCGCCTTGCTGGAGCGCGTCGGGCTGACGGCGGACCTCGCCCCGCGTGCCATCCATGAAATCTCAGGCGGCCAGCGGCAGCGCGTCGCCATTGCCCGCGCCATCGCCACGAAGCCGTTGCTGATCGTGCTCGATGAAGCGGTGTCGGCGCTCGACGTTTCCGTGCGCGGGGAGATCCTCGAGCTTTTGCTCGACCTGCAGCGCCAGGAAAAGATCGCCTATCTCTTCATTTCACATGATCTCGGCGTCATCCGGTCGGTCGCCCACCGCGTCATCCTTCTCGACGCCGGCCGGGTTGCCGAGAACGGCGATGCCCGAACCGTCATCGACGCACCGCAATCGGCCATCGGCAAGGCGCTGGTGGCGGCAGCACCGAGATTGAACCGGACCCTGATGCGACTGGCGTCGGCCGGCCTCGATTGAGACCCGGCCGCCGCCACCCGTTCGCTCAATAGCCGACGGTGAAGCGCTGCCTGATATGGGCCGGCTTCTCGATCTCGTCGACCATGACGATCGCGTAGTCCTCGAAGGAAATGCTGCTGCCCTTGTCGGAGGCGAGAAGCGTGTCCTTGCCGAGGCGGAATTTGCCGGTGCGCTCGCCAGGCACGAACATGGCGGATGGCGACAGGAACGTCCAATCGAGGTCGTCGACCGTCTTCAATCTGTCCAGGAAGTCGGCGCCCTTCTGCGCTTCTGCCTTGTAGATCGCCGGGAAGTCGGGGCTATCGACCAGCCGCTTGCCGGGCGCGACTTCGAGACTGCCGGCGCCGCCGACGACGAGATAGCGCTTCACGCCGGAGGCGCGCACCGCCTCGATCAGCGCATCGGTATCGCTGTCCAGGAAATGCACAGAGCTGATCACAGCGTCATGGCCGCGGATCAGGTCCGCGAGACCTTCTGTGTCGAAGACATCGCCCTTCCTGGCCGTCACGCCCGGAAGCGCGACAATCTTTTCCGGGTTGCGCGCGATGCCCGTGACGGTATGGCCGCCATCGGAGAGTTCCCTGAGAAGGCGCGAACCGACAGCGCCCGATGCACCAATGAGAGCGACTTTTGCCATGTCTGTTTCCTTATGCTTGGGGGTCTGGAGGATGGGGTCACGCCGCCGCGATGTGGGCGACGAGATTGTCGAAGCTGCCGAACAGCGCGTTCGAACCGATGAGCCGGGGCGCATCGTTGCGGATGACCGCGAGCGAAGGCACGCCATCGGCATGCAGGCGCTGGAACAGCGCACGGCCACGGCCAACCTGGTCGCGGTGAGCCGTCAGCAATGTTTCGGTCGGCGCCTTGAGCATTTCGGCGGCGTCCGCCATGCCGTCGGCGGCGAGCACCTCGGCCACACCGCCGATCGTCACGACATCGCGTCCTTCTACATAGCGCGCATGCTGGATCGTCTTCAGCGCCGCAAACCGGCGGCTAGGGTCCTCCAGGCCAGCGGCAGTGATGCCGAGTGTGGCGGCATGTGAGTCGAGCAGGGTGCCACGGACATTGAGGACATTGTGCCGGTAGGCCGGCGTGAACGATTGTCCGGTCAGGCGCTCGATGCGCTGGTCGTTCGCCCAGGCGTGCGCCGCAAAACCTTCATCCATCGGACGCGCGCCGGCGCCGGAAAACAGGCCGGTCGGCAGCAGCTCGACGCGCACGCCGGTGGCCGACAACCGGCCGAGCATCCGGGTGGCACCATAGCACCAGCCGCACAGCGGATCGAAAAGATAGGTCACTTCTGAATTGTTCATAATCGCTGCTACCCATGATCCGGCTGCCGGCTTGATGGAATGCCGTTGGCTGATATGTGGCAGGTGGGGGTCTTGCGATAAATGGCACCCAATAGTACAAACTGTATGATCTGATCATACAAATGGCAGCCAGCTTGGCCGAACTTCTGAACCTCAATCGGCTCGCCTACTTCACCACGGTGATGGAAACCGGCTCGTTCACGGCCGCAGCCAACCGGCTTGGCGTCGCCAAGGCCGTGGTCAGCCATCAGATCGGCAAGCTCGAAGAGGAACTGGGCGCAACGCTGCTGCAGCGCACGACCCGGCGTGTCACGCCGACCGAAGAGGGTCGCCTCTTCTATGACCGCGCGATGATCATCCTGCGGGAAGCGGAGGCCGCCTATGGCGAAATCTCGCGCGGGACCGTCGAACCGAGCGGAACGCTGAGGCTGACGGCGCCGCTCGACTACGGCACCAAGATGGTGGCTCCGGTCATGGCGGCCTATCTCAGAACCTATCCGCAGATGCGCGTCGAGGCGATCTTCGACGACGCCGTCAGCAATCTGGTGGACGAGCAGATCGATCTCGGCATCCGCGTCGGCTGGCTCACCGATTCCTCGAACCAGGCGCGGCGGCTGGGGACGATCCGGCAAATCGTGGTGGCGAGCCCTGGCTTCGCGGCGAGCCTGCCGCCCGACCTGACGCCGCACCAGGCAAGATCGCTGGCCTGGGTCGGCAACACCCAGTTGCGCGGCGTCGGCCAATGGCTGTTTTCCAGGGATGGCGAAACGGTGCTGACCGAGCTCAATCCGGTCCTCATGTGCGACAAGAGTCCCGCCGCCCTTGCTTGCGTGCTCGTCGGCATCGGGCTGGGCGTCTTTCCGGACTACAGCGTCAGCGACGATATCGCCGAGGGGCGGCTGGTGCCGGTATTTGCCGACTGGAGCCTGCCGTCAGGCGGCATCCACGCAGTCTTTCCGCCGGCCCGGTTCCGGCCCGCCAAGGTGCGCACCTTCGTCGATCTGCTCGCGGCGGCCGAGAAGCGGCGATCGCGCGGTGTTGCCACGGCTTGAAGCCGATGGCGGTCAGCGGGCCTCTTGCAGGATCATCTCGGCTGCCTTCTCCGCGATCATGACGACCGGCGAGTTGGTGTTGCCCGAGACGATTGTCGGCATGATCGAGGCATCGACCACGCGCAGCCCGGCAAGCCCGTGAACACGCAGGCCGTCGTCGACCACCGCCATCGTATCCGAACCCATCTTGCAGGTGCCGACGGGGTGGAAGATCGTCGTGCCGATATCGCCGGCCTTGCGGATGAGTTCTTCATCGCTGTCATACTGCGTGCCGGGCAGCATCTCTTCCGGCGCAAAGCGCGCCACCGCCCGAGCCTTCATCAAACTGCGGACATGGCGCAACGACGCGACGGCCACGCTGCGGTCTCCCTCGGTGGAAAGATAGTTCGGCCGGATCCTCGCCGCCTCCCGCGCGTCGGACGAAGCCATGTGCACGCTGCCCCGGCTTTCCGGACGCAGATTGCAGACCGAGACGGTGACCGCGGGAAAGCGATGCAGCGGCTCGCCCAGACGGTCGGTGCTCAGCGGTTGCACATGATATTCCAGATCGGGCGTTGCGAGGCGCGGATCGCTCCTGGCGAAGATGCCGAGCTGGCTTGGCGCCATCGACAGCGGCCCGCTGCGCTTGAGCGCGTATTCCAGCCCCATCGACGCACGGCTGACCAGATTGTGGTAGCGCTGGTTGAGTGTGGCGGTGTTGGCGACCTTGAAGACGGTGCGTATCTGCAGATGGTCCTGCAGATTTTCACCGACACCCGGCAGCGCGTGACGGACATCCACGCCGATGCCCGAGAGCAGGTCGGGGCGCCCCACCCCCGACAGTTCGAGCAGCTTGGGCGAGTTGATGGCGCCGGCCGCAAGGATCGTCTGTCCAGCGCGGACCTGATGCAGGCGGCCGCCTTGGCGGAAAACCAGTCCGGTGACGCGCCGGCCGTCGAATTCGAGCCGTTCGGTTTCCGCGCCGAGCACTACGCGCAGGTTCTTGCGCCCCGCTATACCGCGCAAAAACGCCTTCGATGTGTTCCAGCGGACGCCCTTCCTCTGGTTGACCTCGAAATAGCCCGAGCCTTCATTGGTGCCGGTGTTGAAGTCTTCGGTGCGCGGAATGCCGAGTTCCTCGGCCGCGTCCCGGAAGGCGTCGAGGATCGGCCATGAAAGCCGCTGCCGTTCGACCCGCCACTCGCCGCCGCTGCCGTGCATGGCGCTCTTGCCACCATGGAAGTCTTCCGACTTGAGGAAGTAAGGCAGGACATCGTCCCAGCCCCAGCCGGCATTGCCGGCCTGGCGCCAGCCATCATAGTCGGCAGCCTGGCCGCGCATGTAGATCATGCCGTTGATCGATGAACAGCCGCCAAGCACCTTGCCGCGCGGATAGTTGAGGCTGCGTCCGTTGAGACCGGCTTCCGGCTCGGTCTTCATCATCCAGTCGGTGCGCGGGTTTCCCATGCAGAAGAGATAGCCGATCGGGATATCGACCCAGTGATAGCGGTCGCTGCCGCCGGCCTCGAGCAGCAGCACCTTGTTGCGCGGATCGGCCGAGAGCCGGTTGGCGAGCACGCAGCCGGCGGAGCCGGCACCGACGATGACGTAGTCGTAACTGCCGAACGGAGACGGTGAAGCTTCGGTCACGTGCGCGCCTGCTGTCCGGCGATGCGCTCCCACATCGGGGTCATCGCCTGGTTGATTTCGCCATAGAGTCGATACCGCCGTGCGTATGCGTGAGCAACCGTCTCGTTGGGTACAAAATGTCGGGCGGCCGCTGTCATGGCGGCTGCACCGGCACTGTAGTCCGCGAAAATGCCGACGCCGGTGCCCGCCGCGATCGCCGCTCCCAGCGCGCCGGTTTCGCGGCTGCGCGCCACGGTGACGGGCACGCCGAGCACATCGGCGAAAATCTGCGGCCAGACGCTGCTGCGCGAGCCGCCGCCGGACAGCACCACCTGGTCGAAATCGGCGCCCGCTTTGTGCAGGGTCTCGACATGGCGCTTGTGCTCGAAGGCGACACCCTCGAACAGCGCACGCAGCAGATGGGCTCGGCTGTGCCAGCCGGCGATGCCGTAGAAGCCGGCGCGCGCATGGCCATTCTGCTGCGAGCCATAAAGGAAGGGATGATAGATCGGGATGTCGCTGTTGGGATCGACGGACGCCACCAGTTCGCTGCACAATTCGAATGGCGACTTGCCGGCTTCGCCGCCATGTTCGAGGAATTCGCGAACGATCCATTCGAGATTGGCGGCCGAGGTGGCACTGGATTCGATCGCCAGATAGCGCTGGCGATCGAAAGTCGACAGCATGAAGATCGAAGGGTCGCGGATCGGCTTGTCGGTGATGACCTGGTTGATGCTCCAGGTTCCGGCGATGACCGAGGCGGCACCGGTTCTGGTCACGCCCGAACCGACCGCGCTGGCGACGACATCGAACAGCCCGGCGACGACCGGCGTGCCGGCGCGCAGTCCCGTCAGGGCCGCCACCTCCGCGCTGACATGGCCGGCAATGTCGGCCGATTCCAGCACTGGCGGCAGCAGGTCCATGCAATCGCCGAGCCCATAGGCGGCAAGCAGGTCCGGCTCGTAGCGGCGGTCCTGCATCTGCAGCAGGCCGCAGCCCGACATATCTGAAGTATCGCTGCTGCGCGCACCTGTCAGGCGGTTGAC
The DNA here is from genome assembly GCF_000513875.1 of Mesorhizobium sp. WSM1293. Taxonomy (NCBI): domain Bacteria; kingdom Pseudomonadati; phylum Pseudomonadota; class Alphaproteobacteria; order Hyphomicrobiales; family Phyllobacteriaceae; genus Mesorhizobium; species Mesorhizobium sp. WSM1293. Next base: position 15,575 of record NZ_AZUV01000005.1, on the reverse strand, counting down.
GACGAAATCCTTGCACAAGAACACAGTTCCGATGCTGGCAAACAAAGCCGGCGAAAAGCGCTTGAGCCAGGCAAGCAGGGTCGGCGTCTGCGCCGCCCACGGCCGCTGCAGGCAATGTGCGTAGGTGCGGTCGCCGACATTCTGTTCTGCCCATTCGGCAACGATGTCGACGGCGCGTGTGTCGAGCGACTGGATGCCGATCAATGGCGCGCCCGCACGATCGAGCGCGTAGAGCCCGTTGCCATGGCCGGCGCAGCCGATGGCGACGATCTCGCCGGCGTCGATACCGGCTTCAGCGATGCATTGACCAATGACCGAGACCGAATTGCGCCAGAGTTCGTCGAGGTCGCGTTCGACATGTCCGGGCTTTGGCATGGACGAGCGGCCGTCACGGGCGGCGAATGCCAGTTCGCGGCCCGACAGGTCGAAGAGGATGGCCTTGATGACGGTGTTGCCGGCATCGAGACCGAGGATATAGCTTGCCATTGGCGCCTCCCGAGACCGCAGCCTATGCCTGGTTGTACAGATCCCAGGCTGCGCCGCCATCGGCATCGTCGTGAATGATTGCCATCAGCCCGCGCACGACAGCGCTCGGGTTGGCATGCTGGTAGATGTTGCGGCCGTAGACCATGCCAAGCGCACCCTGTGCCATCAAGGCGGCCGACTTGTCGAACACGGCACGCAGATCCTCCTTGCCGCCGCCGCGCACCAGCACCGGGCAGCGCGCCGCCTCGACAACGCGGTGGAAGTCGTTGGGATCGGTGGTCGGGTCGGCCTTGACGATATCGGCACCCATCTCGCGGGCAAGCCGGGTCAAGGTGACGATCTTATCGGCGTCGCCGTCGACCATGTAGCCGCCATGCTCGGTGACCGGCAGCATGGCCAGCGGCTCGATCATCAGCGGCAGGCCGTATTTCTCGCAATCGGCGCGCACGCGGGCGATGTTCTGCACGCATTGCCGGAACAGGTCCGGCTCGTCGGGTAGCATGAACAGATTGACCACGACGCAAGCCGCATCCATCTCGATGGCGCCAAGCAAGGGCTCGGCTTCGTTCTGCAGCACCGCCCACATCGCCCGGTGGCGTATCCTGTTATAGGGATTGCCCATGTCGATGCGCATCACCAGCGCCGGCTTGTCCTTGCCAGGCACGGCCTGCAGCAGGTCGGCCTGGCCGTAGTTCATCTGGATGGCGTCGGGGCCAGCCTTGACCAGCTGATTGACCACGCTGGCCATGTCTTCCAGCCCGGCAAGGAAACTCGGCTCGTTGCAGACGCCATGATCGATGGCGACGTCGAGGCAGCGGCCGCCGCCGAACAGCCGGTTCATACGGACTTTCTTGTTTACGCGCATAGGGCGCTCCTTTGATGTGTCTGGAGGTCGATGCCGTGCCGGTCGGCCAGCAAGGCGAGGAAGGTCGAGCGCTCGGTGGCAGCCTCGCTGGCGCTCCAGCCCTTGTGCGCCGCCAGCATGTCGAGAACGGCGTTGACGAGGTCGAAGCTGAGACCGCCTGAAATGGCGATGGTGGTGCGGCGCAAGAACAGGTCGGCAAGGCACTCGACCTGCTCGCGCTCGATGATGCGCCCCATCTCGCTTGCCGAATAGTCCGACTGCGGCAGCATCTGTTCGCCCGCCGGGTGCGAAACGAAATCCCTGGCCGACGTGCCATAGCGCTGCAGAAGCGTTTGCGCGCGCTCGACCGTCAGGCCATGCTCGGCGGCGAATGACGCGCACCAGGCGTCCGGGTCGGCCGGAAAATCACGGCCGCCACCGATGGCCATGTCCTGCGTTCCCTGGCTGCGCGCGAGGCCGAGCCGCTTCAGTGCCATGTCGGCGGCCAGCGCTCCAAACGAACGGAAGGTGGTCCATTTGCCGCCGATCATGCACAGTGTCGCCGGCAGGCGCCCGCTCGCTTCTACGAACTCGCAAAAATGATCGCGCGGTATGCGGCTGGTAAAACTGTCCTCGCTGGCGGGCAAGGGTCGCACGCCGGCGAAGCGGAACACGATCTGGTTTTCAGCTACTTTGATCGACGGGAATACAAAGGCGAGCGACTGCAGGATGTAGCGCTGCTCGTCCTCCTCGCAACGGACCTTGTCCGGATCGTCGACCCGGATGTCGGTCGAGCCTATCAGCACCTTGCCGAGATAGGGAAACAGGATGCAGATGCGCCCGTCCTCGTTCTCGTAATAGACCATATGGCCGCCGAGCGCGTCGAACAGTTCTGCATTGTCGACGATGAGATGCGAGCCCTTGGTGCCGCCCATCATCGTCTGCGCCGCCGCCCCGATGGCCTTGTTGGTCAGGTCGATCCAGCCGCCAGTGGCGTTGATCACCAATTGCGCCCGTACCGGCAGTTGTTCGCCCGTCAGCGTGTCGGTAATGGCGAGGCTATCACCTGTCGACGATACCTGAGCGTAGTTCAAGGCGCGGGCGTTCGCCGCGCTCGCCGTGGCGTCCAGCAGCATCTCCAGGCCGAGGCGTTCGGGCCGGCTCACCCAGGCGTCGTAGTAGGTCGCCGAATTGCGGATCGCCGGATTGATCGCCGGCCATTTTCTCAAGGTTTCGGCGCGGCCCCTGAACCTGTGCGTCGGCATCAAACGCCGTGCGGCGGTGAACAGGTCGTACATGGCCAGGCCGGTCTTGATGACCAGCGCACCACGCCGGCTCGGCCGCCGCGTCAGACCCAGGAAACGCACCGCACCGTTGGCAAGGCCGGAGAAAATGTCGAAGATCGGCACCGTCGTCGGCAACGGGGCCACATAGTGCGGGGCATTCCTCAACAGCCGGTCACGTTCGAGCAGCGATTCGCGCACCAGTTTGAATTCGCCGTTTTCGAGGTAGCGCAGGCCGCCATGCACCATGCGTGAAAGGGCGGCACTGGCGCCGCTGCAATAATCGCCCTTTTCCGCCAGCACGACATCGACGCCTTGCAGCGCCAGTTCGCGAAAGACGCTAATGCCGTTGATGCCGCCACCGATGACGAGCACGGCGATATCAGGCCGGTCGCGCAGACCGGCTAACGTATGGCTACGGTTCATCGGGGCTGTTGCCTTTTTTTGCTCAGGCATCCATCGCAGTGAGATGCGCGGCTGCCGCGGCGTCGATTGCCGCAAGCTCGCCTGCCGCAAGCGTGATCTCGCCGGCCCGTGCATTGTCGAGCGCCTGTTCGGGATTGCGCGCGCCGCACAGGGCGAAGGTGATGCCCGGCTGGGCGAGCGTCCAGGCGATGACGATCTGCGCCGTCGACGCCTGGTGGCTCTCGGCGATAGGGGCGATGGCCTCCTTCAGCTTTGCCACCTTCTGCCGGTTGGCCGTGGAAAAGCGCGGGTTGTCCTTGCGCTGGTCGTCGCCGCCGAATGTGCGGCCGGGGTCGACCGTGCCGGTGAGCAGCCCCAGCGCCAGCGACGAATAGCTGAGCGTGGCGATGTCATGGCGGCGAGTGATCGGCAGCAGGCTGCTCTCGATGTCGCGGTCGATCATCGAATAGCGCTCCTGGATCGCATCGAGCTGGCCGGCATCGATATAATGGCCGAGATCCTCGGCGCTGATATTGCTGGCGCCGATGGCGCGGATCTTGCCGGCTGCCTTGAGCTTTTCCAATACCGCCATCGTCTCGGCGATCGGCGTCGTCGGGTCCTGCCAATGGGTGATGTAGAGGTCGATATGATCGGTGCCGAGACGCCGCAGGCTCTGCTCGACCTCATAGGCGATGCCGTCGGCGCCGAGATAGCGATGCACTGGCTTGTCGTCCTGGTCGAAGAAATGCCCGCCCTTGCCCGAATGCCAGTTCAGCCCGCATTTGGTCGCGATCACCACCTTGTCGCGCTTGCCCTTGATGGCGGTGCCGACGATCGCCTCGCTGCGGCCAAGACCGTAGGCCGGCGCTGTGTCGATCAGGCTGAGGCCGGCATCGATCGAGGCTTCGATCGCCCGCACCGACTCCTTTTCGTCGGTGCCGCCCCACATCCATCCGCCAATCGCCCAGGTGCCCAGGCCCACGGCCGACGCCGATATGCCGGACTTGCCGATCTGCCGCTGGATCTGTCGAGAATTCATGCTGCCTCCTGTTCGGCCAGCTCGAGGATCTGGAGCCCCGTGGCCTCGTCCGTGACGATGGTGTCGAGATGGTTGCCGCGCAGGGCGGCGAGGATCGGCGCGACCTTGCTGGCGCCGCTTGCAATGCCGATCGAGCGCGGGATGGTCGCGAACTCGTCCAGCGTCAGCGAGACCAGTGAACGGTTGAGCGAGTAGTTGCAAAGCTTGCCCCGGCGGTCGATGAGATGGGCGAGCAGCTCGCCTGTTGCCCCGGACTTCTCGATCGCCTGGCGATCGGCATTCGAGGACGGATGCAAATCGTAGTAACTGGAATCGTCGGTCAGGATGGAGCCGACACCCACCACCGCGACATCGGCCTCGCGCGCCTTGCGAAACACGTCGGCGACGGAGCTGATGCCCATCAGCATCTCGCGCTGCTGCGCGGTGTCCGCAAACAACGGCGCATGGATCTGATAGGCGCGGCCGCCGAGCTTGTCGGCCATCAGCGAGGCGACGTGGTTGACATCGGTGTAGTGCTTGCCCTGCACCAGCCCGGTGGCGGGAATGATTTCGACGTCGTAGCGGCGCCCCGGCTTGAGACCGGCGACCAGCGCGCTGACGCCCTTGCCGCCGGTGATCGAAATCGTGTCGCCGTCCTTGATGGTGTCGAGCAGCAGCCCAGCCGCCGCCTCGCCGACCCGCTGCAGGGCGGTGTGCGGATTTTCGGAGACCGACGGCACCACCATCGCCCGCTCGATGCCGCCCAGCGCCACCAGCCGCGCTTCCAGGTCGACCAGATGATCGATCGGCGACTTGATCTTGATCTCGACGAGACCGAGCTGGTGACCGCGCTTGATCAGCCGGTTGACGGTCGCGTGTGAGATGCCGAGTTCCCCGGCGATCTCGGCCTGGGTCTTGCCTTCGACATAATGCAGGACAAGCGCCTGGTGCATCTGACGAACAGCGGCGATGTCGTCGCGGGTGTTGGGAGGGGCCATGGTCTTGCTTCGCCGCCTTTGAGGTTCAGGACTTCTTGCGGTGCAGGAAGTGATCGATCGACACCGCTGCCAGCAGGATGCATCCCTTGATCATGTCCTGCCAATAGACCGAGACATCGAGCAGGATAAGCGAGCTCGTCACCACCGACAGCAGAGCCATGCCGAGGATCGCCCCGAAGATGGTGCCCGAGCCGCCATTCAGCGAGGCGCCGCCGATGACGGCCGCGGCGATGATGTTGAGCTCCATGCCGGCGCCGAAGGTCGGCGTCGCCGCGCCGAAGCGCGCCATGTAGATGACGCCGGCCACTCCGGCGAGGGTCGAGCACAGCACCGTGACCCAGAACTTCACCTGATTGGTCCTGATGCCGGAGAACTGCGCGGCCTTCTCGTTGGAGCCGGTGTAGAAAACCTTGCGGAAGGCCGTGGCGCGACGCAGCAGGAAGTCGAAGATCGCCACCACGACGATGAAGATCAGGATGACATAGGGGATGTTGTTGAAACTGCCCTGGCCGATGGCCTTGAAGGCCGGCGGCAAGGTGAACAGCGACAGCGGCGTGCCCTTGGTGACCACCAGGCACATGCCGCGCACGATGACCATGGCGGCCAGCGACGTGATGAAATGATTGAGCCCTATCACGGTCACGAAGAAGCCCATGGCCGCGCCGATCAGCGCGCTGACGCCGATGCCGATCAGGCTTGCCGTCCAGGGATCGAGCCCGGCGAGGAACAGCGCACCCGAGACCACCATCGAGAAACACACGACCGAGCCGACGGAAAGGTCGATGCCGCCGACGATGAGCAGGACGGTCATGCCGACGACGACGATGCCTTCGATGGAGAAGCTCATCAGCATGGCGCGGAAATTGCCCCATGTCAGGAAGTGCGGCGAGGCGAAGCTCATGGCGATGCACAGCGCCAGGATGATGACGATCAGCCCGGCCTCGCGCATCGAGGCGAGGTGAGCGAAGTTGATGCGCCGCCCGGCGGACTTGATCTCGGCGTGCACGAGCGCTTCTCCTGATTCCCTAGGCGACATTCTGGGCCTGCCTTTGAATTGAACTGTCCTGGACGCCCGAGGCGAGCATGATGATGGCTTCCTCGCCGAGCTCGCTGGCGGCGAGTTCGCCGGCGATCCTGCCTTCGCGAACCACAAGAACGCGGTCGCACAAGCCAATCAGCTCCGGCAGTTCGGACGAGATGATGATGACGCCGACACCGCTGCCGGCTAGCTGGCGCAGCAGCCGGTGAATCTCGACCTTGGCGCCGACATCGATCCCGCGCGTCGGCTCGTCCATGATGATGACCTTGGGACTGACGGACAGCTGCTTGGCGATGGCAACCTTCTGCTGGTTGCCACCGCTCAGCGTCGACACAGTGGCCTCGATGCCGGCCATGCGCACGCCGAGCCTGCCGGTCAGCTCCCGCGCCTGACGATCCTCGGCCTTGCGGTCGAGCAGGCCGAGGCGCCCGGTGAGCCGGCCGAGGTCGAGCGCCGATATGTTCGCCGCGATCGGCAGATCGAGGAACACGCCGGAGCCTTTGCGATCCTCAGAGAGATAGACCAGCCCCGCCTTGACCGCATCGCCATAACTGCGCAGCCGCAGCTGCTTTCCGTCGAGCGCGACGGTTCCAGAGATCATTGGCCTGAGGCCGCAGACCGTCTGTGCGATCTCGCTGCGGCCGGCGCCGATCAGGCCGCCTATGCCCAGAATTTCGCCAGCGCGAAGCTGCAGACCGACGTCGGCGAAGCGGCGCCCATCGGAAAGCCCCTCGACCGACAGGAGAAGGCGCCCAGGCTCTTGCGGCGCCAGCTTGTCGGGATAGAGCTGGGTGATTTCGCGGCCCACCATTTTGCGCACGACATCGTCGGGTGAAACGGCAGCTATCGCATCGGTCGCCACGTAGCGGCCGTCGCGGAAGACGGTGACGCGGTCGCAGAGCGAGAAGATCTCGGCCATGCGGTGGCTGATATAGACCACCGAAATGCCACGTTCCCTAAGCCCGCGCACGATCGAGAACAGGCGTTGCGCTTCGCTTTCGGTGAGTGCGGCGGTCGGCTCGTCGAGCATCAGCACCTTGCAGTCGAGCGTCAGCGCCTTGGCGATCTCGACGAGCTGCTGGTTGGAAATGGAGAGGTCGGCGACCCTGGTGCGCACCGGAATGGGCGCGAGCAGGTCCATGACCTTCTGGGCGTCAGCGTAGAGCTTCTGGAAATTCATCAGCGGCGCGCGCCGGCAGTTGATCGCGGCCATGTAGATGTTTTCGGCAACCGTGGCGTCCTGACACAGCGCGATCTCCTGGTGGACGAGCGCGATGCCGAGACGTTGGGCGGCCGCAGGCGAGTGAATCGAAATGCGCTCACCATCGATCAGGATGTCGCCCTCGTCGGGCTGCAATACACCGGCGATCATGTTCATCAGCGTCGACTTGCCGGCGCCGTTCTCACCGCACAGCGCATGGATTTCGCCGCGCCGCAGCTCGAACCGCACGTCGCTCAGTGCCTTGACCGGGCCGAACGCCTTGGACAGGCCGCGGATTTCAAGAATGGGCGCCTGGGTCACGCCATGCTCCTGCGATGCTTGCGGGGGAGGAAGGAGGCCGAAGCCTCCTTCCCGGTTGGTCCGGCCTTGTGGAGGCCGGGGCGGCGATCGAGACTATTCCTCGATGCCCTTGGTGCCGCGACGCTTGAGGTACTTGTCCCAGTAGAAGTCGTCCGCATTGTCCTTGGAGACGATGGAGAAGCCATTGTCGACGAAGGGCACGCTCATCGGGTTGAAACCCGAACGCTTGGCGTCGTTCATCGGATCGATCAGGCCGGGATGCTTGGCCATCCACAACAGCATGAAGCCCATATAGCCCTGCATGCCCTGGTTGGGATTGACCGAGCCGAAGATCTCGCCGGCCTTGATCATGTCGAGGATCTTGGCGTTGACGTCGGCGAGCATGACGCGGATCTTGCCGCCGCCTTCCTTGGCGGCCTGGGCAGCACCGATGGCCGAGTTGGCCTCCGGCATGAACACGGCGCCAAGATCAGGATGCGCCTGGGCCAGGCTCAAAACCGCCTGATAGGCCTTGGTCGGATCCTGGTTCGAAGCGGCGCGGCCGACGAGCTTCATGTCAGGCCATTTGGCTTCCATGCGGGCAACGAAGGCGTTGACGCGCTTGTCGTGGTTGTCCTGGCCGGGATTCTCCAGCACCGCATATTCGCCCTTGCCGTCCATCGCCTTGGCAACGGCGTCGGCGGCATAGGTGCCTTCGGCATTGTTGTCGGAGGTGATGTAGGAGACGCGCTTGGAATTCGGCGAGTCGGCGGCGAAGGTCACCACCGCGGTGCCCTGCTCGATGGCGCGGTTGATCGGCTCGATGAACGGATCGGAGTTCATCGGATGCACCAGTATACCCGCCGGCTTCTGCGCCAGTGCCTGGTCGAAGGTGGCGATCTGCTTGTTGACGTCGTATTCCGGCGTACCCGTATAGGCGGTCTCGCAGCCGAATTGCTGGCCGGCCTGCTTGAACATTTCATAGACCGGGAACCAGTATTCGACGCCCGAGACCATCACGTTCATGACGTATTTTTCACCCGGCTCGCATTTGAACGGGTTAGGGGTTTCGGCGCGTACCTGCATCGACCCAAAGCAGGTCGATGCAGCCGCCGCGATTGCGAGCGTGCTCAGAAATTTGCGCAAGTTTCCTCCCTTGGCCGAAGCCATCCTCAATGACCGTCGCAGGCACTCAGTGAGCGCTGCCGTATGGATTTGATGATGCCGACCTTCCTCCGAAAGCCGACGATCGGGACATTACAGCCCGGGCGCGCATTGTCAATATAATTCACATAGTGAAATATATTTCATAGTCTCCTTCAAGGGGATTTCTACGCTCCGGTCGACGAGGCTGGTCGCGGCCGCCAAGATGCCGTACGGGCTGGGCAAGGCCTTACCGGCCTTTGGCCGCGAAACCGGAGAGGGTGGTGGAGTATCCGCACGGGGGCTCGCATGGTACCCTCCCGCCGGCCGCGTCTTTATCGCCTGAAGCCCCCGATCCTGTCTTTGATAGATCTGTTCCGGGCGCAGCGTGACGCTCTCCATATGTCCGCTTGGCCAGAAAGTCGGCCGCAGCTTCGGCTTCGCTTTCGGGGGCCTGAGCCTGGGCAGATCGATGGCCACCCCAGCCGCATTCAAAACGGCGCGCGGGCATTTGTGGCTGGCGGGCTGTTTTTGATGTTGGTTTTGGGGAGAGGATTTGCGTTTTCTGTCTGGCGGCTTGGCTTGGCTGGTTGCGGGCGCCTGATGACAGGCCGGCAGCACAGCACGGCACAAAACAAAAGAGCCCGCACGATGGCGGGCTTTTTTGAATTTGGTTGCGGGGACAGGATTTGAACCTGTGACCTTCAGGTTATGAGCCTGACGAGCTACCGGGCTGCTCCACCCCGCGTCAATTTTTGTGTAAGCCGAGGCCTACAGATAGGTATATGGCTGACCAAATGAAAGGGCCGCTTACGCGGCCCGTGATCCCTTGGCGGGCCATTTCATAAAGAGAAGATTTCTCTCCATCCGATTTGGATGTGAGATCAACGTGCGTTTGGCAGACCTGGCAGCGACCTACTCTCCCGCGTCTTGAGACGAAGTACCATCAGCGCTGGAGCGTTTCACGGCCGAGTTCGGAATGGGATCGGGTGCAGCCGCTCCGCCATAACCACCAGGTCGGCAAAACGCACGTTGTTCGAGAAGCTTTTGAGCGAAGGCGCACAAAGAGACATCGGCAGCGGAGCTGTCGGGTGCCTCTCGGGGCTGTTCGCTGGTCTTTGTGTGCCTTTACGGTTCTTGGTCTGGCGCCTTTCGAAGCGAAGCTTCGCAAGGTCGACCGTCGGCGCTGATGCGCCGCACTCACGTAGCGCCGCCCGCAGGGCGGAACAAGCGTGAGTGAGAACAGACCATCTGACTTTGTCAGATGGGCATAAGGAATGAGAACGATCAAGCCGATCGAACTATTAGTACCGGTAAGCTTCAAGCGTTGCCGCTCTTCCACACCCGGCCTATCAACGTGGTCGTCTTCCACGGTTCTCAGGGAATACTCGTTTTAAGGTGGGTTTCCCGCTTAGATGCCTTCAGCGGTTATCCCGTCCGGATATAGCTACCCTGCTATGCGGCTGGCGCCACAACAGGTCCACCAGAGATCCGTCCATCCCGGTCCTCTCGTACTAGGGACAGATCCTTTCAATATTCCTACACCCACGGCAGATAGGGACCGAACTGTCTCACGACGTTCTGAACCCAACTCACGTACCGCTTTAAATGGCGAACAGCCATACCCTTGGGACCTGCTCCAGCCCCAGGATGCGATGAGTCGACATCGAGGTGCCAAACAACCCCGTCGATATGGACTCTTGGGGGTCATCAGCCTGTTATCCCCGGCGTACCTTTTATCCGTTGAGCGATGGCCCTTCCACGCGGGACCACCGGATCACTATGACCGACTTTCGTCTCTGCTCGACTTGTCAGTCTCGCAGTCAGGCAGGCTTATGCCATTGCACTCAGCGAACGATTTCCGACCGTTCTGAGCCCACCATCGCGCGCCTCCGTTACTCTTTAGGAGGCGACCGCCCCAGTCAAACTACCCACCATACATTGTCCCGGACCCGGATAACGGGCCGCGGTTAGACATCCATAGTAATAAGGGTGGTATTTCAAGGGTGGCTCCACCTGAGCTGGCGCCCAGGCTTCAAAGCCTACCACCTATCCTACACATGCCACTACGAATGCCAATGTAAAGCTATAGTAAAGGTGCACGGGGTCTTTCCGTCTAACCGCAGGAACCCCGCATCTTCACGGGGAATTCAATTTCACTGAGTCTATGCTGGAGACAGCGGGGAAGTCGTTACGCCATTCGTGCAGGTCGGAACTTACCCGACAAGGAATTTCGCTACCTTAGGACCGTTATAGTTACGGCCGCCGTTTACTGGGGCTTCGATTCAGAGCTTGCACCCCTCCTCTTAACCTTCCAGCACCGGGCAGGCGTCAGACCCTATACGTCGTCTTGCGACTTCGCAGAGCCCTGTGTTTTTGATAAACAGTCGCTACCCCCTGGTCTGTGCCACCCTCCTCTACTTGCGTAGAAAAGGGTCACGCTTCTTCCGAAGTTACGCGTGCAATTTGCCGAGTTCCTTCAGCATAGTTCTCTCAAGCGCCTTGGTATACTCTACCAGACCACCAGTGTCGGTTTCGGGTACGGTTTATAAGGAGGAGCTATTTCCTGGAACCACGCAGCAGCCCGTTCAATCCGATAAGATTGGACTACCTCAATGATCCGTCACTACCTCCAAGCCCACGAATATTAACGTGGTTCCCATCGACTACGCGTTTCCGCCTCGTCTTAGGGGCCGGCTAACCCTGCTCAGATTAGCTTTAAGCAGGAACCCTTGGTCTTTCGGCGGGGGAGTCTCTCACTCCCCTTACGTTACTCATGTCAGCATTCGCACTTCTGATACCTCCACCACCCCTCACGGGTATGGCTTCATCAGCTTACAGAACGCTCCGCTACCGCTTGGCCCTTGCGGACCAAACCCTAAGCTTCGGTGTATGGCTTTAGCCCCGTTACATTTTCGGCGCAAAGACCCTTATTTAGACCAGTGAGCTGTTACGCTTTCTTTAAATGATGGCTGCTTCTAAGCCAACATCCTGGTTGTTTTGGGATCCTCACATCCTTTCCCACTTAGCCATAACTTGGGGACCTTAGCTGTAGGTCAGGGTTGTTTCCCTTTTCACGACGGACGTTAGCACCCGCCGTGTGTCTGCCGACTAGTACTCCCAGGTATTCGGAGTTTGGTTAGGTTTGGTAATCCGGTGAGGACCCCTAGCCCATCCAGTGCTCTACCCCCTGGGGTATTCGGTCGACGCTCTACCTAAATAGATTTCGCGGAGAACCAGCTATTTCCGAGTTTGATTGGCCTTTCACCCCTAGCCACAAGTCATCCCGAACTATTGCAACAGTTATGGGTTCGGTCCTCCAGTAAGTGTTACCTTACCTTCAACCTGCTCATGGCTAGATCACTCGGTTTCGGGTCTAATGCGACGAACTGAACGCCCTGTTCAGACTCGCTTTCGCTGCGCCTACACCTAGCGGTTTAAGCTTGCTCGTCACACTAAGTCGCTGACCCATTATACAAAAGGTACGTGGTCACCCAGGACGAACCTTGGGCTTCCACTGTTTGTAGGCAATCGGTTTCAGGTACTCTTTCACTCCCCTTGTCGGGGTGCTTTTCACCTTTCCCTCACGGTACTAGTTCGCTATCGGTCATGCACGAGTACTTAGGCTTGGAGGGTGGTCCCCCCAATTTCAGACAGGATTTCACGTGTCCCGCCTTACTCGAGGACGATTGATTGCATTACGCGTACGGGGCTGTCACCCACTATGGCCCTACTTTCCAGAAGGTTCCGCTTGTCTCTCAATCGCCACTGGCCTGGTCCGGGTTCGCTCGCCACTACTTCCGGAGTCTCGGTTGATGTCCTTTCCTACGGGTACTTAGATGTTTCAGTTCCCCGCGTTCGCCACTTTACCCCTATGTATTCAGGGTAAGTTACCTATTATCGATACTTGGAAACCACAGCAGCAATCCGGCCTTGCGACCTTCTGGCTGCTCTGATTTTCCAAGTACCTTAGGTGGGTTTCCCCATTCGGAAATCTACGGATCAAAGGGTATTCGCACCTCCCCGTAGCTTATCGCAGCGTATCACGTCCTTCATCGCCTGTGCATGCCAAGGCATCCACCAATTGCCCTTAAGACACTTGATCGTTCTCATTGCCAATGCCCACCCGCGCAATCCGAAGGATTGTCGCTTCAGCCTTCCCCTTACGGAGTTGGCATCCACGCAATTCCAAAGGAATTGTCGCCTGAAGCAGATCCTGTGCGGGATCAAACTTCGATGTCATTGGCACAAAAAGACCAGCTTCTCGAGATCGGTTCGAGGGTGCGGTTAGGCAAGCCCATCATATGCGGGAGATTGAGCGTCTCCCGCGACAAATCACGGCATTACTGCCATGAAGT